>NZ_AQXX01000069.1 GCF_000376785.1 Hahella ganghwensis DSM 17046
ATAGGGGCAGTGAGCCCAGATGACGCCCCACAGGGGGGGAAGATCCAAAATGGCCGGAAAAACACTCTGAATATTCGGCCATATATCGTCGAGAGTTTGAATTACCTCAGAACCTTGGGGTTATTCAGACTCTCCCTAAGACAGCATGAGCATAAACCCACTCACATTCTACATCCATATTGATCATGCAGCGTTGATCACTGTTGAAAAAGAGGATGATGTATGACGAATAAAGCAGAAACCAATCAGAATAACTGTCCCGATATTTATCCTTCACGTGACAACTGCCAAAGCAATCTGATGGAACGACTGGACCCGGTTGTCTACTCAGATCCGCGCCAATTGCCTGATGCCCGGCACACATCGTCGCAATATTTCAGTCTGCCTCTATCACGGGAGCTCATTTATCAGTATGAAGATCAGGGCTTTTTGATGATCGATAATGTTTTCAGCCCGGAGGAAATTAAAAGCTACCAGGACGAACTGGAGGCCCTGAGAACTTCCCACTCCCTGAAAGGGGCGGAGGAAACGATTACCGAAAAAGAGTCAGGAGATATCCGCTCAATTTTCAAAGTCCACGAGTTCAGTCAGATATTCAGGCAACTGATGCAGGATTCAAGACTGGTAGAACTGGCCCGCTTTATCTTGAATGATGACATTTATATTCATCAATCTCGAATCAACTATAAACCCGGATTTCGAGGCCGCGAATTCTATTGGCACTCTGATTTTGAGACTTGGCATGTGGAAGACGGCATGCCAAGGATGCGGGCACTCAGTATTTCCATAACGCTTACAGAGAACCAGGAATACAACGGGCCTCTGATGTTGATCCCAGGCTCCCATCGTTATTACGTATCCTGCGAAGGGGAGACTCCGTCAGAACACTTTAAGGGCTCACTGAAGAAGCAGGAATTGGGCACCCCCAGCGATGAACACCTTCAGTATCTTGTCAAACGGGGAGGCATCGCCCGGGCAACCGGAAAACCCGGCAGCGTCACAGTTTTTGACTGTAATACGATGCATGGATCGAACGGTAATATCAGCCCGCTTCCCAGATCAAACGTCTTTATGGTGTATAACGCCATGAGCAACCAGGTTGTTGCCCCTTTCTGCCATCAGCCGCCCCGGCCTGAATACATCAGCGCAAGGCGTCATATCACACCGATAACCAACAAATGTTCAAATATTTGACAGTCAGCTAAACCTGATCCAGACGGACCTTCCATTGCTGCCGGGAAACCTGAACCTTCGCAAACTCAAGTATTTCATGGATCAGGCCCAGAATCTCTTTATCCAGATCATCCCAGGCCTGCTCACCTGTGCGAAGACTCGCCCTGAGACTATCCTCCTGTATTAATTCCGGCAGCTCTCCGATCAGTCTGGCTATGGTATCGATCACCATCTGGGCGACCGCTCCCTCCAATTCCTCTACCAGTGGCTCACCAACAATGGGAACACGTTTCAACCGCTCCAGGTTTTCATTATTGCGCATGGCAGAGATAACACTTTCACGCAACTGGACGGAGAATGGATGCTCAGCCTCTGAATGCATCGCTTCGGCTATACTATCGGTAATCAGTTCTGCGGAGGTCGTTAAACGCGTCAGCCGTGGCTTCACCAATTCCTCAATGATCCGATGACTCAGCGTATTATCATCCTCAATATCCTGCTGAATGCCATTCAGAACCTTTATCACCACCCGATCACTGAGTTCTTCCAATAGCACATCATAATAAAAGGCAAAGAACTGAAAGATCGAAGACTGCCTGATATCAATAATCTTGTATTTGTGCAGGCGGTAGATGATGGAAAAGACACGAAGAAATCGCAGTATCCGCATACCGGTCAGGGGGATACATCCAACCAGATCATACCAGTGTATAAAGGGATAATAGAACCATCGGTGATAGGTTGTGTGTTTGACAGCAACGATCCAACGGACACAGAATTCAGTGAGGAAGATGCTGACAAAAATGGCATCGATCGCAAAAAAATGCTCCTTCAGCCATATCAACGGTGGCTCTAACAGGGAGACATTCGAAGCTATATAGCCCTCGATAAAATCCAGCCGGTAAACAGAATCGATAATTATCAGAGTCAGATTAATCGCCAGTAGTAACAGCATGAGCAGGTCGACAACAAACCAGATCCCCTCTTTGCTCTTACGTAAATGCTCAAGATCAAAGTTCAAAAAACGCTTAGGTTTATCCAAAATCCCTCCCCTTCACTGACGACAGCCCTCAACACCAGACTGGTACAATTGTCATGACAGGACATGCAATTGCGGATAACGCCCTAACGCTACCATAAAATGAATTCGATTCCCGCCCATGTTACAGACATGAAATACGCCCTCCAGTACAAAATGTCGTGATTTGACTTACTGTTGCCGACATCAGCCAATGTTTACCCCGGTATGACATGCTAGAATTCTATGAGGGAGCTTCAAAGTTGATTCAACAACTCCCTGCAACCAGTCGTTCCATTCATTCCTGATTCGGGTACCCCATGCAGGCAGAACAACTTGAAATACTCGACTTTCTACACCGCCATCCCCCTTTTCGCGACCTGCCGGAAGAGACTCTGGGGTGGCTGTCCCAGAACATAGAAATCAGTTATTTCAAGGCCGGTACCCAGATTCTTCAGTTCGGTGACGAAGTCGATGCCCTGCATGTCATCCGCAGCGGCGCGGTTGAGGTATTCCGGCGCAACGGTGATCTCTACAACCGATTGAGTGAAGGCGGTATCTTTGGCGAGTTCGGGTTGCTTCGAAATAAAAGGGTCCGCTTCCCCGCTAAAGCGCTGGAGGACTCGCTGGTTTATCTCATTCCTGAAGCCATCTTTAATGAGCTGTTTGAGAATTTTGAACTGTTTGCCGACTTCGTAGAGATCGAAGACCACACCCGGTTGCGTCAAGCGGTATCGCGAAGAGAAGATGCCAATGAATTGATGACATCAAAAGTTGAAACTCTGATCACTCGGGAACCGGTGACACTCGGCATCCAGTCTACAGCCCAGGAAGCGGCGGTTCTTATGTCAGAGGAAAGTGTTTCCTCGTTGCTGATCGTATATGAAAGAGCGTCTGATGCAGCCCGACAAGCCAGTAGTTCAGGGTACCTGGCGGGAATCGTTACAGATGTGGATATCCGTAAGCGGCTTGTCGCCCCGGGCTTGAGTTATTCCACGCCGGTTAGCGAAATCATGACGAGCGATCTGGCAAGCATCGAGCATCATCAATTTGTCTTTGAAGCTTCCCTGGCCATGCTGCGTAACAATATTCACCATCTGCCAGTATTGAAAAAGGGCCACCCTATAGGGGTTATCGCCTTATCAGACATTATCCGATACGAATCCCAGAACAGCCTGTTCGTTGTCAGTAGCATTTTCCATCAGCACAACGTTGAGGAACTCAAGGCTCTGGGGCCCGACGTCAATGCCTGTTTCAGTCGAATGGTCAACGAGGATGCCAACTCACACATGGTCGGTAGCGCCATGTCAATTATTGGTCGCAGTTTCAAACAACGCCTGCTTGAACTGGCGGAAGCTGAACTGGGCCCGCCTCCTATTCCCTATTGTTTTCTGGCCTTGGGCTCCATGGCGCGGGAAGAACAACTGATTGTGACAGATCAGGACAACGCCCTGATTCTGGACAACCGTTTTGATCCAGCCCGCCACGACACCTACTTCAAGGCTTTAGCCAAATTCGTCAGTGATGGGCTTGCTGAGTGCGGCTACACCTATTGCAAGGGCGATATCATGGCAACCAATATCAAATGGCGCCAGCCTCTGCACGTCTGGGAAGACTATTTCACAGAATGGATTGAAAACCCGACACCAGAATTTCTCCTGAACAGCTCAATCTTTTTTGATCTGGACGGTGTCTGGGGCAAGACCGAATGGGCTGCAGACCTGAGAGAGCTGATTGTGCGGGAAGCCCGCAAAAGTCCCAGATTCCTTTCCTGCATGGCCCGAAATGCATTGCGTCGAACGCCACCTCTCGGCTTCTTCAAAAGTTTCGTCATGGAAAAAGACGGCAGACACAGCAATTCCTTTAACATCAAACGCCGGGGAACTGCGCCTCTGGCAGACCTGATCCGAGTTCATTCTCTTGCCTGTGGCTCAACCTCTCTCAATTCCTTTGACAGATTGCAGGACATCATTGATGCCGACATACTGCCACATGGCCACGGTTTGGACCTACGGGACGCACTGGAATTCATTGCGATGGTCCGCATCCGGCATCAGGCCCTGGATCTGGAAGCCAACCGCGAGCCAGACAACAATGTGGAACCGGAAAACCTTTCTGACTTTGAGCGTAAAACGCTTAAAGATGCATTCCAGATATTAAGCAATGCACAGAAGTATCTTCGTTTTCGCTATCAATCCCAAAGAGCCAGGTAGAAAAGCGTGCTTTACTTGCGTAAGAAAAACCAACTTCCGGGTAACTCTAACCCAGGCTCACCAAACTGGCCGGCACGCTTTAAAAAGCTGGCCGCCGAAGCCAAAGATGCCCGCCTGCAAAACTTTTACGCCGCCGGTGTTGTCGATGGAGACACGCCTATCTCGCAAGTCCCCCTGGTGGCCATGGATTTTGAAACCACCGGACTTGATCCAGAAAGCAACGGCATTGTCAGTATTGGTCTTGTCCCGATGGATTTGAACAGAATCCGTTGTAGTGGCGCCCAGCACTGGATACTCAAACCCCGTGAGGAACTGAGTACCGAATCCATCGTAATACATGGGATCACCCATTCCGAAGTCGCCAGAGCCCCGGACATCATGCGAATTCTGGATGAGCTGCTGATTGCCCTGACCGGAAAAGTCGTGGTGGTCCACCATCGCGGAATCGAACGCCCTTTTCTCAACAATGAACTTAAAGCCCGCATCGGTGAAGGTTGTGAGTTTCCAGTCATTGATACCATGGAACTTGAAGCTAGAATTCACAGGAGCAGACCTCGCGGACTGGTGAATCGTCTGTTGGGACGTCACCCGATTTCCATTCGTCTGGCCGAGAGCCGGGCAAGATACAATCTCCCATTTTACAGTCCGCATCACGCACTCACCGACGCCCTAGCCAGTGCAGAACTCCTTCAGGCGCAGATTGCGACACGGTTTTCTCCAGACACGCCTATAAAGGACTTATGGCGTTAAAACCAAGGAGCCTCTGAGAAACTACCAGCTCTGCCATTGACGCGCAAAACTCCACTCAAAATGCTCATTTATTCACGCTTTTCCTCGCACTGGCAGCCTCGCCAATGTTTTTCAGAGGCTCCCCAGTGTTACAGTTTTAATACCTGGTTTGCCCAGAGCTTGGAATCGATAGGGAAATAGCCTGTGACTTCAAGCTCCCTGTCTTCCAGAACATCTCTACCCTGAAACATCTGCCGCCAACTCTCGATTACCTGGTCACGATGATAGAGCAAATGTTCAATATGTGGTTTAAACAACTTCAATAACTGGGTGATCCAGAGATTAACAACCAGATTTGGATGTGCATGCTCAACACGAAACTTGTCCAATAGACTGATGCTAGTCTCCGCAGAATACCAGGTTTGATCCGTAACCCATCGATTAGTCGCAAACAATCCTATTGGATAGCCCCAGCGATCCATCGATACCCCTACAAAATGACACAGAGCCTCACCTCCTTCAGGCCAAGGCTCGGTTTTTAGAAAACCGGGTGCTGGAGGTATTTCGCGGCCGTAACCCTTGGCGCGCAGAAACGTGTGGAAATGCCCATGCTCTTCTTCTAGATTACGATGTGCGTGATAGTAATACTGAGCATGAGTTTCATTATCGTAGACATCATCTTTTGGATAATGATCCATTTCATAGAAGGTTCCCTGCCCTTTCAGTATCTCACCGACAATGTTGATTCCGGCTTTTTCAAGCAGCCGGTAACACTCTATAAGACTTGTAGCAGCCTCTTTCAGACAGATAATCTGATTTTCGTGCAGACCATCTATATCTGGCAAAAGTAGATGATGTGTTTCCGGCAGGCTGGACCAAGGAGTATTCAAAGAAGGACTCATGATACTAACTGAGGATAGTGTCAATTCAACTTGCCAGCGATACGCCATGAATGATCATACATGGCGTATCGCTGAAAGCTTCAGGATTTCTTGGCTGCACAGGGATTCTTGGCAGCACAAGGATTTTTCGCCGCACACGGATTACATGGTGCACAGGCTTTCTTTTTAATTGAGCAGGGATTTTTCGCAGCACAGGGGTTTTTCGCCTTACATGGGTTCTTTGCAGCGCAGGGGTTACAAGGGTTACACGGATTAGCTTCTGCTGCTTTACAGGGATTAAATCCCTTTTGTATTTCAGCGGTATAGGCCGTCAGAGCAGCCAGCTTTTTGCTGTTCCATGGAAGTGTTTTGGACTGCATGGGCTGCACTAGGCACAGTTGCACCATTTCATCCAAATTAATGCTGGGAATACCAAATTGGTTCGCCGCCATAGCTACACGGTGCGGATATGGCTTGGCAAATGTTTTCCCGAAGGCAGCCCCGCCAACATGACAAGTCGAACAAGCAAGACCATTAGAACTCAGCTTCGGATCATTATATAGCCGCTTACCCAAGGCCAATAATTGTTCCATATTTTTCCCACTGTATGGCTGATAATTGGTTGGCCTTGTCACTTGGGCTTTCTTCTTGGCAGCACAGGGACTTTTTGATGCACAGGGGTTTTTCGCAGCACAAGGATTACAGGGGTTGCAAGGCTTTCTCGCAGCACAGGGATTGCAGGCCCACTTTTTAGCCGCGCAGGGATTTTTAGCCGCACAGGGATTTGCTGCGGCGGCGGGCTTACATTTGGGCTTACAGGGAGAACATCCGGCGTAGACGACTCCCGAGCTTAACAGGGCAGCCAAAAGGCCTGCTGTGACAGATAGAGGACAATTTGCTGACGTGGGACGCTTTTGGAATGTTATCTCGGTATTCAGATGTTTCATTGGTATCAAGCTCCATCACAATTATTGTTGTCATCAACGAAGTCCGACGCAAAATCAACAACCCCGACGAATTTCCAAGGTTCCGACAGCCAGCGCAGCTGGTCTCTCAAACTTGCGACAGAATATTCGCGCTTGTGAACGGTATGACAGCCCAACTTCCGAATAGTTCACAGCAATTGTTTTTTAACTTGGAACTAATTCCCTACTCTGATTTCTAAGAAAGAACATCACCAGAAAATAGTCCGCTATCCTAAAAAAGTAGTCCAAACCATGATCTAATCAAGACGTACCAAAGATCCTTGAAACAAGTCTCAGGAGATCGAACATGAAACTCACACAATATGAGACAACTCACAACGCGCCCAGAAATCCCTGTATTCACTTAACATCAAGGTTTCTAGTCGGTATCTCCCTGCTAACTATTGCAGGACATGTTTTTTCGGCATCTGAGCCAACGGTGATTCATCTGACACAAACAGGTTGTCAGTTTGTAGAACCGGAAGGAAAAAATCTCGGCTTCGAAACATTGTCATTTGATGATTGTAAGCAAATAAACAATCAAACCGGTGAGAAGCGCCTTGGTGAAGTCCAACCCATGATTCTTGAACCCGGAAAATATATCTTCAGAGTTCAGAATAAAAATGTTCCTTATGAGTTGGGTTTTTGGCTTCGTGGCTCTGGAATAGGCAGATTGACCCTGCCCAGTGTTTCCGGAGGCGGGCTGACGGAGGGTAGTAGTAAGGACTACTTAATTGAGTTGACAGAAGGCGAATACGTCTACTCGTGCCCACTGAACCCAACCCCTGATTACCCTATGATCATCAAAAGAAAATGATACTCGTAATCATGGCCAGTCAACATGGCAACTAAAATAAGAAATACCGCCGGTGTCTATCATCGTTTCACATAATACACCGGCGTTTACTCTCTGCGAATCGGATAGAGCACAGCATTATCCTGCTAAACCTGCTTCGACATTATTGATAATTGATATTGCCGCCAAGCAAAGTTTACCCCCGCCTCTGCCACCAAAGCCTGAACACCATCGGCAAACAAAGAACTAACCTACCAGATTTATCTGACCAAGGATTAGCAGGTACGACACAGATATGCTCATGCCAGGGTCTGCTGTAAAGCATTAAAAAAAAGTTAAGTAAAATTTTAAACTTTTCCAAATACCGCAGGTCATAGAAAACACCCAATGCATTGGATAACGTTTGCATCCTTGCAGAAAAGGTAATGACAAAACTAAATTTTAAGGAACATCTATTTATGAAAAACAAATTGGTTACAAGTGCAGCAGCAGCAACAGTAATGGCAAGTGCAATGGCTCTGGCTTCCGGCTCCGCTTTAGCAGCCGAAAAAGAAATGGAAAAGTGCTACGGTGTGGTAAAAGCAGGTATGAATGACTGCCAGGCAAACGGTCATAGCTGTCAGGGTCACGCGACTAAAGACGGCGACAAAGGCGAATGGGTTCTGGTTCCTGCCGGTCTTTGCACAAAGCTCGATGGTGGTTCCCTGAAAGCCGGTATGTAATCGGCTCTCATCCGGAAGGCCCAGCAGCCTTCCGGATCGCTTTCCCCATCGTCAAGATTGATCATCCGGAACACTCATCATGTCACAAACAATTCCCCAACTGGCAGGCATCGGTATTCGAGCCCCGTACTTCTCCCCTTTGTTGGAGAACCCGCAACCCGTTGGGTTTGTCGAAGCCCATAGTGAAAACTATTTCGGCAACAGTCTTTCACGGGATTCCCTTTGCAAGGTCAGGGAAAACTACCCTGTCAGTCTGCACGGCGTAGGACTTTCGCTTGGTCGGGCCGACGGACTTGACCGGAAACACCTGAAACAGTTGAAGGACCTGATCAATGATACGAATCCCTTCCTGGTATCAGAACACCTGGCCTGGAGCGGATATCAACACAGACATGCTCCGGACTTACTACCGGTTCCCTATGTGGAATCGTCACTTCAGGTATTTATTGACCATGTGAATCAGATGCAGGATACATTGGGCCGACAGATTCTGGTCGAGAACCCCTCAAACTATCTCGCATTCAAAACTACCAACATTGAAGAAAGTCAGTTTCTTGACCGACTGGCCGCAGAAACCGGCTGCCGCATTCTACTGGACGTCAACAATCTGTATATCTCAAGTCGAAATGTTGGCATCGATCCCTATTACTACATTAGCCAGATCCAGCCGAAGCATATTGGGCAATTTCATCTTGCCGGGCATATTACGAGTGAAAATGGTGAAGACAATTTTCTGATCGACAGCCACAACAGACAAGTTGCAGATCCCGTTTGGGAGCTCTATGAATACTGCATTCAGACCATTGGCCAAAGACCCACACTCATTGAATGGGACAGTGATTATCCGGCAATTGAAGTTCTGGTTTCCGAAGCGGTAAAGGCCACTGAAATTCTGAGCCGGAAAGGAGTTTTCAATGAATCTGCATGAGCTCCAGCAATCTTTTCTGGACTATCTCTACCAGGGATCAAACCACCTGGACGACTATGTTGAGGAACACTACCTCACCCGGTTATCCATCTATCGCAACAACGTGACCGCCGGACTCACCCAATACCTTAAAGAGGTCTATCCGGTGATCGAAAAACTGGTCGGCCAGGAATTTTTTGAGGCGATGTGTGAGCGATATATCAGGAAAGAACAACCCGAGCAAGGCGATGTGCATTTATATGGTGAAGGCTTCGCTGGTTTCCTCTGTGGGTTTGATCCGTTAGCAGCGCTACCCTACCTGGCAGATGTTGCCTGTCTCGAATGGCACCATCACCGTGCCTACTATATAACTGAGCAACCACCACTGGATCTGACCACAGATCAGGAGCAATTGCTGCAATCCCGGCCAGTGTTGAATACCGGCGTAGCAATAGTGCACTCCAGATTCCCTGTCGATGCCATATGGCAGCAGGCACGCGACCATGAAAGCGAATTCAATGTAGACCTTGAGTCGGGTCCCGTGACGGTTCTGGTTTTTCGTCATCAACAGCAAGTGCAGGTCTGGAACCTGTCGGAAGCTGCCAGCGCACTCCTGCTATCCGTCCAGTCCGGCAACACACTTGGAGAGGCAATTGAAAGCGCCTTTTCCTACCCGGGCCACGAACAACTTCCCGAATTTATTTCACAGTGCCTGCAGCAGGGTATTGTCTGTCAACCAAATAACAGTATCGATCACTCAATTAACAACTAAATCTACCGCTGACATGACATCAAGCGGCCAATCACCCAGGAGTTTATAATGCAGGCCTTAGTTAACACATTCCAATGGTCACTTTCAGCGGTGGACAAATGGCTGAAACCATTAGTCATGCTCGTCGTGAGAATATTTATTGCCTACGCCTTTTTCAAATCCGGATTACTCAAGATAAAAGATTGGGACAGTACGATTTTCCTATTCCAGTATGAATACGTTATCCCTTTCATTCCCTATAATGTCGCTGCAGTTATGGGCACCATAGGCGAGCTTGTTCTGCCGACCTTGCTGGCTTTGGGTCTCGCGGGAAGAATCGGGGCATTCGGATTGTTAATCATGACGGTGGTTATAGAGACGTTTGTTTACCCGGGCACCCAGGAACACTATTACTGGATGTCTATTCTGGGTCTTCTGGTCGTCACAGGGCCTGGTCTTCTGTCAGTTGACACACTGATCAGAAAACATATCGATAAAGACTGATCGGGCTTATTTAGAAGCTATCTTGCCCTGACAACAGAAATGCCCGGCCACAGACAAAAAAGGGGATGTTTTACCATCCCCTTTTTTATGTAATCAGATTCGGGCATAGCGTCCACCGCCCTGCCCGACCAACCAGATCAGAATGATTTGGTCACCTGGAATGCCAGACCATAGGCACTCAAATCGTAGGTCCCCTCAACGTTCGCCAGACCCACACGCTGATCATCCACTGTGTAAGTACTCTCATCCAACTCCACATCATCGATTAAGAGGTAGCCAATGGCACCGTCCAGTACCAGATCGTTTTCCATACGGTACTGAGCTCCCAGTGTAATCCAGTTACGGTCAGTAGAAGGCACCCTTGCAGTACGATACTCCTTCTGCACCGGAGATTCGTCATAAGCGTATCCGGCTTTCACAGTCAGACGCTCTGAGTAGTCGTAGGAAACCCCTACGGAGAATGCCCAGACATTTTTCCAGCGCTCACGTACGTGCCCAATCATCCCAGGCTCGTTAAACATCACGCCGCTCCGTGCAGAAATCTCACCAAATCCGGCTTCTTCCCGGGTGAAGATATCCAGATTCTGAAAACGTGACCACCGGGTCCAGGTCGCACCACCATAGAGAGACCATTGATCGTTCAGATCATGCTTCAGACTGAACGTCGCCGTCTCCGGCAAAGTCAGCGGGACCTTCGCTTTCTCATTTCGCGTAACATAGGCTACGGGAGGGTTTCCGCCAGTCGCGACCGGCACATTGGTCAGATGCGCATCGCCTTCCAGGGTCAGATCAACCTTGGTGCGAAAATTAAAGCCAAGCGTCGTGTCATTGCTTGGTTGATACATAAGGCCGAAATTCCAGCCAATACCGTTATCATGCCCTTCCACTTCAAAGTGGCCCTCTCTCAACAATGCGGAAGGCAGTCCGGTGCCTGAGTATTCCTGGGCCTTACTCAGTTTTCCATCCATGTGAATAAAAATGATCCCCAACCCTGCGGAGAATTCGTCATTCAGCTTAAACGCCATGGTCGGTTGTACGGCAATACCACGAACTTCTGTTTCATCGGCGAAAAAACGACCAACAAAATCTTCGTCATACTCGCCAGCAACTCCATAAGGCGCATAAACACCAATTCCAGCACTAACGGAATCATTAATCGGTCTACTGTAATATAAGTTCGGGATGGTTCTGAGACTCACATAGTCACCGCCATCACCACCGGAAACCGGTTGCCCGACAGTATCAGTGGCAGACCCTTTAAAGTCGGAATTCACATCCAGAAAAGTGATACCACCGGAAACCTGAGCCTTTTCCAGATGAACCAATCCCGCCGGATTAAAATACAGAGTCGTGGCATTTTCCGGATTGGCAGCCGCACCAGCATTGGCCATACCCATGGCCGAGGCACTTTGCTCGTTCAAGGCGTAGCCTGAGGCGAAAATTTGGGAGGAAGAGAGTGACAGCACTGCCGTGCCAAGCAGAGAAACAAATTTAAGCTTGTACTTCATAAATAATACTCAAAGTGTACACGTCTGATGAAATTAACTTCCGGGAACAGCCCTGTTTATACTTCTTGACGCGGACCGGCTATTTGAGGAGTTCACTGATGACGCCCCCTCCGGCCCTGAAACATTCTCCGGAAGTTAAGGGGGCGCAATTATACAGACCTTAATGTGATTTTCATCACATTAAGGTTATGTTAATCAAGTTGTTAGATGAAATATTCCATGTGGGGAATTACCTGTAAGAAGCCTCCGGCAACCGTCAGCTCATCGGCTAGTTACGAAAAAATCAGCTGACATATTGGCGCGACTATTGAACCGACAGACTATTTGTAGCAACATACTCTAACGTCTTAGTCGTACCTTTCTCTGTAGCTATTTTCTGAAATAGCAAAAAATATAGCTGTTCCCAGTAACCAAGCTGTCATTAGCAGTCCGCCGTATTCCGAATTTAGCTGTAAGCTGTGACTTAATTGTCAAAATGACATGGTGATGTACACAGCACATGCCAGTTCAGATGTGCTTCTCTGTGTCCTGAGTATTATCCGACAGGAATAGTATTGAGTCTCCGGCCCAGTATCGAATTTACTGTCAACATCCTGACCGGGAAGGTTTCCCTGTCTGTTCCCAAGGCTGTGATCAGGAGTATTTAGCGAAGGTTCAAGGTATTTATTTGCCTGGAATCATTGTGGCCTGACCTATGGAGCCGTCTTATGAGTGTTGACGTTGCCCTGGATAACATCCGGATCAAGGAACTTCCCACCATTAACCTCGGTGGAGGCGTGGATCTGGATCTCGATAATATCCGCATTAAAGAATTACCCTCAATCGACATTGATCTGGATGCTGATTTGGGGCTGGATAATATTCGACTGACAGAACTCGCCCCCATCAATGTGGGCATCACTTCTCTTCCCCTGGTAAGACTTGAGACCAACAGCAAAGTCGATCTGGGTCTGGATAATATCCGCATCAGGGAATTGCCTCAGTTGGACTTCCAGTTTGGATTGCGTCCAATGCGCTTTCACTTCCCCCTGAGTTATAGATTCTGCCTGACTCTTTTTGGCTGCCGAATAGTTCAGTTCGAAACCTGTGGGGAAGGCATGATTGTCGCGGAAGACTATCACCCCCACAAAACCGAGACCTGTGACTAATCTCATCCGGAGGCAGGCATGAAAACCGCATACACTGGCGAGCCCGGACATGACTGGCAACTCGGCAAGGGACCCTTCCGGTTTACCGGTAAGCCCGGAGAATGTACCGGTGAACTGACGTTTGCCAATCATTCTGACGATAAAATAAAAATCCGCCAACTAAACCTGGAAGCAGTGTCCGATAAACGACGTAAAACACCGACTCTGACTTCAGCAGTACTATCGATGCAACTGCGCCTCCCTCCCCAGTCTACTTCAAGCACCCAGGCCTTACTAACATTAGACCCTGCAACACCGCCGGGTAATTATGAAGTTAGACTTACCTGTGGAAAGCAGTCCGAAATTATTCAGGTTCAGGTGCTGGAAAACACCTCACTTTCCCTCAACCCCACACATATACACATGCGGGGCGCCAGCGGAGATAAACTCAGCTGCAATATTCAAATTGCTAACACGGGCAATGTCCCACTGGCGATTGGAGAGGTGGGTATGGTCTGGTTCCGTGAACGTCACTGGATCGGTCGTACACTGGTCTACAGTCTTCGTGAAGCGGCAGACAATGAGGACTATGAAACCTTCGCCAACCGCCTGCTTCACGACTTCAAATCTTCCATTATCCCGCCGGTGAGTATTCATATGGAACCTACGAAGGAAGAATCACTGGGTCCTGCCGCCAGGGTTGAACGTACTCTAACGTTTACTGCCCCTGCAGGCTTGCAAAAGGGGCGAACCTATCAGGGATTCGTGAAAATCAACATGACTCGGATCTGGTTGGAGCTGTACTGCAACGGGTCGCCCAACTCCAGTAAACGGAGATAAACCAGAGGACACTAGCCATGCACCAGTATACAGCTGCCCCGGAGAAAGGTTGCGCGCCCCATCCCGAGTGTCTGGACGACACCTCAGACAAAGTCACTCTCCCTTCATGCAAAAGCTTATTGCTGCTGGCTCCACGCCTGATCAGCGCTACGATCAATGCAGGAGCCGGCGTAGTGAAACGAACCTTTGACGGTTCCATGAGAGACGAAGACTGCTGCCACCTTCACCCTTATCATGACAGCCATTCTCATCCCGATCATTGCTGCCACATTCCGGAAACCCACTGTCCGAATCCCTGTGTCGGCACTGTGTATTGGTATGGATGTGCCGGAGATACGCTGCAGCACCATCTTGAAGTGACCAATACCGGTAAAGAAAGCAGAAACTTCACTCTAGAGCCCACTCCTTTCCCCTGTACAGATAAGAAAGTATCCACCAATCCGGGAAGCAAAACACTGGCCCCCGGAGAAACACTCAAGGCAAAACTCAGCTTTACCATTCCAGAAGAACTCGCCGGCAGTAAGTTCTGTGTCAGCGTAAAAATCAAGGGAAAGTACGAGCAGTACCTCAGAATTATTCTTTGCGTCACCCCCCGTCAGCACTGCTGTACCGTGGTCGAACAGGGAGAAATCCCCAACCGGGTCAAGGCACATTATTGGTACCATCATTTTCAATGCGTCGAGCCCTGTTTTGAAGAATTACCCAGACGTCCAAAAGATAAAACCGGCACCCAAAGGGAGCGCGCCTGATATGAATCGCTCGCTTGACGAGGTGCCTGCCTCAGGCCCTCTAAACCAGCTCACCACTGAATATCGCAGGCACTTGAAAACCTATCGGCCACGCTTTCAGACCTACTTCCGACAGGGACAGAGCCTGGGAGCTCGTTATCGACTTGCAGGTCGCCAATTGAAGCATCGGCTGACAACCAGTCATTGGGAAATTGACCAGAAAAATTCACTGAACCTGATGCTGCTTCCCCTTGAAACCGGCCTGTTGATCAGTCGACATCTACTGGCTTTCCTGGAGGACCTTTTAGCTGTCGGTGAACACCGTCTGGGACTGTTGGAAGCAGGTAGTGATGACCACCGGGGTTCGCTTCCAATACTGTCCATCAAGGCCAGCCCCGGTGAAAAAATCGAATCTGTTTTCCTGATTCAGAATGATCAGGCCCATCCCGTCAGCTTTGAGTTACAGCCCCAATCCGTCCTCGGTAAGGAATCCGGCCCCTGTGATCACTGTGAGCTTAGCTTTTCGCCTCAGTGCGCCACTCTGGCTCCAGGCGCTAAACAAATGATTCGGTTAACGACTCAAGTGGGTAACGAAACCGTTGAAGGTATCTACCATACCCGGATCGACATTGCGGGAATGAAAAACAAGGCTTTTTGTATCCAGCTGCGGGTATTTTCGTAAATTCGATCTATGATTAATCCTATTCATCAGGTCCTAAACAGGACAAAAACCAGGACAAAGGTGCTTACATGACAACCACCACAGCACCCCGGCAGAAACAAGGTAGTACCAGACAGAAGAAAGCACGAGCGAAGCCCGCTGGCCGGACTGCGTCCTCTCGAGCCAAGGTCAAACGATCAGCCAATGAAACAGAGAAAGCTATTCGGCACCTTCGGGTAGATGCAAACGGCACATCATTTCATGTTGCAGTGGCGTCACCCGCACCTTCAGATAGTACGGAACCTCCACCAGAAATATTCTGCCTGCACGGCTTCCCTGAAGGGTGGCAAAGCTGGCGTCAATTAATGGATTATCTTCCGGAAGCCAAGATATACGCGCCCGATCTCCGGGGTTATCCCACATCAGAGTACCCCAGAAACGGCTATGATGTTTTCACCCTCACAGATGACATACGCGAGCTGATGGCCAGGCTGGATGTCAAGAACCCTATCCTGCTGACTCATGACTGGGGGGGCGCCTTGGGTTGGATATTCGCACACCGTTTCAGTGACCTGATCAGTCGGCTGATTGTGGTCAACTGTACCCACCCCAAAACCCTGGTAAGAGCTGTCTTTCAGCTTGATGACTGGCAAACTTTTCGCATTCCCTGGGTGCTTCCTTTTCAACCTCCGGTGATTCCGGAGTTGTTACTGACCACCGCCATTGGACGCAGACTTCTGGAGCTTTCCTTTACCCTTAGGGAAGGCCCCGCTGGCAACATGAATCGGAAACTGGTCAGGGAAATGGTTGATCGTTACCAGCATCGCCGGGATCTGCGCGGCGCAATTGAATACTATCGCGAGATTGTGAAAACACTGATTAACCCGGCAGCTCGCAAGATGCTGGAAGACGTTTATCAGCAGCCTATTCAGACTCCGACCACTCTGGTCTGGGGAATGCGAGACCTGGCACTGTCATCCAAAGTTGCACAGAAAAGCGAACAGGATGCAGGCTGTCCGGTGGAATGGCGGCCTCTATCCGATATCGGGCATTTTGTAGACCTGGAAGCCCCCGAATTACTTGCGCACGAGGTAAGAAGGGTTTTAAAGAAAGTGTCATAGCGTAAATACCACCAACACCCAAGGATGAAACAATGAAAGGGATAACGCAATTAAACCAAACAATGCTGAGGATCAATAGTTCAGGGTTTTGTAGGGCAGTGCCATCCTCCCCGCCGATAGCTGCCAGCGACGTACCCTAAACCCGACGGAGCCGATCACAACCCGGTTGATGACAACTAGAGAGGTGATTGTATGGCTCTTTATGACAGGATTTATCACGCCAATCATGGCAAATATACTCCCGCTGAGGCCGGCAACAGAACGCAGCTCTGGCTGACAATCCGCCCAGGCGAGCGTTTGCAGGGAGGTTATCATGAAGAAGACCTATGATGTGGTCGTCGTGGGCTCCGGCTTTGGTGGAGCCATCACAGCCTGTCGTCTGGCACAGGCCGGACGCTCAGTATGCATACTGGAAAAAGGCCGTCGCTGGGGACGTACTGAGTTTCCCCGTGGGCCCAGCGAGGTATCCACCCGTGCGCTCTGGGACCCAGCGGAAAAAAGACAGCGCCAACAGGGTTTTATTGAGTATCTGCCGTTCAGGAACATGGATGTGGTTCAGGGTATCGGTGTAGGCGGCGGCTCGCTTCACTATTTCAACGTTCATATCCAGCCACCGGCCTTTATATTTGACTCCCCCCAGTGGCCTGAATCGATCACGTTTAAAGCCATGCGTCCTTATTATCGGGTCACCGCAGATATGTTGGGTGCAAGAGGCATTAAACCACCTTATGCAAGAGCACTTCCGGCACGAACCTCCACATTCCAGCAAGCAGCGGAGAAACTGGGAAGACGAGCAGAGTCGGTGCCTGTCTGTGTACACTTTGGCAATGACGGCAAAGCCTCTCCCGGCGGCAGAACGCAAAATGCCTGCGACTACTGCGGTAACTGCCTGCTGGGTTGTCATAACCACGCCAAGAATACGCTGGACCTCAACTACATTCCCGTCGCGGAACAAAACGGCGCCGAGGTCTACCCTCTTCATGAAGTCACCGCCCTTATCCCTAACGATAGAGGATACCGGGTAAAATTTCACGACAGTTCGCGTGAAGATGGCCAGGTTCCAGGAGAGATCCAGGCCCGTCAGGTGGTTTTAGGCGCAGGCACCCTGGGCACCAATGAACTGTTGTTGCGCTGCAAGCACGTACTCAAGACTCTACCGGATCTTTCTCCACAATTGGGCCAGAGATTTTCCGGCAACGGCGACTTTATCTTCGCCGGCGCCTATCTGCCGGACCAACAAGTGGAACCGGGACGCGGCCCCAGCATCACCACAGGGATCGGTTTTGCTGATGAAGAAGGCCAGCATATCTACATTGAGGATCTCGGATTTCCCGATCCATTTGTCTGGTACTTCAATGCCATGATTCCCCAACCCATGCGTCCCCTGAACCGGCTTCGTCAGCTCCGACGTTACTTTAATAAAGCCCGCGGCCGCAAAGCGGCATTTGAACTGGAGCGCTTGTTGGATGAACGCTTTCTGCATCACTTCCTGCCCTATCTCGGAATGGGCACTGATGCTGCCGACGGTGTGTTGAAATTGAACGGGATGGGGCGAATTGACCTGCACTGGTCGTATAAAAACAGCCGCCAGATGTTCGATACCATGATGGGGCACATGCGCGCATTGAGTGAAGCAGCAGGCGGTGTCTTTATCAATAGCTTCCTGTGGCGGTCACTGGTCTTTGGCTGGCCTTTCCACAAAACCCTCACCGCTCATCCTTTGGGGGGGTGTGTCATGGCGGATACGCCGGCGCAGGGCGTTTCCAATCCTAGAGGCGAAGTCTGGGGCTACCCGAATCTCTTTGTCGCCGATGGAGCCCTGGTACCTTCCGCCATTTCCGTGAACCCGTCTGCCACCATTTCCGCACTGGCAGAGAGAGTCGCCTTTCTCATGATTCATGACCGGGAAATGGAAGAAAACGATATTCATATGCCGGTCAACAAAGGGCATAAACAAAGTGTCAAAACCGCGCCGTCCGGCAAAAGCCCCTCCACTGCTTCATCCAGAAATAACAATGCTAAATCCAGCGCGAGCAAACGCCCTCGATCCAGACCACGAAAACCAACCACGAAGCCAGAGGTGTCATCATGAACGAAACCTTGCAGAGGTGGCTCACTCTGTCCCGAGAAGAGCTTGACGAGATCTACAAAAAAGCCAGACCTGGCAACATTCCTCAGGGCGATACGCAAGGTACCGCGATACTTGCTGGCGGCCCTTTTCCACGGCTATTCGCCCGAATCGCCCGGATTTTGGCCTGGCAGGGAAAAGTGTTTGATCTGTTCAAACCGAACTTCGACAGTGGCGTTCTCGTCAATAAAGTATCGCCGGCAGGGATCAATCTGATTGCTG
The DNA here is from genome assembly GCF_000376785.1 of Hahella ganghwensis DSM 17046. Taxonomy (GTDB): domain Bacteria; phylum Pseudomonadota; class Gammaproteobacteria; order Pseudomonadales; family Oleiphilaceae; genus Hahella; species Hahella ganghwensis. The sequence continues at coordinate 18,995 of NZ_AQXX01000069.1, forward strand.
CCAAAGTTTACCGAGACCCTAGCTGGATGGATGGCAAGGACACCATTGTCATTGACTACTCCAAAACATCCCTGTTTGCCAGACAGATCAGAGATGAAATCCGGGAAGTGGAACCTGGGCTCTACCTCGGCAAAGTCTGGTGGGGAAATCGTCGAATTCTGGATTTCGCACTGGAAACCAACACATAAGGAAAATGCCATGACCAGCCTCGTCACCCATCTGACTTCAGTGCCCAGGGAAACAACCGGGTTCCTGAACCGGCTGAAAGATAAAGCCCGAAAGTTGATGGCGATGCCTCAGAATGCCATCAATCTGTTCATTCCCCTGGAAGAGGAAAAAGAAGACGCCTTGAGGGATGTTCTGAATACCATTCGAGCAGATACTCACCACAACGCCATTCTACCCCTGGGTCAATTTTCCGATGTACTCCATTTTGCCCGGTTCCTCATTTACGAAGGCCCTGATCATCCGCAGGAATACGGCTCTTATCTGGTTTTTATCGCCAATGTGGACGGACCTGTGGAGGATTTCCTGCAGCGTCTGGTAAATAAATCATCTGCAGGCCTGGACGCCATCCTGAGTGCCTGTCGGGACTACCCCCCCAAGCGCAGACGTACTCGGCAGGCACGCCTGCAGTTTCTGCTTAAACACCAGCTTCCGGCGCAGGCATTTTATATCAACACAGTAGGGCGCGGCGTCAAACAAATTCTTGAGGAAGATCGTTTGCATCAAGCCCTTCAGGATTACCTGAATTCACTGACCCACCCCGTAACACTATCTGCGACCGAGCTACGTCTGCAGTTGATCAATCATGTGGCAAAATCCCCGGATTTGTTCTGGGCACTGGAGCCGCCTGAGCGCCCTTCCCTGCTCTGGAAAGCCAAGGAACAGCTGCGGTTTATGACGTTGGTCGGCCTGGGAACTATCGTCGTGATTTTCACCTGGCCATTGATTCTCGGATGGGTGGTCCTCGTTCAGCTCAAGGAAACAGGTGATGAGGAACTGGCCAACAGAGCCTCTCTGGAACGCCTCAATGAGTTGCGGGCTGACGAGGACTTTGCTGTGCACAACCAGTTTTCCGCTGCCGGCTCCCTTAAGCCGGGACTGGTTCGAAGACTGACGGCACGTTCGGTACTGGCTCTGGCCCAGGTCAGCCTGCGTCATGTGTTCAATAAAGGTGATCTGGCCGGCATTCCATTACTGGGTCTGGATGGCGTGGACACTATCCATTTCGCTCACTGGATCATGCTTGACAATGATCAGCGTCTGCTCTTTGCCAGTAACTACGACGGCAGCCTGGAAAGTTACATGGTGGATTTTATCGACAAAGTCAGTTGGGGGCTGAACGTGGTTTTCAGTAACGGTCAGGGATACCCGCGAACCAACTGGTTGTTTTTCGATGGCGCCCGCAATGAAGAGCGATTCAAGGACTACCTTGGACATCATCAGTTATCGACGCTGGTCTGGCATACCCCCTATAAACACCTCTCCGCGGTGAATATCGCCAATAATTCGGAGATCAGATCCGGTTTGCGTGGGCGTATGAATGAAACGCAGGCAAAAGCCTGGCTGCAACGACTGACTTAGCTTTTTAAACGACCTGTGTAGCTTTTTACAGAACTTCTCAGGTTACAGAGCCAGGTCCGAAGCGAATACCCCGAACATTCAGGGCAACGATATCGATCGGGCTCAGTGGTTACCAAAAAACGGGGGGACGGCCATGATTCAGGTCCAGTACATGGCATAAATCATCACCTTTCAGGGATCAGTATATTGGGGACAACACGATGAAAGACGCCGCAATACAGACCATGTCATACACACTGGATGCTTCCCAGAATCGCCAGGACTTCCTCAGCTATCCGAACCCGATTGATCTGAGAGAAATCCAGGGAATCGTTGCCCGGGGATACGGCAATCTTCCCGCTGCCTGTTATGGACTGTTCCACATCAAAACACCGGATCTGGCCAGACCCACGTTGATTGAGCTTCAATCAAAACTGACCTATGCGGAAGAACGTCCTCCGCTACTGGCCATCAATCTGGCCTGGACTTACCGGGGACTGCGTCAGATGGGGCTTGATGAAAACATCGCAGATCAGTTTTCAAACGAGTTCAGGTCTGGTATCGATACTAACCATAAGCGCCGCATTCTAGGCGATGAAGGGAGAAACTCGCCGGAATTTTGGGATTGGGGCGGCCCCAACTCCTCTCCCATCGACCTGTTGCTACTTTGCTATGCAGTAGATCAGGCCTCCCTGGAGCACGAGTATCAGAATCTCAAGCAAACTCTTGCCGAATCAGGCATTGAGGAGGTCCGGCGGCTGGATACCCAGGTTTTACCGGATAACAAAGAGCACTTCGGTTTCCGGGATGGTATCGCACAACCATTTTTGAAGGAGTTTGATCGCAAAGGCCGTGATCTTGTTGCGGTCCCCCTTGGGGAAATCCTTCTCGGTTACCCCAATGGCTATGATCGTTATACACAACGTCCATTGATAGCGGCGGAGTTAGACACCGCCAGTCAACTCCCACCAGACCCGGAAGGCTCACCTACCCGCGATCTGGGCAAAAACGGCACCTATCTCGTGTTTCGTCAAATGTCACAGGATATCCCTGCTTTCTGGCGTTACCTGCAGGAACAAACCTCGTCATCAGAAGAAGCCGTCCGCCTGGCTTCGAAAATGGTGGGCCGTTGGCCAAGTGGTGCGCCATTAGTGTTATCACCGGAGGAGGATAACACTGCGATCAAGGATAAAGACGCTTTTACCTACCACGACACTGATCGCCAAGGGTTTAAATGCCCATTGGGTGCCCATATCCGCAGGACACACCCACGTGACTCACTACAGCCCGAGCCCGGATCGGAGAAATCCATTGCTTTCAGCAACCGACATCGACTGCTGAGGCGTGGAAGGTCCTACGGAGCTCCCTTTCACCCCTCCGTGAATCCAACGGAATACCTTAAGCAGTTGTCAGGAACGGCTTATCCCGAAGAATCACCTGAAAAATCAAGTGAGGATAGAGGCCTGCACTTCATCTGCATTAACGCCAACATTGGGCGGCAGTTCGAATTTGTACAACATACCTGGGCCAACAACCCTAACTTCAACGGCCTCTACCAAGACCCGGATCCAATTATCGGCAGCCGCTCCGCCTACGGATTACCCCAGAACCGATTCACCCAACAACAACCGCCTGTCCGCTGTCAGTTCAGTGGCATGCCCGAATTTGTCGGTATAAGAGGCGGCGGATATTTTTTCCTGCCCAGCCGGAGCGCTCTGGCGTTTATTCTCTCCAGGGGAGCGAGCGCCTGAAATGAAAACTTTACCGCAATGGATTCACCGCAGTGCCACCCTGGCAGCCGGCGTCATCAGAAGACTTGACCCCTACTATCGTGACAGCTTTGACCGCTATTTTCGCCCCTCTATCGAAAGTCTGGCACAGACGATCATCCGTCTGCGGTTGAAAGACCACGGGCTCGATCTCGGCCAGGAGCTGATCCGGGATGACGAAGAACAGGTCACCACAGAGATCGCGGATACCATGAACCGCTTCCTCATCAGGCATTACCGTAATACTGGTAAAACGGCAGAAAGGGCGGGCAACACCAAGACTTACGGGTTGCTTAAGGCCAGTTTTACGATTGATGATAAATTGCCAAGAGAACTCAAGGTTGGCCTGTTCAAGAAGAAGCAGACCTTTCCAGCCTACGTTCGATTCGCCGGCCCCGGTCCATTGGTCACCAGAGATGTCGATAATAATGGCATCCTCAGTATTGGCATCAAAGTCATGGGGGTGCCAGGACCAAAGCTGCTGGACGATGAAAAGTCCACGCATGATTTCCTGGGAATCAGTTCCCCAACGTTCACCACTCCGGACATTTACGAAAACCTCAAACTGCAGCAGGCCATCGAGAAGGACGCTCCAGTCTGGTACTTTATTAATCCTCTGGATTCCCATTATCTGGATGCGGTGATGCAGGGACTTTACGCTCGCACCCACGCCAACCCTCTGGAACTGACTTACAACAGTTGTGTTCCCTATCGTTATGGCAACAACCGGGCGGTCAAATATATCTTTCGTCCTCGCATCAGCCAGAAATCCAAAGTGGGTCGACTGACAGAGAATTATTTAAGGGAAGCCATGGTTGAAACTTTGGCACAACACCCCGTCACCTTTGACTTATATATTCAGATTCAAACTGATCCAGTATCCATGCCACTGGAAAACGCATCAGTGGTCTGGTCGGAGCGTAGCTCCCCTCCCATTAGGGTCGCCACGATCCGGATTCCCAGACAGACATTTGACAGTCCTGCGCAATTGGCTTTCGCCCGTAATCTGACGTTCAACCCATGGCATGCTCTGGCAGAACATAAACCCCTGGGCAATCAGAACCGGGCCAGAAAGTACATCTACCAGGCGACGTCCAGAATGCGACAAGGGATCAATAAGGAACAACATATCGAGCCTACAGGGGATGAAGTATTCGTCTGACTGATGACAATGAATTCCCTAAAACAAAAATCAAGGGGGTTAATATGGGACTGACTGATTTAATTGACCGTGGCAACAGCGTAATCAGAAATTTGCCATACCTATACGAAGTACTGTCGCCAATAGATACAGATGCGCCATTTTCCGAGATGAATTCACATAACTATGCATCGAAATGGAAATTCAGCAAAGTCATCAGGTCCAGCCTGTTCCCCATTTATTCCCCCTTTAGGGGCGTCCCTACACTGCCATGTGAGAACCCGGATCGCCCACCGATACAGAACGATCAGAAGTGGTTTTTCCTCAACGGAATCTGTACCAATCGGGATGTCCTGCGATTAAATGGAAAAGCGCTGGCCAACCTGTTCGGACGAACCATTCACCTGCTTCACAACCCTTCTGACGGCATTATTCTGGATCTTCTGGAGTGCGCAGTTGGTAGAACAATGCAGCCTATCTCTACATTGGATGAAAGTGTCGCCACCATACTGAAGCAGGCCCTGGAGACTGAGAAAAAAGTCATTCTCATTGCCCACTCCCAGGGCGGAATTATCAGTGCACGCGCCTGCCGGATTCTGGCTGAATCTCTGGCTTCTTCCCACCGCGGAGCTCTACTCAAAAAACTGGAACTCTATACTTTCGCCAGCGCAGCCACCAGCCTTGAGATTCCGGCCATCTATGCTGAGCACTACTACAACACGCTCGACTATGTGGCCAGAATCGGTGTTGCAGGCAATCTCAGTAAATTTTCGGGCAAGAAATTCGCTTATGAGGCAACCGGCCATCTACTGAACACCCATTATCTACCGCATTTTGAAGCCAATGCCTATAAAAGCCCGACGAGGGAACGCAGTCGATTACTTGGCTACCTGGATTCCAGGCGAAACTAGAAAGGAACCTTAGGAGAATTGAAAGGAACACTGGGGAAGGTTCTTTCGTCTTCCCCGGCATATTTTTTTAGACAATCCTTAGTATCAAGGATATAAAATTATTATTTAACCTCATTCAATTAACGCCGTCCCTAATGGGACATAAATATCCAAAAGCCTTTCTAAAATTTTTTGCCAACTTATTAAAGAAACCCAGCAACACCTCATTTAGATCGAATCTCAATGCTTGTGTAAAAGTGAATAAATGTGGAATGTGGGTCATCCCCTCGTCTTCAATTTTATTCAAATTATTTGTCACAATAGAGCATCATGCAGATAACTTCTGCCGACAATTAATCTGGCCTGCTTAATATTCGAATTATAATAGTAACTATTTACCTCCTTCACTGACGGACTTTTTGCCTATGAGTAAAAGTCACTTTTAGACATCATCTAAGCTGCTGAATAATCGATCAAAATTAGAGTATCAATGATCACATTTCAGACTGATCATTTATTAAAATACAAACTGTATCAGTCAAAATTTAAGCGATTGAGGCCGAGCTCCCTAACGCTTCATATAACCTCAACTGATTAAAATCTCTTACAAACAAGAAAATGGAATATTAGAAAGTTATTCTTGAATAACTTATGCTGTCTGTTGATCTGTATTACCGTGACATTTTGCAATTCGTTTTCTAGAATACGTTTTAATTTCAGACTATTAGGGAGGCTCTGAATAACTCCCCAAATCAGTCATAATACGGCCAACTTCACTCATCAGGAATACTATCCATGGATCAGATGACTTTCTCCGAAGCTGAATACCAGAATAAGAAGCGTAAGACCCGCCGGGAAATCTTTCTGGAGCGAATGGATAAGCTGATCCCATGGAAACGCATGGAAAAGAAGATCGCCCGCTATTACCCCAAGGGCGAGAACGGCCGCCCTCCGTATCCGTTATCCACCATGCTTCGTGTCCACTGCATGCAGCTATTTTATAACCTCA
>NZ_AQXX01000070.1 GCF_000376785.1 Hahella ganghwensis DSM 17046
AGGTCTTGCTGAAAATCCATAAAAAATCCGATGATGTTTCCATCATTGGATTTTCTATTAAGCCCTGCGCTAACTCAAACACTTAAGTGAACAGCATTGTAACCAGGATCGGACTTTCCCTGAATTTCACATAGTGGGCCGGATTCATGCCGAATTACAGGCGGGCAGCCTTTCACTGGAAGCGGGAGCCGTTAGCGAAGCGCTGCACCAGGCCGGTTTCGGGGAGATCTGTACCCGGACACTTGAAACACCTTTTGGAAACATGGAGCTGGTGACCGGAATCGCCTGAACTCAGGCATCCACCGGGGCCGGTTATAGTATCCGATAGCATAACAACTAACTGAAACTATTTTCAGTGGAGGTTTATATGACAGAACGAATATTTGGCCGGCTGCTGTCTCATCCGAAGACGGTCCTGACATTCATGCTCTTGCTTTTCGTCATTTGTTCGATTGGCAATAAAAACCTCTTTTTTCGAGGTGATTACGGTATTTTCTTTGATGACACCAATAAGGAGCTGCAAGCTTTCAATGAAATTGAGGGGACGTTTAATAAGACGGATAGTCTGGCGATCATTGTGGCTCCTGATAGTGGGGATATCTACAATGAGAGATTTCTGGAGCTGATCAGACTGCTCACAGAAGACGCCTGGAATATTCCTTATTCAAGCCGGGTGGATTCCATTGCCAATTATCAGCATACCGAGGCTCGGGAAGATGACCTTCTGGTAGAAGATCTGATCTATGAAGGGTACCCGCTTGAAACGGAATATATCGACAAGATCAGATCAGTGGCGGAAAGTGCTCCGCGACTGAAGGGCTCGCTCGTCTCAGCATCAGGTGACTCGGCCATCATCAATATTACCTTTCAGTTGCCTGGTGGCGACAAGACCGCCCGGGTAGCCGAGATTATGAGCTATTCCGATACGATGATTGCTTCCTATGAGAAAAATTATCCGGAGGTCTCATTTTATCAGGCTGGCATTGTGGCCATGAACTCGTCTTTTACCAAGGCTGCGCAGAAGGACATTATGACCCTGGTGCCGTTAATGCTGGCGGTCATTACCCTGTTATTGATAGTGATGTTACGCTCAACTACCTGCGTCATGCTGACCATGGCCATTATTGTCGCAACGGTTGTGGCCACTATGGGAGTATATGGTTGGGCTGGCATGTATCTCAGTATTGCCACAGTCAATGTCCCCACCATGGTCATGACGCTGGCGGTGGCCGATTGCGTTCACTTGATCACATCCGTACACGACGCCAGGCGTCAGGGCATGAATAAGCGGGAGGCGATTGCTCATAGTCTGCGTCTGAATTTCATGGCCATTCTGGTCACCTCCGTTACGACTGCCATCGGTTTCCTGATTATGAATGCATCTGACTCCCCAGTCCTGCGTCATATGGGAAGTTTGTCAGCCCTCGGAGTAATGCTGGCCTGTGTGTTTTCCATTTTCCTTTTGCCGGTACTGCTGCTTCTGGTGCCCTTTAAAGTCAGAGGGGATCAAAATTCAGCCCCCTCAGGGTTCTTCCAATGGCTCCCCGGCATCGTTCTCAGATACAACCGAAGTATTTTCGTGTTTTCTGTCCTCATTGTGGTGATTGCTGGTTTTATGATGAAGCAGAATCACGTCAATGACGAACCCGTAAAATACTTTGATACCAGTCACGATTTCAGGCTAGCTGCTGACTATATGGAGCAGCATGTCAGCGGGATGACTAATATCAGTATTGCCATCAGAACTGGGCAGACCCAGGGGGTGGTGGATCCTGAATTTATTGCCACTCTGGATGAGTTTACCCGGTGGGTCAGGGATCAACCACAAACCGATCACGTTGCCAGTCTGGCTGATACCTATAAAAGACTGAACAAAAACCTGCATGGCGACCGGGAAGAATATTACCGCTTACCCGAGGATCGGGAAGCCGCTGCTCAATATCTGCTGTTATATGAGCTTTCTCTGCCGTATGGACTGGACATCAACAATGAGGTTGATATCGATAAATCTGCGGTCAAAGTACAACTGACTACGAAAAACCTCGGTAGCAGTGAACTCGTTGCTCTGGAAGAGGAAATCTACGACTGGTTCCGCCGTCATGCTCCGGACTACAGGATTGTGGCATCCAGTCCTTCGCTCATGTTTGCCCATATTGGTGAGACCAATATGTACAGCATGCTGAAATCGCTTCCAATCATGCTCGTATTGATTTCAGCGCTTTTGGTGGTGGCATTGAAGTCACTCAGGCTGGGTGTTATCAGTCTGTTGCCAACAATCGTGCCGGTGATATTGGGCTTTGGAGCCTGGGCGCTGATCTCTGGCGAAATCAACCTCGGGCTATCAGTGGTGGTATCGCTCACGCTGGGAATTGTTGTGGATGATGCCGTTCACTTTCTGAGCAAGTATCAGTATTCACGTAAGCAAGGCAGCACTGCGGAGGAAGCGATCTTCTACGCCTTCGGTACAGTCGGTCGCGCATTGTGGATTACCACTGTCGTACTGGTGGCGGGTTTCTCAGTACTCGCTCTGTCCAGTTTCAGAGTTAACTCGGACATGGGACTGCTCAGTGCGCTGGTGATTTTCATTGCTTTGATTGTCGACTTCCTGCTTCTTCCAGCGGTACTTATTGTTGCCGACCGCCAAACCTCTGAGGAGGACTTTCCTTTAGTAGGGGGGGCTGCAATAGCTGAGGCCTCGTCATCGGCTAAGGGCTCTTTATCGGCTAAGGGCTCTATGTTAGCTGAGGGCTCTCCAATAGCGAAAGGCTCTCCTCTGGCGGATAGCGCGCACTTATATCAATCAAGAGAATACCTAGAGGAAAAAACATGATTAAAAGAGGGATATTGTTAGGTGTCCTGGTCTTTTTTACGACCTTGACGATGGCCAACTCCGAAAGAGGGCTGGAAATAGCCAAAGAACGCAAACTGCGGGATAAAGGGTGGGGCGATTCGGTGTCGTCTGTCAGTATGCTGTTGAAGAACGCATTGGGGGAGACCAGCGTCAGAGAACTGAGGGTAAGAACCCTGGAAATTGAAGGAGACGGAGACAAGGGGCTGACGATATTTGACGAACCCCGAGACGTTCAGGGCACAGCTTTTCTAACTTATTCTCACACCAACAGCCCAGATGACCAGTGGCTGTATTTACCAAGAATCAAGAGAGTCAAGCGCATCGCTTCCCGGAACAAATCAGGACCTTTCATGAGCAGTGAGTTCGCTTATGAAGACATGACCTCGTTTGAGCTGGGCAAATATGAATTCGATTACCTGAAAGATGAGGAGCTTCAGGGCGTTGAGACGTTTGTGATCGAGCAGATTCCCACTGACGAGTACTCCGGTTACGCCAAACAGATCGTCTGGCTAGAAAAGAAACGTTATCAACCGCTTAAAACCGAATTCTATGATCGCAAGGGGGCGCTGCTGAAGACTCTCTATCTGGAAGACTATCAGCAATACCTGGATCAATACTGGCGCGCCCACAAACTGACAATGGTGAATCATCAGACCGGGAAAAGCACCGTGCTGACCATTCAAGATTTACAGTTCAGGGTTGGGCTGAATGAAAAGGACTTCAATGTCGCGACCCTCAAACGAGTGCGATGAAGAGCAATATGGAGAGATATAAAGGAAATTATAAAGAGAAACCATGAAGTACACTAATGTTGCATGGTTGATGATGTGGACTCTCCTGTCTGCGATTACTGAAGCCAATGAAATAGAAATCAGAGGGAGGGCGGCGATTGAACATCGTCAGTTTTTCAGTAAGGGAGAGCAGGGGCAAGAGTTATATCAGCCATCAGTATTTGTCGAGCCCGAATTCTACAAGTCCTTTCTGGATAATCAGGCCAGTGTGACTCTGATTCCCTTCCTCAGGCTGGATGCACTGGATAATGAGCGGACCCACGGCGATATTCGGGAATTTATGGCGCGATACTACTACGAGACTGGCGATCTGGAAGTGCGCTTCGGAATCGGCAAAGTCTTCTGGGGTGTGACAGAATCCCAGCATCTGGTGGATATTGTTAACCAGACGGACGCGGTAGAAGCTGTCGATGGCGAAGACAAACTTGGGCAGCCGATGTTGCATGTTTCCTGGTATAGGGAGTGGGGGACACTCGACGCTTTCCTACTTCCGTATTTCAGGGAAAGGACTTTTGCCGGAGAAGACGGTCGTTTGACCATGCCGGGTGTAGATACATCAGCTGCCCGATTTGAATCCTCAGAGGACAACAGGCATCTAGATGCGGCCTTTCGATACAGTGTTCGCATGAGCTCCTGGGACGCAGGGCTGAGTTATTTTCAGGGAACAGGTCGTGATCCTGATTTTATCTATGAAGGTGGCCGTCTGGTCCCCTATTATCGCCAAATCAAGCAGGCTGGATTGGATTTTCAATGGCTGTACGGTGACTGGTCATGGGTCGCTGAAGCTCTGTGGCGTGATACAGGATCTGAGGAATATGCGGCATTGACTGCCGGGTTTGAATACAGTTATGTGGGAGTAGCGGACAGCAATATGGACCTGGGTTTGTTGATGGAGTTTTTACGTGATTCGCGGGGACAGGCAGCGACGACAGCCTGGCAACAGGACCTTTTTGTCGGCGCAAGACTGGCAGTCAACGATCAGGAAGGAACAGAGATACTGTTTGGGGTGACCCAGGATCTTAAGAACTCAGACTCCAGAGCGGTAAAGATTGAAGCTTCGAGCAGGATCACAAATGCCTGGACCTGGAGAATAAACGGATGGCTATTTGATGGCCATGACCCGCAAGATCCTCTCCATATCTTGCATAAGGATGATTATGTCGAAGTAGGGCTGGAATACTACTATTGACTTGCGGTTAATCTGTCCTTGTTGTTCCGTTCTCTATGGGTTGAATCGCCGGCTTGTGCACGATACTGATCAATCACTTCCAGAATTGCGGTTGCGTCCAACAGGTTGTGCAGGGGCTGGATGCCTTTAGGTGGTAGATCAGTTGTTAAACGGAGAAGCGTCGCGACGGCTTCAGAGAGAACAATGGCAGTAAGCTCTGATTGAGGGCCGCCCTGTAGTTTTTCAACCTGGGTTAATTCGCCAGAAGCATTTCGACCTTCCAGTATTAAGCGGGTCCTCGGACTTCCCATCTTGGGCAGTTTTAATAAAGCTTTGGCAACCGTTTTTGAGTGCCGGATCACGAGCTTGTCCAGGAGGGAATCGCTCAACCACTGAAGAAGCCATGTAACCCATGTCGGATCAACTGCAAGAAATGTTCTTGCCTGTGTAAGGTCAAAGTCCCTGGCCATACTGACCTGGTCACTGAACCCAAAGCCGATACCTTTAATGCGGAGCTCTTCGCTCCAGGGGAAATAACGGGTAAGATGACCGGAAAATTCATCTTGCCATTGTCCACCGGATTTGAAGGGGTAAGAGGTTCCTAATGACTGGAGCATCCACTCGGTTGCTGCTAATCCATGGTGAACTCCCATTCCCATCTGGATAAGTACATCGACAGAACATGTGTCCGGGCGCTCCCGGACGATCTTATAAGCCAATAAATTGGTCAAGCCAGGTGCCAGTCCGGTTTCAAGGACGCAAGTCGCTTCTGGTGAGGGCTGCGCGTTGACGGCGTCACGCAGGTCTGCCGCATATCCGGGTGAGGCCGAACTATCGATGATATGGGTGCCATTTGTAATCAAATCGGCCTCCAGCGATACAGGCGTGGCTTCGGTCAGGTTGAGACAAACCTCATAATTCTTCAATTGATCCAGAGCATCCGGGGCCTTCGTGTCAAGGCCGAGACCTTGGCAATCGGGGCCTATTGAGTGTGCGGCTTCAGTCGCTTTTCTTTGGTCTCTGCCGACAAGAATGATGTCGAATTGCCGCTTCTGGTGTAATAGTTTTGCGGCGCGCAACCCCACATTCCCGTAGCCGCCCAATAAACAAACCTTTGGCTTCCTATCCGTGCTGCTTGTCATAAGCCCTGGCCATCCTCCTGAGTCGAATTACCGCCAGGTTTGCTGTGCATTGAATGAACTGGATTCATATCGATCGGTCCTATCCCTGTGTATTTGCTTATTCCCGTCTATTGAATGCGATCTTCGACAAGCTCTTGTAGAGCAGCCAGAAAAAACAGCCTGCTAATGAGCAGGCCCAACAAGCGTAGACAATATGGTCGTCATAGCCAGAATTCCGCCGCCAATGATTTTTTCGGTCAAAATGGAGTTTCTCAGGAAATCCGTGCTTTGCCTGTGCAGTATCCTGGGAACCAGTTTTAACTTATGTATTGCTGCCAGCACCAGTATCGCAGCCACCAGTGCCAGTTTAATGAGCAAGTATTCACCGTACTCGCTGGTCGTCAATGATTGCCACTGGGTTAACTCGTAACTTAAAAACAGGCCACACCCCAAGAGTGTCAGTACAGCGAAGACGGCACGGCGGCCAAACAGGTCCAACTCCTGAAAGGCATCATTGATAGGAAGATGATGACACAGCAGCCACAACGGGTATAGCGACCCCATCCACCAAAAAGTCAGCAATATATGAATGGCCAGAGCCAACTGAAACAGAAACGGCTGTTCGACCGCATGGCCGGTTTGAGTGAAGGAGAATGCCATCATGACGACACCCCCAAGGGCGATCAGCCATTCAAATATTCTGAGTTCGAAGTCCTCTCCCGCGTGACCGCGTACCAGGGCTCGAAGCAGTAGAGCCAGTAACAGCAACAACAGCCCGATCGTACGGATCAGCAGGGCATCTCCCAATGCGGACTCCCACATCATCGAGGCGATATCCTTGTCGAACATGCCGGCAATTCCGCTTTCCAGTACGGCTCCTACGCGGACAAAGAAGTGCACAGTGGTGGCGAGTATGCCAATGAGGGCAGCTCCCAGGGTATAATGCAACAGTTTCTGTCGTAATAGGCCATATCGACGCAAATGATGGAGATTGAATGCCCCCCCAATTGCGCCGGCCATGCTCAGGTACAACACCCAACGACTGAAAACGGTCCAAAACTCCCAGGTTGTCAGCGACATCATGTTTTTGCTCAGCCTTCTCTTGGGATCAGTGTTGCATAAAACTGAAGCTTCCCTTCATGAGATGGCCATCTTGTCCCATGGCTTTCCAATGAACCTCATAGGTGTCCGGGGATAACTGGGGAAGCATGGTTTTAAAGTGGGTTGTGGCATCACTGGAGCGGTCAAAATCAATATTGACAGTATTGCCGTCAGAACTCTCCAGTTCGATTTTCATCAGCCTCATGGGCTTTTCGAAATTCATCTCGATACGGTCTGCGGGCTCCATCATTTCCGCACCATCCTTGGGATAGGTTCCTTCCATCATGCCGTGTGCAAAGAGTTGGGAAGAGGCCAAAAACATTGTGAGGGCCACCAGACTTTGTCGTATTTTCATCATTTTCTACTCGATAGCTTTTGTTGTTTGATATCTGTTATTTAGTATCGTTTGAATGCCAATACAGCTTGTTACCAAGTGTTACCTGCATCAGTTATTGATTAGACTCCGTAATCTTACGTTGGTAAAGATCGGTATTGGTAAAGATCACTGCGGTATTAGTGAAAATATCATAATGACCCACCTGGGGAAATCAATGCAATTAACCTGTCTAAGTTATAAAACGAACGAGTCCTGATAATGGGGAGTTTTCCCTGTAGCTGCAGCACAATCGATCTGCTAAGAACGACCCTCCCAAACAGCATGACGCTGGGGGAATTGTGCTGCAACAAGCTGTCGGCCGGTTATTGGCTGAACGTAGCACCCCTCTGAGATCAGGACCCTAAGCCATTCACATGATTGCCTGAAGCTGATTGATCTCCTTGTCTGGTAATTCCGGACATTTTATGGTTCAGGTCCATGTTCTTACGCAGTGCTAAGGGGCTGGGTTCAATATCGAAGAGGTATCGCTTGTGCTCAACCGCAGTATGGTTCATCTGACGAGCTTCGGTGACATTGCTACTTGATACGTTTGCTCCATGCCCATCTGAATCATCCTGGCGGCTTTCCCAATGGTATCCTCCTTGGGCAAAGGCTGAACCAGACAACGCCAGAAGCAGGGTTCCAAAAGTCAGATATTTTTTCATGGTTAATAATTCCTCGGTAAGTCAATGAAATACCCCACAATAATGTGGAATCTTTCCGGAACGGGTTAATACTGTTCCGGACGCTTGTAAGTTTTGACCTTGCCCGCTGTCACTCCGATGACGCATTCATTACGTTTAGGTATGCATTCTGTCATTTAGAGGAAACCCTTGAGGTTCTATGGTTGGCAATCGATACAGTCAGCGACGTCAAAGAAACGATCTAATTGAGCTTATGGTGAGGTATAAATGAAACTGCTCGTCATCGAGGACGAAGAAAAAACCGGACATTACCTCAGAAAGGGTCTTGTAGAGTCAGGATTTACGGTGGATCTGGTCCACTGTGGCATCGATGGCCGTCACTTTGCCACGACCGAATTCTATGACCTTGTCATTATGGATGTAATGTTGCCTGATCTGGACGGCTGGCAGGTGCTGAAATTCATGCGTGAGGGTGGAAACCTCACCCCGGTACTGTTCCTGACCGCCAGGGACAGTATTGAGGATCGGGTGCAGGGGTTGGATCTTGGTGCTGATGACTATCTTGTGAAGCCATTTGCCTTTTCTGAATTGCTGGCCAGGATTCGAAGCCTGCTAAGGCGTGGTACTGGTGTCAATTTCCACGAAAGCATCACCGTCGAGGATTTGGTTATCGATATTAATCGGCGGACGGTGATTCGGGGCGACCACCCGATCAAGCTCACTGCACGCGAGTTTACGCTCCTGGAGTTGCTGGCAAGACGGCAGGGGGAGGTGATTCCCCGTAGTATCATTACGTCGCAAGTCTGGGATATGAATTTTGATGGTGATGCCAATGTTGTCGACGTCGCTATCCGTAGACTCCGGGCCAAAGTGGATGAGGGGTATCCCACTCGGTTGATACATACGATCCGGGGAATGGGATACAAACTTCAGGCGTCGGAACAATGAGTTCTCAAATCTCTTTTCACTCGCCCATACACCCACTTTCGCGCCCACCGGGTCTGACCATTCGAGTAACCCTGCTGGTCGCCGTCATTATTCTGATTCTGCTGGCGGGTTATGGATGGATGACGGAACGTTCAATTTCTCAACATTTTGCGGAGCAGGATGCAGCCTTGTTGAGATCCTCTGTTGAAGCCACAGCGTCCATATTAAGAGCGCCTATGGAGATCGGAGAATTTCGATCTCTGAACCGGCGCCTGAACCTGGTCACCTCAGAAGAAAGCGGTCTGCTATATCGTGTTGAACTGACAAATGGTCAATTGCTCTATCAGACTGAGGGATTTCAATCCGCCTTGGAAGGGTTGACGGAAGCTGGATTGAAGGAGCTAACCCCTGGTGAGGTTCACCTATGGCAGGCAGACAGTGCCAATTTTCGTAGTATTTCAATGGTCGTAGCTCCAGGCGCAGGAGAATCTCATCCGGGATATCGACTCGTGGCAGCTATGAAAATTGATGAGCATCTTAACTTCATCTCCAAATGTCGTACTTTTCTTCTGAGTTATACCATCCTGGGAACACTGATCGGGTTATTCGCCGTGTGGGGAGCGGTGGTCAGTGGGCTGAAACCTCTCCGAAAAATGAGTGAGCAAATACGTGGAATCAGCTTTGATAATATGTCGGTGCGAATTCTTTCGAAAAGTGTTCCCAGAGAACTGCTTGAGCTGGCAACCTCATTTGATCATATGACGGACCGAATGCAGGACGTCTATGGCCGCCTTGCTAACTACTCGGCGGATATTGCCCATGAGCTGCGTTCTCCTTTGACCAACCTGAAAACCCAAACAGAAGTTGCTTTAAGCAGGTCAAGGGATTTGGATGAGTATCGGGAGGTATTGTATTCCTGTCTTGAAGAGTACGAACAAATGTCAAGAATGATTGATGACATGTTGCTCCTGGCTAAAACAGAAAACCGGTTAATGAACCTCTCTTTTACCAAAATAGACCTAAAGGCTGAGGTGCACGAACTGGCCGACTACTATGAGGGCTGGGCTGACGAATCGGGCGTTGCCATTCATGTTGAAGGCGAGCCTATATGGATATTGGGCGACCAGACCATGTTACAGCGCACTGTGGGTAATCTGATCAGTAACGCGGTTAAACATTCATCCAAAGGAACCACTGTGCAACTGAGAGTGGAGAAGGTCCAGGGCAATAAGAACGGGCTCAAAGCGAGGGTGACGATTGAAAATCGTGGCAAAGACATCCCGGCAGCACACCTGTCCCGATTATTTGATCGATTTTATCGGGTGGACCCGTCACGGCACAGAAAGGGAGAGGGAGTCGGCCTCGGGCTGGCCATCGCCAAGTCGATTACTGAATTGCACGGAGGAGTGATCAGGGTGGTATCTGAGCATAACTACACCAGATTTATCCTTGAACTACCCGTCATTGAGTCTGGCCAGTAGGTAAGTGAAAGTAAGTAATGGTAGATCTTGCTTTGAGTAAAAAATGATCATTGTCAAGAGGTGAAGGTAGGGAAAGCATAGTATATTTGTGTCGATGAAACTCTAATGCGAGAAGGCTTTAAGTTAGATACTGATTATTAAATGGATTCAGCGAATCGGTCGGCACTTCTGACAAAGCAAGCTCCAGTCAGGAATCAAGAGTTTTCACGGGAGTGAAATCAATATGAGCAGCAGACTGACGGCAATTCTCATCTCAGTTGTGGTGACTTCGATATTTTTACAAAGTTGTTCCGATCCAAGGCATTTTAACTCGTCCAACTATTACGACCGCTCATTCTCGAGCAATGGGGAGCGTATCTATTTTACTGGCAAAGACCTTCAAGGGCGCCCGATATCAACAGCCGGAGGTCATCACCATATGAAAATGCATGGGGGTGGATGCGTCGTCTGTCATGGGGAGTACAGGGAAGGCGGGATAAGGATGTGGCCCTGGTTCTGGATAACTGCACCACCCTTGACCAGGCAGTCTCTCACAGGTGACAACCATGACGAAGAAGGGCATGGAAGTGTCTGGGAGACACATGAGCACGAGGTTTATGATGCCGACTCACTTGCAAGAGCAATTACTCAAGGGATGACGCCAAACGGAGAGAGGCTGGATGATCTGATGCCTCGATGGCAAATGTCTAAACAGGACATAGAAGATCTGACGAACTTTCTTCTGTCGGATAGCGATCATTCTCATGATTAAAGGAGAAAATATGGGTTGAAACCAGCTTTGCTGGAGCGCAAAGACTGGATGAGTCTTATACTTTTCCTGCGACTTTATCCGAATGTTCAATTCACAATAGGGGATCGCAAGATGAAACTTTACGCTAAAGCATTAATAGTGACTGCGATGTTGTCTACGCCAGCTTTTGCTCATCAGGCCAATCAGGGGAACGCCCAGGTCAGGGGAGACATGATGGGTATGATGAACTCCGAGACGATGGGAATGATGAACCCGGAGATGATGGAAATGATGCACTCTCATATGGATGAAATGGCCCGACTGATGGGCGAAATCCACGACGAAACAGATCTGGAGAAACGCGACAATTTAATGGAAAGGCATATGGAGAGTATGCAGGAAGGCTTGCATATGATGCAAAGAGGGCGTTCAGAGGGCAAGGGTGAACAGCAACGTCAGAGCATGTACATGGAAGATCGGATGCGGATGATGGAACAAAAAATGGAAATGATGAACATGATGATGAAACAAATGATGGAGCATATCTCAGCGGCAGATAGAGAGCGACGCCACCTGCACGGAGCGAATTAAACTAGCAACTTTAGCGACACTTGTTGTGCGTGGAAGCAAAAAAGCTGCCCCTTATAAATGCCAATTTACTGTGCGCTTGTTGGAAAAGGGGCGCGTGATTCTGACACCTTTCGCTGCTCACTGTGACGGTTAAACAGATTTTATTGCAGTAAAAGAAAGTGAAAGTCACTGAGGTTGAGTGTAAAGAGGACACATGATCATGTTAGGATGCGTGCCCTTATAAAATGGCTCTAAATGGAGCCTTAAGTCAGTTTGTATTCAGAGGGTTTCCATGCGGAATTTTTTTGGGGCAATAGGCATTGCCTGTTTATCACTAAATGCGAGTGCTGCATTAATAACGGACACTTACGAAACAACTCTGGATTGGGTTGGGTTTGATTCCAGTGTGCTTGATCCCAGTGATTTTCCAGACTCCCATAGTCTGGATGGCCAGAGGTTTGTCTGGACAGTCACCTATGACAATGAGGCGACATCTGCCCACCAATATATGCCCGGAGTCAATGGTGTTGATGAACTGGGCAAAGGGGATGATGATATATTGTCGGAAATGGGGATGGATCGGTTTCAAGATTTGGCATTTATATCGGATGCTGTCTTCGATCTGAGCTCTTTTGCTAGCATACTCACCGAATTCGCTTATCAAAACAACTTGACGCGCGATAACTCTATCAGTTTGAGCGGTCTTGATTCATTTTACGCTGGATTTGAGAGCGGTGAGTTTACAGCGGTCAGAACTTCTGACTGGATGCATTTTAACGTTGCGGGCATCGGATCCACTATTTGGGCAGGAGCATCCTTCGAAGAAGGCGATCTTGATATCTGGGCATCAAACACTCTGGTTTCATCAACACTATCAGTGCCAAGCCCAACTGCGCTAAGTTTGTTGGGAATAGGTTTGGCTGGACTGGTTTGTCTAAAAAGAAAAAGCAGGGGCGCTTAAGTTACAGCGTTAGATTTCTGCAAAGCAAATGGGGTGGCAGATAGCTAATCCTGAAGCTGATAAGTAGAAGTTCAGATCAGGTCTGAACTTCTACACTAAATGCAAAGACCTGCGGCCTGACTTACTGGCTGAGTTCTAACAATGGAGAGAAGCCTCCGAAAATCATGCGTCTGCCGTCAAAAGGCATGGGGTTCTGTTCCGGATTAAGGCGCGGATCACTTTTCATGGCGGCCATCATTTTTTCCATGCCGGCATCTCGTGTGGCTTTGTCCGGCCATTCAATCCATGAAAATACCACTGCTTCATCATCTTTTGCCTTTACAGCTCGGCGAAAATCTGTGGTCTTTCCGTCTGGAACATCGTCTTCCCAGCATTCGAAAACCCGGATAGCTCCCCACTCCAGAAAGGCTGTATCAGCTGTTTCTGCGTGATGGGCGAATTTTTCTTTATTGGCTTTGGGGACGGCGATCACGAATCCATCAATGTAACTCATGCTCAATACCTCTATATCTTATGAATGATTTCCCTCACTAGTCGTTGGTTTCTGTAAAAAATCGACAGGACAAATAAAAAAAATAATTGATAAAATGTCTTTTTTTTCCAGATTCATCTCTGAAAATAAATCTGGAAAAAGAAAGAACCAAGGAAAGTCTATAGGAATAATAATCAATAGGAGTGTTGAGATGAGCTTGGAAGCCAAAGTGTTAAGCGTCCTTCCTGCGTTATATCAAGTTCATTTGGTGGCCGAAGGCTGGGAGCATTTTGCCCGTTTGATGCGGCAAACCTTTGATATCGATCATGTGCATATCGTCGAAAAAGATCTTTCAACTGGAGAGAGCCGTTTCTTATCCAGGCAATCTGTGATGGCGAATGAATTTATCGAGTTGTACGAAGACCACTACGGCAGCATCAATCCCTTTATCTTTTTGGGGAGTCAGGACATCTTTGTGCCCGGTCATGTGGCTTGTGATCAGGAGCTGCTTACAAAAAGGGAATATATCCACACCGAGTTCTATGCGGACATGATGGTCCCGTTTGATATTAAGGAAGGGGGAGGGGGAACGACCTTTTATCGAGACGATAACGTTATTGCTTTTCTGGCTATTATTTACCATAAAAAGCCTGTCGAAAAGGATGGCAAATCCATGTTGGAGCTCCTGTGTCTCCACTTGGCTCAAGCCTATACCTTTTTTAAAGAGAAAGTGAACCGAATGGTATTGGAAACTTGTTCTGAAATGGCATTGGAGCAAATGAATACTGCCGTCTTTATCCTGGATAGCCTGAAAAATGTTGTACATATGAATCAGCATGCCAGGCATCTGGCGGGAGACAGGCGAGGTCTCTCTCTGAAAAACAGAAAACTGATTGCGCAATTTCCGGCCGACAATCGAAAGCTTCAATCCGTGATTTCGAATACATTGGCCAGTGTCAATTCACATCAAAAGCATCCTGGCGGATTCGTCACCATTTCCCAACCACAACGACACAGTAAATATCGTGTATTCATCTTCCCTTTTAGAGAGCAGATAGAAAGCCTGTCTTCATCCTTTGAGCGAGGTAAAGTGCTTGTTTTCGTTAAGGGAGGAAGCCTGATTCAATCCTTTTCTCCGGAGATTATCAGCAAGTTTTATGAGCTGACCAGCAGTGAGGCCGAAATCACCTATTGGTTATCCCGGTGCCTGACGCCTCAGGAGATATCTGAAAAGCTTCATATCAGCATCACGACAACCCGGAGCCATATGAGGAATATCTTCAAGAAGACTGATGTCAGCCGACAAAACGAGTTGATAGCTAAGCTGTATACAGAAATACCCGAACCCTTCTTGCAGCTTTTGACGTAAATATCGTGTTAAAACGCACCTAAGGTGTTAAACGACCTATGGAGTGTTTTTTGCTGGTGAAGGTGTAGTATGAGCGCTGAAAAGGAAGTTTAACCTCTGGCTATAGAGAGATTAAATCATGAAAGGATTCGCCTTAATGTGCTATGCCATCCTGGCATATGTAATTGGTCTAAGCTCACTGCTTTATATGATGGGCTTTCTCGTCAACTTCCTGGTCCCCAAAGGTATCGACAGCGGTGAGGCTCAGGGAATATGGATCCCCCTGGTAGGAAACTTCGTTCTGGTAACAGGGTATTTTGTGTTGCATTCAGTGATGGCTCGCCCCTGGTTTAAACAATGGTGGACTCAGGCCATCCCTGATGCGGTTGAGCGAAGTACTTATATACTTGTATCGGGGCTTACATTTTACTTGCTGGTCTACCTTTGGCAGCCTATCAATACTACCTTCTGGTCCATCTCTAACGAGTACATCCGAGCTGCCTTGATTGCCATCTATCTTGTTGGCTGGGCAACGATGGTGTTCGCGACATTTAATATCGATCACTGGGCTTTTTTTGGGCTTCGTCAGGCATGGCTTAATCTTTCCAAAAGGGCTGCCCAATCTACCGGGTTTAGCGCCCATTACCTTTACCGTTTGACGCGACATCCGATCAGCCTGTGCTGGTTTGTCGTGATGTGGGTTAGTCCGGATATGTCTGTGGGGCACATGCAGATGGCATTGATGGCAACCCTGTATATTTTTATTATCACCCCGATTGAAGAGAAAGATCTGGAAAACGAAATTGGCGAGCCTTATGAAAAATACAAGAAGAGGGTCCACAAATTCCTTCCCATACCTAAAAAGCTGCAGCACTGAAGAATCACTACTGGTGGCTGAGCGAGAAACAGAAACTTTTGATTTTGTTGATATAACTTCCAGCTCTTGCCAAACCAGTGGTCGGGCCGTTTCTTGGTGTTTCTCAGGGTTATAGGTAGCTTCTCCCAGGATTAGATAGCTTCTTTGGAACTCATAACGTTTTCTATGCAGGACTCAATCATCGACATCAGCCAGCGAAGCGATGGGTCTTTGTCCCGTGTGGCGCGCCAGATCATATCCACGCTGACCTCGGAGAGCTTCAGTGGCGGTGTTGTGGTTCGCAACCCCGTAGAACAGCTGATCGTACTGGCGACAACCTCTGGCATGGTTGCCAGAGCGGGAACTCGTCTGAGTATTGAGGGAAGGGCGGAAAAGCGAGCTAATGCAAACTGGACATTGCGCTGTCGCTGTAACTCCTCGAGAGCTTTATCCACGTGCCCTTCGAAAGCGCCTTTATATGAAACTATCAGGTGAGGATGGTGAACATACTGTTCGATGGTGAGTGGTTCTTTGATCGGAACCAGAGTGGGGTCATAAACACACTGAAACCCCATCGAACACAATTGTTTCCGCCGCATCCACGCCGGACCGCCCCCCATAAAACAGGCAACCCCCAGGTCCATTCCGTCGTGCTCAAGAGAGGTTGGGCCCTGAAATGGATCGACAGATCTTATGGCCAGTCGAATCTTGGGCGCATGCTTATGCATTGCAGAGATCAGAATAGGTCCCAGCCATATTTCCACCCAATCTGCCATTCCCACCGTAAAAGTGCCTTCGCTCGTGGCGGGATCAAAGCCCTCTTGATCGAACAGGGCAGCATGTATATGACGCAGGGCAGGTAGCAGATCGGATTCCAGTTGCAGGGCTTTCACCGTCGGGGCCATCCCCTGTGCCGTGCGTACCAAGAGCTGATCGTCAAACAGCTCCCGTAATCTGGATAGTGCGCCGCTCACCGCGGGTTGCCCCAGGTGGAGCTTTTCAGCGGCGCGAGTCACACTGCGTTCACGCAATAACACCAGAAGTGTTACCAGCAAATTGAGATCGACACCTCTAAAATCGTTTTCAATGATATTCATTATTAAATTAATCGATTTGAACAATAATGGCGCCTATTGAATCATTGCTCTCGCTCGAACGCAACGGCAGAACGCCGACGTTTGAACAAAAAAGCAGTGAAGAAGATATGAACCCCAATAGGAATCTATGATGTTGAAACCCTTTCAAGCGATGCAAAATTCAAACAAGAGAAACAGGCTCTCGCGTATTGCGCTCATAAGTGCGGCAGTACTGAGTGTTTCCGGATCGTTGACTGTACTCCCGGCATATGCAGAAGACAGTGCGAAAAATGAGGTGGTTTCGACATCCTCGCAAATGAATCCTGGTTACTACAGTATTCGTTTGGGTGACTTCAAAATTACCGCAGTCTCTGACGGCACCGTGATGGTCGACTTCACTGAGCTAATGAATAATACCTCTCCGGAAGAAGTCGCTCGTTTGTTGGCTCGCCGCTATCATGGGGCGCAGGTGGAAACCTCTATTAACGCCTACGTGATCGATACTGGTAATCATGTGGCGATTGTAGACACGGGTGCGGGTGATGTTTTCGCGCCCAGTGGAGGGCATTTAGTGGAAAATCTGAAATCAGCAGGATACCAACCTGAACAGATAGACGCCGTTCTGCTGACTCACATTCATGGCGACCACTCCTGTGGTTTAACCCGCAATGGCAAGATGACATTTCCAAATGCTGTCGTGTATGCCGATCAACATGATGTGGATTTCTGGCTGAATTCCGACAACAAAGACAAGGTGAGCGATACCCTCAAGGTCGGTTTTGAATGGGCTGAACAGTCCGTTGGAACATACCTGAAGGCGGGAAGAGTAAAAGCTTTTAGTGAAGAGGGCGAGTTGTTTCCAGGTATCAGTGCAATCAACACTTATGGGCACACTCCAGGTCATACTGTCTATCAGGCGGAAAGTCAGGGGCAGCGTATTCGGTTTATCGGTGACTTATTGCATAGCCAGGATATCCAGTTTGCGAGACCGGAGATTACCATCGATTTCGATCTCAACTCGCCGAAAGCCGCCCGGCAGCGACTCAATGCATTTAATGATGCTGTAGAGGGAGGCTACCTCATTGGGGCGGCACATATTCCATTCCCCGGTATCGGGCACATACAAAGAGATGGAGGTGCTTTTGAATGGATTCCGATGAATTATCGCGCGAAGGCTAATTAGACCGACACAAAGGAAAGGCGGCGCTCCTTATACAAGTAGCCGCCTGAGCCTGATGATCAAGGAAGAAAATAGCGTTGGTATAAACGTTGGTATTCACCGGAGGCTTTTAACTGTTCTAATGCCTGTTGCCATTGAGCTATTTCTGCATCGTCAACATCCTTGGAAAACACAAGGTAACCACCCGACTGTAGTAACAGGACAGGAGTCTGCTGAACTTTTTCCGGAGCAATTCCAGCCTCTTTAAGTTTATGCAGTACGCTACTGCTGGCTGAAGGTGTCAGTTGCACTCTGCCCAGCTCGAGCATTTTAAAACAATGTACATAGCTGGAGGCCACTTCTATGTTCGTAAAATAATGGTTTGACAGTATCGTATGATGTACTGCTCCATTTAATACACAGATTTTTGCGACATTTTTTGCATCTTCCAATGTGGTCACACCAGTCGGCGCTTTTTTCATCTCATAGAAGTAGTCTTCTTCAACCTGGATAGGACCAACCCACTTGACTGTCCGCTCTCTTTCGGGCGTTCGACTCAAATTGAAGAAGGCACTTCGGGGACTCTGCTGGGCAAAATACAATCCGCGCTTAAAAGGAACCTCTGTAATAGCATGGGGGTGCTCCAATAAGTCCATCATTGCGCGAATAAGCTCAACACCGAAAGCTCTTTTCCCCGCGTGCTCTTTTCCTCTCAGTTCCCCATGTTTATCTATAAATGTTTGGTTTTGCAGGCTGTGGGTAAAAAACTGAATTTCTTTGGCGGAAAGGTTTGCGCTTACAAGCAGCAAGGTGATGGCGAGCAAATACACTTTCTTCATAACTGTAGGCCTTTGCCTCACAAACATCCGCTCGGGCGGCGGGAATCTGGAGCGAAATATGTTATGTGACAGGCAGTCATAGGATAGTACATTGTCTTAATAGTCATAGCACAGGAGCGAAGGCTGGCAAGTGTAACAAGAAGGTTGATGGGTGCGACAAAAAAATAATTACTAATCCTTCTTACTGTTGCACGAAAAACAGTGTTGCTATTCGTAGAATGGAATCTTTCTCATTCGGGGCCAGGTAATAGACGCGATTTTCCTTCAACCCTCCTGACACCTTCAAATTACTCGTAACTACAAAAATAGTATCCGGCTGAATCGAAGGGATTTCTGGCGTTGTGCTGCGAATATCGTAGACTTTTAGTCATATAGATTTACATTTCTGAGACTATTATGGCGAACATCCGATGAGGCTGGTAATTCTATTACTTGTGATGGGGGTAAGCTGGTATTCACGCTCACAAGAGGTGACCTTTTCCACCTTTCAGGGTGAAGATCCTATCACACATATTTCGATAGACATCATGACAGATGCTTATCGACGTTTGGGAATCACCATGAAGGTTCTTCCCCAACCGGGAGAGCGCGCTCTTATCACCGCCAACAGCGGACTGATTGATGGCGAGCTGTTCAGAATCAAGGGAATGGATGATATATACAAAAACCTGATAAGAGTGCCAGTTGCCATAGCAGAGATAGAAATTGTCGCTTTTGCCAGGAAAGAAAGCCCTATCTCAGTTAGCGGCTGGGCGAGTCTAACTCCCTTTAAAGTTGGGTATAACCGTGGCGTTAAAGTCATCGAGGATAATTTATTACCTTCGACACATGTAGAGCCTGCTAACACTGTCGAAAATGCAATGAAAATGCTGGAGGCCGGCAGAACGGATATTGCAATAGATGGGCTGATAAATGGACTTAAGATTATTAATGATCTGGGGTTTAAAGACCTCCTCCCTATAGAGCCGCCGTTAGAAGTGATTCACGGCTTCCATTACCTTCACACAAAGAATCGCCATATGCTGAAACCTCTCACAAAAATCTTAAGGGATATGGAAAAGGAGGGCGTGATCAGAAACTACCGTGAAAGGGTGTTGAATGAGGTTGAAACGTTCTCTATGAATCGCACAGGTAAGGCGCCTTGAATCTTAACTTATTAAGTTTAAGGGTATGTTATCGCGTTCACTAGCGGTCTATCTTCGCGAAATATTCTTTCAGGTAATCAATCAATAGTCTCAGCTTTTTGGATTTGGCACTGCCTGGGGGAAATACACCATAAACGTTGATATCACTTAACTCGTAATCTTCCAGGACCAATTCCAATGTGCCTGCCTGGATTCTTGGCTGGGCATCATAGACAGGCACACGACCCACGCCGTGACCGCCTTCGATAAAAGCCGTTCTCGCAGCGGCATTATTGGTGGTGATACTGCCTTTGACCGCAATGCTGTAGGAGCGGCTACCTTTTCTGATGTCAACTGCACCGGAAGAGAGCTTGTATACCACCCAGTCATGCTGTTCCAAATCTGTTGGGACTTTTGGGCGCCCACGCTTTTTTAGGTAGCCGGGGGAGGCACACAAACAGGTAGGTAGCGTGGAAAGCTTTCTTGCCTGTAGTCCCGAGTCCGGTAGCGGCGCGCCCCTTATCGCCAGGTCGATGCCTTCCTGCATAATGTTGACTACCTCATCCGTCAGCATGACATCTAGCGCTATTTTCGGATAGCGACACCGAAAGTCATTAAGTGCTGGCACGATGACCTGTAAACCGATATTGACCGGACAGGTGATTTTCAACAAGCCCATGGGCTCCTTTTTGAGGTTTTCTATCTGTTGATTGGCTGTGGCGGCCTGGTCAGCAATGATACGGCAAGACTGATAATAAGCGTCTCCGGCTTCTGTCAGATTGATTGAGCGAGTAGAGCGATTGAGCAGCTTAACGCCCAGTTGAGACTCTAGTTTCTTGAGATGATAGCTCACGACAGCTCGTGACAGGCCAATATGCCTGGCTGCGGCTGTAAGACTGCCTTGCTCAACAATCTGAGCAAAGACCATCATGCTCTTAAGTTGCTCGAATGATAAGGTCATTCTCTCCTGTGACTCCATGACTCAACTCTATTGTATTAATTATACTAACAATGAAGTTAAATTATTGCATATTGTTAGATTTGGGTTTGAGCAATACACTAATCCCAATGATTGATTTACCAGCTGTTTGACTGGCGAAGGAGAAACAATATGACCGACCCGAACACGAAATCTGATCTAAGCACTAAAAAGGTACTCATGGTTCTGACGTCACATTCAGAACTTGGAAGCACAGGTGAAAAAACTGGCTTTTGGGTGGAAGAATTCGCGGCACCTTATTATGTATTGGTCGACGCAGGCGTTCAGGTTGTGCTTGCATCTCCTGCCGGTGGACACCCGCCAATTGACCCAAAGAGTGAGTTGCCTGATTTTCAAACCGCCTCAACCAAACGCTTTGATGAAGATACGGAGGCACAGGCGTTGCTGGCAAACACAACAAAACTGGCCGATGTAAAAGTTGATGATTTTGATGCGGTGTTTTACCCCGGTGGTCATGGACCTCTATGGGATTTGACTGACAACCGTGACTCCATTGCGCTTATAGAAGGCTTTCTGGATTCCAATAAGCCCGTCGCGGCGGTGTGTCATGCACCGGCAGTCCTTTTAAATGTCAAAGACAGTCAGGGGGAATACGCCGTAAAAGGGAAGGCAGTAACGGGATTTTCAAACACCGAAGAGGAAGCTGTGCAATTGTTAGATGTTGTTCCGTTCCTGCTCGAGGATGAATTGAAACAACGTGGTGGAGATTATCAAAGAGTCGCCGATTGGAGTGCCTTTGCGGTCCAGGATGGTTTGTTGATCACCGGTCAGAATCCTGCCAGTTCAGAATTCGTTGCAGACAAGCTGCTGGCCGCACTTACGTCATAAACATTCACTTCATAGGAACATGGGACTCTTAGATAAGGAAGCCTTTAATGTTGAATTTCAGTTTTCAAAATACGACCCAGATTCATTTCGGTGAAGGGCAGATCAAAGCGATAGTGAGGGCCATACCGGCATCGGCAAGAATTCTGGTGACCTATGGCGGTGGGTCGATCAAAGCAAATGGTGTTTATGATCAAGTCGCCGAGGCGTTGAAAGAGCATACCTGGTTTGAATTTTCTGGTATTGAGCCAAACCCGAGTTATGACACCTTGATGAAGTCTCTGGAGATGATTCGCGAGCACGATATTGACTTCCTCCTGGCTGTCGGTGGCGGTTCGGTGATAGATGGCACCAAATTTATCGCCGGAGCAGCTCTATTCAAAGGTGAAGATCCCTGGGATTTTGTTGTTAAACGCCAGCGTCTTGAGCAGGCGTTACCGATAGGGTGCGTGCTCACCCTTCCTGCCACGGGCTCAGAAACCAACGCCGGTGCAGTGGTCACCCGAAACGGCGATAAGCTTTCATTCCATAGTCCTTTGGTAAGACCTGTGTTCGCTGTGCTTGATCCGTCGGTCACGCTGTCATTGTCAGACCGGCAAATCAGTAACGGTGTGGTCGATGCATTTGTGCACACCATGGAGCAATACCTAACATACAGCGTGAACGGCAAGGTGCAGGATCGCTTTTCGGAAGGGCTGTTGCTCACATTGATAGAAGAAGGCCCCAAAGCGCTTGCGGCAGATACAAAGAATGACCTGGAGGTTCGTGGCAACATTATGTGGGCCGCCACGATGGCGCTTAACGGGCTAGTAGGTGCTGGTGTGCCTCAAGATTGGTCCACGCATATGATCGGGCATGAAATTACCGGAACCTACGGTGTTGATCATGCTCGAACACTGTCTATTGTCTTGCCGGCGGTCATGAAAGTGTGCCGTGAAGCGAAGCGTGACAAGCTTTTACAATATGCAGAACGCATTTGGGATCTGACCGAAGGGGATGAAGACTCCCGTATTAGTAAGGCGATCGCGTTAACTGAGCATTTCTTTAAAATGATGCAAGTGCCTGTTCGTCTCTCCCAGATCGACATCAATGCATCTGCCATTGACACGCTTATCGAAAAACTGACTAAGCACGGCATGACCGAACTGGGTGAGCATGGCGATATTACGCCGGATGTCAGTCGCCAGATTTTGACGGCAGCCCTGTAATTTTTGGAATTTGGAAGGCTCGTCATCCTGGCAGGCCGACACGATCTCAAAATTCTCAGAACACTTTCTAAAGCAGCTTTTTGGTGTTGCCATGAGCAATCTCAGGTAATGCCAGAAAGCTCCAGTAATTCAATTCTTCAGGTACGAATTATGTTAACCGTGCACCACCTTAACCAATCCCGCTCAAAACGCGTGTTATGGCTGCTGGAAGAGCTTTCGATGCCATACAATCGCGTGGATCATCAACGTGATGCGGACACTCATCTGGCACCTCAAAGTCTGAAAGATATTCATCCCCTGGGTAAGGCGCCTGTGGTAGTCGCCGGCGATCTGGTGTTATGTGAATCCAGTGCCGTAATGGAATACATCATTGATCAGGATAAACAAAAGCGATTCAGGCCGCCTCAGGGAACACCTGAGTACTACCGGTATCTGGAGTGGTCCCACTTCGCTGAAGGTTCTCTTGGCTTACCAGTTATCTCGCATTTACTAATGCAAAAAGAGGAGCGAAACGGCAACTGCGCAATGGATGGCTATATCGCCAAAGAAATTGATGTGGATTTTTCCTATATTGAGTCGACGCTGGGTCAGCGTGACTATTTCGCCGGTGACACATTTACGGCGGCAGATATTATGATGACGTTGATTTTTGAAATTGCAGAGAGTATTGGTTTGCTTGAGGAGCGTTCCAATATTCTGGCGTATCTTGCCAGAATCAGACAGCGCCCGGCCTATCAGGTTGCGGCGAGTTTTGGATAATAGACTTATTGCGCAGTAGCATACTTTAGCCGTTAGGGATAGACATAACTACGGACAGTATTTCACTTGTCATTCAGATAAACCTAGAGAACCTCTGAATCGATTACGTTGCCCCTAAAACTTCAAATGTTGGTGGCTTGGCAAACGATTTTCAGAGGCTCCTTAGCTCTATTTGACTTCACAAGGAAAAGGAATAAGAAGTGAAATATATCAACCTCTCATCTGCTATTCTCTTGTCTGCTATCGCCACAACGGGGCTTGCGCAGACCTTTCATGTAACAAAAATGGATGATACGTTCGACGGTACCTGTGATGGGGATTGTTCCTTACGGGAAGCAATCCAGCACGCAAACCAAACGCCGGGACAAGATACAATTTATCTCGGGCCAGAAACCTACCTTCTCAGCATTCCCCAGGATGTTAAAACCGATGAGGTATTCTATGACGAAAATAACAACGAAACCGACGATTTCGACATTACAGATGATGTCGTGATTGTCGGACGATCTATGGATGACACTATCGTGAAAGGTACGACCCGTGGACGGGTATTTCACGTGGTGAGCGGCAAGGTAAGATTCAAGAATCTCACCATTACTGGTGGTAATAGCCCCTTTAATGGTGGCGGACTTTTGAATAGTGGTGAAACCGAACTCTATCGCAGCAAGCTGCAGCTGAACAAACTGAGTGAGCCTGATTATGCGAATGAATTTCCAAAGGGCGGTGGCATCGCCAACGATGGAACGCTTCGCATCTATTATTCCCGCATTGTTGAGAATGGTATTGTGAACCCGGAAAAAAGCGGGCAAGGCGGGGGAGTCTATAACTCCGGTCGCCTGATTGTCCGGGACTCGGTGTTTAAAGAAAACACTGTAGCCGGAGGCGGTTACGAGGAGGTGACAGGCGGGGCGCTGGCCAATGGGGGGGTTGCGGATATCCGGCGCAGTCTGTTTTATCAAAACCAGACTCTCAGCACAGGATTCGAAGCGTATGGTACTGCTATTAGTAATGAACCCAAGGGGCAACTAAGGATAGTTAGTAGCACCATATCAGAAAACCAGGGTGAAAATAAGCAGAATCATACGGATTCAGACTTTATTCCTGCGCTTCATTCCCGGAACGGCAGTGTATGGATCACTCAAACCACGATTGTCAACAATAATGGAACCGGTATCATCATCAATGGTGGTGACACCCATGTAAAATATTCAATTATCGTCAACAATGGTTTAGGCAGTGATTACGGTCCTCAAGATTGCGACCTATGGAATGTGGAGCAGTTTAGTCATGTGGGCTTAGTGATAGGGGATGAGGAGTATTCCCGATGTTCGGCAGATGTTGAAATAGATAGCTCAACAACCTTTACTTCCTTGCTGGAACCTGTAAAAGACCATGAGCTATTTGACATTTATTACCGTCCAAGGCCCAGTGGCATAGCGGTAGATGCAGTGGCTACTCCTTGCGCCAGGCATGATCAGCTTTCAATGGAAACGGCATATGATGGAGATGGAGATGGGGTTGGACACTGTGATTTAGGCGCGGTTGAATGGCGCCCATAAAACACATGAGTTCTTGTAAACCTGTGCTTTAGGCGCACACAAGGGCGGTCCTTAAGGACCGCCCCACTTGACTAAGCTTTGGCATGTAGCGGTTTCAGCACAGTCCTTCCGTAAACCAGAAATAAGCAAATGGCTCCTACAATCAGCCAATACACCATTTGCCCATAATTGTGATCTCCCGAGTAGATCAATACACCGGAAAAGAACAGCATCTCGAGCCCAACGCCAACAGCTCCCAAGGGAGCCAGCCAAGCAAACGGTTTCCTCAGGGCTGGGAGAATCAGGCACAGACTGCAAAGTACTTCAAAGACAATTAATGATAGCCAGACACTGTGCGGAATCGCCTGTAGTGAAGAAACCGTTTCTTCGGAATTGGAGAACTTCCAAACAGCTCCCATGAGTGTATGCAGTGCGAGTTAAACCTGAATAATCCATAGCAGTATATTCATACATTGATTCCTTTTTCTGAATGAATAATTTCAATATTGATGCCCCCGAGTTTTTTAGGGGTAAGCGTCCGGCTATCACAGGTTGACCGGACCGCTCCAGTTGTGAGGCAGTAATTCAGCAATGGCACTGTTCTTCTGCGTCGGCAGACGCGCCAGCACATCTTTCAGATAAGCATAGGGATCATGTCCGTTCAGTTTGGCCGATTGGATCAGACTCATTACTGCCGCTGCCCGCTGACCACTGCGCAGCGATCCGGCAAACAACCAGTTGGAACGACCCAGCGCCCAAGGCCGGATCTGGTTTTCCACCCAATTATTGTCGATGGGC
>NZ_AQXX01000071.1 GCF_000376785.1 Hahella ganghwensis DSM 17046
CAGGTTTATGGGGACAAATGCCGACGTGGTAGAGCCGAGTTTCTTCGCGTCGCTGATCCAGCGTCGAACCAGATTGGCATTGAGCCCGTTATCCAGAGCGATGGCAGAAACAGAGACCCCCGGCTGTTGGCAGGCAGCAATAATCTTAGCTTTAAATTCTGCGGAATATTGGCGACGTTTTCTGGAGGAGCGAGGTGCGCTTATGACAATCATAACAAGTGTCCACTAAAAAATAAGTGGACACTATCCAGTCAGTTGGTAGCGCGCTCAAGATGGGGTTACCGGACGCTTACATACTCCCTACAATGGTGGAGGGCTATTGAACAATGGCGATACGGTCCTGTATCGATGCAAGCTTTATTCGAATAAAGGATACGGACGCACTTTCTATAATATGCCTGAGGGAGGGGCCGTCGCCAATGATGGAACGCTCAGAGTCTATTCCTCCCAGATTTTGGAGAACTATTCACATAGTGGTGTCAATGGCGGATTTGGCGGAGGCATAGTCAATAATGGAAATCTGATAGTTCGCGATTCATTGTTTAAAGATAACGAGGCAATTGGATATTATGGCGTGGGAGGCGCCATTTACAACAGAGGTAGCGCGGATATCCGACGGAGTCTGTTTTATCGCAACTATACTTCGAGCGGCTATGATGATTCAGATGGCGCAGCAATTAAGAATTCTAACAGCGGCCAGTTGAAGATTGTCAGCAGTACCTTTGCCGAGAATTATGGCGACTCGGCATGGGTTGATGATTATCCGGTAGACATTGCGACGATCAGTTCTTCCGGCAAAATTTGGATAACGCATACGACTATCGTTAACAACGAGGGGGCAGGCGTTGTGCTTTATGGTGATAGCTACATAAAGAATTCACTGATGGCACATAACGGTCTCGAGTATGACTCCAGCGCCCATAACTGTGTCCTTCTGGGTGGGGCGAAGCTGACCAGCCTGGGGCTTATGCTGGGAGCTGGCAGTAATATGGGGTGTGTGGCGGATATGGAAGTGGATGATGCCACGACCTTGTCTGAATTGTTGGAACCGGTAACGGGTCATGAGCGTTTTGAGGTTTACTATCAGCCCAGGCCTGAAAGCCTGATGATTGACTCGGCTATCTCTCCCTGCCCACAGTTTGATCAGCTTGCCCGGGAAACGGGATACGATGGTGATGACGATGGCGTTGGCCAATGTGACATAGGTGCTGTGGAGTGGCGTCCATAGGGCTCTGACGCTATCCAGTTGCCCCTTGTGAATGCGTATTTCGGGGGGCGACATTCTAAGCCTGCAGGTGAACTCTCTGAGATTTTATTTAACCGGAAGGCCACTATTCCCCATAAAGACAGACAATTAAAGTCTCAGAAAGTTTGTCTTTAAGATGTTTATGGAGATACGGCCAGTGGGTAACTGGGATGATTTTGCTCTGGCAGCAAAGGCCGGGACCTGAGTGCCCTTATGCCAAAAAAGATAAATGCGATCCCCAGAGACAACGTAATCAGGCTCATGGTGATCAGTGATATCATCATCTCGTTATCACCATAACTCCTAACGGCATTACTGGTTCTTAACATGCCATAAATCGTCCATGGCTGCCTGCCTACCTCAGCGACACACCAGCCGGAAATGGTGGCGATTACTCCGGCCGGGGTGAGCCAGATCGCCAGTTTAAGAAATGCAGGGGAGAATGATGATTGACGTTTGTCCTGCCACCATCCCCAAAGTCCCATGAAAAGAATGATCAGCCCCATGGCAACCATGATTCGGAATGCATAGAACACAGGGGCAACAGGAGGGCGGTCTTCCGGGGCGAAGTCGTTCAGCCCTCTTATCTCGCCATTGGGAGAGTGGGTGATTAACAAGCTGGCAAGATAAGGTATCTCGACAGCATATTGATTGCTCTCAGTGGTTTGATCAGGTATTCCGATCAGGGTAAAGGGGACTTGCGTGTCTGTGTGCCAGATACCTTCAATCGCGGCCAGCTTTGCAGGTTGATACTCCTGAATGTTCAGTCCGTGAAGGTCTCCGGAAATGATTTGTAGCAGGGACAAAACCACAATAAACCGGACACCTTTCCTGATAGGTCCTATTGCCTGCCGGTCTTTCAGTCTTATCCAGCGATATGCACTGATTCCTACAATAAAGCATGCAGTAGTTATCCATCCGGCTAAAAGCATATGTGTCAGTCGATAAATAAAAGAGGGATTAAAGATCACCTCATATATGTTGCCAAGTAATAGCTGTCCATTTTCCAGAATATAACCACTGGGAGTCTGCATCCATGAATTACGGATCAATATCAGACAAACGCCAATATATATTCCGGTGAACACAAGAAGCGTGCAGGTAAAATGGATTTTCTGACTTAATTTATGTCGACCGAATACCATCGGGCCGATAAAACCCGCCTCAAATACCAGCCCGACCATTTGTTCTGTTTTTCGAATACCTCCCAGCAGACTTCCCGCTTCCTCATATAAACCACCGGCAGAAGTGTCCAACTGTAAAGAGAGCAGGACGCCAGAAAGGGCGGCCATACAGAAAACCAGAAAAAACCAGCGCACCCAGTAGTCATACATTTCGCCATAAACTTCGGCGGTCAGAGCTCCTTTACCTGGCTTCAAGCACTTGAAATTGAGATACAAAAGCCAGGCAGATAACCCGATGAGCAGGGTGGGGAAGATAATATGGAAGCTTGCCGTAAGGGCAAACTGGATGCGAGTCAGCAGGATAACGTCCATGATCTTCGGCAATCAGTAAAGTAAGGATTCGAGGGTGAATCTCCATACATAAACGGCCGATACTATGCATGTTGCGGATAGAAAGAAGTAAGAGTTGTGATGTGTACTAATGTAGGTGGATACCTTGGAGGGAAACTGATGCCCCAGTCCTCTGGCTTTTTGAGCTGTGGTTTTCATCATTGAAAATTTCTCCTTATATTCCTTGTCGACACATTGCTGCAAATAATCCTGAGTGGGAGGTGTATGCAGGTTTGTGTAGATTGGAGTATATAACCAGCGGTCAAGCTGGTATGTAATAAATTGTTTTGTCTATGTAAGAGGTGGTCATATCTCTGTAATAGGTGGTTTTGCCTCTGTAATGAGCAGTAGTGCTCCTCTGCAGTAGGATCTTTCTTTGCGCAACTTAATATGAAAGTTGCAATTGCAACTGGCCAACTTTACAGAGATTCCCTGGTTTCAGGTTTCGATAAATCCATCGACCCTCAGAGGTTCTTCTGGGTATTATTGGCCTGGAAGTGTTTGCCTGATGTCATGATGGGCAGAACAGGTAATAACGATGTAGCAGGGACATTGGATAGTGAAAATCGTTAAGTCAGTCAAAGATAAAGTACAGCGCCATAAAGAGCGCCATTCTTCGTTAGATTATCAATATATATTTTCCGACTCTGTCGATTTTGTGAAGGCTGGTGATTGGGATAGGGTGACCGCCAACAGCACGGTGTTTATGAGCCGCGACTATCTGCAGGCGATAGAAGCACACCCTCCTGAGAATACCAGGCAGCGTTACGCGATTGCTTATACGGATGGAGAGCCCGTAGTAGCTATCGCATGCCAGGTTGCAGAGATCGGCGGTGAACGTTTGATGAGTTCTGAAAGCAAGGTCAGGAGTTCCCTGGCGAAGAACTACAAAGAACGCATCATTGTATGCGGTAATCTGGTATCCAGCGGTTTGCATGGCGTGGCTTTCAGCGAAAACTTTGATGAGGAAACCGGCTGGCGTATTGTGGCAGAGCTGCTCTATAAAATTCGTCGTGGCGAGAAACTTAATGGAAAAGTGGACTTTGCCATGATTAAGGATATTAAGGGAGACCGGCTGCAGTCTTCGAGCGTCGTGGAACGATTCAGCTACCGGAAGATTCAGACAGACCCGGATATGGTGCTGGAGCTGGGGGAGGGAGTTACAAGTTTTGACGCCTATCTCAGCATGTTGACGTCAAAATATCGTGGGCGAGTCAAAAAAATCATCAAGAGTATTGAACAGGCCGGGTTCGAGTGCCGGAAGCTGACGGTTGATGAAGAGATGGATGAACGACTGCTTTCGCTTTATTTACAGGTCGAACGAAAATCCAAAACCCGCCTGGCGACATTGGAAAAAGGGTACTTCCAGGGGCTTGACCAGAAATTGGGAGACAGCTTTCAGTGCCATGGAATTCTCGATGGTGAAGACGTCTTAGGCTTTATCAGTGTGATAAAAGACGGGAACGAAGCGATTGCCTATTATGTTGGCTTTGATTATGAGGTGAATGAAAAGCATCCCCTTTACTTCCGGCTGTTGCAGTTGGTAATTGAGTCAGCCATTGATATGGGATGCCATAAAGTCCTGTTTGGAAGATCCGCGCTGGAACCTAAGGCCAGCCTGGGCGCAAAACCCGTAGACACCTATGTGTGGGTCAGGCATCGTGTACCGGTTGTCAACTTCTTCGTGAGAAAGCTGTTCAGGAATATTCCATTTGATGATGCGCCGGAGCGAAGCGTCGTTAAGGCAAAATAACAGCTTTTGCTTTGCAACATGAATCCTGACGAAGGGGCAAGTAACTGCCCCTTCGTTTTGCTGATGAGTGGCAAAAGGATGATTCAATCGATCAGTAATAGCCTACCCAGTCAATTGGTACGTACCCTTCACGAATTCTCTGGGGATGATCACCAACATCCACCCGGATCACTTCTTCCCCGGATTCATAGTTGATCACTGACATCTGATCAGTGTCGCTCCAAGAGATATAGCAATTCTCACCAGACCGGTCACTGGTCACCCAGTAGGGCTTCTCACCAAGATCGGTCAGGATCTGGTACTCGAAAGTTTCCCGATTCACCAGAGCGACATAGTCATCCATGGTGCCCGCTACACACAGGGTATCTCCGGCACCGTTCATGGCAATACCATGATGGGCGGAGTCATTCACGTACTGTGTAATCGGCAAATCCGGTATCAGGTTAGGTAGGTGGGCCAATCGTGTTATTTTGTCCTCCAGCATGTCATATTCAATAAATCCGTGCAGGAATGAGAGTTGAAAGTAGAACATCCGCTCATCGGGAGTGTGGGCCATGGGTCGAACGGCTGGGCTTAGATGACCCAAGCCAGCTTCCCTGAGTTTGTCAGCCATATCGAATTGCTTGATGATTTCCATTGAGGCGGTGTCCACCACCTGGAACCTGCGCTTGCCTTTAGTGAAATCAAGAAAGTCTACATCCAGAGGGGTAAACACCATGCCAATACTGGCGTGGTAGATCTTGCTGCCATCCTTGGAGTAGACATTTTCGTGTGGAGAATCCCCACTGGGAAATTGTCCCAGTTCTTCACCGGTTTCTACGTCCAGAATATGAACCACTTTTCCCGTCGAGGCGGAGACTGCTACCTGACTGCCGTCCGGCGAAATGGCCATATGATCCGAACGAATACCTTTCACCGGGAAACGCCATTCAACGTCATTTGTAGCAATATTAATCGCCACAACATCTGCATAGCTGGGACGGGAGACGATTAACAGGCGGCCATCCGGAGTGCTGTACATATCGTCTACCAGCTGATCGTGTCCTTCTCCGATAAAATGCCGAATGGCCTGAAATGCCAGCAGCTTAAAAGGATTGAATATGATTTCAGCCATTCGGCGGTATTTGTCGGGGATGCCGTTGATCCGGCCGATCTTCACGTAGTTTTCCGTTTCTATAACGTCAATCGAACCCTCCCAATTATTACCGACAAAGATCACTGGCTTAGCGTCCTGGTAGATGTTGGAATCATTTCCGCTGTCCGAATGGGCCGCGGAAGACAACGTGCCTCCTGCCAGAGTGATGGAAAGTGCAACTGCCAAGCGAAAAGGTTTCCCTGAGAACGGCGCTGACGGCCGTGTAAAAGATGAGAGCATTTTTTGTCTCCTTACCTGATTATTATTTTTACAGCTCGCGGTGATCGTAACGCTGTTCTTTATAGGAAGAATGTCGGGTTACTGACAGATTTCCCGGATATGCTTCGTCCTGGGAACCGGTTCAAATTGAAGTTGTGTTTATATGCATCTTGTATTGCGGTTGGGTATGGATGGATCTTCAAGCACTTTGAATTAACTGCTGGGAGCAGAGATTCAGGTAATTGATGAGGAATTCGGTCTGAAAACTTTTGAATTTGGGTAGTTTGTTGATTATTGGAAAAAATTTTAAGTGATGCTTAATCAATAAAATACAACTCTGTCACTTGTGTCAAAAACTAACTTGACACAAGTGACAAGTAAATGATTGTTTATTTCTATTCTCACCATGGCCAACCGGCAAAAGTACGGGAGGCAATGGACTGACTCAAAACAAAAACAATATTGAGATGGTCGAAGTAAATATGTTGTCGTCTACACATGGGGCCGAAATTAAACGACCTGAAAAAATCTCCGGAGTGTCGGCCTTTTGTGCCAACCAGCTCGTCATTACCGCATGTATTTTTCTTCGCCAGGGC
Organism: Hahella ganghwensis DSM 17046; assembly: GCF_000376785.1. GTDB lineage: Bacteria > Pseudomonadota > Gammaproteobacteria > Pseudomonadales > Oleiphilaceae > Hahella > Hahella ganghwensis. The sequence goes on from NZ_AQXX01000071.1 coordinate 6,464, forward strand.
AATTGGCCCGCCATCCTGATATCTCCACGATTCACCCACCCATCAGTGATTTTTCTGTTGTCCTGACAGGTCATTGCTGGTTTATCCCAAAATAATCATCAGGAGAAATCAACGTGAGCAAAAACAAACATTCAACTGTTCAAACAATGAGGGTCCCTGTCTCTTCTGTGTCCCTGACGGTCCCTCTCGCTTCTTTGTCGCTGACGGTACCTCCGTGGTCTTCAGTGACGGATGTCTGGTGCTTCTGAATTGCACGATTCCAAATTGATCGAAGACTGTGCGGTTGCCTGCTCTGGCTAAGTCCGGACCGGTAGTCGTGCGCGAAAGCTCACTACGAGAATGTCGACACGAGAGGTATGCAGTATGAATTATCTCAAAGCGTTATTAATTGCGGTGCTGGGATGGAGTTCTATGGTTCTGGCGGAACCGGTTAAGCTGGCTTTTCTGTATCCGTCACCGGTTGGGGAGGCGGGCTGGTCTTACGCCCATGATAAGGGGCGACGTTATTTGGAACAGTATTATTCGGACAAGGTCTTGACTGACTTTGCAGACAAAGTTCCCACCGGTCGAGAATCTCGGAATGTCATACAAAAGTATGCCGAGCTGGGATTCAATATCATTTTCACCGCTTCCAAAGACTTTGCGGTGCAGACCTCCCAGGCGGCAAAAGAGTTTCCCAAGGTGCAGTTTGTCAATATAGGGGATATCGCCAGTCCACCAATCTGAGTCAGGTACAGATCAGGGGGTACCAAGGACGTTACCTGACAGGATTAATTGCCGGTGCCATGACGAAAAGTAATGTGATTGGATTTGTTGCCGCATTTCCCGTGCCCGAGGTCACCCGGGGAATCAATGCATTCACGCTTGGCGTTCGTGAAGCCAATCCCAACGCGGTAATAAAGGTTAACTGGAGTCATAGCTGGTTTGATCCGGAAAAAGAGAAAGAGTTGGCGAGTGAACTCATTGCCGATGGGGCAGATATTCTGAGCAGTCAGGTGGATTCGGTGACAACGCTGGAAGTGGCAGAAGAGAAGGGCGTTTACACCTTTGGTTTCTATTCGGACATGTCCCGATATGCTCCCCGCTATCACCTGACTTCGGTGGTTTATGAGTGGGGAAAAGTCTACGAAGGCTTTGTCGATGATGCACTGAATCAAACCCCCTCGAAGCGGTCTACCTGGCAGGGGGTGGCGGAAGGCGCGGTCACATTGAGTCACCTTAACGCGGCGATTCCAACGGATGTTGTCAATCGTGTGGAAGCCAGACGTCAGCAGATTGCCGCAGGAGAATTTCAGGTATTTCAGGGACCTGTTAAGAATCAGAGAGGGTGGGTGGTCATTAAGGACGGTAACACTCCCAGTGACCAGGAACTACAGGGAATGACCTGGTATGCCGAAGGCATTGATGGCCGAATGCCCTCGTTGTAGGAATAGAAATTTAAGTAAGAGAAGGCTGCTGATTACCGTGGCTGCCTTCTCTTTGAGTCTTCAGATCCTCAGGTCTATTGGCTTGTGACCTCTGTAACTTGATTGCTCTAAAGATCTTTGACCAGCCGCAGTGCGTCATAAATTGCGGCGTGAGTGTTTCTTGCCGAGACCGCGTCACCAATTCTGAACAATTGGAACTTTCCGTCGCTGTTTTTGGTGAGTGTCTGCGGCTGTCCAGCGATGAGTTGATCGTAATCGATCTCACCACCATTGGAAGCATTTTCCCTGAGCTCAAAGTAGAGCTCATCCAGGGGGAGCGTGCCATGGTTGATAATGACCTGATCCACCGTTCGAGTTTGTTGAAAATCCAGCGGGCCATCAGGTTGATGAGTGTCGTCTTGATGATTGTTGTAGTCACTGTCGATGATGGCCAGCAGTTCATTTTCTTTCCGTTCAACAGCAAGCAGACGATAGGTGACGGTAAAGGTAACGTCCGGTTTTTGCAGTGTCCGCATATAGGGGACCAGATTCATCGCCATCACCTCAGGAGCAAAGCTGCGGTCAGGGGTCATGATTTCCAGTCGTGCTCCGGAGTTGGCGATTATTTCGGCAGACTGTAAAGCTGCATGATCGCCTGCGTCATCGAAAAGCAGTACATTCTTGCCCGGTTTGACGTCGCCGGAAATAATATCCCAGGCGGAAACCACCAGCTCATTGCCACGACTTAGAATCTCAGTGTCCGGATAGCCGCCGGTGGCAATAATCACAACGTCTGGATTTTCCGCCATGACGGTATCGGCTTCGGCCCAGGTGTTAAACCGAAATTGGACTCCCTTGGACTCACATTGAGCCATTCGCCAGTCGATCAGACTGATCATTTCATGCCGCCTAGGGCTCTGTGAAGTCAGGCGGACCTGGCCACCGGGCTTGTCGGCAGCTTCAAACACGGTGATCTCGTGACCTCTGTCAGCCGCTACTCTAGCGGCTTCCATACCTGCAGGTCCTGCGCCGACGATCACAACCTTGCGCCGTGCCGCCGCTTTGGGAATATCATGGGGCATGGTCAGTTCACGGCCTGTTGCGGCATTGTGAATGCAATAGGCTGCACCTCCCTGATAGATGCGGTCGAGGCAATAGTTGGCACCGACACAGGGGCGTATCGTCTCTTCCTGGCCTGCGAGTATCTTGCGGACGATATGAGGGTCGGTCATGTGAGCCCGGGTCATACCAATCATATCCACTTTACCGCTGGCAATGGCATAACGGGCGGTGGCTACATCAGGAATTTTTGCGGCATGAAATGTCGGAAAGTCCGTCGCTGCACGTATCTCGCCAGCAAAGTCCAGGTGAGGGGAGTTGCGCATGCCCTGAATCGGGATAACATCTGTCAGTCCGGCATCCGTATCGATGTGCCCCCGGATGACATTGAGAAAATCCACCATGCCGCTGTTTCTGAGACGAAGGGAGATATCCAGACCTTCTTCGCGGCTGACGCCTCCGGTGAGCATTTCGTCGGCCACATAGCGCAGGCCGACGATAAAATCCGGTCCAACACGTTCCCGAATGGCTCGCAATGTGTCGAAAGTAAAACGCAGACGGTTTTCCAGGGAGCCACCAAATTCGCCTTCCAGCGTATTGGTCAATGGTGACCAGAATTGGTCCATCAGGTGGCCGTAGGCTTGTAGTTCAATACCGTCCAGTCCCGCGGCTTTCATTCGCTCTGCTGCATCTGCGTAGTCTTTGATAATCCTTTCAATGTCCCAGTCCTCAAGCTTTTTGGGAAAAGCCCGGTGGGCTGCTTCCCGATGATGGGAGGGAGATACCACTGGCAGCCAGTCACCTTTGTCCCACCGGGTGCGGCGTCCCAGGTGGGTCAGTTGGATCATCACTGCAGCACCGTGCTCGTGACACTCATCAGCCAGATCCTTCAACCTGGGTACGACTTCGTCTTTGTAGGCGAGAATATTGTTGAATACCGGCGGGCTGTCCTTGGAAACGGCAGCAGACCCTGCCGTCATTGTTAGCGCGACCCCTGCTTTTGCCCGTTCCACATGATAGGCACGATAGCGCTCTTTCGGCATACCGTCTTCCGGATAGGCCGGCTCATGCGAGGTGATGATAATTCTATTGCGCAGGCGCAAGTGCTTGAGTTGGTATGGCTGAAGCAAAGGGTCATTGGACATATTGTTGTACTCCCCTGGCGTTTGACTGACTTGACCAATTTGGTCGACTTGATTGGGTGTGAAGTTACTAGCACGTTAGTTAAGAATGTACATGGGTGTCAAGATAATGGTCGTTAGTGTATATTAAATGGTCATATGTGTCGCTTTTTGTGATCTGAAGTGTCAGTTTGATGTTCATTACTGTCAACAGCGAGGTCAAGGTTGTACACTTCTATTTGAGTTCGAGAGGAGGCAAATGCTTCTGGTGCTTTCACTGTGGCTAAACCGTATCTTTAAGCTAATACGAGCTACAACGCACGATCGATACCCTAGGGTCCCTATAGGAATTAATGACGTTCTCTGTCTATGAGTACTCAGGATTTGAAGAAATCAACGAAGACAAATACTTCTGCTAATAAACCTGGCAATGTCGGAAAGGAACAAGAACCTCATGGGAGAGGCGCGCAGGGCAGTGGTTGGCGGGGCTCTGCAGATGTGTGGTTGCAGGCGGCATATGAGAGCCTGATAGAGTCAGGCGTGGATGCTGTCAGAATTCAGCCGCTGGCAAAGCAACTAAAACTGTCACGAACCAGTTTTTACTGGTTCTTCAAGGACAGGGAGGCACTTCTAACCGGCCTGTTGGCACAGTGGCGTGAGAAGAATACTGGCAACCTGGTCAGACAGGCAGGGCGTTATGGAGAGAGCATTATTGAGTCTGTGCTGAATGTTTTTGATTGTTGGCTTGATCATCATCTGTTTGATACCCATTTTGAGTTTGCAGTACGAAGCTGGGCACTGCAATCGGCTGATGTGGCAAAACAGATTTCTGAAGCGGATGACATCCGCTTGTCAGCCCTCAGAGATATGTTCACACGATTTGGGTTTGATGAAGCGGCATCAGATGTTCGGGCAAGAACAGTTTACCTGACGCAGATTGGTTATATTTCCATGAATACCAGGGAGGATCTGGCTGTCCGGATGAAACGGATACCGGAATATGTCCGCATATTTACCGGACAGTCCCCGGAACAGCGTGATCTTATGAGGTTTTATGCCCGTCATGACTATTTATAGAGCAACGATTTGAAAAAGCGTTTGGGACAATTGAAAAAAGCTGAATTCAGAACGGCTTTGACCAGGAAAAATTATGAAAAGTAAATCGACCAGTAAATCCGCACAAACCGGTGGTGGCCAGGTTCAGTCCCTGGTTCGTGGTTTGACGGTGCTGGAGCGGCTGGCTGAATCATCGGTGGCGCTGAATCTGACGGAAGTGGCAGAGCGCGTCAGACTGCCGACATCCACAACCCACCGCTTACTGAATACGTTATTGCAATTGGGCTACGTGTCTCAGGATCATGAACGTGGTGAGTGGTCTGTTGGCGTTAAAGCATTTTCCGTGGGTAATGCCTATTTGAAAAGCCGGGATTATGTTTCCGCTGCCAGACCGTTTATGCGGGAATTGGTATTGGAATCAGGAGAGACCTGTAATCTCGCCATCATGCAGGAAGGCGGGCCGGTATTTGTTGCCCAGATTGAGTGCGATGAGATGATGCGCATGGTGGCAAAACTGGGAAGTCATGCTCCTTTGCATGCCAGCGGCGTCGGTAAGTCGATGTTGGCAGGCGAAAGTGAAGCTGAGATCCGGCGGCTGCTGGGCGCTGATGAATTGCAGGAATTCACGCCTAAAACCATTACGACCGTGGGGAGCATGTGGGAGGAATTGGATCGGATTCGTCAGCAGGGATTTGCCGTGGACAACGAGGAACAATCTATGGGCTTGCGTTGTATTGCGGCCAATATTTATAACGAATACAGTGAGGTGGTTGCTGCTATTTCAATCTCCGGACCGGTACAACGTATTACTGAAGGTCGTATCACAGAATTGGGGGAACTGGTCTGCAACAAAGCGGAATCCATAACATTCTCTATTGGCGGCAAGCAGCCCTGAAAAGCTGCCACCGCAAAAAGTTACTTACCTCAGCTGTCGCATCCTTGGTACCAATAGCTTGATTGCCTGATAAGTTGCCAGTTAGGCATTTTCCGGCAACCGGGTCAGCAATTCGGCTGCTTCAACCCCAGCGATGGCGCAGCTTTCATCTACCTCTGAAATATCTCCGGTAATACCGACGGCACCGATGACTTGTTCGTCATGGTTAAGTATCAGAATGCCTCCCGGTGCCGGAATCAGGTTTCCGTGCGCCAATGATGACAATGACGAAAAGAACGCTGGGCGATCAATGCTCATTTTCCCCAACTCCCTTGAGGATATTCCCAGCCCTATAGCTCCCCAGGCTTTGGCTATCGCGATTTCCGGTCGCAGCATGCTGGTTTCGTCTTCCCGACGAAATGCCTTTAAATGACCGCCATCATCCAATACTGCCACCGTTAAAGGTTTGGCGTTGAGCTCACGTCCTTTTCTTAGAGCGGCATCAATAATTCTCTCTGATTGTTGCAGGGTTAGCTTGTTCGTCATTGCTATTTTCCTCTTTTATTTTTGGTTTGCTCGACTTTTTTCACCCGGCGACAGCGAATGCGGGTAAAGGTGACAGGAGCAAAAAACAGGCAAAAAATTGCGACAAAAAGGTCTCTTTTTGCACATGTTTTGGTTTGAAATGCTCATATATCACTTTTTAAAAACAATGTAACTATATGAAATAAAATGAAAAATAAGTATATTTTCACAGTGTGGAAAATCTTTTCATAAAAAGTTGACACAAATGACAGGAAAATACTAGTATCGCTTTAAAACAAGAATTCACAACAAGGGGAAATGTTTTATGGCACAGATGAAAGCCGTAGAAGCACTGGTAGAGGTGCTGAAAAAAGAGGGGGTCACCAATGCTTTTGGTGTTCCTGGCGCCGCTATCAATCCCTTCTATGCAGCCATGCGTTCGATTGGCGGTATTGACCATGTTCTGGCGCGTCATGTTGAAGGGGCTGCACACATGGCCGAAGGTTATACCAGGACCGCCGATGGTAATATCGGAATCTGTGTCGGAACTTCTGGCCCCGCCGGAACTGACATGGTGACCGGACTCTACTCCGCTCAGGCGGATTCCATTCCCATTCTTTGCATCACCGGGCAGGCGCCTCGGGCCCGTCTCCACAAAGAGGACTTTCAGGCCGTTGATATCACCAGCATCGTTCAGCCTGTAACCAAGTGGGCGACAACGGTCATGGAGCCGGCTCAAGTTCCTGGTGCAGTACAAAAAGCTTTTTATTTGATGCGCACAGGCCGTCCAGGCCCAGTGCTGATCGATTTGCCATTTGATGTCCAGATGGCTGAGATCGAATTTGACCCGGATACCTATGAACCACTGCCGGTGATTAAACCCCGCGCAACCAGGGCACAGGCAGAAAAAGCCCTGACGATGATGAACGAGGCTGAGAAACCTTTGTTGGTCGCCGGTGGTGGGATTATCAACGCCGGTGCTTCAGAACTTCTGGTGAAATTTGCCGAGATTACAGGAATTCCCGTGATCCCCACATTAATGGGTTGGGGCACCATACCGGATGATCATCCACAAATGGTCGGCATGGTGGGCCTGCAGACGGCTCATCGTTATGGCAATGTGACCATGTTGGCATCTGACTTTGTATTCGGGATCGGTAACCGCTGGGCCAACCGTCATACCGGAAACCTGGATGTATTTACCAAAGGGCGCAAGTTCGTTCATATCGATATTGAGCCGACCCAGATAGGTCGGGTGTTCGGACCGGATTACGGTATCGTGTCCGACGCCGGGCTGGCGCTGGAAGAGCTGATTACTGTTGCACAGGAATGGCGTACTGCAGGAAAGCTGAAAGATCGCCAAAACTGGTTGCAGGAATGTCAGGATCGCAAACGATCCCTGCTGCGCAAAACTCACTTTGATTCTGTGCCGGTGAAACCCCAGAGAGTCTACGAGGAGATGAACCGGGCGTTTGATCGCGACACCTGCTATGTCAGTACGATCGGATTATCTCAGATCGCTGCAGCACAGTTTCTTCACGTGTACAAACCCCGCCACTGGATCAACTGTGGGCAGGCTGGCCCATTGGGATGGACTATTCCTGCTGCCATCGGTGTCTGTAAAGCCGATCCAAAACGTAAAGTAGTGGCGCTGTCCGGCGACTACGATTTCCAGTTTATGATTGAAGAGCTGGCGGTCGGTGCTCAATTTAAACTGCCTTATATCCATGTTGTTGTGAACAATTCTTACCTGGGGCTGATTCGCCAGGCTCAGCGTGGTTTTGATATGGATTACTGCGTACAACTGGCTTTTGAGAATGCCAATGCACCGGAATTGGGTGCCTATGGGGTGGATCATGTGGCTGTTGCTGAAGGCCTCGGCTGTAAAGCCATTCGGGTGTTAAAACCAGAGGATATGCCGGCTGCTTTCGAGCGGGCAAAAGGCCTGATGGAGAAATTCCGGGTGCCCGTCGTGGTGGAAGTGATACTGGAAAGGGTCACCAACATTTCCATGGGGACCGATATCGATGCCATCAACGAATTTGAGGATCTGGCAGAAAACCCCGGAGATGCTCCGACGGCCATCGGCCTGCCGGCGTGAGACCTGATTCTGTAGCCTGCGGGCTGCTTTCCCTGCTTGATTGTTAATTCATTTACTCAAAGGAGCAAAACATGCCACGTTTAGCCGCCAACCTTTCCATGCTGTTCACGGAACTGGAATTTCTGGATCGTTTTGATGCTGCTGCCAAAGCTGGCTTTCGCGGAGTGGAATACCTTTTCCCTTACGATTTTTCTGCAGAAGAAATCCGCACCCGGCTGCAGAATAATCACCTGACACAGGTATTGTTCAATCTGCCTGCTGGAGACTGGGCTGCGGGCGAGCGGGGAATTGCCTGCCTGCCGGACCGCGCCGGTGAATTTCGTGAAGGTGTCTCAAAAGCCATCGAGTATGCACAGGTTTTGGGCTGTAAACAGATTAACTGCCTGGCAGGAATTGCCCCCCAAGGGGCATTGCCCAGGGCAGAAGAAACCTTTGTTGAAAACTTGCGATATGCCGCCAGTAAACTGAAAAGTGCGGATATTCAGTTGGTGATTGAAGCGATCAATACACGTGATATTCCTGGCTTCTTCCTAAAGAACACCAAACAGGCACTGGAAATTGTCGAAGCGGTAGGGAGCGATAATATTGCGCTTCAGTATGACATTTATCACATGCAGATCATGGAAGGGGATCTGGCCAGGACCATCGAAAATAATCTGGCCTCCATCAAGCATATTCAGTTGGCCGATAACCCTGGTCGTCATGAACCGGGCACCGGGGAAATAAACTATGACTTCCTGTTCCGGTTTCTTGATCAGATTGGATATCAGGGATGGGTCGGATGTGAATACAAACCGGCCACCACTACTGAAGCTGGATTGGGTTGGTTGGCAAGCTATGGCCAATAAAACTATGGCCAATTAAAGGGCCAATTAAAGCTACGGCAATAGGAATCCAGGAGGGAGCAGTGCGCTCAGGATGGACTGAGCGATGAGCTGTTCCGGACTGTAATAAGAATCAACGGTCGTCTACACACGAGTCGAATACGTTTTACACCAAAGACGAACAATAACGGAGAACACGTATGAGCAGAATTGGATTTATCGGTACCGGCATCATGGGGCTTCCCATGGCAAAGCACCTGCAGGATCAGGATCATCAACTGTATTTTTCTGAACATTTCCAACAGGTTCCTGAGCAGCTACTGGGACCGAACGGACAAGCTTGCCCTACACCAAAAAGTGTTGCTGAAGCCTCCGAATTTATTATTCTCATGGTGCCCGACACTCCTCAGGTGGAAGAAGTACTGTTCGCTGAAGAAGGTGTTGCCGCCGGTTTGGCGCCCGGAAAAATCGTCATCGACATGAGCTCGATCTCGCCACTGGCAACCAAAGATTTCGCCAAGCGTATCAATAATCTTGGTTGTGAATACTTGGATGCACCAGTCTCCGGCGGTGAGGTGGGCGCTAAGGCAGCCTCACTGACCATCATGGTGGGAGGTTCCCAGGAAACCTTTGATAAAGCCTTACCTTTGTTTGAAGCCATGGGGAAAAATATCACGCTGGTGGGGGGAAACGGCGACGGTCAAACCTGCAAGGTGGCGAACCAGATTATCGTGGCGCTGAACATCGAAGCCGTTGGCGAAGCGCTGTTGTTTGCCTCCAAAGCGGGAGCAGATCCTGCGAAGGTGCGTGAAGCCTTAATGGGCGGATTTGCTTCCTCGAAGATTCTGGAAGTTCACGGTGATCGAATGGTGAAACGCACTTTTGAGCCTGGTTTCCGTATCGGGCTTCACCAGAAAGATCTTAACCTTGCCTTGTCCGGTGCGCGTCAATTGGGAATTAGTCTGCCGAACACCGCAAACGCGCAGGAATTGTTTAACGCCTGTAGTGCCCACGGCGGCATTAATTGGGATCATTCTGCCATGGTTCGCGCGCTGGAAATCATGGGTAATCATGAAATTGCTTCCGCAGAGGGCTGATCCGCGTCGTAAAGTGACGTTAGCAAAACGGGCATCCTGGAGTTGGTGAAACGAATACTCCGGAATGCCCCGGAGAAGTTGAGGGTATAAACGTGGTGGAAAACCCCAAAGAGTTTTTGCTGGAATTGTTCAATACAGCGGTTAAGGCTGCTCATCCGGCTCAGGTATTGGCAAATTACCTACCGCCTGATCGTAGCGGCCGTGCCATTGTGATTGGAGCAGGAAAAGCAGCTGCCTCCATGGCCAAGGCTCTGGAGGAACACTGGGAAGGGCCATTGTCCGGCCTGGTGGTTACACGTTATGAGCATGGCCTGGAATGTGAGCATATTGAAGTGCTGGAAGCAGCTCACCCGGTGCCGGACGATGCCGGTCGGGAAGTGGCGGAGCGGATTATGGATCTGGTTAGCCATCTCCAGGCAGGTGACACTGTATTCTGCCTATTGTCTGGTGGTGGATCGTCGTTATTGTCATTACCCGCCGAAGGCATTTCGCTTTCTGATAAGCAGCAGGTGAATCGGGCGCTATTGAGATCCGGTGCGACCATTTCTGAAATGAACTGTGTGCGTAAGCATCTTTCGGCCATTAAAGGAGGGCGCTTGGCCAAAGCCTGCTGGCCTGCCAGATTACATACCTTTGCCATTTCCGATGTGCCTGGAGACGACCCCAGTGTCATTGCTTCCGGCCCCACTGTTGCCGATCCTACAACTTCCGCAAACGCGATTGCCATTCTACGCAAATATCAAATAAAGGCCCCTCAATCTGTTTTGGATTGGCTGAATAATCCTGCTTCCGAAACGGTAAAACCGAATGATCCTGTGCTGGAAAATACACAATTCACGCTGATAGCCACCCCTCAGCATGCATTGGAGGCTGCGGCTGCATTGGTTCGACGTCGGGGCCTGACACCGATGGTGTTGAGTGACAGTATCGAAGGGGAATCCAGGGAGGTCGCGAAGGTTCACGGCGCTTTGGCAATCTACGCCCGTCATTACGATCAACCTGTCACAACACCCTGTGTGATTATTTCCGGTGGTGAGACAAGCGTGACTGTAAAAGGAAACGGTCGCGGCGGACGCAATGCTGAGTTTCTGCTCTCGCTGGCGAATACCCTGAAAGGTGAGCCGGGGATATACGCGTTGGCAGCGGACACGGACGGTATTGATGGTTCGGAGACAAATGCTGGCTGCTGGCTGACGCCGGAGACCTGGAATCGAGCTGAACACCTGGGAATCAATGCAGAGGGTTGCTTAGAGGACAATGATGGTTTTGGTTTTTTTGACGCTCTTGATCAGTTGATCGTGACGGGACCGACCCGGACCAACGTGAATGATTTCCGGGCCATTTTGATTCTGTAGGCAAGGTTTGAGTTTTTTTAGAGCGGTTTGATTTGGGAACAATGACGAACAGGGAGGGAAAAAGGGACAAGGAGGGAAATAGAAATAGTTACCAGGACTAGCAGCTCATAAGGACGTGTGGGATACAGGGTCTGGCCATGTGAAGCCGGGCACCGGGAAACAATAAGATCGATAGACTTATTTCGCCTTCGCCTTGTATATCTTGGCGAACTTAAACAAAAATAAGAGTAAGAGGCTGTCTATGAGCAACGTAGCTGAAAACACACTCGATACGGAGATAACATCCGATGTGAAAGACTCCGGCATCCTGGAAAGAGTCTTCAACTTGACGGAACGCAAGACCACCGTCAGAACTGAAGTTGTTGCGGGCATAACAACTTTTCTGACCATGGCCTACATCATTTTCGTCAATCCCAATATCCTCTCTGCCGCCGGTATGGATCATGGTGCAGTATTTGTGGCGACCTGTCTGGCTGCGGCCGTGGGTTGCCTGATCATGGGCCTGTATGCCAATTATCCTATTGCGCTTGCTCCGGGCATGGGCCTCAACGCATTCTTCAGTTTTACCGTCGTGGGCGAGTTGGGCTATTCCTGGCAGGTGGCTCTCGGGGCGGTATTCCTCTCGGGTCTGATATTTCTGGCACTCAGTATTTTTAAAGTACGCGAGTGGGTTATCAACAGTATACCGTTGTCTCTACGTCGGGCCCTGGCGGCTGGTGTCGGGATGTTTCTGGCGATTATTGCACTGAAAACCTCCGGCATTGTGGTCGACAGTCCTGCAACGCTGGTTACCTTGGGTGATCTGACATCTCCTGGTCCCATTCTGGCGGCGATCAGTTTTCTACTCATCGCTGTACTGACTTATCGTAATATTCCCGGTGCTGTCATGATCGGGATATTAGTGGTGACAGGCATCAGTCTGATGATGGGACTGACAGAATACAAGGGCGTGGTTTCCATGCCTCCCAGCCTGATGCCGACCCTTGGACAACTGGATATTGCCGGCGCTTTTGAAGTGGGGATGATCAGTATTATCTTTGCCTTCCTGTTTGTGGATCTCTTTGATACAGCCGGTACTCTTTTGGGGGTGGCTCACCGCGCCAAACTTCTGGATGAAAAAGGTAACCTTCCGCGCATGGGACGTGCATTGATGGCGGATTCCAGCGCCAGTATCTTTGGCTCATTTCTGGGGTCTTCCACTACAACCAGTTTTGTGGAAAGTACCGCAGGGATAGCTGCCGGTGGCCGGACCGGGTTAACAGCAGTGGTTTGTGCCGGACTGTTTCTCGCAGCGATGTTTTTTGCGCCGGTGGCGGGAATGGTGCCAGGGTTTGCTACGGCCGGTGCTTTATTGTTCGTGGCGGTTCTGATGACACAGGGCCTGTCGGAAATTGACTGGGATGACATCACAGAGTCTGCACCGGCTGTTGTTGCAGCTATCATGATGCCGTTGTCGTTCTCCATCGCCAATGGAATTGCTCTGGGCTTTATTACCTACGGGGTGATCAAGGTCGCCAGTGGACGTTTCAAAGATGTCTCGGTGAGTGTCTATGTGCTCTGCGCGTTGTTTATTGCGAAATTTATTTTCCTGTAAGTTCTGAACTTCAGAGGTGAGATCGGCCCGCGCATCTCTATCAGCTGAGCTGCGCCCTGATCTTCACCTTGCTGATTGTCTTTCCGGAATGAGCAGTCTTTCCAATAGGGAAAAGAGGTGTTTGCTATGAAAGCCATCAACTGGATTGATGCGGCTAAGTCACTGCAGCATAAAGGGGAACCGCATGTTTTGGTCACTCTGCTTGGTTGCACCGGGTCCACCCCCAGGGATCAGGGGAGTAAAATGGTGGTGTCGACAGATAAATCTTACGACACCATTGGCGGAGGGCAACTGGAATTCTCTGTGATTCAAAAGGCCAGAGAATTAATGACCGATACGGAAGCGAAGCAAGTCATTCAGCATTTCCCATTGGCAGCAGCTCTGGCGCAGTGTTGTGGTGGCTCGGCGACGGTATTACTTGAATATGTTCCCGGTTGCCACTTCAGGGTAGCCCTTTTTGGGGCTGGCCACGTGGCGAAATCGTTAGTTCAGATTCTGGGAGGCTTACCCTGCAAGGTCTCGTGGATTGACGAACGGGCGGACCAGTTTCCGGCCAGCTACCCTGACAATATTACGCCGGTTGTCGCAGCATCTCCGGTAGACAGGCTCGCTGAGCTGCCCGACGGAAGTGATATTTTGATACTCACTCATAACCACCAGTTGGATTTTGAACTGTGCAAAGCTGCGTTGGATCACGGAGGTTTGCGTCATATTGGCTTGATTGGTTCTAAAACCAAGGCTGAACGATTTGCCATGAGACTGGACAGAGAAGGCTACGGCCGGGATCAGATTGAGCAGATCGTCTGCCCCGTGGGATCTTTGAGTGTTCCCGGAAAACTGCCGATGGAGGTGGCGGTGTCCATCGCAGCACAGCTGATTGCTATTGAAAACAGTGAACTGGAAAAGCCTGTTCGCCGGGGATTGAGCTGGAACCACTTGAAAAATCAGCTTGGTACTCAGCCTGGTGCCAGGCAGAAGGGATTGGCGGTGACTCTCAAGGCACTCAAGACCTCCATGGATTCACCCGAAGCCTCATCATAAAAGAGTTCTAATAAAAACACCTGTCGTACACAAAATTTGTTGAAACAAATAATAAACCTTGCAAGCTGTCGAGGGTTCCTCAAAAAAAGAGTCTGTCCGTGAACGTCAACAGGCCCTTGTCCCCAAGTCCTCGACAGCTCTTTTTTGATGTGCCGGAATCAGATTTGTGGTGAGATTCCGCAGCCTCTCAGAACAATTTCCGTCATGCTGTCAGCAATCTGCTCGAAATCCGCATCGGTAAGCTCTTCCTTATCCATGGCTGCGCGGACCTGAACACCGAAATCCGCATAGTGCTGGGTGGCACCCCAGATCAGGAACAGGAGATGGACGGGCTCAATCGCTGCCATTTTCCCCTTGTCGATCCAGCTCTGGATAACCTGAGTCTTCTGTTTGACCCAGTCACGAAAATCAGTTTGCAGATATTCTGTGAGGTGAGGAGCGCCATGAATGATTTCGCTGGCAAATATTCTCGACGCGGTGGGATTGGTCTTGGAGAACATCACCTTGGCCCGTATGTAGGCCGACATGGCAGTGTAGGGATCGTCGTCTTCGTTGATCAGGTCGAAACTGCTGTTCCAGAGCTCAACGATATCACTTAACACCGCACCGTACAGGTCCAGCTTATTCTTGAAATAGTAGTGGATATTGGCTCGCGGTAACTCAGCGCGCTCAGCAATCCGCTTCATTGAGGCGCCTTTGTATCCGAAATCGAGAAATTCCTGTTCCGCCGCGGCGATAATCACAGGCTCATTTTTTTGACGCACACGCCCGCCTGGTACCAGGCGCTTCATTTTTAGAATATTGGTTTCGCTCATAACGCTCTTATACCTGTAGTGTGGCGTTATGTTAGCGGAAGCCGGGCGGATGATAAAGATAAGCGAGTTTGTACTGGTATTTCTGTCGAGGAATAAAAAGGTGGCGTTCGATGTGCCTGCGAAGCAGTAAAATATAGACAATAAGTGATTTTCTCCTCTTAGATGCCAGGATTCAGCTACTAAAAACCGCTTAATGAGTGTAGGTTCCATCGCGCAGGCTTTAAAATAGGTAAAACATCAAGAGCCTAATATACCGATTTGCTTAATATGCACTCAATGGTGGTACAGGCTAAAAAGACTTCAGGTTTTCAGTCTGTACAACAAGCTCTGCCGCCAATAATTTTCAATGGATAAGTACAAGGAAGAAATGATGAAAATTCTATACATGAATCAGGGAGTCAACGGAGGGTGGGGGGCCATAAAATATTCCTCCTACGATATCGTATGTCTGGCTGAGTCAGATCAATCCAAACAAGGGTTTGAGCTGGCATGGAAAAGTACGGATAGTGACCCTGTGATGTCGATTCAGCAAAAGGAAGGGACAAGAACGATTATCAATGCGAAGGATCTGGATAAAATCTGTCAATCAGTGAGACCTATGATGACTTTTACGATTAAAGGGTCCCCGGTTCGAGTGGTATTTGTTCACTTAAAGTCTGGCAATCAGAAGTTGGCTGATGACGCGCTACAAATTGCCATATCCGAACTTCAGATTCAGGCACAAACCATGTCAAATAGGCCGGTTTTGTGGATCGGGGATTTTAATCGGGCTACCCCCAGCGCATTAAACCAAGCTTTTTCTGATGCTAAATGCATTCACGCTGGCGGTGGTCATTCGAAATGGGATTTGGATCGCGTATATATTTCTGGTCCCTGGAAAGAAAAACCAGCCGTTGACGTAGTGTCAATTTCTTCCGCCGATCATGGTCACCAGGGACTGGCAGTCTCTCTTTAATCTAGGTTGATATGATGCCTTAGGCCCGGCTGTGGAAACGGCGTTGCTCCTCCCGGGGTCTTCTGCGAGGTTTAAAGATGCCTCCTTCATAATCTGGAGGCATCTGATCTATGGTTGAGCAAGGATAGGTCATGCTCCTTTGGCAGGCGAGTGGGAATCTGAATGGGTCGCTGACAAACCTGTTTAAATTTTCGTTGTACTCTCGAACTACGATAGAATCTTCATGCCCCCTACTGCGATCCTCTGACAAGACTTGATTGCTCTGCTCTTTTCCTACCTGATATCCCTTTTCAATTAACCCCTAAATTATTCAGACCTATATTTTATGAGGTTATCTAACATTGTGTTACGAATGCCTCTAAAAGCATAATGGGCCAATTGGGTCTAGACTCACTGGATATAGCCACTTTTTATCGAAAAACTGAGTCTTAAGAGCATACCGAAGGGCACTTGAGCGGTGGTCGTATGAATAAGAAACTGGAAGAAGAGAATCAAAAGCTTACCCGACAGGTTCAATCGCTGAAGGAAACGCTTGATCACATCGGTGCCTACGTCTTTATGAAGGACTCTGAAGGGTGTTATACCTTCGCGAATAAACTTGTGTGTGAGCTATTTGAACATTCTCTGGACGAGATTGTCGGACAGGATGATTCGAAATTTTTCGCCCTGGATATTTCCGATGATTTGAAACAGAACGATCGTGTGGTCCTGGAGCAAGGAAAGACGATAGAGAACGTTGAACGAAATATCATTGCCAGCACGGGGGAAACCCGTTATTACATGGCGGTTAAAAAGCCGCTGAAAGACAAGGATGGCAACATCATAGGTATGTATGGGGTGTCGACAGACATTACCGAGCGAAAACAGATGGAGTTGGAGATTCGCAGAAAGAACGAATTACTGAACAGTATTCTCAGTAATTTAGATGCCTTTGTGTATATGAAGGACAAAGACTATCGCTTTCTCTATGTTAATGAAAAAACCGCCGCACTGTTTGGTAAAGATCCTGCCGACATTATTGGTAAAACGGATGAAGAAGCCGTCTCTGAAGCCGGTAACTCTGAATTCAGGGAAATGGATGAAAAACTCTTTTTGACTGGAGAGAAACAGGAAGGTGAAGAAACCCTGGAGCTGGCCAATGGAGACGTCCGATATTATTGGTCGACCAAGATTCCCTTGAAGGATGAACAGGGGGCTGTTTCCAGCTTTATTGGGTTCTCTACGGATATCACTGAACTTTCGTTGTTAAGAAACCGTCTTGAGCAACAGGTCCAGGAAGAAATTATTAAGCGGTTAAAACATGAGCGACTGGCCATTACTGATCCACTTACCGGTATTTATAACCGGTTAAAACTGGATGAAGTACTGGAGCAGGAATGGCAGCGTGCAAAACGGTCTAGTCAGACGTTTGGCATTATTCTTCTGGATGTTGATTACTTTAAGCATGTTAATGACACTTGCGGCCATCAGACGGGAGACAAGACACTGATCGAAATCGCAAGACTACTGAAAAACAATGTCCGCGAAATCGATACCGTCGGACGCTGGGGCGGTGAAGAGTTTTTGATCGTCTGCCCTGATACCGACCGCGAAGGCACCACACACCTGGCAGAAAAACTGCGTACAGTGATTGAACAGCACAAGTTTCCTGTCGTAACACACAAAACAGCGAGCTTTGGTGTCACCACCTACAAAGATGGCGATACGATCAATGAAATGGTCTCAAGAGCGGATGTCGCACTTTATAAGGCAAAAGGCAGTGGGCGTAATCAGGTGGAGGCTTCCGGGAAGTAATAATCAATGGTATCAGTCTAGTCCAAGGGCTCTTATACTTTTGTCGTTTCTTACCAAACCTATAAGGAGTCGAATTGATCCCATTTTTATTAGAAATAACCAATAAGATAGGTCTATATCAGTTGGCAGATGGTCGTTTCCAGCTAACTCAGGAAGGGACACCAGAAGCCATCATGATCGGTTATGAATACATCATTGTGAGAAACGATATAGCAGACGCATTCACCGACCTCTGCACCGGAGGAGGACTTAGCTTTCGACCAGCTATCATCTGGGATCGCAAGAAGGATAAGGAATATAATAATTACCGGGAAATGATGGTTGAACAGCACTTCGGTTCACAAGATCTAAACGCTCTGGATTTGAACAGTAAACAGTTTCTGGTAATGGACAACCGTTATTTGTTTGTAACGCCTGCTTTGAAAGAAAGCATGGTAAATTCTCGGTTGGATTTTGAATTCAGCGAAGGGCTCAGTTTCTTTGGTTAATCTTTATGACAATTGATTTAGAGCCAAAGGTTAGAATCATAGAATCCTTTGTTTCTGAACCTGATCGCTTATTCTCTCAGCTTCGCGATATGGTCCCCTGGGATGAAAGAATGAGGGCCAGGAAAACGGCCAGCTATGGTGTGTCCTACGACTATTCAGGAATGACCTACCCGGAAACGGGCATGTTGGAAGAGCTGGCGGAAATATCGGAAAAAATAAGCAAAACGATTGGCTTTTTGCCGAATAACTGTCTTTTGAATTATTACCCGGATGGTAAGTCTACGATGGGGTATCACTCTGACTCGTCCGAGGAGCTTTTGCCTGGAACTGGGGTCGTTATTGTCTCACTGGGGGCTGAACGGCACATCTGGTATCGATTAAAGGCTGACCAAGATATCACTTGGCGGTACTTATTAAAAGCTGGCGCTCTTCTATATATGGATAATGATATTCAGAAACATTGGATGCATGCGATTAAGAAAGAAGAAAATGTGGGCGCGCGTATCAGTTTAACCTTTCGGCACATTGTGAAGTGACGCCGGCGGAGAGACTCTGAAGCATGGCTGGCTGACTCGCAGGTTTTATTTCCCGTATTAGGAACGTTGCTCTTAATCTATGGTTTTCTCTTACAGAACTTTCAGGTGGCATAGCATGAAGTTGAAAATGCTTGTGTTAGTCTTTATGACGTCGACCTATGCTTCGGCAAATCCGGCTAAACTCTCCCAAGAACAGTCCGTTGATGGCGTCAGGAAAAGAGAAATCGAGACGCTGGAAGCTAAGCTGAAGGCGCAACAAACGAAGTATTTTCCGTGCGAGGTTTTTAAGTATCTGGACAATGGTTTTCCTATGACAGAGAACGAAACCGAATACATGCATCATGTTTGGGGTAAAGTCGAAGATGTGGTGACAAACGAATACCGGCGCCAGGAAGAGAAGTCTTTCATGGGGATTCTGGAGGTGAACATGGAGGGAAATATTCTAGGGAGGCTCTGAATAACTCCCCAAATCAGTCATAATACGGCCAACTTCACTCATCAGGAATACTATCCATGGATCAGATGACTTTCTCCGAAGCTGAATACCAGAATAAGAAGCGTAAGACCCGCCGGGAAATCTTTCTGGAGCGAATGGATAAGCTGATCCCATGGAAACGCATGGAAAAGAAGATCGCCCGCTATT
>NZ_AQXX01000072.1 GCF_000376785.1 Hahella ganghwensis DSM 17046
CTAGCAGTAGTATTTACAAGAAAATAGCCAGCCCCCTCTATTCTCATCTCTAGGATGGCTGTGACTGCTCAAAATAAACAGCAGGTTGCGCAGAAGATACTGGAACAGTGCTCACAAAATCACGGTAGGAGTGCTCAAAATCACAAGAATCTGCAGCTGCATGCACCGGGTATTTTTGCGCAAAGTGCCAGCCCATTTAGCCACCTGTGCCGGAATCGTCTGGGCAGGCTGCTGGGCAAACCTGCGCAATGATCGATTACTCTGGAGCTCTGCAGATTATTGAATTATGGCTGTTCTTTCCTTGATACAGACATTCTGGAAAAGCTCCATATACGTACTAACCTTGCCACTACGCTAAAGTCCACCATGAAAAAGCATGGAATCTATATTTATCCGCCCACACCATATAGAAGTAGTCCCAATCTTCACAAACAACAATCAGTGTCTCAACAGGAAGAGATAGATCTATATTAGCAACCAGCTCATCAATATTTAAATTTCTTTTATATTTATAGAGCAGTTCTTTAATACTCCCCACAGGTCGAATAGAGTATTCACAATCACAAACAGTATCAAGCAGGTCAGTTTTATTGTCTATCTCCCTATCAAAAACCATCCCCTTGACCGCAAACTCCTCTAGACTTTCATAGCTTTCCCTATTTGCCCCAAATACTTTTATCTCTTCTTGTGACGATGCTGTATCAAACGCTATTGATGAACTTTTCCATCTAGCTAAATAGACAAATATATTCTCTATATTTTTCGCATTAAAGTCATATTCATCCGGTTGAATAATCGAGGAATTAACCAATATATAGAAATCTTCATTTTTCATAAAACTATTTCTTTATTTACCAAACAACGGAAAAGCAGTCTCAACCATACCTGTTGCTTCGTTAATTTTACCATTAATCATCACTCCAGACGGCGAACGAGCAGTCCACCAACCTTGGTTTAGGCTTCCTCCTGATGTAAGAAAGTTATTATAGGAAGCTCTAATCTCCGTCTCAATTTGTGTAGGTGTCCAATTGTCAGGAAAGAAAGTGTGTCTTTTATCAGGATTTGTCTGAGATCCTTTCACCTTCCACTGATTCCCAACAAATCAATGGGGTCAGTGTCTTTGATTTTCCCTTTGTAATCACTGTCACCATAGAAACAAGGTTCGCGATTATTTCCGCGTTGAATAATGTGATGGGAGCAACCAGGTAGATAAAGACGGGATAGTCGAGCCATAGAGAAAATCCTTTTTCAATGTTGAGATTGCTCAGGCTACAGTATACGGGGCTCAGATCAAAGACTCTGACCCCATTGATACAGGTATTTTTGCGCAGAGTGCCAGCCCATTTAGCCACCTGTGCCGGAATCGTCTGCGCAGGCTGCTGGGCAAATCTGCGCAATGATCGATCACTCTTTAGACCATCAACCAGTTTGTGGATGTCCTTTTTCTTTCTTTTTTTCTTCTTTTCTTTCCTTTTCTTTCCGTCTTTTATCTATGTTCGACCAAATAATATGGCTCATCATACTCATTGCCATCACTTAAAATAAGCCAATCACAGCCCTTAATTACTTTGACCGCTTGAATAGCATTCAATGAAAACTCACCGATCTCACCCAACTCTTCCATCAGCAACCCTGGAAGACATTGGTAAAAATCCTCTTGAGCCCCCGCTACAAATAATTTTACCAAATCATTTCTCAAAAGCCTTTCAATATAACTTTCACTTCTATTCCTTGAAAGTACCTCAAAAAAGCCAACAGAAACGCCTTCTTCGTCTACAGGCCCCTCGCATATAAAAGCATCCTTCAAACATCCAAATATTTCCTCATCAAAGTCCAATGCATTTCTCCAATAGTTTATAGAGATAGCGATAGATCCATTATATGTTTGTAATTTAGCCTTGCAGTCGTCCCAGGACAATCTCTTCACTATGGCTCCCTCGGCACATGAAACTCTAGACCCTCATCAACCCAGTAGTCAGCATTCTTACTGTCCCCAGGACTATGCTTCCCAACAATTTTCCAATCTACTCTAAACAATTGTCGTTGATTTGCCAAAGAGGCTTTTGCAGAACTACCACTAGTAAACCCAACACCAAAATAGCGAGTAGCATGGCCGCCAACAGCCAGCTTTACTGGTTTATTGCCGAATCCAGGAAGGCGTAACTTTAGTGGCGTAGGTAGCATTTGCGACGGCCCAGGCTTAACGCCTGGAGTAGGCAAGTAAAATACTACCGAAGATTTTTTATCTTTAAGATATCTTCCTAAAGTTTTGTATTTATGAGCAACTACCGATCTAGCTAATTTTCCAGCATTCCGCTTCAACACTGTGGCAGTATGCTCTACCGCTTCAGGACCCAATACTCCTTCAAACTGCTTGTTAGAAGTATCTAGATAATTGCTCAATTGACTCATACCAAAGGGATCAGAAAGTAGACTAAAAGCTTGAGCCACACTTTGAGCAACCCCTATTGCTCCTTGAAGCTTATCTATAGTATTAATAATTGCAATGCTACGCCCGATCATAGTACCCAATACGTTATTGGAGGCGGATACATCCATTAATGTCATATATCCTGATGGATCAGTGCCATTTATAGAATCGGCATGCGCATATAAATACTTATGTAGCGTTAAGGGCTCTCCTTTCCTACCTTGGTATGTATCCATCTGCGTAAACCGCCCAACTCCCTGATCGTAATACCTCGCCCTCAGGTAATACTGATCCAACCCAGCATCATACTGCTCGCCGGTATACCGATAGTCGTTTTCCGTGCTTCCAGTGGAAGCCAGCAGAATGCCGAAGGCGTCATATTGATAGCTGTCGGTTTCAGTGCCTGTTCTGTCTGTCAAAGAGCGGACGGAGCCCAGTCCGTCATAGACATAATAGCTGGCATTGCCATTTCTTGCCTGGCTGAGCAGGTCGTCGCCATAGGTGTAGCGGGCGGTTTCTGTGCCATTGACGCGCTCCTGCAACACCTGGGCATAGTCGCGGTTCTGATCGACGATAAAGTCGGTCAGGCGGCTGCCTTCGGCTTTGCTGATGCGAATACCGTCGACGTTGTAGCCATAGACGGTACTGTCACCGCCCTGCTCCACTTCAATCAGTTTGTTCTTGGCGCTGTAGGTGTAGCGCTTCACGACGCCGTCTTCGGTTTCAGTCAACGTGTTGCCGTTGGCATCGTAGACATAGGTCACACCACCCTGCCGGGTCAAACGATCATTGTCGTCGTAGCTGTAAGCCGTGTGGACGCCGTCGATGATGCTGTAAGTACGGTTACCCACTTTGTCGTATTGGTATTCCGCCACATAGTCGCCATTGACCGGATCGTTGATCTGGTCCTTGGTCAGACGGTACAGATCATCGTAGGTGTAGGAGGATGTGCGTCCACTATGCAGCTCTTCGATCTGAGTCCGTCTACCGGTGCTATGCAGGGTGTAACGGTAGTCCGTGATCAGGTTGCCGACACGGTCTTCCGTCGTCAGACGGGTCAGACGGTTGAGGCTGTCATAGGTGTATGTGGTGACTTGGCTATTGGCCTGGGTAACAGTTTCACGGTTTCCAACCGCATCATAGGAATACAGTGTTTCACCACCATCCGCATCGATCACCTTGCTCAGACGATTCAGCGAATCATACAGATAAGTCGTGGTGTCGGTGCGACCATCAATGGTCACACTGGTTTCGGTTTTGTTGCCGGCCTTGTCATAGTCATAAGTCAGCACTGCCCCGTTTGGTTGAACCTCTTCTACCAGACGGCTCAGAGTATCGTAGCGATAGGTGGTGGTACCCAGACTATTGCTCGCTTCGGTGCGGTTACCCAGCACATCGTACTTGAAGGTTTCCACTTCACCATCCGCGTAGTCGACACGAATGACACGATTATTGATGTCGTAGGTGTAGGTCGTGACCTGCCCGTTGAAGTCCGTATGGGTCTTCAAATTACCGTTAACATCATAGGTCGAGGTTTCCACCTGCCCCATAGGCAGGGTCCGGCTCAACACACGCCCCATGCTGTCATAAGTCCAGCGAGTCGTACGTCCCTCGGCATCCGTCTGGGTCAGTTTGTTACCCACTTCATCATAGGTGAAGGAGGTATCCTGCCCCAGTACATCGATCACCTTGATTAAACGACCCAGTGCATCGTACTCATACCGGGTGGTTTTACCGGCCTGATCGGTGCTACCGATACGGCGTCCCAGAGCATCGTAGGCCTGTGTCGTGAAGGAACCATCGTGGTAGACGGTCTTCACACGTTGATCCAGTACGTTGTACTCATAACGCGTAGTATGACCGTTGGCATCGGTCTCGCTGACCAGGTTGCCATCTGCATCATAGTTAAAGGTATGTACGTTCCCCAATGCATCCTGCACCGCTGTCCGGCGACCGGCTGCATCGTAGCTGTAGACGGTGCGATTGCCGTTGGCGTCGGTTTGCGCAAAGACTCGGCCTGCCGCGTCGTATTCTGTAGATGAATAACTGCCATCGGCAAAATCAGTACGAATCACTCGATTCAACGCATCGTAAGTGTACTGCGTCATTCGACCTTTACGATCGGTCTCGGTCAGCACATTGCCTTCAGCATCGTAGGTTTTGCTGTCGAAAGAGCCATCTGGATATCGGGTTTCAAGAACACGACCATAGGTATCGTAATCCATCTCAGTACGGCGACCCAGCGCATCCTCGACCGCAACCTGATTACCCACAGCATCGTACTCTGCGGAGGTCACGCTACCATCGACATAGCGGGTTTCAACAACACGGTTACGCGCATCGTAGACATAGGAGGTCGTTTCTGACTGCTCCACGCCATTCACCGTACGGGTGCGGGTTTCGGTCAGGACGTTACCATTGTCATCGTAGGTGAAGCTGGTCACCTGCCCCAATGCATTAGTTTCGGTCAGTTTGTTGCCATCGTCGTCGTAGGTGTAGGACGTCTCATTACCGGCAACGTCGATTGTCTTACTGACCAAGCCTTTGGCATTGATATGATTGCCCGCGATGTTGCCTGTCGGATCAGTCACTGTCAGCAGGTTGCCCACGCTGTCGTAGGTATTCGTATACACATTCCCACGGGCATCACTGATAGTGAGTTCCTGGCCACGCAGGTTGTAGGAGAAGCTGACCGTATTGCCCAGTTCATCGGTCTGAGTCAGCTGATTGTTGCGCTCATCAAAGGTGGCCGATGACACGTAACCCAGTGGATTGATCTCGCTGAGCTGATTACCGTTCTCGTCATAACTGTAGGACCAGGTGTAACCTTCGGCATCTACCTTGCTGGTGACGTCACCACGATCGTTATAGTAGAAGAACGACGTGTTGCCATTACGGTCAGTCACCACGGACTGACGACCTTCAATATCATGATTAAAGTCTGTGCGATTGCCGTCGCTATCTTCCTGGGCAATCAGCCTTCCATCATCGTCATAGATATTGCGAACAATCGTGCGGCCCAACGGGTCAATAATGTCCAATAAACCGTGGCTTTGATTGTAGGTGTAGGACGTTTCTTCATCCAGAGCATCGGCAGTGACGCTCAGGTCACCATCAATGTTATAGGTGTAGTTCAGAGTATGGCCATTCAGATCAGTAATCGTCGTGATCCGCCCCAGGCTATCCCGGTTAAACGTCACCGCCTTGCCACTGGAGTGGTAAATCCCATTGTTAGTGTATGTCAGGGTATGACCATTCGGATCTTCAACTTTTTTGACACCAAAGTTCTGATCCAGGTAATAGATATAGCCTGCCTGCGTGGTCAACTCATACAGATCAGGATCATAGGCTTCTGCAGAACCGACAACTTCAAGACGGTTATTCACCAGGCGAACGGATGCACTGCCACCAGACACCTCCAGAGTGGATTGCGTATCGCCCACGCCATTAAATGCCAACTTCACGTCCAGCACCGGTGTGTTCTGCACACAGCTTGGTGACGCTGCCACTTCGAATGTTTCTACATCACCACCCGGCAGAGTCACTGTCACAACAGGCTTGCCTAGAGGCTCGACACAATAGGTGCTGAGCACACCCAGAGGCCCCGAAGCGTATTCATTCAAGGCCCAGGCTTCACCCGGCACTCTCGATTCTTCCACCTTGACGTTCTGATAACCCACACTCCAGCCGTAGCCAAAGTCCAGCGCTTCATGTTTGCGTCGCGAATCATAGGTACGGGTTACCTGAATCGGCAGTCCCATCATCGGGATATTCAGATCTTCCAGTGTGATCGTGAAATTACCGACCTTAAGATCGCTATCCACTTTGATCAGGGTGCTGTCATAAGTCACCTGACCGTTCAGATCAGTCACTTCCAGCACGACATCATAGAGCCCATTGATCAGTTGCGTTGGATCGATCGTCCCCAGAACGCCCTGATTGACGGACTCAGACCCAGAGGCCAGTTCACGCCATTGCTCCCTGCCTTTCTCGGATATCAGAATACGGTATCCGAGCAAGTTGGCATCCGTGGCAGTACCAATAATCTCCACAGGCGCCAGGATATTTGTGCCATATTCCGGAGAAGCAATATCCGCCAGAGGAAGATCTTTATCATTCGGATCACGGACGATAAAGGATGCTACGTCGCTCACAGAACCACTGTCATCAGAAACCGACAAGCTCACCTGATGCACCCCGATGTCATAACCACTCAGAGTCGCACTGTTAGAGCTATCCAGATCAACACTGGCACCATCAACGGCAAGCGTGAAATGACGAACTCCCATGCCGCCGGTGGCGCTCAGATAAATCTCCAGACTTTCATCAGCATCAATGGTCTCAAGCGTCATGGTGGCGAAAAGCTTCAGTGACTGAATAGACTCCCAGACACGGAGGGTGACCGGCTGTATCGTGTACAACACCCCGTCACTCACGCGTACATAGAACTCATGAATACCGGCCTGATCAGCCGCAGGAGTCCAGGAGACCAATCCGCTTACACTGTCGATCGTCATGCCGGAAGGCTGAGCGAACAGACTAAAGCTCAGGGTATCGCCATCGGCATCAGAAGCCGAGGCCAGATATTGGTAGTCAGCAGCCACAACCGTCTCATTCGTTGGCGTGCTGGTGAATTCCGGAAACGCATTATTGGCTGGAACGTTTACAGTCACAATAAAGCTGTGCTCAACAGTCCAATAGCCGTCACTGATCTGGACCGTTACGCGACTGTCTCCCACCTGATCCTGGGTTGGCGTCCACTCAATCAATCCATTCGGAGAGATGCTCATTCCAGACTCAAAATCATGTAGCTCGTATGTCAGTTCATCACCATCGAGATCGCTCACAGCCAATTGATAGCTGTAGGTCTGGTTAATTTCCACCTCGGTAACCGGCGAACTGGTCACCACAGGTGCCCGGTTGTTGGTCGGGGCCACTTCGATAGTAAATTGCTGGCTGACTAAGTTACCGGTTTTGTCTGTGACAGAGACTGTTACCGAATGATCACCCTGATCTTCAGCAGGAGGCGTCCATTTCAGCTCACCAGTACGCTTATTGATGACCAACCCTAAAGGCGCAGTCACGAGGTCATAGGTCAGAATGTCATGCTCATTGGCATCATTCGCCACCAGCATATGACGGAAGGCTTTCAGCGTTTCCGCTTTTAATAAACCGACGGGATCAAAGACCGGAGAAATCGATTGCGGGTATGCGGAGACGATAAAGCTTTGCTCATCACTCAAACCGCGGTCATCGGTCACACGTACTTTGAATCGATGGAAGATCTGCGTGTTATTGGCATCATCACACTCTTCGTACAGGCCTTCTTCATCCACAATCACATAAATCGCGGCATTGTCATCGGCGAAACCACTCAGGTTGATGTTAACATTCTGGTACTCGCCCGCTGCGATAGCATTCAGAGTTTGCTCGCCCAACAGCGTTCCGCCCGCGGCGGGATCTCCTTCGTACACTCGAATGGAACTTCCTTTCCCGGACGTACGCATACCACGGTTAAAGACGCGGGATGACAGGGTTGCTGAATCCTGCCCGAATCGAATATCTTCCGGTATCAGATCCACCTGAAAGGTTGTCACCGGGTTCTCAAGGAAGGAGTTGTAGGTCAGATCCTGCTGCGGCAGAACATTGCCCTGATCATCAATGGAACCGGCACTATAGAAAAATTGATTCCATTGGGAACGGGTGTGCGACCAGTTCTGATATTTGGCTTCGTAGACTTTCACGCCGTTATTGGCAGGATTGCTGTTATCCTGCATTACCGCAATAATTTCTGCCTGCCCGTCACCGTCTACATCAGCCACCACCGGGTTTCCATAACTCCCCTGATATGGATGCGCGATTTCAGCCAGAACTACGCCGGAAACACCATCATAAATTCGCAGGTATTCATTGTCGGCAAATACAACCTCTGACCGGCCATCACCGTCAAAGTCAAACGCCGTCACTCCCTGGCGCTGATTGCTGGCAACAGGCTGAGTCCATCTCAGTGTTGAGTCTTTCTCATACACTCGAACGTAGTTGCCGGAAGCCATCACGATTTCAGGAATCGTGTCTCCATCAACATCTGCCAGGGCATAAGGACTGCGGTGACTTCCAACCCCCCAGGTACTGTATTCAAATAAACTGGCAGCATCACCGTTGATCCAACTACCATCATGGTTCTTGATGGCTATATTTTCTTTGCCGTAGTTATAGCTCGGAGGCCAGATATTCAATACTTCCTGTTCAGAATCGTTATCCAGGTTGGCAAAAGCAGGCACACCCCACTCGCCTTCACCGCCTACACTGAATTGGCGGTTACCGCTAGCATCGTGGACATAACCATTGGAAATCAATTCTTTACGGCCATCCAGATCCAGGTCTACCGCAATACCGAACACGCCGCCGAAGCTGCTCTGCACACTCCCCTTACGGTTGTATAGCTGGCCGCCGTAGAGGAATTCCAAATAACCGTCACCGGTCATATCCGTAACATAAGCTGGCGACCAGGTCAGCCCTCTCAACTCATACTTCACCGATCCGTCATGCTCATAAATATGAGCTGTCTTTTGAGATCCACCCACCCGACTGGTATTCACAATAATTTCAACCAATCCATCCCGATCAATATCGGCAACCGCAGGTGCATACTTTGGCGTCGCCACAGGCAATTCGTTCTGCCAGATTTCACTGCCATCGACACCACTCAGCGCACGCAGCACACCCGGATAACTATGACCACGAGACTCTTCATAAGTGGCCACCAGAATGTCAGGAATATCCAGCTGATCTATCTCTCCGTCACCATTATCGTCATTAAGCTGAGCCAGAATCGGCGTTGCGTTTGCCTTATAGTGGTCAGGATAGTTGGAAGGAGCACTCCAGAACCATTTCCCTTCCAGTTCAAAGTGCGGCCCTGAGTACATTTGCGCATTACACTCTTTAACAGAAGCACGAGCCGCAGAGGTCTCCGCGCTCTCAGGAATCCAACTTAGGACTCCGGTGCTCTGGTCAATATTCGCTCCAGCAGGACCGGATATCAGGTCGTAAATAAAAGAATCCGTTTCGTTCAGGTCTTGCTGCTGAATTCGATAAAGATATTCGGATCCTTCGGTCGCATAGGCCCCGGCAATTGACTTGATCTGCGGCGCTTCGTTGGGATTCACATTCACCAACAGTGACTGTTGCTGCACAGCGACACTGTTATCCTGCACCTCAACCACCACCACCATGGCTTTGGTAAGATCATTTGACTGATTGCAGTCATTTTCGGCACTGGTAGTCAGCTTGGCGTAGATAACATCGTACCCGGAAAGTTCTTCCGGCAATTGCAGCGATGCCATCTGCCCGGAATGTCCTGGGATAACACCCAGAATAACGCCGGCCAATGCAGTTGAACCTTCGCCAGGATGCTCACTATAAAGCGACAGAGTCACACCGGCGACGCTTTTGGCCTGCCCGATATTCTGTACTTCAACGATAACTTCGTTAGTACCGGCACCCAATAAAATGGAATCAACCACAAGATCTGCCTGGGACAATGGTTGCCGATCCAGCAATACAGACGCACGATAGCTGTTGTGCGCCAGCCAGCTCGGCATTGGAGATACAGGTACAGAACCGTCCGTATTAATATTGGTTACGCTATAGGCATGCTGGTTGATAATGCGAGTGGCAGCCGGCCAGTCATCCAATACAGGCTCAAACGCTCTGATGCCACGCACAGCACCGTCAACCGCATTGGTTTTGTATGCCGTGATCACCAACTCCGCGTGACCGTCGTTATCAATATCCGCAACAATCGGGTATTCGTAACCGGTTGAAGAGGTATTCCATTCCGTCCACAAAGCCTGCCCTGTGCGACCATCCAGAATTCTGACGTAGGACTCGTCACCGTGAACAATTTCCAGAGCACCGTCACCATTGAAGTCAAAGGCGGTTGAGGCGGAGTTACCGGATGAGTCGTCATCAATATCGATAGACCATTTGAACTGCCCATCCGTTTCATAGACGACATACTTAGAACGGGTCACCAGACCAATCTCCGGCAATCCGTCTCCGTCAAGATCCGCAATCAAAGGCGCACCATTTGCGTTTCCGTCTTTCGGAGCCTGCCACAGGATAGAGCCGTCATGATTCAGGACCATCAGTGAGTCAGTCGTGGAAATCACAATTTCAGGAAACTCATCAGAGTCAAAGTTTCCGACAGAAGGTGCCGACACCATTGGCTCTGTCGCGATCTGCCACAGCAAATTGCCCTGATAGTCCCAAGCCATTCCCTGGGAGAACACCTCTTGCTTACCATCCAGATCAAGATCCACAGCAATGGGTGCACCGCCCTCTGCAAGCGTGAACAAGACATTCAGAGAGGCATCAAAAACAGCACCCGAGTGTAGAATTTCCGGCACACCATCGGCATCCAGGTCAGCAATACTGACCCGCCCTGCGGCATCTTCAACAGTAGACTCTCTTAAGAGCTGACCGTTATGGTCAAAAATCTTTGGTCCGGTGGTGACAATCTCAACATCACCGTCCCCATCGAGATCAGCTACTGCCGGGCTCACATAGCCGTGGTTAAGATCAGCATTCGCTGTCCATTTCAGCTCACCGGTTTCTGCATTGTAAGCACGCAGTTTGGCAGGAGATCGATTCCTCTCATGGAAGCCCATAGCCAGGATATAAGAGGCGTCGTCAGTATCAATTCTGCCGTCTTCATTCTCATCATAAAGATTGACAAGCAACGGTGTGCTCACGACATCAGAGTAATTGTTTCCATCTTCCCAATGCCATTTCTCAACCAGTTGAAAGCCTTCACCAAAGGTATTCTCTATCGGCTCCGGAGCGACTTCACACTGACCGGTAGGTGTTAGTGAGGCTCCAGCGTATTCAGTGCCTGGCTGCCAGGTAAGCTCGCCAGTCTTTTGATCGATGGTCATACCATCCGGATGCCGGACCAGTGCATAGCTAACGCCGGAGGTGGTGACGACGTCAGTCACTTGAGCGGAATACATTTTTCCAGCTTCAGCATCGGGTAGTTCATTTGATGTCATAATCTCCAGCGACTGGGTATCGATAACGGTCAGCGTGAAGGTTAACTGGTCACGCCCCCCTTTATTGTCAGAGACAGCAATGGAGACCACATGACTGCCCACCTGCGATACAGCCGGTGTCCAGGAAATTTCGCCAGAGTCACTATTTACAGACATGCCATCCGGCACGAGTACAGAACTGTATGCCAGCGAATCGCCATCCGCATCGGACGCTGACATTTGCTGGAGATACGAATGCTCAGCATAAACACGAGTCTTGGGAACAAAGGTAATCACCGGTGCCGTGTTGGCAACGCCTTCAACCACCAGGCTGACATTTTCAAACGCCTGCAGACCTTCGGTGTCGATTACTACAATAGAAAAACTCAGCTCACCAATCTGCTCTTCAACCGGCGTCCAACGGATCAGACCGGATTCACTGATAGTCATCCCTGCTGTTGAAGTTGCCAGGGCGTATTTCAACTCATCGCCATCCGGATCCGTCGCAAACACCTGGTACTGATACCGTTCCCCCACCTGAGCCTGATCTGGTGCAGTCGATTGGATAACAGGAACCCGGTTAACATTCTTGACCGTCAGTTCAAAGGACTGTCTGGTTTCTGTCTCGCCATCGCTGGCAGCCACAACAAACCCATAAGATCCGGCATCTGTATATCCGGTTTCCCAGGAGACAAGCCCAGATGTTGTATTGATGACGGTGCCCTCTGGGCCGCTGATGAGTCCAAAACTCAACGGCTGTTGATCAACGTCCTGGGCCAGAATCTGATATTGGAAAGTTTCGCCCTCTGACAGCATGGTCGACGGCTGACTGAGGATCACCGGCACATCATTGACCGGCAGAACAGAAATTGTGTAGGTTGCTGGCTCGGAATCCAGATCGCCGTCATTGGCCACATAGGTAAACTGGTCCTGGCCAAAGTAGTTTGGATTCGGCTGATATTCATATCCATTGCCGTTATCAATCACAGCGCCATGCTCCGGTTCAGAAACCGGCCTGAAAGTCAGGGGATCATTCTCGGCATCAGA
This sequence comes from Hahella ganghwensis DSM 17046, assembly GCF_000376785.1. Taxonomy (GTDB): domain Bacteria; phylum Pseudomonadota; class Gammaproteobacteria; order Pseudomonadales; family Oleiphilaceae; genus Hahella; species Hahella ganghwensis. The sequence continues at coordinate 12,508 of NZ_AQXX01000072.1, forward strand.
CCCGGCGAAGCTGAGCGATATCGCCGTATCTTCCGCCCCCTCAGATGAGATGTTTTCAGCCACAGGGCGATCATTGACCGGTAAAACAGTCAAACTGACAATCGCGATATTAGAGAGTTGCTCCCCATCGTTCGCCTGGTAGGTCAGGCTGTCCGCGCCGGAGTATCCCGCTGTCGGCGTGTAGGTAACTTCAGTTCCTGAGACTTCGATGGTACCGTGCTGAGGAGCCTCTACAATCTCATATTGCAATTCATTACCATCGACATCTTCCGCAAAGAGCGAAAAAGTGACAGAGGAATTCTCATCAACCGTCACACTCTGATCCAGAGACACAGGGCGGAAGTTATAGCAATTGGTAAAACGCTTGAATACGAAAGAGATATACCCCTTTCCGTTGAGGCGATAATCCTGGAGTTCCACGACGGCAAAACGGGCAACACGGAACTGCGTATTTGCTCCGTGACCTTCACGACGGTCCCATACCGGGATGATGATATTACGTTGCAACAACGCATCAAGGTTGGAACGAACAGCTGAACTATTCTTCACCCCAGGAACGCCCTGCACCCAATCGGATACATTGAGCTGATTATCAGCAGCGTCATAGGGGTTCCTGTAACGATCGCTGTCACCCGGAGGAATCAGGCTCTCGGCGATAGCATAATGACCGGTCTTTTTAGGCTTCTGCCCAAACCAATATGCACCATGCCAGTCAAAGCCAAACCACTGCTTTGACCATTTGTGAGAAGCGCCATAGGAGACCTTACCTTTCCAATGGCCGCCGTGGCGTGTTGAAGAGTGTTCGTTGCCGAAACCAGACCATGCACGATGATCAGACCAGCCCTGATTTCCAAATTGACCATAGGATGACGACTGCACATATCGCCAATCCTGCTCATACTGGCCATCTGATTGCAGGTAACCGCTGCCTAGCAGTGAAAACAGATCACGCCCTGCATCCGAGGAACAGGTCTTATATCCATCGTTTTTTCGATGGTGGGAATGCTTGCCGTGAAAAGAGAATTGATATTCAAAATACCAGGGTCCCTTGTGATCGCCATGCTTAGAGTCGTGATGCCCCTTCTCTCCCCCCCCAGTTCAACCAGCTGAAGCTACCTTCTCCGTTCCCCAACCCAACATGATTGAACACTTGCCCTGGTTGAGCATTTTCCAAAAACTCAGAGGAAACCGTGATCGGGTATAACGAACAGAAATCCGGTTCAATGACAATGTCCGGGGTTTCATTAAAGGATTGAGCGGTTACAGATAGGGAGAGAAATTGAAGTCCGACAACACCCAAAAGGGTCAGCACTCGCTGCAGCATATTTAACGGCCCTGTAAACTGGCCGTCAGATCATGACAGCCTGTTGAATTTTATGAGGGCGCAGTATAAAAAATGACCTTTTATTAATAAATCGGAATAAGCAGCCTTTTTGCAGTCTTTTGCAAAGTGCTTACAGGGGCGTTACACGATCACATATCACGTTACAAACATTGCTCATAACGACATTGAAATTGATAGCTTTTTGAATCTCTGCTGCTCAGTGTCGCAGCTTACGAATCCCCTGAGCCACCAGCCTGGCTCTTAGAGCATCGAGCGATTCTTCGCTGGCGTCATCCACGTAACTCTCTTCCAGCCAAATGCCAAGATAGTTTTCCCATGCTTCTGGATCTCCATAAAACTCCTGCCGGGCCTGCCTTAAATAGCTTTCCCCACTGACCATATCACCGCTCATAACACTGAAAGCCATTAGGTCTAACAGGGCTTCAACCGAATAGTATTCCAGTGAATCTTTATATTCGGGATAATCAGACGCCGCATCTTTCAATAACTTGGGGAGTTTATGAAAGCGTTCACCCGCTTTTTCAATGTTCCCTTCTGCTACCGCATTCCAAGCCAAGCTAACGGTTATCTGGTATTTTGAGAAAAACACATCTGCATTGTCCGGCAAGCCTCTCATGGCCTTCAGCCAAACAGTTTCCGCAGCTCGATAGTCGCCCCTGCGAAAATAGAAGCCCGCCATCTCATCGCGAATAGCGTAAGCATCAGGATCTGAAGATTCAGCTATCAGTTCGTATGCCTCCTTGATATAACTTTCCGCTGACCGCATATCTCCCCATTCTTCGTAAACCTGACCTATGGCCTTGGCAATAAAAGCCTCTTGAAGGGAATCCCCCATTTTCACATAAACACGTTTTACAACAAGCAGCATCTCAAGCCCCCAGTCTTTTAGGGCATCATCGTAAATTGCGTTATATGCCAACTGTCGCGTGGCCATGATTTGGTCTCGGGATAACTTTACGGTCTGAAGCGTTCTCATTGCCCCCTCGATGTCCACGACATTCTCCCTGAGCATTGCCCTCCCCACTTCCACAACAGCAGACCAGGCAGCCTGATCCGATCGGCTTGCTACAATTTCCAGCACCTGGTCGTAGTATGATTCGGCCGCCTCTACATCCTGAGTGGAATCGTAAAACATTGCCGCACTTAGCATTATTGAGGCTTTCTCTTCCACGGACTCGGCACGCTCAATCCGCTCTTCCCACTCTGCTCCTAAAGTTTCCGGCCAAAAAACACCAAACATACTGACGCCAACCAAAAAGACCGGCCCCCCTAAGGTCACCAGATAAAGTGTGACGGCAAAGACTGTTTCACGCAGTTTGGGCAATTTATGCTGAAATCTAAGGTAAAGCCCCTTCGCCAATTCGTACTTTTGCAGGAACTTTAGCTGGTCATAGGGCGGACTCGAAAGCCGAATAAAAATCTGTCTCAGAATTTCATCAGAGTTACCAGTTTCCCTGTAGGTTTTTACCAATCCCACGAGAATCTTTGCCTGGTTATACTGAGATATGAGGGAATACCCCATAATGACGGCCAGTATCGTTAATACAGGCTCACTGAGAGCCCAAGCCCCCAAAGCCAGCATTCCGACACTAAATATGAGAAAACCAAACTGTAAACGGGGATACTTGTCGAACAATACTGAGTTCAATAATTGCCCACCATCCAACGGCATAATGGGCAGGAGATTGAGGTAGTTGATAATCAGCAACAGCAGGATGGTCTGATTCATCCACTGGCTATCTGAATCCGGAAAGAGATACTGAAGTACAAACGCCAGGATAATACCTGGCACCGGCCCCATCAAGCTCACAACCGCCTTCTGGAGGGCTGTGGGTTTGTCCTTTTTCCCCGAAGCCAGAGCACCCATAAACGGAATGAAAAGTATCTGCAGATCCCGATAGCCACAAAGCCACATCCCTGCGATATGCCCCAGCTCATGGAATAGCAATACTCCGATAATGACAATTACCAGTGATGGAGACCAGACAACCCCGAATACCGCAGCAAAGGCCAGCACGCTGACCAAAAATACCATGACTTTCCCCATTCCCTCGAGTTTCGAGGAATTCACCAACTTTTCCTGTCGATGGTAAGCATCAATCTCAGCATCAACCAATCCAGGATATGAAGGTGTCGCCTCTTTATTTGCTGACGTCACCTGAGGATTTTTCTTTTGATCATGTGCGGCGGCATTCTTTGGACCTGCGCTCATTCTCCTGCTGAGCTGTACAGCAGACTTGAAAGTTAAGCGATATTCGCCCGCTGTATCTTTGGCATGTCCAACTTCACGTAGCTCTCCAGCGGTGTGCAAATAATTGAAATAGTCCTGATAAAGCCTGTTCAGCCTTGAGACATATTCTGCGGGATTGAGTAATTGAGAAGAAACATGAGGATGCTCCTTAAAATACTGCTCTATGCGTTTTACGTGGGACCGAAAAATTCCCTCTACGTTCTCTGCATACGCATCATTAAAAATAAAGCCGTCCATGTAACCAATAACAGCATGAATCTCATTATTGATTGTGAGAACCACGCTGCCGTCATCACAATATGTGTATATCGACACCTTGTAGGGAAAAGCCGCCTCAGGCGTCATTGAATTGAATATCTCTGCATAACAGAGGTAATCAGGGTGGAACATGACGACGCACCAGCGCTCATCATCCAGCCTGGAGAATATCTCTTTCGACTGATAACAATGAGAAAAACGAAACCCAAGTTTCGTCATAGCAATTTGGCCAGCTATCAGTGGCGGCTGAATATGCTCAGGAATATGTTTGCATTCCCAGATTTTGGCCTGCGGCGCATGCAGTGTAACGGTGAGGAGGTTTTTCCATTGCGCTGCCCGAATAAATATGAACATGACAACGAGAAAACCAATAGCATAGAGCACAATCTGCATGACTTTTCCTTACAACCACTACCACCAATAGGCGCTTCATTCAGCGTCAAGGGATACCTATAGATTCACCAGTATGGCCAACTTTTTCATTGAGGCTCTATTCCTCATCCAACGATTCATAGTCAGGAGGAAAATAAGCCCCGGCTTCAAATTTCTGGGTTAAATCATTTAACACACCATTCGCTTCAATACGCATCAGCCCTTCGTTAAACAAATCAACCAGCTCTACATTGCCTTCCAGCACGCGTGATAGTATTAAATGATATTTCCTAACCTGAATAACTGTTGGGTGATAAGTAATTTTATGTCTATCCGACGAGCTAAGACTAACATGCAAAAAATAAAGTGCGACTCGCTTGGTTAATGGCACAGCATCAACTTCTCCAAGAAGTAGCCTTCTGAAAAGCAAATCATAGTTTGCTGCGCGAGTAAGAACCAGAACGCCTTTTTTTTCGGCTGCCTCAAGGGGGGGATAGACGGTGTGTAAGGTGGCTCCGATCCTTTTACCCTGCAAATCTTCTATTTGAGTCCATTGCACGGGTTTTGATCTTAGTGAATACAAGACCTCCTCATCAATAACCACAGGGTCCGTGTAGTGAAAACTCTCAGCCCTCTCGTCCGTGTACACCCATATGGCTGTCCCGTTCCATCGCTTACCAGTAGGATCTTTGCCATTCTTTGCATACCTGTAGGAACGCTTCCAGGGGAAAAAACCGTACTCCACCTCAATTCCGACAGAGTGAAAAGCTTCAGTAATGACATGGGAAGCATAGCCAAAGTGCGGCAAATGCTCAGACAAAAAGGGCGGCCACTCTCCATTAGTAATGTAAACGGTATGACGAGAATCGCCGGCATAAGCATGAGAGGATGAAAGAAACAGCACCGAGAGAAAAACCATATACTTCATGAAAAAACCTCCATACCAGGTTTTTCACTGACCCCTAAAGCTTAGGTGCTCGGAGGTCATTTGAATGAAGAGGTACTGTTCTTCCTTATCGTTACCTTCTATTAACTGCGGTCTTTGTATTTCTTTTCCTAAGAATAAAATTTAGTCGCCCTTCTTCACCTGTGTCAAAGTCATAGTTTGGGTAAAAGTCATAGTCAATGTCTATGGAGAACCCTTTATAGAGGGAATAGGGCTCACTCTTGAGTTAAATCCTATTCCCTGCATTCCGACACCGTCCGAGTTTATGCCCCAAGAGAGCGGGTTGCCTGATCCAGCCAGGCCTTTTGAGGCACTTCCAGTAATGGACTCAAGACATTACGAACTCGGCGATGATAAGCGTTGATCCAATCGATCTCTTCTTTGTTTAGCATAGGCATCTCCAGCATCTGTGTGGCAATTGGCGCTAGTGTGATGGTTTCAAATCCATAGAAAACGCCAAATTCATTTTCATCAGCCTCAACCACCTTCATCATGTTTTCAATTCGAATGCCGTACTCACCCTCCCGGTAAACTCCGGGTTCATTGGTGATCACCATGCCGGGCTTGAGCGCCACTTCTTTGGGATTCTGGGAGAAATACTGGGGGCCTTCATGGACATTAAGACAAAGACCCACACCGTGACCCGTGCCGCATTTGTAATCGATACCGTGCTCCCACAATACACCACGGGCCATAATATCCAGATTGGCACCGGTAGATCCTTTCAGAAACTTTGTGCGGGATAGGCGAATGACAGCTTTCAGGACCAGAGTATAGTCTTTACGCTGTTTAGGTGTTGGCGTGCCAAAATGGAATGTGCGGGTGATATCTGTCGTGCCTCCCAGATATTGGCCACCGGAGTCCACCAGAAAAAAGTGACTTTTGTCCACGACAGCATCACTCTCTTGACTCGCGGCATAATGCATTTTCGCACCATGCTCTGCGAACCCGGCAATCGTACGAAAGCTGTCACTGATGTATTGAGGATTTTGCTTACGATAGGCCCTCAGCTGTGCTTCTGCACTCAGTTCAGATACTTGTCCGATCGGCACCTGGTTATCCAGCCAACACATGAACTTCACCATAGCCACTCCATCCATGCAGAGTGTCTTCTCAAGGCTTGCCATTTCAGTAGAATTCTTTACCGCCTTCATCTCTGCAACCGGAGAGCTTACCTCACGTAGTTCAATGGACTGGCTGATCCTGCTGATCATCAGACTGTCCGTAGAGTTTGCATCGAAAGCAAGCCGGCCGCCTTCCAACAGTTGATTAATCAATTCCGCGACCTCTTCTTCGTCGGCGATAGTGACGCCCTGCTCCATTAAGGTGTCTTCCACCGCAAGGGGGACCTTATCTCGGCCAATAAACAGCAGACTGCGCTGCTCCGTGACCAGCAGATATGCCTCGGTGACCGGACAATAGGGAACATCTCCCCCGCGAATGTTGAGCGTCCACATGACATCATCCAGAGCTGAAACCAGAAGACCGCCCACAGCCTCTTCAGACATCCAGGCCTGAACCTTCTTGATCTTCTCTCGGGTCTCGATACCGGCATACTGAAGATCGTGATTAAATACTGGCGCCAGCGAACGTGGTGGACGGTCTTCCCAAAGAGGGGCAATCAAATCCTTAACCAGACTCAATCTGATTGACTTTGGCTCAAAAGCCTTTACCAACGACTGGTAAAAGGCATAGCTGATAGAGCGCCCATCAACAGCGACCAAAGATTTTGCCGGCAGCGTATCAGCCAGCCACTCAGGAATGGTGGGAGTTTCAGGCTCCTTGGTTTTATACAGACTGAGCCCTGTACCGGAAAGCTGTTCTTCTGCCTGGATATAGTAGCGGCCGTCGGTCCATAAACCACCACGACCAGGCGTTACGACCACATTCCCGGCGGCACCGGTAAAGCCTGATATCCAGGTCCGGGCCAACCAATGCTCAGCAGAATATTCACTGGAATGAGGATCGTTGTTTGTAATGATGCATGCCGCAACCTTCTGATCGAGCATGATCCTGCGCAAATCCGCAATGCGCTGGGTGATAGGATAATTCATATCAGTATCTTCCTGTCATTTAAGATGTCGGTATTTTTTGGTTAAAGCTCAAAATTGGAGCAATAAATCCGATGTTCTTCCGAGCCGCTTCTTGCGGGAGGCTTCTGACCACATAATTCAGTAGCCTCCGGACAACGGGTTCGGAAAACACATCCACTCGGAGGGTCGATAGGAGACGGCAGATCACCAGGCAGTAACTGCACCTTGCGATGTCGCGCAATGCGGGGATCAGCAACAGGTACCGCCGACAGCAGGGCTTTAGTGTAAGGATGCCTGGCATGATCAAACACCCGATCATAGCGACCAACTTCCATGGGTTTCCCCAAATACATCACCATCACCCGATCACTGATATGCCTGACCACGCTTAGATCATGGGCAATCATCACCAGCGTCAACCCCATCTCCTGCTTGAGGTCATCAAGCAAATTGATCACCTGTGCCTGGATCGAGACATCCAAAGCGCTGACCGGTTCATCACACACCACCAGATCCGGGTTAAGAATCAGGGCGCGGGCGATACCCACGCGCTGGCATTGCCCTCCGGAAAACTCGTGGGGATAACGATTTCGCTGACTTGCCAACAAGCCCACTTTGTCCATCATGGCAATGACACGACGCTCAACCTCTTTGCGCTTAAGGTGGGGTTCGTGAGTCTGCAATGGTTCAGCGATACACTGTGCGATAGTCAACCGGGGATTCAGACTGGCCGATGGGTCCTGAAAAACCATCTGAAACTCTCTTCTCCGCCGTGCCAAGGTGGCCTTGTCAAAGCCGCGCAAGTTTTCCCCTTTCCACATCAGCTCACCGTGCGTGGGCTCGATCAGCCGCAACAGCGCTCGCGCCAGGGTTGACTTGCCACAACCTGACTCGCCAACAATCCCCAGCGTTTCTCCACGATAAACTTTCAGGTCAATTCCGTTGACTGCCTTTACCTTTTTCCGCCGCCCGGGCAGGATGTGCTTACCAACACTGAAATACACTTCCAGGTCTCGCGCGGATAAAAGGGTTTCCCTTACTGTCATGTCAGGTTCCATCATCAACTTTATATCGATTTCTGCCTTTTCCGATTAGTCGAGGCGTTTCTAAAGCCCTACAACGTTATAGTTCTTGCACTACTTGTCTTTCAGTCCGCGACGAGGTAACACCAGCCCGGGTTACCGCCACTTCATGGCAAACAGCCAATTGATGAGGACTAATCGAAACCGCAGTCGGGGTAGTTTGCCCACAAACCGCGCTTGAATGTGCACAGCGTTCTCGGAATGGGCATCCTTGCTCGTCAATCAACGCACTGGGAGGGTTCCCTGGAATCGTAGGCAAGCGATGCATATCCTCAGCAATAGAGGGGATGGCTTTTAACAGGCCCTGGGTATATGGATGAGCCGGCTGAGAAAAAAGTGTATCGGTATCGGCCTCTTCCATTTTACGACCGCCATACATCACCAGCACCCGGTCACACATTTCCGCCACGACCCCCATATCATGCGTAATTAATAATATGGCCGTGCTGAATTCTGCCTGGAGTTCACGCAATAACGCCAAAATTTGTGCCTGCACAGTGACATCCAATGCTGTGGTCGGTTCGTCGGCAATCAGCAATTCAGGTCGACACAGTAACGCCATGGCAATCATGACCCGCTGCCGCATACCGCCAGACAATTCATGGGGAAACTGATTCATGCGTGTTTTAGCCGAAGGAATACGTACGGCCTCTAACATTCTGATCGATTCCATCCTGGCAGCAGCCCTGGCCATCCCCTTGTGAAGCACCAAAACCTCACTGAGCTGCTTTCCAATTTTCATAAACGGGTTAAGTGATGTCATCGGATCCTGAAATATCATGCTGATTCTTTCGGCTCTGATACGGTTTAACTCCGTTTGGGACATATTCAGTAAATTTTCGCCATGGAAGCTGGCTGTCCCCCTAACTTTACCGTTATCAGCTGTCAACCCCATCAATGCATAGACCGACTGGCTTTTGCCGGAACCGGATTCCCCAACGATCCCAAGCGTCTCTCCTGCACTTATCGAGAATGAAAGATCACTGACTGCCTGTACCAGCCCATCCGGGGTCTCGAATCGAACACTCATATTATCGATCGACAGTATTGTCATGATTGATCCTCGTGCTTTTCTAGCCTGACCATACTTCCCGAAACCTCACCCTCTTTTCGTGATACAGAAATTAATGCTCCCGTAACCGTATAGCGTGTTTGGGTCTGACAAATTGACGGGAGCCGTTGCTTCAGCGGGCAGGAACCTTCAGCGGTCTTTCGGATCAAGGGCATCACGCAGACCATCACCGATAAAGTTGAAACAGAACAATGTGGCCACCAGAAATGCCGACGGGAACAGCAGCAACCAGAGTGCGACATCAATAGTCTTGGCCCCTTCTGCAATCAGAATTCCCCAACTGGTATCGGGCGGCTGAACACCAAGTCCCAAAAAACTGAGGAAGGATTCAAACAGGATAAATCCCGGTACCATCAGGGAGGAATAAACCATCACAATACCCAAAACATTGGGTAACACATGACGGCGAACAATGGTCAGGCGAGAAACGCCGATGGAACGTGCCGCTTCGACAAACTCCCGTTTTTTTATACTGAAGGTGACCCCGCGAACCACACGGGCGATCCCCAACCAGGACACCATTCCGATGACAATAAAGATCAAATAGATATTGTTGCCGAACAAGGTAACGAAGAGGATCACCATGAACATAAAGGGAATAGAATCCAGCACTTCGATAATCCGCATCATGACACTATCGACGACGCCCCCCACGTACCCGGAGATACTCCCCCAGACCGTACCAATCACAACGGCCACCAGAGCCCCCATAAAGCCCACCATAATGGAGAGGCGACCGCCTTTCATGGTACGGGCATACAGGTCCTGACCGAGATCATCGGTACCGAAATAATGCCCCGAAGTTAACGAAGGCTTGCCTAGTTCATAGGGATCCGACACCACGTTCCAGTCAATATCATCATGGCCGAATGGAGAGAGACTGGGTCCAATCAAAATACAGACGACGATCACCAGCAACACGCAAACCGAGGTCATGGCGGCACGATTTTTACGAAACCGCGCCCACGCATCCTGCCATAAGCTGCGCCCCTCCACTGCTTCCAGACTGCTGGCCATCTGTTCAGACAGTTTTCTCGCGTTGGTTTTACTCGACATCAACACTCCTGCCTCCTATATACGAATTCGCGGGTCGATAATCGTATAGAGCAAATCGACCACCAGATTGAAGAAAATCGTCAGTGAAGCCACGATCAACGTGATTCCCATAACCAACCCATAATCTCGATTAAGTGCACCTGACACGAAATGTTGCCCCATTCCTCCGGTACCAAAAAAGATATCGATAATCACAGATCCGGTAACCACCGCCACAAAGGCAGGCCCTAACATGGCAACAACGGGAATCAGAGATGGCCGCAAAGCATGATGAAAAAGCAGGTAGCTGGTCGAAAGCCCCTTTGCTCTGGCGGTACGGATATAGGGTTGATTCAGTGTCTCGATCATGGCACCACGCATCACACGGGCAATACTGGCAATCGAACCAATGGCCAGGCTCAACACCGGTAAAATCAAAAATATCGGTTTACCGCCTTCCCACCCGCCTGCGGGAAGCCAGCCCAGTTGAATGGAGAAAATAGTCACCAGCACCGGTGCCAGCACAAAAGCCGGTATCACCACCCCCGTCATGGATAGTGACATCAAAAAATAGTCCAGCCTGCTGTTGCGGTTTAACGCGGCAACGGTGCCCAACAACATTCCCAAAGGCACCGAGATACAAAAAGACAGCACTCCCAGGGTCGCTGACACCGGCCAAGACTGTGCAACCAGTTGGGTTACGGTAAAATCCTGATAGACAAAACTCGGCCCCAGATCCCCCTGAAGGAAGTCGCGAACATAGATAAAGAACTGGGTAAGAAAAGGCTCGTTCAGGTGATACTTTGCTTCAATATTGGCTTTCACAACTTCCGGCATTGGCCGCTCCATATCGAAAGGCCCGCCAGGGGCGATATGCATCAACCAGAATGAAACCAGTGCAATGAAAAGAAGGGTCGGCACGGCAATCAAGAGTCGACGCAATACATATAGCAGCATCAATATCCTCCACTGGATAGGCGAAAAAGAGGCCTGAATGAGCTCATGCCGTTATATTGGCGTCCAGGCCTTAAATGCACCCTAGTTAGCGGGCCTTCACGTACACATTTTTGCGATAGTAAGCAGCTTCAGGATTCGTGCGCTCATACCCGCCGATATAGGGTTTGATAAGATACTGGTCATTCCCCCTGCGATAGACCGGAATAATGGCCATGTCTTCAATCAACAATGTCTCCGCCTGTCGATAGGCCTCGGCCGGATCATTCATGGTTTTGGAAGATGTCATGAGTTGATCATAATCAGGATTGCGGTATTTTGAGTCGTTATACTCTCCGTCTGTAACAAAGATATCCAGCCAGGTAGAAGCTTCGTTATAATCAGCGGTCCAGCCGCCTCGATGAATATCGCCAGGTTCTTTAAGCGCATAAAAGACCTTGGGCTCAAGTTGTTTGATCTCAACCCTGGCACCAAGCACGCTCTTCCACATCCCCACCATGGCAGTAGCCATTTTCACGTCAACAGAAAAGGTGGGGACGGTAAAGGTTAATTTTAAGGGGTTTGATTGGTTATACCCTGCTTCAGCCAGCAGCTTCCTGGCCTCTTCATTTCGCTGCTTCTGAGACCAAGTGGCATACTCCGGTGTAAAAGGCTTGAAACCATCTGTCTGCGGGGGCACCAGCGTGTACATTGGAATACCACCATTCTGCAGAATCGCCTTGGTCATAATGTCCCGATTGATGGCATACGACAGCGCTTTACGCACTCGCACGTCTTTCGTCGGTCCCTGCTGGGTGTTCATATAATAGAAAATCGATCCTAAAGACGCACTGGCATCCGCCACTTCATCCGGATATTTTTTGAGCAGACTTTTCTTTTGAGCGGACGGGATCGATAAAGCCTGATCAATTTCACCGGCGAGGTACCGGTTTAATGCCACGTTAGCATCTCCGATAGGCAGCCATGTAATTCTCTCAAGCACAACATTATTCTTATCCCAATAATAAGGATTCCGTTTCAGCACCATTTTTTCATTCACCTTCCACTCAGAAACAGTGAATGCGCCGTTGGTCACGATGTTTTCCGGCTGCGTCCAGGCATTCCCGTATTTTTCTATGGTTTCCTGATGAACCGGCACCAACACAGGGTGGGTAATCAGCTTCAGGAAAAAAGGGACCGGTTGTTCGAGGGTGACCTCGAAGGTGACATCATCCACCGCACGAACCCCAAGCGTCTCTGGACCAGCTTCGCCTTTCATGATCTTTGCAGAATTTTTTATACGGGGAATGGCCGCAAACCAGGCGTAGGGGGAAGCCGTTTCGGGATTCAGCAGGCGGCGCCAGCTATAAACAAAATCGTGCGCTGTCAGCGGGTCACCATTCGACCACTTAGACCGACGAAGCTTAAATGTGTAAACAGTATTATCATCATTGGCTGACCAGCTCTTGGCAATGCCTGGGAGCGTTTTTCCTTCCTTGTCCTGCACAGCCAGACCTTCAAACAGATCCCTGCCCAGGTTAAATGCCGGTTCTGCCGCCTGTTTGGCTGGATCTATCGACGTCACCTCAGCCCCGTTATTCAGGGTGATTTCCTGTTTTGGCGCAAGTTGCGTTCCTGGAGGGTATGGTTTGGCTGGAACGTTAGATGCCAGAACCGTGCATACCATTGCACCCAACATCAATCGTTTGCTTATTTTCATCACTTCCTCGTTATATTCTTATCGTTATACCGAAGAAAAATGTATATTGTATAAAATATATAATCAATTAGCTTTTTACAGGCCGCGATTTAGGTTCAGAAATCGAGCCTTACAGGCTCAGAAAGTGGCACCGACGATCAACTACCCTTGATGCAGCCTCTCACCATCACCATCAGGCCTATTGCGAGATACTTTTCCGCCTTACCTCGTCACAGAATCTGCCCAGAGACATCTATAGCGTCGACTCAGGAGGGGTTTGAGAAGTTCTCTGAAACGAGTTTAAGCAGATTGCCGTCAATATCAGGCAACCCATCAGAATATAAAATCTGGCTGCCCGGCGTACAACGCATCAGAATATTGGTCAGCTCCCCTTCCCCATTGGAGGAGTTTATCGCATCGAGCTCAACCAGCTTCGTATAAATATCCTCTTCCAACTGATTTTTCTGGTACTCCGTCAAACGTATCCTCCCCATACAGATACCGGGATTGATATTATGTGACAATGAGTCCTTCTGAAACCGATGCCTGAACAGTGTATCGAGCTTTGACCCTTCCTTGAGCAGAAAGCGCCTCCCGGACCGGTAAAACAGTCCGTTTCCCGAATCCTCTACATAGCCAAGAATCTCAGCTATTCTCAAGTAGATTCTCAAACTGGCGTCACTAAGTTCGTAGCGCTCAGCGATCACCTCTGGTGCCAGGTTCCTGGTTGTCACCATATAGATGAAATCAAGCAAATAAGGATGTTCCAGAAAAAGCTCACTCTGCTCATCTGTAATAAACTGCTCATTCTCATGCTGAAGTTGATTGGCCAGCTTTGTCAGCTCAATCAAATTGGTGTTGAGATAGTTCACATACATCAGAATTTTATCAAGACCGAGCGAAGGGTTGTGAAGGTGACGCTTGATACTGGAAAGGGGAATACCGGCTTTTTCAGACAGAGAGACATAACCTAGCCCCTCATCTTTAATTTTTCTTCTGATTGCAGCGAGTAAAAACTTTGGCGCAACATGCATGCTTTGCACAACTCCCTTTTCTGATCATTCCTGAGGGGCAACCTGCCCCTCTATCCCTAAGTATTTCACTATCTATACAAACTTTATTAACTATGTAAGCGTCCGGCTATCACAGGTTGACCGGACCGCTCCAGTTGTGAGGCAGTAATTCAGCAATGGCACTGTTCTTCTGCGTCGGCAGACGCGCCAGTACATCTTTCAGATAAGCATAGGGATCATGTCCGTTCAGTTTGGCCGATTGGATCAGACTCATTACTGCCGCTGCCCGCTGACCACTGCGCAGCGATCCGGCAAACAACCAGTTGGAACGACCCAGCGCCCAAGGCCGGATCTGGTTTTCCACCCAATTATTGTCG
>NZ_AQXX01000073.1 GCF_000376785.1 Hahella ganghwensis DSM 17046
CATCAAGCAGGTGTTTGGTTACGACAAAGTCCGCTATCGAGGCTTGGCCAAGAACAAGAGCCGGCTCTATCTGTTGGCGGCCTTCAGCAATCTGCTGATGGCAAGGAAAGAGCTGCAGGTATAGGGGCAGTGAGCCCAGATGACGCCCCACAGGGGGGGAAGATCCAAAATGGCCGGAAAAACACTCTGAATATTCGGCCATATATCGTCGAGAGTTTGAATTACCTCAGAACCTTGGGGTTATTCAGACTCTCCCTAGGATGTGATGTATAAAATCTGCGCTGCTGCTCTAAACCTTCATCTATTGCGGGATCAACCACCTGGAATGCCAGGTATTCTTCTGCCGGTGGGTCAAAAGCCTTATTGAATGGATCTGCAAGCCTCCATTTCTCACCATCGAAGAACATCACCCAGTTGTGATAATCCACGCCTGACAACACGCTACTGTCTCTGGCGATGACAAAGCCTCCCAGCGGTATAGCCGGGATAGAATTGGCTCTTAGTAACGCGGTATACAAGTATGCATATTCGGTACAATCACCCGTTAGATTATTCAGTGCCCAGGTCGCGCCTTTGGAGGATTTAAGAAAATTCGATGGTTTAAGGTTCGTCGTCACCCAATCGAATATTTTGTATGCCTTATCTTCCTGAGCCACACCAGAAAATTTGAGTGCGGCTTGCTGAATTGACTGATCATTCAGATCTACAAACTGTGTCGCAGATAGCCAATCCGATGGACGGATGCGGTTGTCACTCAATGGGTCAAATTCGACTTCTGCTTTGACAGTGACAATTTTCGTTTCAAAGGGTGCCAGCACAGGGTATGCGTATTTATATAAGATAAGGGATTGCTCTAAAGCATCATCTTCATACGAGGAGCCAAGTGATATTTCATTGATTCCCTGATAGGGAGGAAACTGAAGAGGTGAAAACAGAGCCACCTCAACATCATGCAGAAAATCATCTGATTCATTACGAATTTCAAATTGGTATCGAACATGCTTCGATACCACGGGGAAATTGGTTGGTTCCTTTACAGAAGAAGAACGAACCAGCAAGACTCCCAGTATGAAAAACGCCAGGATAGAGACGAACAGGATTCCAGCAAGAAATCGCTGATGTAATTTCTCAGTCATTAGCTACGCCCTTTACATTTATAACGGTCAGGTAACGCGGTTCGTTTTTTGGCGACAGATTCCGCAATCAAAAACTGACGATGAACAGCGCCAAGTTCGCCTCTATAAGTAAAAACGTTTCTCAAATTGACAGATGTCGAACCGGATAAAGAACGTGAGAGCACGATAAATGACTTATTTTGATTCAACGCTGCAGCATAGGATTGTGAAATGGCTTTCTGGTAGTCCTGCCCCTCTTTAATCACTGCAATATGAGCACTGGCAGGAACAACTTTAGAGACCGAGTTATACCAAGCTTCGCCAGCAACCAATATTGAACTCGAAGATACCAGAGATTCCACGAATTCCTTTTCAGTCACCTGAGAGAGGCTTTCTCGTTCTTTCGGTAATGCATTGATTTTTTGACCAGCCAGCACCCAGGCAGCCAAACCGCCCTCCAAAATTGAGACGGATGTAAAACCACTGGATTTTAATTGAAAGCAGGTGCGGGCGTTGTCGGCTGTGACAATGCCTTTATTGACGAGAAGGAGTCTCTTTTCTTTAAACCGGGATTCTCTTTGAAGAAATGATACCGGTAGATTATAGGAGCCCGGAATAGAAGCCTTTTCAAACTCAGAGGCGTGTCGGGTATCAATGATGGTGATACCTTTAAGATTGATATCATCAACATCTACAAAACACGAGTGGTCCTGGTTGAATTTATCATATTCTGTTATGACACGTTGATCCCAGTAATCCCTTTCCACAGCACACCAAGCATCTGACGCACTATCAGACCAGGATAAACTGGGCAACACTAGAATAATGGAGAAGAAAACCGTGGCGAGACGACGTCCTATCACGTGATACATCCCTCTGATGAAACAACCTATCAGTTATGAGGGCGTCACTATACATAATTAAAAAGAATTAATGAAGAACGAAATGTAACACGATGTCAAAAAATCACATACATCAGAGTGCGCGCGGAGACGGTCTCACAGAGACAGCCTCCTATAGCTTTGGAACTTAAAAGGGAAAGAGTTTTTTTGGATAGACAGGTCACTCGGACCGCAACAAAATCACCGAAATATTATCGTGCCCGCCGGCAGCCTTTGCGGCTTCTGTGAGCTTGAAGGAAATACGCTTCAGATTGGGAGATGATTGCTCTGATGAATCTGATGACTGAGAGAAAGAGCTATCCAAAGCGCCTTCCTGATTCAGGATTTCCAGAATCGATTCGCTGGATAGCTCGCTGTACAAACCGTCTGAGCATAGTAGAAACAGGTCCCCGGCTTCGACGTCGACTTCCAACTGATGAACGATAATGCCGCCATCGCTGCCGACAGCCTGGGTCAACATATTCCGGTAGGGGGATATTTCTGCTTCCTCGGCACTGATGGTGCCGTCTTCCACCATGGATTGGACCACGGAGTC
The DNA here is from genome assembly GCF_000376785.1 of Hahella ganghwensis DSM 17046. Taxonomy (GTDB): domain Bacteria; phylum Pseudomonadota; class Gammaproteobacteria; order Pseudomonadales; family Oleiphilaceae; genus Hahella; species Hahella ganghwensis. The sequence goes on from NZ_AQXX01000073.1 coordinate 2,553, forward strand.
ATCACGAGTGAGTTGTTCCAGGCGGGAGTGTTCATTTTGGGGGCGAATGCGATAGCAGCGTGAGTCACCGACATGAAGAATGGAAGCATGATCATGCTGAGCCCAGATCGCAACCAGGGTCGTCCCCATTTTGCCGTATTCGGGTTGCTCTTCCCTGGCTTGACAGATGGAATCATGAGCCTGCTCAGTTGCCGTGTATAGCGCATTCTTGAGCTTCTCCGGATCAATAGGCTTTTTACTTGTCAGTGGCATGGCCAATGTGGCAACAAAGACTTCAATCGCCATCTGACTGGCCTTGGCGCCCCCGGCATGCCCACCCATTCCATCGGCGACTACCGCAAGGGCAGTTTCCCGATTGGGAGACAAATACCAGTCGACACTGTCTTCATTGGCTTTGCGGACTGCACCGATATCCGTATGCCCAGCGACATCAAACCGCAACCGTTGATCTGAATCCAAATGTAATATCCCCTCATTAACACCTGATGAGGTACCGGGATGCAATTTGGTGATTTAGGTAATCGGACATCGACAATTGCAAAGCGCCGGTTTTGACCCTCTAACTTGCGTGACAGCTTAGCGTTAAATGTCCACTAGTTCCAGATCTTCGTTCCCAGGGTGAGAACGCATTCCGGCCCCAATGGGGCCGAATAACACACATGAATAAAATTTGCGCAGAACGAATAGCAGGTGGAGGCTATAGCTGGAAGGGATAAATGGAGCCCAGTTTTAACATCTGAGTTAAATCATCCAAAGCAGCCCGGCATTCATCCAGCAGAGCTGGATCAGCCAGATCCTGTTGGGATATACGATCACGGTAATGCTTATCCACCCAGCTATTGAGTTGATCAAACAATTGATCAGACATCAGCACGGATGGCTGCACCGCTGCCAGTTCTTCCTCGGTCAGTGCAACACGCAAACGCAGGCAAGCCGGCCCACCACCGTTTTTCATACTCTGCTTGAGGTCGAATACTTTGACTTCCCGGATAGGCGTATTCTGGGCAACCAAATCATCCAGGTAAGCTTTAACCCGCGGGTTTTCCTCACATTCCTGAGGTACCACCAGCATCATCTGATCATTACCCAGACTCAGTAGCTGACTATTGAATAGATAACTGGAAACCGCATCCTGAACCGACACCGCACTGGTCGGCACTTTCACTTCTTTTAACAAAGCGCCCTGCAGTTTTTCCTCCAGCTCAGCAAGCACCTGGGAGCTATTCATAAATGCTTCTTCATGGTAAAAAAGCACGTTCCGATTACCGACAGCAATAACATCGTTGTGGAACACTCCCTGGTCAATCACTGCTGGATTCTGTTGAGCATAAACCACTGAAGAGGCATCCAGGCCATGCAAACGGGCGATTGCCTGACTGGCTTCGAGGGTTTGTCTGGCCGGGTATTTTGAAGGTCGGGGTGCTGACTCATTGAAAGCCTGCCGACCATATACAAAAAACTCCACACCAGCGTCACCATAATCCCGGCAGAACCGGGTATGGTTGGCAGCCCCTTCATCCCCAAACTGAATTGATGAGGGTAATGCCGGATGATGAGCAAAATACTTGTCGTCACTGAAAATAGCGCTCAGTACTCTCGATGTCGTGGTATGTTCAATGGAGCGGTGAAACTTCGCCGTCAAGTTGGCTGCGGTGAAGTGAACACGTCCGTCTTTGGTATCTGCACTGGGAGATACTGTGGCGGCATTCGCTGTCCACATGCAGGAAGCTGATGCTACCGCCCCAAGGAAAGCTGGCGCTTGATGCGCTGCCTGTAACATCACTTCCCGATCAGAACCTGTGAAGCCAAGCTGTCGCAAGGTATCGATACACGGACGCTCCTGCGGCAACAGAATTCCCTGTTTCAGCCCCATGTCATGGAGCGCTTTCATCTTGCGCAGCCCTTGCTTGGCAGCTTCTTTCGGGTTGGAAACATCTTTGATATTGGTTTCAGATGCAACATTTCCATACGAGAGCCCACTGTAATTGTGGGTCGGGCCGACTAATCCATCAAAATTGACTTCGTAGGCTGTCATGGGACTCTTTCCTCTTATCGCCGGCATTAAGCGGCATTAAATCTTTCTGATACTGGTAGCAAGGATAGGCAGTATCTACCTACCCTCGCCGGTTCGTTCCGTTCCAAATTCAGGAACAACACCTGACTGTTACAGCTTCATGCCCGGGGACAGAGTGCCCGGAGCTTCCACTTCTTCGGCTTCCAGGGACGCAACCGGATAGGCGCAGTAATCCGCCGCATAGTAGGCACTCGGGCGATGGTTGCCACTGGCTCCGATACCACCAAAAGGCGCCGCACTGCTGGCTCCCGTTAGAGGTTTATTCCAGTTGACGATACCTGCCCTGCTGTCCAGGAGAAACTTTTCATAGAATTTACGCTGATGAGTAATAATGCCCGCCGCCAGACCAAAACGAGTCTGGTTGGCCAGACGAACTCCATGGTCGTAATCCCGGCAACGCTGAATCTGCAGCAAAGGACCGAAGTACTCCTGATCAGGAAGATTCTCAACGGCCGTAACATCAATAATGCCGGGTTTGAGCAATGAACTTTGATCATCGATTGATTTCAGAGGCAACAGCACCCTGCCCCCGATATCCTCAAGGTGGCGTTGGGCCTCCAGGAGCTGCTTCTTCGCGTCAAGAGAGATAACGCCTCCCATAAACGGCTGAGATTCGTCATCGTAAGCACCAACTTTCAGCGCATCAGTCGCCTTCACAAGCTCCCGAACAAATTCATCTCCCTCTGAACCAACCGGCACAATCACACGACGAGCACAGGTACAACGCTGACCCGCAGATACAAAGGCAGAAAACAGCGTGTGGTGTACGGCCCCTTTCAGATCATATGGTGGGAAAACCAGTAACGGGTTATTTCCTCCCATTTCCAAAGCCATGATTTTTTCCGGATGGCCACCCATTTGCGCATGGATCGCATGCCCGGTGTTGGAGCTTCCGGTAAACAGCAATCCATCAATCATCGGATGACAGGCCAGATCAATGCCGGTTTCTTTGGCGCCCTGCACGAGATTGAGTACGCCGTCAGGTAATCCCGCCTGCTCCCACACCTGCACCGTAGCCTGGGCAAACGCTGGCGTCAGCTCACTGGGCTTGAACACAATCGTATTCCCTGCAATTAAAGCTGGAACGATATGCCCGTTAGGGAGATGACCAGGGAAGTTATAGGGCCCGAATACAGCTAACACACCGTGAGGACGATGCCTCAGAACGGCATGTCCTGCTGCAACATCCTGTTCTTTCCGACCGGTACGCTCAGCATGGGCCTGGACTGAAATCTCAACCTTGGCAATCATTGCAGCGATTTCAGTTCGTGACTCCCACAATGGCTTGCTGGTTTCGCGGCCGATCAAATCAGCCAGAGTTTCTTTCTGTTCGCCTAACAGCTCTGCAAACCGACGCACAATAACCAGCCGGTCTTCAAGCGTTTTCCGGCTCCATTGACGAAAAGCGGCACGTGCACTTTCCACCGCATGATTGACGTCTTTTTCCATAGTGGCCGGCGCTGACCACAAGAGCTCCTGAGTGACCGGGTTCAGGGATTCAACAACCTGACCTTCGCTGTTGCCCCAATGACCGTTGATAAAATAAGAATGTTGTTCTGTCATATCGCTTGACCTGAAATTTGTAATGGCTTTCTAACTTGACTCTCTTTCATTACTACCTTTGACTGTCCCGTGCGCTATTCAGCTCTTTTGGCCCTCAGAGGAACAGTCCGTACCATATCACCAGACTCCAACTGCAGGTTTTCCTGAAGTTCATGGGAAAGGGACACCACGTCCTGCTTGATCTGGCTCTGATCAATCAAGGCCACCCGGAAATTTTCAAACGACCGATTAGACACCATGATTGGCGTCTCAATGTCGCTGACCGTTTGTTGGCTGGGCATGACATGTCGTTTGATACTGTCGCGGACTGACCGGATGTTGCGAACAAAGACTTCCACCAGTGGTCCCGCATCAAAAATATCGACCAGGCCATTGAAATTGAAACCTTCACTTTCCAGCATTGCCAAAGCGGGACGAGTATGAGGGTGAACCTGACCAATAACCTCCCTCGCCTCTTCAGTCAGAAACGGAAGATAAATGGGATACTTGGGCATCAGCTCAGCAATAAAGGCTTTATTGCCCAAACCAGTCAGGTAATCGGCTTTGGAGAATTCCATCGTGAAGAACTTGCGTCCCAAACACTCCCAGAAGGGTGAATTGCCGTCTTCATCCGCGTAACCGCGCATTTCCGCAAAGATTTTGCTACTGAAATATTCCGCAAAATCTGCGAGGTACAGAAAACGGCATTTGGAAAGCAGTTGACCGTTGTGACCGTTTCGATAGTCTGCATGTAGAAATAATGTGCAGATTTCGGTGCAGTCTGTCATATCGTTGGTCAGATATAATGTTGGAGTCTGCTTATGGATGCCAAGCTCCTTGGAGGCATTGACTGTGGTGGAGACCCGGTAGTTGTACCAGACCTCATCCAGCCCGACCCGAGCCATGATTCCACTGACTCCAACCACACGCTTGAGCTCTGTGTCCTCAAGCGCAAAAAGATAATAGGCATCCTGTGGATCAACACTTCGGGAAAAGGATCTTTCAGAGTGTTCAATACGGGAAGCCAGCAACTCCTCATTCGCCGGGAGCGTTGTCACTCCCACGCCTGCGCTCTGCGCCATGCAATACAGGGCTTCCAGATCGTCAGCCACGATGGGGCGGATTAGCATCATCGATCAGTACCTTTCTATTCTGTTTATGATTACTGTTTTCAGGGAATTAGAGAGGCGCAAACGCCACATCCCCACCTTCAGCAATCTGCAAAGATTCGGCAGTTGCCCGTTTCAGGCGCAACACATCTCCCATGCCATCCGTCATATTGGCGAGAGTGGCACGAAATTCGTTAAACCGGGTATTGCACATGAGATACTGCAGTCCGACCTGATGCTCGGACAGTTTCACCTGCTTGCGTTTCATTGATTTCACGGTATTGAGATCCGAGCGACTGGCCTCCAGCGTAGGACCGCCGTCAAAGATATCGATATGACGCCCAAGCTTGAAACCTTCCCGGTACAGAAACTGACAGTTATCCGCAGCACTGGAATGCGGCTGTGCAATAGCATCTTGTGCCTCTTTGCTCAGCAACGGAACATAGACAGGATGGGAGGGCATCATTTCCGCGATAAACGTCTTGCTCTTGATTCCCGAGTAATAATCCGCGGTGGCAAAGTCCATATCAAAGAAGTGGCGACCCAGGCTTTCCCAGAATGGCGAATTGCCTGTTTCGTCCTGCATTCCCTGTATTTCAGCGATAATTCGTTGCACGAATCGGGTGTGATGCAGCTGCATGAACATAAACCGGGAACGTGAGAGAAGGTCGAAATAGGGAGTTTTACGGTAACGGGGAGAAATAGACAGTGAGCATAAAGCCGTTGTGCCGGTCAGTTCATGCGTCATATAAAGGATGTCTACTTCATTGTAGACATCCAGTTGTTGGGATGAATGAATCAGCTCGTCCAGGCGATAGTTGTAGAACGGTGCACCATTACCGGCACTGGCGTCCATACCGCTGGTCCCGAGAATTTCTCTCGTTTCAGTGTCCTCCATTACAAAGAGATAGCGTTCTTTTCCGGAGACTTCGTCATCTCCGGCAAAGGAGCGAGTGGAATAATCCACCTTCTCCCCCAGTTTGTCACGATCAGAGGGCAACGTGGACAAACGTGCTGCGCTTTCATTGACCAGTTTTTCGATACCGGGCAGATCAGCAAATCTGCTTGGACGAACGATAATCATGTCGCTCTCCTTTTATCAGGCAGATTCCACAACTTTGGCAACCGCGCGCTCAAATCTGGCAAGGCCCTCTTTGATATCTTCAAGAGGAATTACCAGCGATGGCGCCATACGAACAACGTTAGGACCTGCCACCAATGCTAGCACGCCTTCTTCCAGTGCCGCCGTCATAAACGCCTTGGCCTGCCCCTGAAAGCGCTCATTCAGTTGCGAGCCGATTAACAATCCCATTCCACGCACATCGGCAAAGACATCATATTTTTCGTTGATTACCCGCAATCCATTAATCATCAATTCGTGGCGTTCCTGTACACCGGCCAACACTTCAGGCTGACTGATGATGTCCATCACCTTGAGGGCGACAGCACACCCCAGAGGGTTTCCGCCATAGGTGCTGCCATGAGTTCCGACCGCCAGACTCTTTGCAACATTTTCGGTTGTCAGCATCGCGCCAATAGGGAAACCGTTACCCAGCGCTTTGGCAGTTGTCAGAATATCCGGAGTCACACCGTAGTTCATGTAGGCATACAATTGACCGGTACGCCCGACTCCAGACTGCACCTCATCAAATATCAACAGTGCATTGTGTTTATCGCAGAGTTCACGGGCACGCTTCAGATAGGCTTCTTTTGCCGGCGTAACACCACCTTCCCCCTGAATCGGCTCAACCACAAAGGCACAGGTGTTATCGTCAATGGCGGCTTCCAGCGCTTCTAGATCATTGAACGGAATGTGCTTAATACCAACGGGAACAGGTTCAAATCCTTCTCTGTACTTCTGCTGACCACCAACGCTGACCGTAAACAGAGTACGACCGTGGAAGCTGCCGGAACAGGCAACAATATCGTGCTTATGGGGGCCTACATGTTCCCAGCTGTAGCGACGTGCCAGTTTGAAGGCGGCTTCGTTGGCTTCACCACCGGAATTGGAGAAAAAGACTTTGTCTGCGAAAGTGAGCTCTACCAGTTTGCGAGCCAGAAGAATGGCTGGTTCATTGGCCAGAACATTGCTCAGGTGCCATAGCTTGCCTGCCTGTTCGGTCAGAGCCGCTACCAGATCTGGATGGGCATGCCCTAATCCGGTCACGGCAATCCCACCGGCCAGGTCTACGTATTCTTTGTCCTGCTGGTCCCATACACGAGAACCTTGACCACGTACAGGAATCACCGGCCCCGGCGCATAGTTGGGAACCATGACGTCATCAAACATTTCACGTGTAACTGTCAAACCGTCGGACATGCTTTTTCTCCACTCGTCAAAATATTATTTATACAGAAGCGTCTTATATAGAAACGTAAACAAACCCGGACAGCCCGAATTCGGACCGAGTACCAGGTTAGAGAGGAAGAATAGCCGGAGACAGTTAAAAGAGATTTTAGGATCGCGACACGGGTTTATAGAAATGCGTCGCCATTTTGCCTGATGAATGACGGGGAGAGCTTCTGGAACTCTCCCCTTTTTCAACCCTGGAGTAGACCTGTTTCAGGCAGATTTATGATCAGTCGATCACCGCACAGGCGATTTTGGGGCCGGATTTGCTCCCGTCATCAGGCCCGGAATGAATCATCAGCGACCTGCCACGAATTTCGTCAAGTGTCAGCCCTGCCCTAACAACCATCGAACGTGCAATGCCGCCCGCAGATGTCGGCAATGGCGGCAAGTCACCTTTGGGTTTGGCATAGCCTTGATCGGGGTCAGCCATATCCTCCCCCATCGAATGCATTGAGTGTTCCTGAGCTACGCCCATAGACATAGATTGATCAGTACTCGCCATTTGCTGTGCTGCAGGCATGCTGGCCTGCCCTTCGGGCACTCCCTGGGGGGCGGCCATCACATGGTCGTGGTGGCCATAGTGAGCGCCGGCTGCGAGTCCTGCCACCATTTTTCCATCTTTCTCGCCAGCCTCACAGGTTGGTTTTTCATGGATATGCATACCATTGTTCCCGGCTGGCAGATCGGTCAGGTCAGCGGAAACGACCAGGCCTTCAGGTGAATTTGCGAGGTTGATGGTACCGATGGCTTTCCCCACGCCGAAAGAATTAATTTGTGGACTGTAATGGTTTTCTCAGTGTCCTCATCCTTCTCCCGTAATATGTCTCTGGCTCGCGTGGCCGCATGACTGGGCATTTCCCCCTTCAGTGATGCCAGCAGATAGGATTTGGACTTCCTGATATCACCTTTCAACGCATGACCCACACCGAGGTGATATTGAACAGTCTCATCGTCTGGTATTTGTTCCAGAGCCTGCCTGCACTTCTCAAGACCCGCGTTAACCTGTCCAGCGTTTATCAGCGCCCATCCGAGACTATCCAGAACAATAGGATCGTCCTTCACCAGTTCGTGGGCAACAACCGCAAGACGTACGGATTTATCGATTTCTTTTTTGGCATCCGACCGCACAATTGAAGCCATATGCATGCCGGAAATATCAAAAGGATTGATTTCCAGTAACGCATCAAATGCTTTTAGCGCTTCTTCCAGGTTACCGCCGGAATAGGCGGTAATACCAAGTTCACGCCACAGAACGGGATTGTGTGGGTTATGCTGTAGAGCTTTTTCAGCATCGGGATCAGTTGTTCATGGCCGGCACTGGCATTTGCCTGGGCATGAGAGTGCGTTCTATGGTCATGTAACGCACCGGCCATCCCCATCCACGCTTCCACCATCGTTGGCTGACTATCCACAGCCTTTTGAAACGCCTCAACAGCCGCCTGATTTTCATGCCGGTTATAGTAAAGCACTCCTCTTATATAATGGGCAGACGCATGATCCGGATCACTCGCCAGAATTTTATCTGTCACAGACATCGCCTGCGTGTAGTCTCCAGCCTCAAAATAAGTCTGTGCCAATATCACTTTCAAGTCATGGCTCTTAGTATTCTGTTCAGACCACTCTTCCAGATCCATTAATGCCTGATTGCCCTTCCCTATCTCTTTCGCGATCTGAACATAGGTCTCTACCGCTGAGATTGGCGTCGCGGATCCAAAACTTCCCAAATATTTTCTAAGAGCCTCAAGAGCCATGTCAGACTTTTTAAATTGAGCGTGCACTTTCGCCAGCGCCAGATAGCGCCGCTGTTCAAGCTCGGGAACCTTCGAGGACAGCTGCCCCAGCTCCGCGACACTTTCGTCGTATTTGCCATTTAACGCCAACAATCTGGCATTCGCCATTTGTCCAGGGAAATTGTTTAACGCCCCGACCTTTGCCAGTTTGTCTCTCGCTTTCTCGGCACCCTCTATATATTTGACTTCTACCGCGGCCTCCAGATATCGGACGACAGCCTCCGCATTGAAGTTATCGGATAAGCTCAGGTTTTGATTGTCGACCATAGGCTGGAACAACAGGACAATACGATCATGCTCGCCCAACTGGCGATGAAGCTCTGCAAGCTCAAGATGCATCAAAGTCGCAGTATGGCCTGGAACCCCTTGCCTTAGCAGAGCCTGCTCAAGATAGTTTCTAGCTTGTTCCAGATTATGTGAACGCATGGCAGACCAGGCCAGATAACGGAAAGTCAGTGGACTATTCCCTCCTTCCCGAATCGCCAGTTTCAACTCGTCAATCCCTTCTTTCTCTGCTCCACGACTCAACATTGCTATCCCCAGCAATGTCCGTGCACCAGTATTCTTGGGAAAGGAATCCAGCACATGTTGTAACGCCACCTCAGCTTCTTTGAACTTTTTGTCCAGAAGAAGCTGTATCGCTGCGAGATGGTATCCATGGGGATCGTTGGGATACTTTTTAATGTAGTTTGCCAGCGCCAGAGAAACCCGCTTGTCCTTTATTTTGAGAAGATTGGCAATATATTTCAGAGCCGCCAGATCACCTGCGGTATCTTCCATCTGATTTTCATAAAACAATCCCAATTCAATCAAATCGTCACGGGACAAGGCTCCAGCATCAGAGCCGCTGACAATAGCCGACTCGTCTGCGGACCCCACACCGGGTCCAAAGTCAATAACAGTGGCATTTGCACCTGGCACCACCATGCCAGCCGTCACTATCAGGCCTGCTGTCAATAGAACGCTCAGGCCGGCTTTTCTTATCTTGAGGGGAGTTGTTATTTGAAAATCCATTTGATTACCTGTCGTGTTGTAAACTTGTTTCTATAAAGCGTAGTCCCATCGAGCCATCATGGGCTCCAAAATTTCAATAACCCGTTTATCAATCAACGGGAGATAGTGCCTGAAGTTATTAACACTTTTACTATGCACCCCACCCTGCACCTGCTCGTAGGATGCTGTTCGGGTTTGGTGGACACATGTTTCCTGCTCCGGGGCTTCCCGGGGACTTGCCCAACTGCCTGCAAGCTCCTTTGTTAACGTTTCCGGCAGCTGACCGGACCGGACAATCTCTTCGTATCGAACTTCCAGACACCTGATGCCCTGCACATCTTTGATTCTGGACCAATGGGCATCAGCAACAGCAATATAGTTGGCAGTCTCCAATACGTCCGTATGCCAACTGTCCGGACTCATAAAGTTTGCGAAGAAATTTGATATCAGCGTGTCCAGGGGATGACGTACCACCCTCAATACTATAGCCCCAGGCACCACCGCAGAAAGCAGTGGAACTCTCATACTGTTAAAGAGATTCTTATCCAGAATACTTTGTGTACTGGCTTGATTCGTATCCTGATGAGTACGATAGAAGTGGCTTAATTCCTTTTTCCATCTGCCTGGATCAGAAAGAACATCTCTAAAGACTGCCTCTTCCCACCAAGGCTTACCAAAATGGCTGAACAGTCTTTTTTCCAGCCTGGGGACAGCATCGCTTTCGCTAACGGAGGTACAGTTAAATTGCTGCAGCAGCAGCTTTTCGATCAGAGTACTCCCAACCCTGGGAAATCCGGTCACATACAGCGGAGATAATAGGCTGGCTTCGCTATTGTCGCCGGTTAAATCCAAAAGGCCAGAGACCTTCTCCACGCCTGTAAGGAAATTTGACAACTGCTCCAGGTTGCCCTGAGGTGGACGACATCTCCTCGCCGCCTGATTCATCCGCTTAGCGGATTCCCAGGCTTTCTCAAAGGCTTCCTGCTTTGCGTATAGGAGGGTGAATTCAGCATTCAGAAGATTTTTTTGACTGTCATCCAGAGTCCTGGATGCCTCGATGGATTCCAGCGACACTTGCGCTTTATCCAATTGACCCTCACGACGGGCGATACGCGCAGCCAGTATCACAGCTTCAGGCCAGGCAGGTTGCGCTTGTAGTAACCTGTCAACGATCTCGGACGCCTTGGTAAGCTCATGCCTCAGTTCAAGAATACCGGCCAAAGCCAACTCCAATTCTGGTTGGCCCGGATGATGAGACAATCCCTTCTCAAGAACGTCTATTGCCTCCTCGTCCCGGATCAGTGCGTGCAGTGAATCACTTGCCAGCTTCCAATAAGCAGACTCTTCCGGCCATTGGGTCATCAACCCATTCGTAAACTTCAGTGCAGATTCATGGTCCCCATTTGCCTGGGCAATTTGAGCTCCCATCACCCAAGCCTGCTTGAGACCAGGCTGAACTTCAACGGCTATTAACAAGTGCTCCAGGGCAAGATCTTCGCGTCCCATTTGCCCGACAATATTGGCATAATTGAGATGTGCCGCTGCATCCTTTAGCCCTGCCTCAAATGCTTTGGCGATCAATTGCTGTGCCTGTTGAGGCTGCCCCTGGAGGAAAGCACTCATTCCAAGCAGATAATTGGCTTTTGGATGATTGGGAATTTTGCTGAGAATAGCGTCAGCCACCACAGCGGCCTTATCTAATTGTCGATGCTGAATATAGAGAGTCAGGTCGTCAATCGCTTCCCTGACAGTTTTTTTTACAGGCACCCCAGTCCAGGGTTTACTCTTGATTTTTTTGCCACAGCAATTTGCCAGACCCAGAGGATTGCCACAAACACAGGGCTTCAGCGCCATTGGAAACCTTAAATTTAGAGTGATAAAAAAGCGGTATGTGCATCAACAGCATACCGCTTGATTCATCATTAGGACAACCGACTATGATTTACGGCTTTTACGTCGGTACAGTGAGAATAGACCCATACCTGTAATGAGCACCAGACCAGTCGCGGGAACTGGCACAGTTACCGGTGGATCAGAGGGGTCTCTTAGATTGATAGTGATGGTTCCCTGGTCAGTCAGTCCATTGCCGTCAGATGCCCTGAATGTCGCAATATACTGGCCTGGAGCAAACCCGGTGGAATCCCAGGTGAAGTCCCAGGTAGATGGATCAAACAAAGCGTTACCGGGCATGACACCACCTTCGCCAACGAAGTTGATGAAGTCGACAGTCAGCGGATCGCCGTTGGGATCTGTCACCACCAGAGTTTCCTCAATGGTATCTCCAACCAAAGCATTGATTACCACATCCTGAATTTCAGGAGCAAGGTTACCAGAACCTTCGTTTACCGCATCAAACAACCAGACGAACTCAACAGAGCTGCCATCGGTTGCATTGATCTCACCACTAAACGCCATGTCGGCACCGGGGTTAGAGGCGTTATCCGCATACCCTGCCGTGTCAGCGGCAGAGATCGTCACCTGCCCGGAACTGTCGATGCTGTATCCAGTCGCCTGCGCAAACATACCGCTGGACAACGTGGTATCGTCATAGGTCAAACCTGACCCAACTGCGTCCAGGTTATCGGAGTAATTGGTCCCACGAATTACCTGCTGCTGAATATTTTCCAGATCAAACAGTATCGGTGCATTGGCTGATGACCCATCCCAATAGATGGTGGAGGTCGTGCCATAGGCACCACTGGCATTTGGCACGCCAAACACCCAACTACTGCTACTCCATGTCATGGTGTACAAGCCTGCACCTGGTAGCTGAACATTGAATGATTCAGTAACCTTGGTACGCCGGATATCACTGGTATCCTGGGCAATACTGATGTCCGAAATGCTTGTCGCGAGCCCAGGACCGGAAACAGAAATAGTCCCAACGCCTGAGTGAGGAAATGTGCCTGGAGGTGTCCCCAAAGACTACCGCCAGAAGCTGGTGGTATCTATAGTAACCAAGCCATTGGCATCAACGGTTGGTATCAAAGCAGCCCCCCTGAAATGGGAAGCATGTGCCGAAGAGGCTGCAACAAGCACTGAAGCAACACAAGTCGACATCACGGTCGGTTTTAAGGTTTTTTTGAAAAGACTCATATCTATTTATCCCTGACTGATTGACTAGCACTACCGCCTACTAATGCCTAGGGGTAAAAGCAAACCGCATACCACAAACATGACCATTTGTTTTATATACATAACTCAGAGGCGAAAGATGACAACCTGTAAAATTTGCCGACACAAATCTCCGTTTTCAAGGGCCTGACAATGAGGATATACCCTTACCCTTAATTTGTTTTTCCGGTAAACGTTGTCGAGGCCAAAGTGAAAGAATTTTTGGCAAGGCAGGCCTCTTTTCAGAGTTTATTAATGCGAAGAACGCTCTTCAGAGGGAGTAAGCTGATACATTGCCCGATAGGATGTGGAAAAGTGCGCCCCAGAGGAAAAACCGCATCTGAGCGCAATTTCTGTGATCGAAACAGAAGTGGAAAGTAGCAGCTGGCGGGCAATTTCCAAACGGATCTGGACATAATATTTGGAAGGTACTGAGTCGAGATGCTTCTTGAACAGACGCTCCAGCTGTCGCCGTGAGATATCCAGATGCTGGGCCAGATCATCAGTCGTCAGAGGCTCTTCTATATTGGCTTCCATCAATTGCACAGCCTCATAAATCACAGGCACTTCTCTTTTAAGCGCCTCATCCGGATGCTTTCTGACTCCTGGGGTCGGTTCCCCTACCCGATATCGCGTGATGGTCTGGGCAATCATCTCCGAAACAGAGACAGATTCTGCAAGACTGATGCGAAACAGCATCATGTCCTGAGCTGCACTACCGCCCCGACAGCTCCAAACCGATTGGTCCACGGAAAACAGATCCGCAGACTGTTTAATCGTCTTGCATGAATCCTTCAGGCGGGATGGTATTGGTGGAAGTGAGGCTTTGCGACCGTTGAGCAATCCCGCCTCCACCAATGGCCAAACACCGCTGGCAATCCCCGCGATCCAACCAAAACTTGATATCTGGCCTTTCAGCCAACTAGTGATACTCGCATCTGACTGAGATGGTGACTGACTTCCGCAAACAATTAGTGCATCCAAACCGTGCGGTAAAGCCAGGTTCTGCTCCACCGAAGCCGTTAACCCATCACTACTGCGAACAACGGCCTCAGCCCCAATCGTCACCCAGTGATAGCGGTCCTCTCCCATCAACTGATTACAGATACGCATAGGCTCTACTACACTGGCGTATGCCAATGTGGAGAAATGAGGCAATAAAAGAATTCCTATGGATTCAGACAATTCAAAACCTATTTCGAAAGCTATTACCTGATCGGCCCGCCATGCAACGCTGGCGCAAAATAAAGACCAGATAATCCTCTGCCATCGAAGATCACAGTATAAAAGATCTATCCATTGATGACGGTTCAGGAGGTATTCTAAGTTTAGTTGTTACCACAAAAAACAGCACATTTAAGACCAACTCTCTCTGACGTGCAATGCGGTTTATGCTAATGGCTAAATGCTTTTGCGCTTTTAATGAAAGCGATTATTTACCGGGGTTGCCCTGCTTTCATGACAAAACAAGTTAATCATGGCGCTCTCATGAAACCAGTGCCCTGATACGATTAGGTGAGAACATCCCTGTTCTGCAGACGAAAGAAACTGGAGGGAAGAAAGTGCAAAAGACAGATCAATGGATAGCAGCCAGCTTTTCGCGCTTATAACGCACCCATTCCCCACTGACACATTTATAGTAAAAGGCCATCATGTGCTGACTTACAGGCATTTGAATACAGATCACATCACCGTTTGCAGATACTTGCATGAGACTCTCCTTTGCAGCTGAGCTATAACGAAAAGTTAAACAGTTAGTCGTTCGTGCATCAGGAAATAAGCGATTACAGACTTACACTTATAACCATGTTTTTATATACAGTACTGACACTGTATACAGGTACTGCTAATATGTCCAGTATTTAGCAATAAATATTTCCAATTCACCCTAGGATCTATTAACGGTTTTCGCTATTGTTCCCCCTCCCATCTATAGCTGGAGGTTAGCTTGGGCCGGAAACTGATCACTGCAACTGTTACGATTGTCATTATCCTGTCGGCGATGTTTTTTGGCGTCGTTCCGGAACTTGTGGACCACGTAGCCAACAGTCGTTTACCTGGCGAACCTCAGGAAGTCTCAACGACGGCTGAGGCTCTTCATGAAGAACTTTTTATCAGCGATCTGCATTCTGATGCTCTGCTATGGGGGCGGGATTTGTCCAAGGGGTATCATCGGGGACACACAGACCTGCCACGGCTAATCAAGGGAAATATAGCTCTCCAGGGTTTTTCCGTCGTCACTAAAGCCCCTTTTGGTCAGAATATTCATCGTACAGATGACCAGAGTGATATGATTTTCTGGCTTGGAGTAGCTCAGGTCTGGCCAACCAAAGCGCTTGGCAGTCTTTACGGACGCGCGGAAATGGCAGCCCAAAAACTGCAGGCACTTGCCGAAGCGCAAACGGATTTCTTCTTCATAAAAAGCCGACAGGATTTGCGCAACTATCTGGATACCCGAAAGTTCGACCCCGAGGTCCTCGCCGGCTGGCTGACACTGGAAGGCGCCCATGCGCTGGAAGGAGACATCCGTAACCTGGACAGACTCTATGACCTGGGATATCGAATGATCTCTCCCACGCATTTCTTTGATACAGAAATATCCGGTTCTGCCCACGGCATTGAAAAAGGAGGGCTCACCCCTCTGGGCCGCAAGTGGGTTAAGGCCATGGATGACAAATCGATGATTATCGATCTGGCCCACGCGTCAAAACAAACCATCACTGAAGTGTTGGAACTCAGTTCACGCCCCGTCATCGTGTCGCACACTGGCGTGAAAGGCACCTGTGACAATGAGCGAAATCTTTCTGATCAGCAACTACGAGCCATTGCCGCTAAAGGCGGTATCATCGGCATCGGGTTCTGGCCAACAGCTGTCTGCGGTACTGATACTACCGCGATTGCCAAAGCCATCCGTTACGCAGTCGGCATTGCTGGCGAGGATCACGTTGCTTTGGGCTCTGATTTTGACGGTGCCGTCGCTACGCCCATTAATGCAACAGAAATGAACCAGCTCACTCAAAGCCTACTCAATTCAGGCATGAGTAAGAGTGTCATTGCCAAAGTCATGGGCCAAAATATCCGCTCGTTCCTGCTGACGAACCTGCCGGAGGAGTCGAAATAGCCGACTCGCAACCTGGCACCTCTGCTCTTCTGTTTCGCCTTTATTGTGCAGGCGCTCCAATTGACGATCATGCCAGCGGCTCAAAGCGACCAGGGCCATAACAGCCCCAACTAAGGCATACAGCATATCCGACTGGGTGTCCCAGACATCCCAGAAATGCCTCAGCCGCTTCCTCACTCAACTCAGCTACCCACCATTCAATCAGTTCATAAAATGCGCTGAATGACAATACAATGCAAAGCACCAGATAGATCAGCCATCCACGTCCATTGACGACCCGCAGTCGAACCAATAACTCTCTGGCCAAAATCGCCGGAATAAAGCCCTGGGCAAAATGACCGACTTTGTCATAATTATTCCTGTCGCCACCCGTGTAATCACGAATCCAGTCAAATAATGGCACTTCCGCATAGGTGTAATGCCCACCGACCATCAATATGACGCAATGCAGCAGGACCAGCCAATAAAGCAAAGAGGTCAGGGGAAAACGTCGATAGCTTATCAGCATTAACACCAGACCAATCAACGCTGGCGCTACCTCCAGTATCCAGGTCGGATAATCCTTGGGGTTGATGGCAGACCATAGGAGCACCCCACCATATATGATCAGCCAGACAACGATTTGAAAAACCAGCGGGCGTCGGAATCCTCTTTCATCTGCTGCCGAATGCTGCATCAGCAATTCCCCTCTACAGGTTCAGGTACTTCATTTCCGTCTCGATTGATCCATAGCACCACCACAACCACAAGCACCATGAAAGATGACAATCCCAGCAGCATATTCCATCCGTACTGACTGACGACCCAGCCAGAGCTCAACGCAGCAATCGCCTGAAAACCAAAAACCGCAAATTCATTTACCGACTGCACTTTAAACCGTTCTGCCGGGCGATAGCATAAAGGCAATAGGGCCGTACCACCGACAAACATAAAGTTCCAGCCCACTCCCAGAAGAACCAACGCCCACCAGTAGTGCATCAAGTGATGGCCAGAATATGCCACACCAAGACAAACCATATACATGACAACCCCTGCAGCTACCAGACGATGGTATCCTATCCGACTGAGCAACCAACCGGAGAAGAAAGAGGGCAAAAACATAGCCATGATATGGGACTGAATCACCCATTTGGTATCTAACAGGCTATGCCCGATGACGTTATGCATGTTGACGGGTGTCGCCGTCATCATAAAACTCATCATCGCATACCCCATAGCTGATGCAGTAATCGCCAACCATATCAGGGGATGACGCAATATCTGCCCTAATGGCCGTCCCTCAGTGTGTGAACCAACTCCCGCGGAGCTTTGATTTTGGAATCCGATGATAAGCACCAGTGCCGCCAGCAGACAGATGCCTCCCAAGAGAATAAAAGCGCCAGTAAACGATAAATGCCCAGGACGACTTTCAATTGTCACGCCCAGATAGTGGGTAACGCTCTCTCCAAACACGACGAGTTCTGGCCCCAGATAGGCTGCCACAAGGCCGCCAAGCAATACCCGGGATGCTGCTTTGCCGGTATTCTCCGGGGTAACCGCTTCCATTGCGGCAAACCTGTATTGTTGGGCAACCGAAAGACTTCCGCCCAATAAAAATCCAGCCAGACAAAATAACCAGAAGCTCCCCATCACCACAGAAACCGCCGCCCCGGCAGAGGCCGCGCTTGCCAAGATAGAGCCCGCAATAAAGACCCTGCGCCGCCCCCAGAAATGCATGAACCGGGTTACCGGAAGCACACCGGCAGCTGTTCCGACAACCATGACGGCCAATGGCAGAGTCGCCCACTCAGGTTCTGGTGCCAAATCGCTCCCCAGAATGCCACCACTGAAAACCAGCAGCGGAGCGATTGACATAGACAACGCTTGGGCAAGCATAAGAACCCAGACGGTAGCTGGCATATAACTTCCTAACACTTTAATTAAACGGCCTACCATCATAGATCGCTTCTACAAGGCAGTCACCATAGCACTGCGTATTTCAGTCCTCTCAGGATTGATAGTTCCAGTCACTACATAATTGATTACTTCAGAGAAAGCGGCGGGGAAAGGGCCCATCCAGACTGGATGAGCCCCTGACTCGGGAGGACTAAATTAAACTTTAAAGCGCTCAACCTGATCGCGCAGGTGTTCACCAAGCTCCGACAGCTCATGACTGGTTTGGGCTGTTTGTTCGGTGCCCCGGGCAGTCTGTTCAGAAGCATCAGCAATAGAGGTAACACTACGACTGATATCTTCCGTAACAGCCGTTTGCTCCTCTGAGGCACTGGCAATCTGGGTGTTCATGGTACTGATGGTACCGATAGAGTTCGTGATCACCGTTAATGATTCCCCTGCAGATTGAGCTTTAGAAACTGCGCTTTCTCCATTGGCCCGGCTCTGCTCCATGGAACTGACCGCACGATTGGAGCCATCCTGAAGCCGGGTAATCATGGCCTGAATCTCTTCTGTGCTTTCCTGGGTCTTACTTGCCAGAGCCCTGACTTCATCGGCCACCACCGCAAACCCGCGTCCGGCTTCACCGGCTCTGGCAGCCTCAATGGCGGCATTAAGCGCCAAGAGATTCGTCTGTTCGGCAATTCCCCGAATGACACTCAGGACAGATACAATGGAATTAACGTCGCCTTCCAATGCATTGATAACTTCTGAGGCCTCGCCGATCTGCTCAGACAATTGCGCAATGGACTTTATGGCGTCATCCACCACCGTTTGTACATTGAGGCTTTCTTCGTCAGCCTTTTGCGCTGCTTCTGCCGCCTGTTGCGCATTTTGGGCAATTTCCCTTGCTGCGGCAGACATTTCATTGACCGCCGTCGCCACCATTTCAGTTTCCTGCCGCTGCATGGAAACCGCCTCACTGGTATCGCTGGCAAACTGGTTCATTTCATCCACTGAACTGGCCATACTTTGTACGGAATTCTTGATATCAGCGACCAGGTCCTGGACTTTGCTGACAAAGCCGTTGAAGCCACTGGCCAGTTTGGCAAACTCATCATTCCCATGAACGTCCAACCGCTGGGTAAGATCGCCTTCACCCTGCGCTATATCCTGCATAGTATCCGCCAGCTTCACGACAGGTTTCATCAGATTATTCAACAATAAGGTCATCAGCCCGATCACAATCGCCACACCCACTATGGCAAACACCAGCGCCGAGTTGCGGAAACTATAAAGAGAGGCGTAGGCTTTATCTTTGTCCACCACAATCGCCAGATTCCAGTTCACAGACTCCACTCCTTCTATTGGAACAAAGCCGACCAGGGCATCCTCTCCCTTCACTGTCACATCGGTCAGTTCCTGTTTCATACTGACACGCGCCCCATCAAACACATCAGACAACGACTGATCGACCAGATCCTGCTCTGGATGCACCAGAATTTTGCCATCTTGCGATACCAAAAAGGCATATCCCAGATCGAAAAAGTTGATTGAATTTACCAACTCCGCAATCACATTCAGGAACAAATCACCTCCTGCGACACCTCTGTTTGATCCCGAAAAAGGCATAGCGGCAGTGATAACCAAAGCATTGGAACTGGCATCAACATATGGTTCGGTAAATATTCCGCGATTCTGCTGTTTAGCATTGATGTACCAAGGCCGTTTTCTCGGATCATAACCTGCAGGCAAATTATAATCCGGGTCATTGATTAAAAACTCCCCGGACTCCAACCCCATATAAACGTCCGCCATTTCTTTGAATGCGGCCCCCTGATCAGCAATGGCTACTAAGGCATCTCGATCTGTTTCCGACGCAGCTCGCTTGGCAACGGCTTTAACCGTGTCCAATTTGGAATTCATCCAGTTGGAGATGTTTCCCGCAACCGCCTTACCGACTTCGTTAAGGCTTGTCTGGAGCTGTTTCTCTGTTTCTCCTGCCAGGTAGTAATAGTTATTCACTGCAAATGCGGCAATGGAAATAAACAGAATACTGGCACTGAGCAATATGATTTTTTGTCTGAACTGTAGGGACATCACCCACCTCACGGAATTCACGAGGACTGTCCATGTCGGCAAATCGTCCTGGATGGAAATTGAGTACTGAATTTTGGGCATTGGTTTCATCTGAAACTGTTACTCAATACTTACTCTCGTCAGCATGAGCAACAAATGAAACGTCTGCTGTGCCCTTATAGTTTAGACAAGGTTTCTGACTTGGCAGAAAAATAGTTTCAAATCAGGGAAATGTTAGATTAATTGAGATGTTGCCATCATTTCACGCGCTTCAACAGAATAATTCCGAGCGCGCCACTGATCAGTATCGGCACCAGGGTGGCCAGCACAGGGTTAAATCCGAATACCAGACTTGCCGGCCCAAGCAGATCCTGCATGTACTTGAAAAGCAGCCCCACAATAATGCCGCAAAACACTCGAAAGCCCATCGTAACTGAGCGCAGGGGCCCGAAAATAAAGGATATGGCCACCAGAACCAGGACCCCGGTTGCTACCGGCTGAAGGACTTTTTTCCAGAACGCCATCAGGTAGGTATTGGAGTTCAGTTCCTGCGCAGCCAGATAGTTCACGTATGTATAAAGGCCGCGAATGGAAAGATACTCCGGCTTGATAATCAATACACTCAAAACCGCGGGAGATAACTCAGTGTCCCACCGCTTGGAAACAATCTCCAATCGCGAGGTCCCATTTTCGGTGATATGGGTTTCCCTCAGATCCTGAAGAATCCAGTAGTCACCTTGATAAAGAGCACGTCTGGCAAACGACGACTTCACCAGTTCCCTAGAATCATTGAACTCAAAAAGGCTGACTCCGTGTAACACGCCTTTTGGCTCGACCGCATTAAAATGCATATAGACATCGCCTTCCCGATGCCAAATTCCCTGCTCGGAGGCAATACTTTCAGCCGCGCCCTGCTCAAGGGCACGCTGGGTCTGAGCAATACGTTCAGTATGCGGTGCAATAAATTCGCCGATAAACAGTCCCAGAAAAACAACCGCCAGCGCAGGTTTCATAGTAGACCAGACAATCCTGGACACCGAAATACCAGCGGCTCTCATAACCGTCAGTTCACTGGTATTTGCCAGTACACCCAACCCCACCAGGCATCCGATAAATGCCGCCAGCGGCAGATAATCGTATATTCGGCGGGGTACCGTGATACCAATATATTTGACGGCCTGCAGAACCTGATAGTTATTTTCAAGCTCATCCATTTCAGCAATGAAGGCAAACACCAGATCCAGCGACAGTACCACCATCAACACCAGCAACATGGCAGAGGAAACAGTCGACACGATATAGCGATCAAGCCTGCGCACGCTGAACCCTCCTCTTCTGCAGCCAGTCAGGACCGAACATTAAAGAAAGTGCAACCAATAGAAACAAGATGTGGACCCACCACATCCCTATCCATTCGGGGAGGCGCTCTTTTTCAATATTTTTGCGGCAGGCAATCAGGAGTCCCAGATACAGAATATAAATCAGCATCGCGGGGAGAAGATGGAAAAAACGACCCTGGCGGGGGTTAACCCGACTCAGAGGAATAGCCAGCAACGCAACGATGGGAACCAGAAGCGGAATGGAAATTCTCCACTGTAGTAAAGCCCGGTCCTCAGGATCATCAGATTTCCATAGCTCCCTCGTAGGAATGGCCTCTGCTTTGCTACGCTTTGCCCCTTGTGTAGGCTCTGCAATCTTGACCCCATAGGAATCATAGTCGATCACACGATAATCCAAGTCTCCGGGAACCCCTTCATAACGTGCCCCCTGATGCAGCACGATAAATCGACTGCCGGTTTTATCATCGACCAGTTGCGTTCCTCTTTGAGCAGCCAGTACCGCGATCGAGCCTTTTGCCTCATCGCGTTCAGCAATAAAGACATTCTGCATTTCGCGCTTGTCATCGCTCAGGGCTTCAGTATAAGTCACACGCTCTCCTGAACGTAGACTCTGAAAACGTCCCGGGACCAGCATTTCAAACTCAGTCATCTTGGACTGATCAATAAATATCTGCTCAACTTTCTGCATTCCCCAGGGACTCAGATAGAGGCTCATAAACCCCACGACCAAAGCCACCAATCCGGCTGTCGCCATGGTCAGTTTGATCAATTGCCACTTGGTCATGCCGCAGGCGAACAACACGGTCATCTCACTTTCGAGATACATACGACCATAGGCCAGGAGAATGCCAATAAACATGCCCAAAGGGAGAATCAGCTCAAGAAAGCCCGGCAGTCTGTATCCCATGATGGCAAAGAGAACATCCGCAGAGAGCTGGCCAGCCGCGGCATCGGCAAGGTATTTGATGAACCGGCCACTCATGAAGATCAGTAACAGGACGCCGGCTACCGCAAGCATGCTGACGAGCAGCTGTTTGGAAAGATAGCGAAGGATGATGTACAAAACGGATTCCGTGGATCTAATACTCAGGGAGGGAAGATACCAGACACGGGCGATAATTTCCTAGAAAAACCTTTTATTTCACCTAGTGGCCGATATCTAAAAATCGTTGTATGCTTCCCGTCTTTATGCAGTTTCACTCTTGATTATTTGTGTGGCTTTAACGCGTCCACCTCCAAGTATCAAATCAAAAGCAACGAATCAATATTCCATGCCGTTCAAGCTAAGGAAGCTAATATGAAATACTCCGTGCTAACCCAAGACGCATACAAACAGAAAACTGACTGTCTGATTTTGGGAATCCCAGAGGGAAAAAGCCTGCCCAAGTCACTGACGGACCTGGATGGAAGCCTGGACGGACTTCTGAAAGGCTTGTTTGCCGCGGGAGACATCAGCAGCAATACCGGTGAGGTCAGTTGGGTACACACCCCGGACAAACCAGCCAAAAGATTGCTATTTGTAGGTCTTGGAAAAAGCAAAGAGCTGGATGCCGCCAAAACCAGAAAAGCCATATCTGCAGTGATGTCGGCGTTAGCCAAAAGCTCTGCCGGGAATGCCGTTTCCACATTAAGTGAATACGCCAGCAAGTCATTTCCTAACGACCGCATTGTTGAGCACAGCATTCTGGCCCTGGAAAACGCCCTCTACAAATTTGACCAACTCAAGAGTGAGAAAGCCAAGCCCGGCAAACTGAAGCAACTGAAACTGACCGGCACCAAAGCAGACTCGGAGGCTGTCACCAAAGCAACGGCCATCGCCAAAGGCGTGGCTCTCACCAAAGACCTTGGCAACCTGCCTGGCAATATCTGCACACCTGAGTATCTGGCCACACAAGCAAAAGACATGGCCAAATCATACAAATCTGTTAAAACCACTGTGCTCGATGAAAAGAAAATGAAAGAGCTGGGCATGGGCTCTCTGCTGTCAGTGGCGGCAGGAAGTGCAGAACCTCCCCGCTTGATCACCATCGAGTACAAAGGTGCCGACAGCAAACAAAAACCTCATGTTCTGGTCGGCAAGGGGATTACTTTTGACACCGGTGGCATCAGCTTGAAACCCGGCCAGTCAATGGACGAAATGAAGTATGACATGTGTGGTGCCGCCAGCGTGTTCGGCACCCTGACCGCATTGGCTGAGATGAATGCTCCGATCAACGTGGTGGGTGTCGTTGCTGCGGCAGAGAACATGCCTGGTGGTAAAGCGACCAAACCCGGTGATATCGTCACCAGCATGTCCGGACAGACTATCGAAATTCTGAACACTGATGCCGAAGGCCGACTGGTACTGTGCGATGCCCTGACCTACTGCGAAAAGTTCAATCCTCAAACAGTCGTTGATATCGCCACCCTGACCGGCGCGTGCATTATTGCCCTAGGGAACGAAACGACTGGCCTCATGGCCAATGACGAGAAGCTTGCCCAGGAAATTCTGGCGGCAGGTCAGGCCAGCGGCGATCGTGCCTGGCAGCTTCCTTTGTGGGATGAATACCAATCTGCCCTGGACAGCAACTTTGCCGACATGCAAAACATCGGGGACCGAGCTGCCGGAACAATCACCGCCGCCTGCTTCCTCTCACGTTTCACGAAAAAATACCGTTGGGCTCACTTGGATATTGCCGGGGTCGCCTGGACATCCGGTAAAGCGAAAGGGGCATCCGGCCGCCCAGTCCCAATGCTGACAGAGTATTTGCTTAACAAACTTTAATATACTGATCACAGTGGTTCCTTTCGGAAGTTCAAAACCAAACCCGAAAGGAGCCACCTTTCATAACTCTGTCATCAATCCCTGTCTAAATGAGATTCTGAATGCCTAACAAGGCTGATTTTTATCTGCTGAACACAGCGGCCTCTGAGGCTGTTGACCATTTCGTATGCCGTTTGGCAGAAAAGGCGGTGCGCCTTGGAAATCAGATATATATCGCCTGCCGCGACCAGGAACAGATCGTATTTCTGGACGACCTGCTATATGAGTTCAAAACTGACTGTTTCCTTCCTCACTGTCGTGTTAACGATCCGGATACTTTGGCCCCGATTGTTTTGGGTGAGGGGCTCCACCCCGATCAAAAACCGTCTGTTGTGGTCAATCTTTCATCAATCGCATATACAGAAACGTCTAGGGTTATCGAGATAGTCCCAAATGCATCGGCCGAAAAGCATATTGCCAGGAACAAGTTCAAAGAGTACAAAGAAGTTGGATTTGATATGAATACCCATTCGCTGGAGTTGTAAGAAATATCCTGTATCGTTTTTCCCATATTGATTATTTGGTATTTTTTTACCAAAATCTGAAAATACCTGGGAATGATGGTGAGATATTTAATAATAATTAGGGAGGCTCTGAATAACTCCCCAAATCAGTCATAATACGGCCAACTTCACTCATCAGGAATACTATCCATGGATCAGATGACTTTCTCCGAAGCTGAATACCAGAATAAGAAGCGTAAGACCCGCCGGGAAATCTTTCTGGAGCGAATGGATAAGCTGATCCCATGGAAACGCATGGAAAAGAAGATCGCCCGCTATTACCCCAAGGGCGAGAACGGCCGCCCTCCGTATCCGTTATCCACCATGCTTCGTGTCCACTGCATGCAGCTATTTTATAACCTCAGCGATCCT
>NZ_AQXX01000074.1 GCF_000376785.1 Hahella ganghwensis DSM 17046
TGCTGTGCTACAACATCATAAGGCGAGAAGCATCGATTGCGGCGGTAAGCTTTGATCGAGCCCCGTCTGACATTCGCTTCAAACCAGTGTGTGATTATATTGCTGTTCAGTTAATTGTGATGGCGGCTTCCAATCCGATATCTGGAACAGGTCGGCGCTTGTCAGAGTTAAGATCGGGAATTAGTAGTCTGTTTTTGGAGAGGCGTCCGAGGCCTACGACACCTCGGACGGTTAAGATATCAAAGACCCGATATCCAGTAGATCGCAATGCTGCTCCTCTTAAGTGAACAGCATTGCGGTAAACCGGGGTTTTTTCAGACTAGGTCTGGCTTACATCATGCCGCCCATTCCACCCATGCCGCCCATGTCAGGCATTGCAGGAGCAGACTTGTCTTCAGGCGCGTCAGTGACCATGCACTCTGTGGTGATCATCAGACCAGCAACAGAAGCGGCTGACTGCAGCGCAGTACGGGATACCTTGGCTGGATCCAGGATACCCATTTCCAGCATGTCGCCGTACTCTTCTGAACCAGCGTTGTAGCCAAATGCACCTTCACCTTGCTTAACTTTGTCAACGACCACTGAAGGCTCGCCACCAGCGTTCTCAACGATTTGACGCAGAGGAGCTTCCATCGCGCGACGCAACAGGTTGATACCAACGTTCTGATCAGCGTTGTCGCCTTTCAGGTCTGCAATTGCTTGCAGGGCACGAACCAGTGCCACACCACCACCAGGTACCACGCCTTCTTCAACGGCTGCACGAGTAGAATGCAGAGCGTCTTCAACACGTGCTTTCTTCTCTTTCATTTCAACTTCAGAAGCCGCACCAACTTTGATCACAGCAACACCGCCAGCCAGCTTGGCTACACGCTCTTGCAGTTTTTCGCGATCGTAGTCAGAAGAAGTGTCTTCGATTTGACGACGAATCTGAGCAACACGGGCTTCGATATCGCCTTTCGCACCGGAACCGTCGATAACGGTGGTGTTTTCTTTCGTGATCACGGCACGTTTTGCAGTACCCAGATCGTCCAGGGTCGCGTTTTCCAGAGTCAAACCGACTTCTTCGGAAATCACAGTACCACCGGTCAGGATAGCGATATCCTGCAGCATTTCCTTACGACGGTCACCGAAGCCAGGCGCTTTTACAGCAGCTACTTTCACGATACCGCGCATGTTGTTGACAACCAGAGTCGCCAGCGCTTCACCTTCCAGATCTTCAGAGATGATCAGCAGAGGCTTGGATGCTTTCGCAACGGCTTCCAGAACAGGCAACAGTTCACGAATGTTGGAGATCTTCTTGTCAACCAGCAGGATGAAAGGATCTTCCAGTTCAGCACTCATGTTGTCCTGGTTGTTGATGAAGTATGGAGACAGGTAACCACGGTCAAACTGCATACCTTCAACCACGTCCAGATCGTCTTCCAGACCGGTACCTTCCTCAACGGTGATTACACCTTCTTTACCTACTTTCTCCATTGCTTCAGCAATGATGGCACCGATACGCTCGTCGCTGTTCGCAGAGATAGTACCTACCTGAGCGATGGACTTGCTGTCGCCGCAAGGACGGGAAATGCCCTTGATCTGTTCAACCGCAGCAATCGTCGCTTTGTCGATACCGCGCTTCAGATCCATTGGGTTCATACCGGCTGCAACCGCTTTCAGACCTTCGTTCAGGATCGCTTGAGCCAGAACTGTTGCAGTAGTGGTACCGTCACCCGCTTCATCGTTGGTTTGGGAAGCAACTTCCTTCACCATTTGAGCGCCCATGTTTTCGAACTTGTCTTTCAGTTCGATTTCTTTGGCTACGGAAACACCGTCTTTAGTGACAGTAGGAGCGCCGAAAGATTTATCCAGAACCACGTTACGGCCTTTAGGACCCAAGGTTACCTTAACGGCATCGGCCAGTACGTTAACACCTTCAACCATACGCTTGCGCGCGGAATCACCAAATTTTACGTCTTTAGCTGACATAGTTTTAAATCCTGTTAGTTAGAGTTGATGACAATTCAATAGGGTTTCGCGTATCGACAGTTCGAGGCCTTAGCCTTCCAGAACACCGAATACATCGCTTTCACTCATGATCAGCAGCTCTTCGCCGTCAATCTTCACAGTGCTACCGGCATATTGACCAAATACCACCTTGTCACCGACTTTGACCGCCAGAGGACGCACGTCACCGTTGTCCAGGATACGGCCTTCGCCCACAGCCAGTACTTCGCCTTGAGAAGGCTTTTCTGCCGCATTACCAGGCAGAACGATACCACCTGCTGTTTTCGTTTCTTCTTCCTTACGGCGAACCACGATACGATCGTGTAATGGACGAATATTCATTTCGTTATTTCTCCCAGTTAGTTTTAACTAGCCGACTTTTTTGGGTTGATTATCTGCCGCCCCCTCAGCTCAACCGACGTCTGAGGCAAGCAGCATTGAATTGTGGTTGGATAGATGGGGGTGTCAGTGGCGATTTCAACACCCCAAAACAAAAAAATTCAGAAAAATTTTATTTTTTTTCCGAATTTTCCTCCTGTTGACCGTTCTCTCGGGTGAACTCCCCTTCGATGACCCTGGAACCAGTATCTGCAGGCCCCTGATTAAAGGGCGAACCGCCTGCCTGAGACTCCCCCATTCGCGGTCCCTGCTGAGGCCCTTGTTGTGTCCCGGAATAGAACCCTCCTTGTTGGTAGAAGGTCTGGGTATGGACATTCGGACTCTTCAATAGCCGCAATTGGAGAAACCTCACAAGGCCTTTGCGGGTAAAAGGCAATATCAGGCTCAGCCCCATAACATCCGTCATAAACCCCGGGGTGATCAGCATAACGCCTCCCATCATCAGCGCAACGCCTTCCATCAGCTCTGTGGCAGGAATTTCCCCCCGATTCATCTTCTCCTGAACCTGTGCAATCAAACTGAATCCCTGACGACGAAGCAACCAGACACCGGTCATGCCGGTCAGAATAACGATACCGACAGTGGCCCAGAAGCCAATCATCCCTCCGACCTGAATAATCAGAAAAATTTCACAAATGGCAATGAATGGAATCAGAAAAGGAAGACGGCTGTACATGAGTTCTCAATCTGGCCCTGTTTCAGGGGAGGTGGATGGAAAATTATCTAATGACAGGTATGAAGATGGTTGCAAATATGGAAATATCAACCCACCTTCGTTAATTTATCGTCCGACATCCTGTATTGTCGATCCGTTCCAGGTGGACGCCACCCTGTCCACCTGAGGTCTGCCGATGCGATCAATACCACGGCAGACCCTGACAAAGCAAACCCAAAAGGTTTAGCCATCCATTAAATAAGAAGGAAAAAACTATGCAAGTGAAAGACGCTGTTGTTGCAATTACCGGTGGCGGACAAGGACTCGGACGCTCCATGGCTTTGTATCTGGCAGCCCGGGGCGCCAGGCTCGCACTCGTGGACCTGATGGAAGACAAGCTCAATGAAACCATCAAACTATGTGAAGAAGCCGGTGGCCAGGCCAGAGCCTACGTATGCAACGTAGCCCGGGAAGATCAGGTTGAAACCACTTTCCAGGCAATCAAGGACGACTTCGGAGGCCTCGATGCCCTGGTCAATAATGCGGGCATACTCAGAGACGGACTATTACTCAAGGCAGAAGACGGCAAAGTCACCAAGAAGCTCAGCCTGGAGCAGTGGCAGTCGGTCATCGACGTCAACCTTACCGGAGTATTTCTGTGTGGGCGTGAAGCGGCAACCCAAATGATCGAATCCGACCGTAAAGGCTGCATCATCAATATTTCCAGCGTTTCCCGTGCCGGAAATTTCGGGCAGACCAACTATTCCGCCGCAAAATCCGGTGTTGTGGCCATGTCCGTCGCCTGGGCGAAAGAGCTGGCGCGCTACGGTATTCGCAGCATGGCGATAGCCCCTGGATTTATTGAAACCGAAATGACCGCCTCCATGAAACCGGAAGCGCTTGAAAAAATGACCAAACAGATTCCATTGCGCCGCATGGGACAACCTGACGAGATCGCTCACACTGTGGCCTATATTCTGGAAAACGACTATGTTTCAGGCCGGGTGGTCGAAGTGGATGGTGGCATCCGCGTCTAATCAGCGTCACTATGTTGGGAGCCCTCCCCGGGGTTCTCAACTGATCATCTCCCCACAATCGAAACGGTAGGTTGACTACTTTTATGACAGTTACTCAAGCCAATGAACGCATCCAGGCGATCTGGTTTGTTGTCAGTCAGATTCCCAAGGGCAAAGTTTCCAGCTATGGTCAGGTGGCCCGTATGGCCGGTCTGCCGGGCTTATCACGATACGTCGGATACGCCCTTAAACAGTTACCAGAGGAGACCGAGATTCCCTGGTTCAGGGTATTGAACAGCCAGGGTCGCATCTCCTTTCCTACCGGGAGTCCAGCCTACCTGAGGCAACAAAGCCAGTTAATTCTTGACGGTGTTGAAGTTCAGCAAGGCAAGGTCAATCTAAAACACTTTGGCTGGGCCCCCTGAATTCTGGTACTTTTGCACTTAAGTTTTGACGGGTGAGGCCGCCATGATTGATACTCAGGATTCACCGGACAACGCCAAACCAACCACTCGCCCTGACGAAAAGCATCTGAACAAAATTCAGAACCTGCTTCATTTGGGGATTTGTACGGCAGGAGAAGTTTCCAAACTAGTCGCGGAGATGCATGCCACTATCGCCTCAACCCCGGGACTATCCCTCAAAGTGACTCCCAACCCGTGGACCGGACACATACACCACACTGACGCTCCGCTTCCCTATCAGATCGTGAATGGCAGCTTTTATTGGCTATCCAGACTTCTCAGACCCTCAGCCACGGAGAAAATTGACTTCAGGGACTCCCGGTGGCGACGCACCAGATCAATATTAAATGGCGTTGCGGGTGACAAGCTCCAGAAATGGCACAACCAGCTCGCTATCAATATGAATCTGGTGAACCTGCGCGGACAACCTCTGGCTATTGACCGAACCTCAGAGACTCTGGGACGAGTTATCTTTCTTCATGGGCTTTGCCACTCTGAACTCGACTGGTGCTCAAAAGCCCATCTCCACTATGCCAAAGAGCTCAAAACTCGTGGACAGCAGGTCATGTGGCTACGCTATAACAGCGGACTCAATATTTTCAGAAACGGCCAGGATCTGGCAGAACTATTGGAAACGCAACAGCTTGGAGATCGTCCGCTAACGCTTATTGGCCACAGCATGGGCGGCTTACTGATACGCAGTGCGTGCTTTTACGCTGAGCAGCGCGAGCAGCAGTGGTTAAACTCTCTTACTCAGGCAGCCTACATTGGAACACCGCACCTTGGCGCCCCACTTGAGAGAATTGGACACCTGGCCAATTCTCTACTGGGTATCACCCCTTATGCCAAACCTTTCAAACGCCTGGGCAACTTTCGCAGCCAAGGCATTCAGGACTTACGTCACGGCTATATTTCTGAAGAAGAAACCAAGGCCTCTGACAAGAAGAGCTCGCAACCAAACCGGCTATACAAGGCAATTCATCCATCACTACCTCATTTGCCGGGCAACACCAGACATCTCCTGATCGCCTCCAGACTTCCTCTGTCCGAGAAGCTTTCACGCGCAACGGGTATTGAAGATGAAAACTGGCTCGGTGACGGCTTGGTGCCGATGAAGAGTGCGCTGGCAGAGGATCATCACCATGGACTAACCCTCGAAGCACCATTTCTTCAAAGAGTTCGACTGGAAGACCTGGGGCACATCAATATGCTGAGATCCCCAAAGATCTATCAGATTCTGACAAGAGAATTAATTTTCGACCCACCACACAAGTCTTAGGGTTGCTGGAATTATTTCTCGAAATTGCCTGGACCAACCTGTTCACAAATCGATGCATAGAAAGCATTAAGCGCAGCGATCAAGGGATTAGCCAGAGACTCCCGGGACACGATCCCCTCAGCCCCCAACTGGCTGCCCAATAGCGGCAAAGACAGGCAGGCATCCTCAATGATCCGTCCGCACATCGTAGAAACCACCTCACGCAGAGCCTCCTGTGCATGCGAAGCCCGTGGCGAAGTATTAATCAGGGCGACGGGCATATAGACAAATTCCTCGCCGCTCACCAGCCAATCCAATGCATTTTTCAATACCCCGGTGATCCCGTGCGCATATTCCGGACTGGCAATCACCAGGCCGTCTGCTTTGGCTATTTCGGCCTTAAAGTCTTCTACCTCGGATATCCGGACCATCTCCAGATCAGGGTTAAACAAGGGTAACCCGCCAATGCCTTTATAAATGACAACATCCATATTCTTAGGAGCCAATCGAGACATCGCCTCAATAACAGCGGAGTTATAGGACGCCTGCCGAAGACTCCCAGAAATCGCCAATATCCGTACTTTTTTCATATTCCTTCTTTCAATAGAGCAATTTAGGACCGGTTCAGGTCACTTGGTGATTGGCCCGCCAGAACATCACTGCCATTAGCAACATGCCAAAAAACACTACAACGGAAAAGATTCCGAGCAAGGGACCGATGAATTTTGGATCTGCATATCCCCCATATAACAGGAATAAACCCGTCAGCAAAAGTAAGGTTCCTCCCTGATGCACGAAAAACTGAATATTGGACAACAGGCTCTTCGCGGGAGGCAGCCACAACTTGTGAAAAATACCGTAAATCATTGAGACCACAAACCCCAGGAGCATGATGTGCGCATGGGTCACCATTTGACCATGATTTTTAGTCGCCGCCATCACAATCCCCAGAAGCAGGCCGATGAGAGCATAAATCAAGCCAGTGAATACAAACTTCCTATCCATACACTCCCCCTGACATCAAGACAACAGAGAATACCCCTTACAGATTAGCTTACTTTTTAACCACAGCTATAAATATCGACTTTATAAAACCGCCTTCAGCTCTATCAGCATAACGTCAGCGAAGCCGGAAGAGCGGAATATTAGTATTACTTATCAGGGGTTTTAATCTCCCTGACAAAAAGCCGCCGCCTCTCTGACAGATTCCAAATCTCTTTCATGCAGCATCATCTTTTCGGCGCGCACCAACAGATCCCGCCCATGCTGTTTAGCCAATCTCTGTACTTCCCCGTCCCCACCGCAGGAGAGGGAGCAAAGCGCAGCCAGGAGTTTTGATACAACTTCCACTTTACCCGCCCCGTCTCTGGATATCGCCCGAAAGGCGGATTCAAAAAGACATCTGGAACTCAACTCCGGCACATATACCCGATTAAATCTGACTGGCGGTTCTTTCTCATCCGTCTCATCAACAGGCCGACTATAGAAGCAAAGCAATCTTAACTGTGCCGATATAACATCAATAGCCGTACCAGGATCATTAACACTTTCCGAAAGGGCCCGGCAGGCTATCTCAGACAACACTTTGATACCGAACCCTGGATCTTCATCAAAGGTGCGGTCAGGACCAATGATAAACGCACTCTTCAACACATCCTGATCGGATATAGGGTCCCTATCTTTGACATACAAAAGAGGACAGTCACGCGCTACAAAAGTCCCGGGGAGTGCCGCCACAATCAACGAATAATCCCCGTCCTCAGCATGTTTCTGTAATATATCCATGTCAATTCTCTGGACGTAACCGATACGATCACTACACAGGGCCTCACCTTTATCTACTGTCCCATCAATTCGCTGACCTCCCAGTCGTGGAAGTTGCTTGCGTCGCTTAATTGCCTCCCTGGTTGCCCTTTCCACTTTAATAATTGTCGGCCCCAGTCGCCCCAGCCTGGCGACTCTGTCTACCCAGTGTACAAATGTAATGATGACAATTGCGAAGACCAAAAGTGTTAATACAAACAGAGTGAAGTGGCCTGCCTTGTCGTAATAGCCATTCTTGATGGAGACCAGCGCCACAATACTGTAAATGAAGGCACCGACAAAGACTGACAAAGCGTTCTGAGAAACATCGTCAGCAATGACCAGAGCAAAGGAACGGGGCGTGGCAGTGTTACTTGCCGAGGTATAGGCAGACAACATGGAAGCTACCGAAAATGTCGCGATGACCAGCATACTGTTTGACATGACCGTCAACAGAGAAACCACGGATTCCGGCGTTATTTCCGGCGTAAATGCAGCCATCCCATAATGATCGGCGAGCTTTGCTATAAAAGCCCCACTAATGGAAAGTACGCACGAGATTAGAGGCTTAAGCCAGAGTCGCTCACCGAGTCGGTTCAGATAAAACCTTATACGCTCTCTCATTAGCCATTCCCATGTGCATTGAAACCTTCCTAGAGATTAGTGCGATCTATAGA
Source organism: Hahella ganghwensis DSM 17046 (assembly GCF_000376785.1). GTDB lineage: Bacteria > Pseudomonadota > Gammaproteobacteria > Pseudomonadales > Oleiphilaceae > Hahella > Hahella ganghwensis. Next base: position 8,262 of record NZ_AQXX01000074.1, read on the forward strand.
CCGAGGAAAGCACAACACGGACTTTCATCCTCACCATGTTCGTCATATGAAACGTCAACAGACCCTGGATAATCCCGGCGGCAATAACACCGCCGGGATTATTGAGCTACGACTTATTCAGCCTCACCAACCAGGTCAACACCTGAGTAGCTACTGTAGGCTCTGATGCTCAGATACCAGGTACCCGAGGCCGGGTTGTTAAAAGAGCACTCTTCATTGTTACCGTAGTAATAGGGCCGGCAATTATAATTGCTGGTGGTAGGCTCCTGGCCATACCGGACATAGAGATCGGCATCTCCGGTACCACCAGACATTTTGACAGTTAGACGGGAAGTTCCGGATGGCACATCCAGAGAAAAGTGCTTCCACCCACCCTGACTGTCAGACAGATTAGTTTCCTCAACGCGAGGCCTTTCCCCAACTCTAAGCGTCTGCACTTTACTGTCGGATTTACCGTCATCATCAGTAACTGACAGCTCGACATCATATTCCCCGGCCATCGCATAGGTGTGCACCGGATTGCGGGAAATTGAGGAGTTACCATCACCGAAGTCCCATTGATAGCTGACGATATTGCCATCACTATCGGAACTTTCATCGGTAAAACTAACCTCAAGTTTATCCACAGAATAGGAAAAATCTGCCAAGGGATTCCCACTGGGCGTTTCGTTATCACCACTGGGCACCTGATTACCAAAGTAACCGGCCACCTGAGGCCAGATACGTTTGATCAACACCCCCTGGTTGGGACACCCTCCAAAGTGATGTAGGGCAATAACCCGATTGGTCCCCGCTGCCAACACTGGAGAACCGGAACTTCCGCCGATCGTGTCACAGTTATAACCCATATCCGTTCCAGTACCTCGACCATTGCGCGAAGGGTAGTCGACCCGACACAGCCCACCGCTGTTCTGGTCACTTTCTATGGAGAGCTCTTTGGGATTACCACTACCATGCTGGGGAATAAAAATACGCTCCTGCTCCGTCGGTGTTCTCACATCCAGCCCGTAATAACCGAAAGAGGCAACATCAGCAAAGTTGTTCACCGTAAACAGCGTATAGTCCAGCTCATAGTCCGTCGCCAACATGGTTGCCCCTGTCACAATGGTCGTACCAGCCAGTGAACCACCTCCACACTCCGTACGTTGATAGTTGAACCAGACTTCAGAGTTGGCAACCCCGGATTGCGAGGAAACACAGTGATTATTGGTGAAGACATGATTTCCCTCCCCCACACGCCAAGCGGTGCATAGTCCGGATCCCATCAGCAGACGTGCTACCGGGCGGGCCCGTTCAAACTCCGTCGGATAATTGTCTGCCCAACATTCAACATCACGTCTTTCGTTGATTCCGCAGGTAGAAAACGTGCTTGTTTCCAGCATCAGCATTTCTTCAATTTCATGCTCAGGAAAACCTTCCATAATGGAGTCGACTTCAACAATGTAGGACTTACTTCCACTACTGCCGGAAAAATACTCCACTACCGCTGTCGGCCCAATAATCGTCAATGCAGAGAAGGAACTCGATCCATCATCGCCTTCCTTTAAGGTATACAGAGCACTCTGCTCTCCACCATATCGATGCACCATCGTGCCTTCTGGATTACGGACTTCCACGTAACTCCCATCAGGAATATCAAAGTTGCTGAAATGGACTTTTATAAAACTGGCATTTTCCTTAGTGATAACAATCTGTCGCTGACCTATCGCCTGATAGTCCTGCTCTACTTCCCGACTGAATTGCCGATGGTTGCTCACTACCCCCCTGAAAGGCTTCTCAGAGGCGACAGTTAGCATCTGTGGTTGCAGTTTGTTTGATGTAACTCCTTGACTTGACGCCGCCCACAAACCGGAAGAAAGCGTCATAACGATCAAAATTACAGCTATCCTGGCTGCTATTGTGTTCATACGGTCCTCTCACATTAGATTATTATTTCCATTTTATTGAGTTTTTACACCTTACCTCTTCCTTAAATGGATCTACTCACACGAGAGAATTGTTATTATTGGTATGCTAATGGTTATATGATAGCTGATGAACTGCCAATATCAGGAAAGAGACGACAGTTTCTACGATTTAGTCTAAAAAGATGAACAATTATTCTTTTAGCGAATAAAAAGAATGTAGAAAGGATTTAAAAAAAAGAATGAAAACGGCATAAAAAGCCTGACAACCCACCGAACCGGCGGAATTGATAGAATCCAACCCGCTAAAGGCGGGCCGGACTCTATTTTAAATTAAACAGGGGGCAGCGATGATTGAGCACTATTGCCCCCACACAATTAAGAGCTTCAAGGCCAGGTCTGAACCCCATCCACAGCTAAACTGGATTTGTTGAGGCCATAACAATATCCATCACCCTCGGAAACATAATACTCCCGGGGAGCAGCCGAGTATCCGTAAGCGGCTATCTGTGCAGAAGCCTTATCAGTGAATGGTAACGCCCACATTGTCAGATAATCACGGAAATCCAGTCCGGATGCATAGGAAATCGCCATCACCAGCCAATCATTATGCTCGATATTCTTGGCTTCATTGTAACTGTAGGTGGAGAGTCCCAGATTGCCACGTGCCGCCAGCCAGTCAGCTTCGCTGCTCAACGCTGCGTTAAAGTTTCTTTCCAGAATGTGCATGCGGGGCAGCAGATTCCACCCATCATTCAAGGTTCCTTCTCCCTGAGCGCTCATCATGATCTGAATCATAATGCCGACGCCATTGGACCAGCCATTCAGATTCTGCTCCCTGACATAGGCTTCCGGATCAGTTTTGCCAACACTCTCGCGCAGAACGTTGAACATACTCTCAAAAGGCAGTGACTGGCACTGAGGATTATTCCCGGTGTCCAGATGGTACTGGGATTTGGAGTAGTAGGCATAAGGGTTGGTACTGGCATGCCCCTCCCATCCCACAAAGCGGAACCTGGAACGTTCCAGACCATGCCCCAGCTCATGGATATCACCATGGCCAATCGGGCTGAAAGACCAGTAGGCATCGTAAGGATTACCGGAACAACCATAGCCACATGTTGCCTGGTCGGCATTCATATGCTTCACCAGATCAATATGGGCGATATCAAGATCACGACTCTCGGCGAAGTCATGAATCTCACTGACAACTTCGATACCCGGCCCTTCGAAACCAGCCAGCACGTGAGGGAAGTTATGAACATATCGCATGGTTCCAGCCGCCAGAGCGGCCCCGGTTTTCCAGTTGTCGTCCTGCATGGACTCACGCATTTTATCCAGCTTGGAATGAACCTCAAACCCCGGCGTGACCAGCTCCGCCCAGTCATAATCACCTTCGGCCAGTGCTCTTTCAAAGCTGTCATGATCCTCATCCCCGTTCCAGAAGGGATGCTCCCCGACATTTGAGAATCTCAGCGAGACATTTTGACCATTCTCCCCAAACTGAATTTGAATCGGTCCACCATAGGTCGAGGTGAAGGAAATCGTCTCTCCTGGCGCGACACTGAACTTGGGTGTCTGCAGGAATTTGGGGCGATTGTATCCGTTATCCTGATACAGATGAGTCGCTCCGGGACGCTGAGTATTCACAAAAACGGCGGTCGTCACCTCGGCATCATCCAGTCGGCTGACCGTCACTGTCTGCCCAGGTAATGCATAGACGCCAGCAGCCCGAAAATAACGTTTGCTTTCCATATCTATCGTTTTGCTGACTGGCGTAATGTGGTCGAAATTACTACGGCTGAAATTCCCCATATCGGGCTGGGCGGGGTTCAGGCTGCGGTAGTTGTAAACAGCATGATCAGCATAAAGCGACTTTAGAAAAGCGGTATCGTCTGTGGTCACTTTATCCATCGGATAACTGACCGTGGATCGAAAGTGATCCCCTATCAGAGCCAACAACTTGGTATAACGATTACCTGGGCCGGCAAAAACATCCACCTTGCTCTCATCGAGCCCCTTCATTAGATCCCGGACCTCTTCGGCACCATCATAAAACTCAGACTGCAGCCCGCTCACTCCGGAACAGTCATCTTCGTCACAGGCAGACCAGTTAAAGGCGTAATCTCCCAACCGGAAGTGGTCAAGCATGATCTGAACCCTGGCAACAGAAGCTGGAATTTCCCCCATGTGCTCCAGAGAGTCATAACCACTCAGGTATAGCTTTTTCCAATAGTTGTCTTCCTGATAGGCGACGTTAAACAAATCAAATAGTTCAGCCCCCAAAGCCGTCAGGTTGCCGTCCAGATGCATATACAGCACAGGCACACCTTCAGCCATGGCCTCCGCGACAGTTTCGGCAATCTCCTCAGCATCTGCCGCATCACTTTTCTGAGAGATAATCAGCAAGTCCGGATCAGCGCTCAAACATTCTGCCAAGTTGGTACCATCGCATTCTCCCTTAGCGTTGTAGTTCACATTGTCGGTGAATCGATCATCCATCCAGTTCCGGGTCGCTGTGGCATCCGGAAACCAGTAGCCATCATCCATTTGGGCAATGACCAACTGCAAAGGCTGTTCATCAAAGTTACTACGCCGCACCAGCCACCCAATACTGTTGAGCATAAACTGATGCATCTGCTCGTTTATCTCGGCAGATCGCTCCATATTGCGCATGGGGTTGCTTCCCATGACCAGGTAACGGGTCTTGTCACCGCCAGCATTGGTTTCCACCGTTTCACCGACAACCGCCAATCCTCTTTCCGCAGCCTCTCCACCATTTTTGGAAGCGTTGGAAACCAGGATAACCTCGTTATTACCGAAGCTGGCCTCCAACTGAGCTGCATCATGGGTTGGGTCCCAGGTAATCGAGGTCAGGCTGTCGCCACCGTCCTTGGCAGTGCCATCCGAATCCAGGTTGAATATGTCGATTCTCGCCTGACGATAATGATTTCTGATGTCTGCAATCGTCTCCAGACCCGCCTGAACCAGATCATAGCTATCGTCAACCAATAGCGCATTTCCCATCCGAATGGCTTGCTCCACCGGATTAAAGGCAATTTCAAGATTGAATTTAAGATCAGAGGCCTTCTTGCCGTCACTGACCCTAATCACGATATCACGCCTCATACCGAGATCACCCGCCCCCGGCATACCGCTAACTTCGCCTGTCTCAGGATCAATGCTCATCCAGTCTGGGGCGTTGATCAATTCAAATCTGAGTTCACCACCCTCTGGATCACTGGCTTCCGGCGTAAAGGTAAATCGCTCCCCCTCCTTAGCCATGGCTGGTGAACCGGAAATACTTGGCGCACTATTGCCACTTCCATCACCGCCTCCTGTGGAGCCTCCACTGTCTCCGGAATCTCCTCCGGAACCACAACCTGTCAACACCAGAGCACTGCTGACCAACACCGCGCCCATGAAGGGATACAACTGCATATCAATCCTCTATCTCTATTTTTTCAAAAAGTACCTTTTCCTGGGGCGCTCAACTTTTCCGAACTGTCGCCAGGCTTTTACAAAGTACTTTCGAATTCAGACCCACCTCCTATGTAACTTTTGATCACCTTTTGTTTTAAATAAGTAACAAGCCACTAAAATGTGCGCTACTTCATATCAAAAAATTTAAAAAAAAGGTTTGAACTTTTATTAAAAAGCCAACAAAAAGAGGTGCTTAGCTTCAAGAGAATAAAGTATTGGAACACAGACTTCTGTCGTCTGAATGCATGAAATCCAAATAGGCCATTTGCATGATATTTAACCAACAACCTACCTTTCCAATCCTTGGAACCACAACGCGCCAACCAGCCAGGCAACAGGCGTGTAAACATTAAAAGCGCTGGAATTACACCACTCTAAACGGTGAACATCCTGCAAACCAGAAGAAGAGGAACAATAAAAAGGATATGACGCAAAATAGCGTGATGGCGTAATTTACAGCGTCGCGCAGCCAGAAACTTAACTCCGGCCACGCGTTTGCCTAAACTCAGTAGAGATCGTATTCAATCACCAGCTTAGGCGCATGACTGCTTTCCCGACTTTCGATATCAACACCGTCAGAGGTCCCTTCAGACACCAGGACAACGCCATAATTGGGCGCCCCCGCCAGCCACTCCTGAACCGCCAGCAATCCGGCATCTCCGAGATCAACCGTCAATGTCCCGTTGTTAGACGGCGTGAAGGTAGCCAACCTGCTCCCCAGAGCCTCTGCATCACTCCATTGTGCTGAATCTTCGGTCCAGTTTTTTTCTGCGATGTACAAGCTGTAGCGACCGCGAGAACGATTAATAACAGACAACTCAACACTGACATCGTTCGGCTGAGCCTGTGGTGGGATGTCTCCGAGATCCCAGTGCATCAGTACTCTTAACTCCTCCCCACCATCACTGCCATCCGCTTCCAAACGAACGGTGTTCTGCCGGCGCCCCTCGGAACCGACGGAAATATCTTTTGTTGAAACCAGGGATTTCGAGCCCTGGCCGGAGGAATCATCCCCCATCTGATGGGTAATGACCAGTTTGGCTCCCTGACCTCCTTCACGGGAGACAAAGTCAACGCCATTGGAAGTTCCCATACTGGCAATCAGCAGACCATGATTTGATTCTGAGCCATTTACCCATCCCTGTATCAGACGACGACCTTCCTCATTCAGCGTGACACTCTGGCTGCCACTACTGGAAGGGGTAAAAACGCCAACTCTGGTGCCAATGTCGGCGTCCCCCCAATCAGCTTCACTCTCTGACCAGGAACCGGAAACTGCGTAAATACCGTATTCACCACTGGACGTGTTGGAAATCTGCAATACGACTTTCACTTCATCGATCAGGGCATCCGCCGGCAGTTCAGACAGGCTCCAGGCCGGTAATGCCCGCAGTTCCTGCCCACTATCAGACCCATCGGCATAGACTTCATCACCGTTGTCGTAGAATCCACCACTACCCACAGAAACATCCTGCGTTACTGACACCGTAGTGACATTGCCATCACCGGGATCCGGATTATCATCTCCCTGCACCTGGGTCAGGCCATCACCTGAACGCGACAGAGTCATCACCTCACCTACTGATTGTGGGCCCCATAAGTTCAGGTTTTGCGGCAAAGCCAAAGGATCTGATTCACGAACCTCGCGAGACAGTGGCGAGACATTTCCCTCCCCGGAGAACCGGGCTGTACGCACCAGAACATTCTCCCCGGAGAACTGGACAATCTTCAACTGCGCAAAACTGTCCTGATCAATAATCCAGTCGGAATATCGATCTGCGGACCGGGTCGGCGCCCCCCAACTTCCTTCGCCAACATATAGTGTCCCGGCATCTGCCCGGATATAGCTTCCATCACTTGGAATGACCGGCCAGGTGTATTTCACCAGATGGCTGTCAGATTCAAAGGACAGATTCATCTTGTAAGAGTGAAACGGATCCGCCCATTCGTACATTTTGTAGTATTTGGAGGGTTTCGATGTCGTGCGTGGAAACATGGGTTTATGGTATTGCACCATGCGCCAGCTGACACCGGAGCCGTCTGAGGCAAGGTCGGACTGCAGCCAGTTCATCTGCTCGCGCCACTCCGTTTCGTATCCAGAGTTTCTGAACTCCGTATTCAGGGTATAAAAACGGGCCTGACCACCGCCGACGGAAAATGCGAAATAGGTATCATCCAGAGTACAGTTGCCATCCTGATTCGCATCCACTCCAAATACCTTGCAGATAAACGTCTGATCGTCATTTTCATGATTACCGACGGTTGGTACCAGAGGATATACCCGCTTGTAATCCAACCCGTCAATGACATCGCTGGAATAGCTTTCCGTCCAGTCGTCCAGCCACTCATCCAGTTCACTGGCCCGGTTGTCGTCAGTCAGGTCACCACCGAACAATACAAACTGTGGCCGGATCTTACTGACCAGACGATTACCCTGGCGACGGGCTGTCGGATTGCTGCGCGAATCTCCCCCAGCAATAAAAGTGAAATCCGAGGCCGTATCAGAGGCACTTCTGAACCAGAATCGCTCACTGCAACCCGCGTTGTCACACGCCCGAAAATAATAACTGGTCGATGGCTGCAGCCCGGTAAGCCGGACAAAATAGCTGCGCAGATTACCGTCAAAGTTATAACTTTTCTGATAAGCCTGATTAGACCAGCCATTTCCACTCGGATCAGTTCCCCATATCACGTAAGGACTACTTCCGCTCCCTTCAGAGAATCCGATTATGGCTTCATGGGACGGATCATGGTCCCACACCACCCGAATCTGTTCCGGCGCAGCCTGCACTGAGGTACCGACCGCTGCCAGCACCAAGCCTGCTGCGACCTGCTTTGCTTGTTTCATCATCGTTGTTCCAACCTTCCTCGTTGTTACGAAAATGCAGCGTCCGGCCTCGCCGGTAAATTACCTCTACGCTACGCCATCCCCCCCATGGCTTTTCAATCACAGCCGCCAAATAAAGCGCCAAGAACAAGCCTGATTTCAACATCCTTCTGGTCTCACCATTACTCCAGATCGGACACCAGTCTTGCCCAAGCCACCACATAAGGGGGTAAAGTCTGCTCACTCGCCTGATAAAAGTTGTAAGTTCTGATCACCAACTCCCCACCTTTTTCCCTGGTAGTCGCACTCCAATAAGGACCCATCACGGTTCTGGGAAACAGGTAGGAATTGATCATAGGGCGGCCTGGAGAAGACCCCAGATCCGTCAGTGATTTGAGTTCATCAATCGTCGGCAGACGCCAGGATGACGCACCGCAAAATTTTATCCGGTTTAGATGCCGAACCAGATCCTCGGTATCACAGGGGACGATTTTGTCCGCAACCATACAGCTCCCAAGATCTGACTGTCCCTGCATTTGCCCATTCTGCCCCGGATTCAGCCATGAAAAACTGGATTTATAGTGGCGCAGAATTTCCTGCGGGCTTTTCACTTCCCAGATCACCTCCTGGTCCATATCCCTGACACAAGCCCAAGGCCCCTGATGGGGGGCTACTTTTCGGCCTTGGATATCCAGTTTCTGCCACCGGGACAACTGAGCCTCTATCAGCTCACCAGCACTTCGGATATCAATGCGGTCAGGAAGCCCCGTTCTGACCACCATGGCGATGACCAGGCAAATCGGCAAGATAACGCCTACGGCAAGGGATCCGAGAATTCGTTTCCGCAGGCGGGCACTCACGGCTGCATCCTCAATCGAATGGGCCGGTGATGATAGGCGTGACGTGTCTGAGCATGGTTAAACGGTGCCACCCACATAAAGACGCCGTCTTCAATCACAATATCGTAGGGAGATCCGGTATCCCTCGCACGGGCCAGCTCCAGAGTCCAGACACCATCCTGCCATCTGGCCCGCCCACGAACGTCACCTCTATCCCCCTCGTAATGGCTCATCCAAAGCACTGACGGCATCCGGGCACCTGTCGGGAGAGTATCCAACTCCGGCGAATAAGCCCGGGACCCGTACCAGGCCATTGCATTCTGATCCACAGGCTTGACCAGAGTATCACCAGGGAGGCGCAGCGGTGTTATGCCATCTGAACGAAACCATTCCCAGTTCTGCCTGACGCCACCAGCTTCCGCCGGATCAGTCTGATAACCGGCTTTGTATCGAGGACAAAATGCACAGGGAGCTTCAGGAGGGCCGAAGTGATCATCATCCAGAACAGACATATCGGCTCCCCGCAGGGCCTTCCAATGCCAGACATCTCTGATCGTGCCATCTGTGGTGTAATGAAACCCTCTGCCTGATCGACTGACGGGGTAGCCAGACAACGGCGCTTTTCCAAGATGAATACTGTTATCACCAGCAAATCCATTTCCTTGGGAGATCATCACTGCGAGCTTGTCTTCGTAGAAGGTCCGTTCATCATCGCGCTCGAACCCGTCATGCAAAGCGCTCCAGCCCTCGGAGGATTTGACCAGAGGCAAGTGGGCGTAGTCAGGCGTGTCATCCGGCCAACTGATAAGAAAGTAGGCTGTATATTGATTTGCCATCGCCTTTATCCGGACTGGCACTGACTGCTGGTACTGATTACCCTGGGAAGTGACAACCGTTAACGCCGGAGCCTGAGTCCATACCTCGTCCGAAGCATCTCCGTCGACCTTTATGCGCACCTGATCTGGCAGATCGAACACGTAGAGATCCTGTTGACCTGCACCGCTTCCCCACCAAAAGAACGCGCCAACCAAGCCGGCTGTCAGAACAATGCCAAGCCCGGAAGCCTTATACGCCGGGATAAAAACGGAAGGCAAAAAACGCCCTCGCCTCACCACTAATTGCTCAAGCATGTGGAGCACAACAATCGCTAACAGCAAAAGAGACAACCAATAGTGCAGAGGCAGCATCAAATCGGAAAACATGACACCGAAATACAACGCCAGACCGCTACCTAATTGCGCAGGTAACAATACGTAGAGAAGGGAAATCGCCACACCTGAAGACCTTGAACTGGAAGAACCAAGTGTTACCCATTTCCTCCGTAAGGCGCCAACAACAACCAAAAGCAGTATGATCCATGCGACAGCGGCACCTAAGTGCCAGGCAATCACGTTTCCCTGGGGAGCAATAAAAGCCCACAATTCACCGAGCAACCAATCCCCATCGACAGCCAGTCGTAATCCACTGGCCATACTCACTGTAAACAGTGATATCGCAAATAGATGAACAATAACGCGTAACCAGTGTGATGCAGGAAATATCATGGGTCTTTTGAATCGTCAGGTCGTTCCTTGTCTATTTCCTCTGAGCCCGGAAAGCATGCTTATCCGGTAGAAAAAATAGCGGTATCATTTCTCTGTTTAAGGAACAGTGCAGTAAGGTTCCATCGTAGAGTTCAGTGAATCCTACCTCAATTGCCTTTACTGCATAGTCCATTTGTATTTGGCAGGAATGGTTTGCGACAGACAGCCTGATCAAGAGGTGTTGCAAAGGTGTGACACCTTTGGGTCGAAATGATATTTCCACCCAACAGAACCACAAAAAGAACCAGAGGAACACCCAAGGACCATTGAGGGCATCGGTTCAGTTGAGCAGATATGCCAAGATTCAGATAAATAAAAATTGATATAACTGGCAATAAAAGAAAGGAAGGTATTCATAAAACGATCCTTATTTCATGAATGGAAAGAACGCCGAAAGAATCAACTCCCCGGTTCGGCATGTCAGGATAAATTTTAGCCTACAGTGATTGCGATTCAACCAAAGCAATACTAGATCAACGCCAATACCGGACACTCGTCTCTATACAGGTAAGAGCATTAACTTCTGTGCAATCACCAGTACCGGTACCGGAAGTGCCGCCAAAGCGATGGTCAGCAGAAAACGCCCGTATGAGAGAACTCCACTCATACCACAGACCATAGCGATTCCCCCACCCCCACCGATCAGGGAATTACCTGGCAGGTTCAGTAACACCGCGATCAATAGATAATGATGCTTGACCCAGAACTGAACTCTTCTGGAGTCCAATTGAGCCATGAGCTCACTCAGACGCTGTGACCGTTCGACTTCCGACATTTTATTAAGAATGGCTGCCGCCTTGACCAAATGAAAAAACAACAGCAATTTCACCAACATCGCGAGAGGAATATTTCTGCCTGCGATATAGGCAAGAGAAAGAGATAGAAGAGTCAGACAATAAATCGTGATCACTCCGCCAACATCTACCATCGCCAGCAACAGCAAGCCGATTTCGATCGCGGGCAGGAAAGGTAGTGTCATAAAGACAACGAAAAGCACCATCAGAATTTTGATGATTCGGTCCATATAAAAAGGATTATGTGGCCAAACCTGGTAATTCAGGTATTCGACAAGCCATTGGCCAGAGAAATTCAGTGCCGTCACAATACAAACAAACAGAAACAGCTTCAGCACCATTTTGCTGGTACTGAAAGCAGATGTGTCGGCCATAGGATGATTATTCACGTCAGGCCCATCAGAAACCTCACCTGGAGATAACAGCTTTACTCCAGATCAATCATCAAGCTATCCCAGCAAAGCTCCTTACCAGTCCTGTAGCAGAATACTGCCACGCGATATTTCAATTTTAGTAGATAACTATCATTTAATCTGGTTAGTTGACGAATATTTACAACGCCCACACGCTCTGCCGGTCGTCGAACTAAGAATACCCACTACGAAGCAATGACTGTCCATGACTTACTGTGGAGCAAACGCCTATTCTTTCTTTGACACATGCTTTCTTGGCCCCTTTATTTCCTGGCTCCTTCCTTTCTTGCTTCCTTTGCTTGCCTCATCATAATCGCACTAGTATTTTCGCTCAGGGTGCTTGACTGGAAAGCCTTTCCACCAGCGAATCAATAAGAACCCGCAACGGCCTTGCCATATATTTACGGGAGGAGTACAAGCCATAGATTCCCATGCCTTGTGGAACGTAATCCGGTAACAGTTGCACCAGCTCCCCACGATCAATCAGTGGTTTTACAGCATAATCGGGTTGCATTGTAATCCCCAAACCTTCCCTGGCAGCCCTCATCAGTATTGACGAATCATCTGCCGACAGAGAACCGGCAACCGCGACTGACACGGGTTCATCCGCAAGGTAAAAGTTCCACAAACTCTTACCGAACCTGGCATAGGTCAGACAATTATGACGACCAAGATCCTCAATGCTCAGCGGACGACCACAACGTTTCAGGTAAGCAGGGGCAGCACAGACGATTGAAGGACATTCCCCTAATTTTCTGGCAATCAGATTCGGATCGAGATGGTTGGTAATCCGGATCGCAAGATCGATACGTTCTTCCACCAGATTAACCGGTTCATCGCTGACATGAAGATCCACTTTCACCGCAGGATAGCGTTCCAGAAAATCCCTAAAAAAGGAAACGAGAACATCCTGACCCAAGCTCTGGGGGCAACTGATTCTCAAACTGCCCTTGATCTCCCCTTCCTCTGCCAGAGAGGCGGTTTCGACCTGATCTGCCAGCGCCAGCAATTGCCGACAGTGTTCAAGCACTCTTTCCCCTGTCGAAGTCAGTCCAATACGCCGGGTGGAACGATGTAGCAGCCGGGCCTCAGCCCACCCTTCCATTTCCTCAAGATAACGGGTCACCATGGAACGGGACATATCCAGGCCTCTTGCCGCAGCCGACAGGCTCCCCAAATCAACAATGGCAACAAACACACGAGCCGCTCTGATCCTATCCATTATTCGTCCGATTTATGCAACAGTCTATTGAGTAGTATCCGGTTTATTGACCGAATTTCGCAACATAAAATTCACATCAGTTTTTAATCAAACGATTTTGATCACATAGAGGAGCACCACAATGACACCATCCCTAAAACGGTTTGCCGCCGTAACGGCACTGGCTTTATCGACGGCCATTGCATCTTTCAGCATGACCAGCGCCAGCGCAGCTGACTTAAAAATAGACGTTTATAATCCAGGCAAAGCCAGTCTGTTTCCGGTCAGTTCAACCCTGGTTACAGGTCCTACAGAGGCCGTATTAATTGATGCCCAATTTCAACGGAACGATGCTCAGGCGGTTCTGAAAATGATCAAGGACAGCGGCAAGGAACTGAAGACCATCTACATCAGCCATGGGGACCCCGACTTCTACTTTGGCCTGGATGTGATTACTGACGCCTATCCTCAAGTGGAAGTGCTTGCCTCCCCAAAAACAGTAGCTCACATTGAAGACACCGTGGAACGAAAACTGTCTTACTGGGGGCCGATCCTGGGTGAGAATGCTCCACTGCGTACTCAGATCCCAAAAGAGGTCACGGAGAAAACACTCACCGTTGATGGCAAAAAGCTTGAAATCATTGGTCTACAAGGTAAGGACCCGAAGCATACTTTTGTCTGGATTCCTTCTCTGAGAACCGTCGCAGGCGGTGTGGTTGTCTACGAGAATGTCCATGTCTGGATGGCAGACAATCAAACCGCAAAATCCAGAGAGCTATGGCTGAACACTCTGGAAAATCTGTTGGCCCTTAACCCTGAAACGATCGTTCCCGGGCACTACCTTGGTGAAAGTGAGATGAATCGTTCCGCAGTCAGCTTTACCCAATCCTATATCCGGATATTTGAGGACGAAGCGATCAAGGCACCCAACGCAGCAGAGTTGACAGAAAAGATGACAGGACACTTTCCGGAGTTCACAAACTCAGGAGACCTTGAACTCGGTGCAAAAGTCATCAAGGGCGAGATGCAATGGCCATAAGGTAACGCCAGCCATCTTTAGACAAGCGAGCTTCAAAACTCGCTTGTCATTGAATACAACATCAAAGAACGATCAAGCCAACGTGGTCAGAGACTTTTTAGCGAAAGGTTCAATGTCGGAATCGCGACCATCACGTACTTTTACCAGCCATTCAGGATCCTGCAACAGCGCGCGCCCTACGGCGATCATATCAAACTCGTCAGCCTGCATGCGGGTCACCAGTTCATCGATACCAGACTGAGCAACCGCAGCCTGTTGACTCATGAAGGTGCCACTGACGAAATCCTCTGCAAGGCCAACACTTCCCACTGAAATCGCCGGCTTGCCGGTCAGCTTTTTAGTCCAGCCTGCCAAATTGAGGTCTGACCCCGCAAATTCCGACTCCCAGAAACGACGCTGGGAAGCATGAAAGATATCGACACCAGCTTCAGACAACGGCATCAGGAATTGCTCAAGCGCTTCAGGTGTCTCGGCCAGCTTGGCGTCATAATCCTGCATCTTCCATTGGGAAAATCTCAGAACCAATGCGAAATCCGGTCCTACTGCATCTCTTACCGCCTGGATGATCTCCAGTGCAAAACGCTGACGATTGGCCATCGAGCCACCGTATTTATCTTCGCGGCGATTCGTCCCTTGCCAGAAAAACTGATCGATCAGGTAGCCATGTGCGCCATGTAATTCAATGCCATCAAAACCAACGGTTTTCGCATCTCGGGCCGCCTGGGCGAAGGCCTGTATGACATCGTCAATATCCTGCTGGGTCATCGCCTTGCCATTTGCTTTGTCCGGCGCATACAACCCTGAGGGGCTAAAACCCGGTACAGTGGGATCCGGCTCCATTCCTTCTTTACGTACAGCTCCTACATGCCAGAGCTGAGGAATAATCTGCCCACCTGCAGCATGGACCTCATCAACAACACGCTTCCATCCAGCCAGTGCCGCTTCACCATGAAATGCCGGAACATTCTCATAGCCGTTAGCACCAGGATGATCAATGGTTGTCCCTTCGGTTATCAGCAGTCCCACACCACCTTCCGCGCGTCGACGGTAGTACGCAGCAACTTCTTCACCCGGAACATTCCCCGGCGAAAAGTTACGGGTCATGGGCGCCATCGCGACACGATTACGCAAATTCAGAGATTTTAATGAAAAAGGTTCAAACAGCGGCCCCAGATTCAGGCTCATAAGGTCTCCTCCACACAAAATTAGGAAAAGTAAGATAAGAAAATAGACTCAAAAATCGCCCATTCGGTAAAACAGGCAATTTGGTTTCAAAACGAAACCATATTTAATTGAGTTTCAAAATGCAACTCTTTTCGATAGACTACGCACTATGGTGAAAAAACGCTTTGAAGACTCAACATGCTCTGTTGCCCGCGCTCTGGATGAAGTCGGAGACTGGTGGTCACTTCGTATCGTGCTACTGGCCATGTACGGGACTCGCCGCTACGTCGACTTTCAGCAACAATTGGGCATTGCCCGCAACATTCTTTGTGATCGTCTCAACCGACTGGTGGAGAACGAAGTCATGCGCAAGGAAAACGTTGGCGAACACGGCTGTCGCTTTGAATACCGGCTGACTGAAAAAGGGCGGGATCTGTTTACTGTGCTGGTGGCGTTACGCCAATGGGGAGACCGCTGGACCCCTTACCCGGGACAAGAACCGATGGATATGAGAGACAAACGTACGGGACGGCCGGTTGCGCCCGTCAAAGTGTGCGATCAGGATGGCCAGGCGTTAAGCATTCGTGATGTATTGGTCAATCAGGACGATACAGATGCCGTCTGCGATGCTGAGGATTAATCACCTCAGGCACCACTATTTAGTCCAGAAACACTACCTCCTTGCTAGACCAGTAGCTTCAAAGAGTCCTTAACATGCCAATTCGTTTACAGGCTCATTCCAATCAATAACCCAATCTGCCAGGGCTTTTGTTCCCAACACAATTTGGGCATTATGCGCATCATTGGCTGCAACCCGTTTTTTAGCCTCGTCTTCGCTGATTCCCCAGGCTTGCTGGTGACGCAAAACAAGCCGTCGCATCGATTCCTCATAGGGCACATCGAGAAACCACTTTTCATCCAGTAAGGTCACCACATCCTGAAAACCATGGCCTGGATACAACATATATAACCCCTCTACAAGCAAGAGATCTATACCAGCGCATATACTGATTGCATCCTCCTCGGGATCTCCCCGGGCATGATCAAAGTCTGGCCAGTAAAGATCGACGTCCGATGACGTGCGAAAACGGCTGATTTTCTCGGCAACTGATTTACTGTTGAATGTCCAGGGCGCACCCCGTCGTTCCAGCGCCTTCCGGGGCTCAGGGAAATCAGCAAGCTCAGATAGACTGCAATGGGACCCGTCCATCCCCACAACCTGGATTTTCCCTGGAAACTCGCTCGCCGCAATATCCCCCAATAGCCGGCAAAAAGTCGACTTACCTGAACCAGGAAGACCTGCAAGTCCAATAACACGCCGCCCGCCCCTAAACTGCAAAGCGGAAATTCTGGATAAGGCTTGCCGACAAACAACAGAAGCGTCAAACCCAGAGGCTGCCGATGCCATCTCCTGAGCACCTTTAGAACTCTGCATGAATTTATCCACTATTGATCATTCTCCTTTAACCGCTCCATATTTTTTTGCAACGCTTCTTCAACTTGTTTCTGAGTTTGCTCAATCTGACGCTCTGCGGCTTCTTTTTGCTTCACTCCCTCCTCTGTCTGTTCCAGAGACAGTATGGCGACATACAACAATGCAAGTAGCAAACCAATAAGTCCCAAAACTTTCATAAGTCAATTCACCCGAAGTTATTCATCGCCCTCCTTACCACTATAGAGCGACCACTATGGAGATAGCCCAGAGTACCTAATGTCATCCACACAGACCATGTTTTGCAAAGATTTACCTCCCAGGCCAACAAAGTTGTCGACATCGTTTGACAGGAGGCGGAAATCACCTATACATTTCATAACTTACTATCTCTTTATCCTTTACCAGTCAGCTCGTCAGGGAATGTGACGTTATCCAGATTTTTGTCGTAGTGGGTAATGAAATTTTTTGCAAACCATACAACTAAATAGCCTCCCAATCCGACCGATGAAATCTATTGGCCGCCGACTGACGCTTATCAATTGGGTTTTGATGGCGTTGGCTATCTGCTTTAGTTACACATGCAAGGCAGATTATTCCGACCAACTTTCGATATACACCGAACACTACCCCCCATATAACTATGAAGAGAATGGCCAACTAACCGGATTTTCCACGGAAATTGTCCGTGAAAGACTTATAAGACTTGGCAAACCCGATAAAGAAATCACAGTACTTCCATGGGCGCGTGCCTACAAATACCTGCAAAGCCAGGATAATGTCATGCTTTTCACCACCGCACGCACATCACAACGTGAATATGAGTTCAAGTGGGTGGGGCCGATTGCCAAACGGGAGGTCTATCTATATAAGCTCAAGAAAAACACACATATCATCGTTCACTCCGTAGAAGACGCGAAAAGATATATGACCACCGCAGTCAGGGACTCTGCCACTGCCTCCAAACTCATATCTCTGGGATTCGAGGAAGGGGAAAACCTGGAGTTGATCCATAGCGAGAACCTCAGCTTCGCCAAATTTCTCTACGGACGAGTGGAACTGATCAATAAAGTCCCCATGGCAATGGCCATGGAACTCAAGAAGTTCAATAAGACAATGAACGATGTGGAATCCCTCTTTCCCATTGACACAGGAACCTCTTATTACCTGGCATTCAGCCTGGGAGTGAGTGATGCCATTATTCGCGAATGGCAGGCTGCACTGGATGCCATGATGGAGGATGGCACTTATCAAAAAATCAGGGATAAATATCTTGATAAATGACTAGCCAACACCTTTCAGCCCCTTCAGTCTGAGTCTTTTCCTCCCTTCCATGGCACGCCTTACCTGCCAGAAAATATCGTCTGACTATATTTCTCCCAATAATTACTCCCTCTCATAAAACCCGTCTATTATTTAACCAACAAAGGCTGGATTTGTAAGACAGTTACCTTTGAGCGTAACAAGCTGACCCACGGAGGGACTATGAAAACTCGCAAGAATGTCTATCACCTGCAAGACGACACCCTGGCCTGGTATTCACGCGCGGTTGAGGAAATGAAAACCCGCGACATCAACGATCCCACGAGTTGGTGGTACCAAGGCGCAATTCACGGCTATGCCACCTACCCTCAAGCCTTAACTTTCTGGCAAGATGCTACGGGCTACCCCCCCTCTCCTCAGACAGTCGACAGCGGCTTCTGGAACCGATGTCAGCACGGAACCTGGTATTTTCTTCCCTGGCACCGAATGTACCTCTTTTACTTTGAGCAGATAGTGGCCAAAGCCATCAGTGATATGGGCGGACCATCAGACTGGACACTGCCTTACTGGAACTACTGCGAAGCGTTTAACACCAGCGCCTCTGCCAGCGAGCAAGACCAAGCTCTTCAGCTTCCCCCGGAGTTTGGCTCTTCCCAAGGCCCCAACGCAGACTTTCAAGCCCTATGGATTAAGGACAGACGCAACTATGTGCTGAAAAAACGGAACGTTAATCCGTGGCCGGCAATGAATGAAACCGAGTTTACTAACGGTACTGGTGAAATCTGCTTTGGCGGCGGTGTTACAGGTTTCGCCCACTCCGGCAGTCAGACCGGACAACTGGAGAGTCTTCCACACAACGTTGTGCACACCGATATCAATGGCGCCATGGGGAACCCGGACACCGCCGCTCTGGATCCGATTTTCTGGCTGCATCACGCCAATATCGACCGATTGTGGCAAGTTTGGCTGGACCAGGGGGACCGTCATAATCCAACCATCAATGCCTGGCGAAATTTTCGCTTTAAGTTCCACAACGCCGAAGGTAATCCTGTTGACATGGTGGTCAAAGAAACAGAAACCACCCAACAGCTGGGCTACGTTTACACACCGGACTTCCCTCACTCCACAACAGCAACACCCAGAAGAACCTTGCCGGCCATGGATGTTGTCGGGGCCAGTCCTGCCAGCTTTGCACTCACTGACCATATGTCTCCCCTAAACCTGGAAATGGTTCCCAAGCCCTCCCGCAATGCCCGCCTGAAAGCCGCGAGCCTGGCTCAGGGACAGAAAAAAAGAACGGTGCTTCGGATCAGCAACGTCACTGGGAAAGGACCAGCCTCGCCCATTGATGTCTTTATTACCAATAGGGACGGCGAAGAAGGTAATGACGAAAACTTTGTAGGATGCATCGGCCTTTTTGGCCTGCAGAATGCCTCCACGCCCAGTGTCGAAAGCGACGGCAGCGGTCTGAACTTCGCGATCGATGTTTCCGAAACAATAGACAAGCTCAGGCAACGGGATGACTGGGATGAAGAGAAAATCGCCCTTCAGCTCATCCCTCAGTCGCAGCATGAAAATGATGTAGAAATAAACGTCGGCAGAGTCAGTTTACACAGTGAAATTGATGATTGAATGGCACGCAGGTGTCAGTGACAGGGTGAGCCGACTTCTGACGGCTCACCCTTACTGGTGGCTCTTGGCATTATGTGCGATAAGCTGGGTCTATTTAGTGGCAGATAACCTTATCAGCACTGTATATTTGCACCATCATGCATCGTCCCCCGTCAGCGGTTTAGTTGCGTGGATGATCATGGTATCGGCCATGATGCTCCCCATGCTGAGTGGCTCGGTTCGTCATATCATCCTGATGATGCCGAGATATCAGCATCTCAGATTAATGCCCCTGCTGGTTCTGGGTTACGCCAGTGTCTGGCTGATCATTGGTGGGCTGATAGAAACCTTCGGCTATATTCTTCGATCTCATCCGATATTTTCACACCAGACTCTCTCGCAGATCCCAATTGGCACCTTTGGTTTTCTGTCCGCTGCCATCTGGACAATGACCCGGTCCCGAAGAAAAGCTGTATTTGCCTGCAGCAATGGCGTGCCGATGCGCATTAATGGTTGGTATGCCTATAGAGACACCATCCACTTTGGCATGATCAAAGGCATCAGCTGTAGCGCAGCTTGTCTGCCCGTCATGCTGGCCCTGTTGGTCAGCGGGCACAACCTAGGGTTGATGATGATAGTTACTGCTGTGCTCATCTATGAACGAGTGATGTTACCTCGGGAAACTCGTTTAGTGTTCTGGATGTGCTATATACTGGCTCTATACCACTTGGTACCCTGACCCTGGTTCATGTAATGATGACCTCAACCTCTACAATCATCCTGGCAGAACACCCCGGACCTATAGCTTTGTCAGGGAGTAGCGTAGAGGTTCAGTTACAAGTGTACGAAGAGAATAAACGCCAGGTCTCCCAATACATCCGGCCTTCCTCCCGGGTTTTCCTCCATTTTCATCGCATATTCGGCAGCCCCAATAGCCCAAATTACGATGTATCTCTGGTGTCCCGCGCCAAAGCAAATAAACTGCACTACATCGGCGCCCTATCGTACTATTCCGTCAAACCCAAGTCGTCGGAGAATGAAGAGGGGCTGAACCTGAAATTGAAGATTGAGCCTCCGATCAAAGAATGGCTTCTGGAGGAGGCAAGGCATGCTGGAAGCATTAACCTACTCCTCACCCCCCAGGATCATGTTGAAGACCATGTGTCTATTGATATGGAGTTTGTGTTCTTGTGCTGCGTTCAGAGCAACCTCTAGTATATCTTCACCGTCCCTGTTTAAGCGTCCGT
Organism: Hahella ganghwensis DSM 17046; assembly: GCF_000376785.1. Lineage (GTDB taxonomy): Bacteria > Pseudomonadota > Gammaproteobacteria > Pseudomonadales > Oleiphilaceae > Hahella > Hahella ganghwensis. The sequence continues at coordinate 29,062 of NZ_AQXX01000074.1, forward strand.
TGAATAAACTGCTACGCCCCTACCAGATGTGGATTACTTTACCTTGCATATTGCCTTCTGGGATAAAACCAATAAACCGGCTGTCTTTCGACCTGTCACGATTGTCGCCAAGAACAAAATAGTTTCCAGCCGGCACTGTCCATTCACCATTGGCGTTGTAACCTCTACCATTGTGCTGAACTTTATAGGTAAGATCGTCCACACTTTCCGAGTAGATACTCAGGCCATTAATATTACTGATAGCTTCTTTCTGTAGAACTTCGCCATTTACAGTTATTTGCTCTCCCTCGACTGAAACGGTATCTCCCGGAACGCCAATAATTCTTTTCAGATACTGCACGCTTTCATCTTCGGGGGTCTTGAATACGAACAGTTCTCCACGTTTCGGTCTGGCTGACGCTGATTTCAGCTTCATCCCTAATACCTCAATGCTTTTATAGGGCCATTTATAGATGATCACATGTTGTCCTCTGATGATAGAGGGCTCCATTGAAGCTGACGGCATTTTCAAAGGTTCATACATCTGGGCACGGAAGGCTAGAATCAATAAACCCAGGGCTACGAAAGTTAAAAGCAACCCCCACCAATGGCTATACCATGCCCTTTTACTATCAGGATGATAATTTTGGACAAAGTATCCAACATGTGCCGCATAGAAGGGTATAACTAACACGCCAACTGACAGGCCATAAGGAAATTGGATGTGGTAAATCCGACAGACTACCTCCAGAACAAAGGTGATCAAAAAATAGAATAACGCCCACTTCCACCTGCCCACATAAAGCATACCAAGTGGCTGCATCAAACTAAGTACTAAAGCAATCCAGGTCTTTGGCTTCCAATTGGGAATGCTCCCTCCCTCATCCAAAACTGCTGTTTTTCCTACACTGTACGGATTGTCTTCGATCATGATGATCTGCAAGTAAATTTTGTATGTGCTTGGTTTACACTCGATATAACGGCTTAAAACCTTGCAGCATCGCATAACCACTACGATGGCAGCTGTAGGCAATAAAGAGACTATCACGAGTAACAGAATGATAAATTTAATCTTAGCACGAGTCGTCCACGAACCTTAATGCAAAACAAATACAGGACATCCATATACATTTGCACAATACGCAGCCCATAAAAATAGCCTGCCCCATAACAGCACTCAGGCACGCACTGTGTTAATCGAGATTTTAAGTCTTCGATTGTGAGTATTGAAATTTCTACCCGAGGTCATGACCGTCGGGGCCCTTCATTCATGATTAACCACGAATGTTTATTACGAGTCAGACTTGAACCCAACGGTATATCTAAGCGGAATCCCTATCCCAAAGGATATTATTCTTGGATCTATCAAAATAAGGTGCAAAAACGGACAGCGCTGCAAACCTCTGCCCTTCTTCAAGGATTGGACCATGGAGGGTATTTTGTGGAATAAATACCAGATCCCCCTTGCTCACTTTCTTAACTTCATTGCCCACCTTAAAGTCCACGTTACCCTCGATAATGACCAGCAACTCGTCGTGGTCCATCTGAATATGAAGGGCATTTTCACTGTCACGAACGATGCCGACATTTGCGGTTAAATACTTCCCGTCAAAAACGAAAACTCTTTTGATGGGATCATTTTTTGTCGATTCATCTGTGTCGAGTGACTCCACTATCTGATCGAGGTTTTTAAAATACATCATTTTAGTTTCCTCCTAAGACTGTTACTTGAACACCTAAGGAGAGTCTGAATAACCCCAAGGTTCTGAGGTAATTCAAACTCTCGACGATATATGGCCGAATATTCAGAGTGTTTTTCCGGCCATTTTGGATCTTCCCCCCCTGTGGGGCGTCATCTGGGCTCACTGCCCCTATACCTGCAGCTCTTTCCTTGCCATCAGCAGATTGCTGAAGGCCGCCAACAGATAGAGCCGGCTCTTGTTCTTGGCCAAGCCTCGATAGCGGACTTTGTCGTAACCAAACACCTGCTTGATGTATCTGAACGGGTGT
>NZ_AQXX01000075.1 GCF_000376785.1 Hahella ganghwensis DSM 17046
ACGCTACCTGGAGGATGGCGCCGTGCCCATCGACAATAATTGGGTGGAAAACCAGATCCGGCCTTGGGCGCTGGGTCGTTCCAACTGGTTGTTTGCCGGATCGCTGCGCAGTGGTCAGCGGGCAGCGGCAGTAATGAGTCTGATCCAATCGGCCAAACTGAACGGACATGATCCCTATGCTTATCTGAAAGATGTACTGGCGCGTCTGCCGACGCAGAAGAACAGTGCCATTGCTGAATTACTGCCTCACAACTGGAGCGGTCCGGTCAACCTGTGATAGCCGGACGCTTACAAAAAAAGGGTTAAACAACCACTTCTTTTCGCCCAGATAAACGCCTTTTCCACAAATACTGCTTGTGCAGTTCAGGTGTCGAACAACCCTTTCGGACTGGATCTCGACGTAATGAAAGCGATTGCATTTATGGTTTGGAACACTTCCATTCACTTGCTGAGCTAGGCCGGGTCAAAAACTGGCCCTGATACCGAATGGGGTAAAACTCGGTGAGCCTGAACCATTCAGAAGTCTGGCCTGAATGGGAAGGTTCAGTTTGCTCAAGACTGCCAGTTACCTGCATTTTTGTATCGTCAGTAGGAGCAGCACTCTAAACTTGTGTTAGATATGAAAGCGCTTTCACTCTGTCCCGTCGTTTGGGGCCTGTCAATGGGGATGTGGGGTGATGCTGTGTTGTTCGTTATAAATAAATCAGTTAATTCAAATAGTTACTTGTTGGTAACATAGTGTAACAAAACCTTGCCGGACGCTAGCTTGGTGCTGGCATTGGGCTGTTTTCACCTGGTAGAGGAATACAACAGCCCAATGGCGAGAGGCTCAGAGCAGCTGAATAATGATGGGGTGGGTTTCTGGGTCACTACTAAAGCATTTAATGAAATTGGGATCAGCGTCGAGTATACGATCATACCTTGGAGGTGAGTCCTGGTAACTTTCTGCTGAGCGGGCGGAATATGAATAGGTACTAATGTGAATTACGACAGGCAAATGCCCGAATTGTCTGCTATGTTATTAACCATTGCAGTACCCCAGGGGGGTGTTGACGTTTTATGTGGCTCAGCCCTGCTGGCTCTACATGAGCGTTTCATGAAATTTCGACACTTCCTGTTTATATGGATAATCAACACCCAGGAATCTCGTGATGGTGACTGCAAGAGAGCGCCTTCTTCCCCTGTATAAACAAGTTCGTTCCTCAACTCTCGGTTTGACTGATGGACTGACAGCCGAAGACATGATGCTGCAGTCAATGGAGGATGCCAGTCCTGCCAAGTGGCACCTTGGACATACAACCTGGTTCTTTGAAGCTTTGATTCTGGATGCCTATCATTCAGAATATCAACGATTTAGCGACCAGTTTTTCTTTCTTTTTAATTCCTATTATGAGTCTCTGGGAGAACGCCATCCACGCCCCTTCAGGGGAATGTTAAGCAGGCCCTCTCTGGAACAGGTGCTGGAATATCGCCATCATGTAGATCAGTCGCTTATAGAGTTACTTGAAAGAGATAACCTTCCGTCTGAGTGCTGGCAGCGGCTTGAACTTGGCCTTCATCATGAAATGCAACATCAGGAACTATTGATCACCGATCAGTTGCATGGATTCAGTTTTCATCGTTTCGATCCTATCTGGAAAACACTTCTGAACAAACCTCAGGTTTCCTCTGAAGTGTCCGCTCATGCCTGGGTAGCGCAGGCAGGAGGTCTGGTGTCTGTGGGAATGCCAGCGGAAAGAGGGAGCGAAGAATTTGCGTACGATTGTGAAACCCCGCTTCATCAGCAATACCTGCGTCCGTATTGTCTTGCGTCCAGACCCGTCACGAATTTTGAGTGGCTGGCGTTTATGTCAGATGATGGGTACAGGATTCCCAGCTATGGTTGTCTGATGGTTGGGCCTGTGTGTCCAGAGAAGGGTGGCAAGCCCCTCTTTATTGGCAGCAGAAGGACGGGGAGTGGTTTCGATATACCCCTCACGGCTTGATGCCTCTAAACCCCGATGAGAGCGTTTGTCATATCAGCTACTTTGAAGCGGATGCATTTGCACGCTGGGTCGGGGCTCGATTGCCCACGGAGTCGGAGTGGGAAGTCGCCGCTCGAGAGTATCCGGTTGAAGGGCGATGTATGGAGCAGGGGCTTTGGTTTCCCGCAAAGTCCCTGCCTGATTCCGGGGCTGCTCTACAGCATCTGTATGGAAATGTCTGGGAGTGGACTCAGAGTCCCTATCTGGCATATCCGGGCTTTCAGCCGCTACAGGGGGCTCTGGGCGAATATAACGGGAAATTTATGTGTGGCCAGTTTGTATTGAAGGGAGGTGCATTTACGTCTCCTGAAAAGTTGTTGCGGGCAAGCTATCGGAACTTTTTCTATCCCCATCAACGCTGGCAGGCGACTGGGGTAAGGTTGGCAAAACATGAATGAAATAATGCTGCCCGTTGAGATCGGTGCGCAGGAACAGACGTTTTATCAGGATGTGGTAGAAGGACTTTCAGAAACTCCTAAAAGAATACCAAGCAAATATTTTTACGACCAGAAAGGCTCGGAGTTATTCGAACAGATATGTGATCTCGAAGAGTATTACCTGACCAGAACTGAACTGGGAATGTTGGATGGCGTGGCGAGTGATCTGGCCAACTTCCTGCCGAAAATCTCCCGGATAGTTGAATTTGGCAGCGGCAACTGTGAAAAGGTGCAGTATCTTCTTGATCGGCACAGCAGTATTCGTCGATATCTGCCTATCGATGTCTCGGAATCTTTCCTCCTGTTTCATGCTGACCGGCTGATGCAGCGATATCACGGTCTGGATGTTCTCCCGGTTGTTGGGGATTTCAATGTGCCGATTTCACTGGAAGAGGAAGAGGGTATCAGTCTTGGCTTTTTTCCTGGCTCAACCATCGGTAATCTGGATCGCTGGGAAGCGATCCGATTTCTGCGCAACGCTGCGGATACCCTGGGAACCAAGAGCTACTTCCTGGTCGGGGTGGATACCCTGAAAGACAGAGATATTCTGCTGGCGGCTTATGATGATGCCAAGGGGGTTACCCGGGATTTCAATCTGAATCTGTTAAGAAGGCTTCAACAGGAATTAGGTGCCAATCTGAATATCGACCAATTTGAGCACGAAGCCCGTTTTAACCAGGAGCAGAGCCGTATCGAAATGCATCTGAAAAGCCGCTGTGATCAGACGGTGCGAATCAATGGTGATACGTTCCGGCTTATTGAGGGCGAGACCATTCATACTGAAAACTCCCACAAGTATAGTGTTGAGAGCTTCCAGGATCTGGCTAGGTTAGGTGGATGGGAGTCCTGCCGTGTGTGGCTGGCAGACGGGGAAATGTTCAGTATTCATTTGCTGAAGCGTATAGATTAGGCAAGAGGAACACCCTCTGCCGCTGAGTCCGGGACAGTATTTTCTGTATTCTGTTACCGGACTCGACGTCCCTGATACAAGACAGCCTCGATTTGCAAGAATGGGCTGAAAGTTACTCCTGACGTGGCAGTGCCGCTTGCTCTTTCCAGACGGCTGTGTATTTTTTGACAAGATGTTGAGGGATGCCTGCGTCAACCATCTTGGCAATCTTATCATCCAGAAATGCCTTGAACTCAGGAGAGTTGCATTTGCTTGCTTTGGATAAGGTGAAGTAAAGGCCTTCAGAACCAACAGGTTTATCCAGGGAAATGATGTCTGTACTAATGCCCATGGCTTCGGCAATCGCGATTCCCTGATAAAGTTCATAGATGACGTAGTCGGTTCTCCCCAGTAAAACAGGCGTTCGAAGGCAAACTCAATTGAGCGAACCTCTTCAATGATGAGGTTTCTTTTTGCGTAAAGGTCGAATTCCTGTCCGAAACTGTTGTTAATGAGAGTGTCGCCAATCTTTCCTTTGAGGTCTGCCCACTCATTGAAGGGAAACGCCTTGTCTTTCTTGACAAAAATAACATTCGGCATATACATCATGGGCGGCAAGACGTAGTCCATCCAAGTTTGTCTTTCGTCTGTAATGAATGCGCCAGTGAGCATATCAATTCTGCCGACTCTGGCTTCTGCCTGAGAGCGGGACCATGGGCCGACGTATTGGGAGTTGATCGTGATATTCTGATCTGCAACTGCCATTTCAAGAAGCTCCACCGCTGCCCCGATCAGGCGGGCGGGGTTCTTGCGATCATGTCAGAGAAGTGGGGGGTACTCTGGGTTGCCGGTCACATTCAGCTCTGAACAAAACGCTGAAGCATAGGACAGCCCTGGTAAAAATGAACAAATGACAACTAAGATTGCACACGAGATTTTCTTCATTACTACCTACCCGGCCGGTTGTTCTTGTTAAGCCGCCTGATGGGGGAGGCTCGTCAGCTTCATATTCCCCTCATATAGTATAAATAAAGACAATTTCTTCTCATTTATCCAGTTATTCGCCCGAATCCATTTCATATTGCAGTAATACTTTATAGCTGAGAAAAAGTTATGTCTGTACTGTCATTTTTTTTTACTGGTCAATTCTTTGCCGGTATGGCGTCATTTTTTTTTTCTATGACAGTTAATTAAATATAACCTTATGATATTTATAGAGTATTTCGATATTTTTAGATCGTTTCCAGACGGTACACTCCATCGCCTACGTCGGTTTTCTTTACAGAACGGTAAAGCATGTTCCGTCTATAGGCCTTTTTTCCTATTTTTGATCGATGTTAATTTTACTTTCTGTTTTTAAGTTATTGTAAATAATGACAAATAAAATATTGGTACTGCGATTGCTATAATTTTTATATATGAAATTCCATTGGTTTCGTCATAAGCCAAAGGTCCGATGTCTCGGATAAGGAATGACGGAAGCAGGATCTCCACAGAGTGGGGAGAGTTGCGACACAGAGGTCGCAACAGCTTGGAAAACAGTTAAATTCATTGGCGGTGAATACCCCTCTTAGCTTTGGCTAAGAGGGTCTTTTTTTATGTGTTCCCGATTATTGAAAGCGTGCTGCCAAAGCTTCTGCATCGTTCGAAAGCTGTGTCAGGGATAGGACTTTTTCCTTAGCCGAACCAGATCCTCTTGCTGCCTCTTCAATCAGCTCGCTGATTTCCTGAAGATTCTTCGCAATGTCCTCAGAAACTGCTAATTGCTCTTCTGCTGCCGTGGCAACTTCGCTGTTCATTCCAGACATCTGAGTGATTGCCTGACTGATGGCTCCCAATTTCTCGTTGGCTTCGCTGAAATGCTGGCTGCATTCCTCAGAGATCTGTTGACTGGTCTGCATTACGTTGACCGTATTCCTGGCGCCGGTTTGGACGTTATCGATAATCTTCTCAATTTCTTCGGTTGATAGTTGAGTCTTTTGTGCAAGACTACGGACTTCATCTGCGACAACGGCAAACCCGCGACCCTGCTCTCCCGCCCTGGCAGCTTCAATGGCAGCATTCAGAGCCAATAGATTAGTTTGTTCGGCAATACCCCGGATGACGTTCAGGACGGTGCCGACATTCTCCGTATCAGCGGCCAGATCCTGCACTGTTTTGGCACTGTCCTCTACCTGCCGGGCCAGATCCTGCATAGCTTGATTGGCTTTCTTCATGGCTTCCATGCCGTCTTTGGCAATGGTGTCTGTCTCTTGAGCCACCTCTGCAGCATGATTGGCGTTCTGAACTACCTGTTGTGCGGAAGCCGTCATTTGTTGCATGGCTGTAGCCACTTGTGTGGTGCGGCTATTGGATTCAGTGGAACAATTGGTGATATCTTCAGTAGTCCGGCTGATGATACTGATATTCTCGCTTAAATTGCTCGAGGTCAGTGTCAGGCTGCGGGATACATCCCCCATAAATTCAACCAGTCTTTTCAGTGCCTTTTCCAGTGCTCCCAATTCATCCTGTCGATTGGTTACCTGGACCTCAATGAGCATGCCCTGTCCCAGTTTGTGGGAGGCATCGATCAAGTCCTTGGTGGGTTTAACGATCCTGACATTGGTTAGAAGAAGGGTAATCAAAGCAGATAGAACGATGGCAATGCCCAAAGCGATGCTGGCAATGGTAATTGCCTGATTGAGTGCATCATTACTTGTCGTAATATTCGTACTGGCCTTTTCGACATAGACTTCTGCTGCATCCTGCAAAGTTTTTGTTGGTTCCCGGTCAATACCCGAGACAGCTTTATCACCGACTTTGGAATCAAAGTTGGCATTCACAAAGTCGTTATACCCTTTTCTGTATGCTTGGCCCATTGTCTGGTGAGAAGTCTGGAATTTCTGTAACAGCGACTTGACTTCAGGGTCGGTGACCTGGGGTAATGTTGCCTTCAGGTTTTGCTGAATCTCCTGCTCCCGTTCTATGAATCGTCCCCAGTATTTCTCCCTTTGGCCTGAATCATATCCCCTGAGCAAAACGTTCTTCCATTCCTGAACCTGGATTTTGAAATCAACCACCATGCCTGTGATCTGACGCTCAGTGTGAATGTCCTTCTTCACCGTTTCGCTGAACTGATTAATTTCGGAGCTGGTGGTCATTATCAGATAAAGAGATGCGCCGGCGGTCAGCATGGATCCGATAAGAATGGCGACAATTAACTGATAAAGGAGGCTGGTACGGACGAAGCTCATGGCGCACTCCCGACGAAGTGATATTTTGTAGTTAACCTATTAATTCATAGCACAACACTGGGTATTATCCAGAGGGGGTGGCTAAAAAATAGGCTGATCGGAGAGCCGTTTTATGAGTCAGATAGGGCTGTTACCGGGGGCTTGGAGAGTCAACAAAAATGGGAGGAATCAGTCGCCTTGAAAATGGCCGATAACCTCCCAGAGGTGAAGTGGTTAAAGAGTGCCGGAGAGGTCCTTTTCAATGGCTTCGTCAAGGAAGTCCAGAAAATCCGAGCGTGATTTCAACTTGGTGTTGGCGTGTGCTTTCATGTTTAGTTTGGCCAACTGAGAGGCGAGTCCCTGAGCCTGAGCGGCCAGTTGTGCTTCTGGGACAACCATATCAAGAAAGCCTGCGGAAACGGCCGTTTTAGGGTCAAACATCTCGGCACAGAGTACAGAGCGGTTGAAGTAACTCGCGGGAAGGCGTCCACTTGCCAGTTCAATACCGGCGTAGTGCATGGTCATCCCAATAGCGACTTCATTCAGTCCAATTTTATAGTCTCCTTCTACGCCAATGCGGATATCTGAAGACAATAACAGGAAAGCGCCTTTTGCCACGGCATGGCCACTGCAGGCAGCAATGATCGGGGTAGGGAAGGCCAGCAGGCGGCGGGAAAGTTTCGAGCCTTCAGTCACCAGCGCCATCGCGGCTTCGTTACCGGACTGCATGACCTTCAAGTCATAGCCTCCGGAAAATATGCCCGGTTGCCCGGTTATGACCACAACCGCCTGAGCTTGTTCTGCCTGATCCAGCGCCTGATGCAACTCTGCAATCAGTTCGTGGGAGATGGCGTTAACTTTGCCGTTCTGAAGAGTAATGGTGGCAATCTGGTCTTCGAGTTGAAAGTGCAATAGTTGAAACATGAGTGATGTTCCTGATCATTATTATGAAAAGAAACGCATGATAGCAGAATATTGTAAGGCGCTATGATAGGAAGCAGCAGATGCCCGGTTGATTAGTCACCTCCACAAGCTCCTGGCGGCTCAGGGGCAGCTTTCACCGATAATCAATTCACTGGTCAGAACCATGTCCTGGTGTGGGCGCATCCCAAGAAATATTTCAGCGGCTTTGCGGCCTTTTTCAACGCTGTGCTGATGCACGGTGGTTAGCGAGGGATGCATGGTTGTTGCTGCCGGTATACCGTCAAATCCGACAATCTTGATGTCCTCGGGTACTTTCAATCCCAGTCTTTGTGCTGCCTGTACCGCAGCGATGGCAATCCGGTCACTCATGCATAGCAGTATGTCGGGGCGGGGGCTGATGGCCAGTGCTTCCCGGGCTGCCTGGTAAGCATAGTGGTGAACGTTCTCAGGTATGTGCCAGACGTCGTGACTGTCCAGAGTAACGCCGCATTCGGCTGCCGCTTCCTGATATCCTTTCAGGCGTTCTCTGGAAACAGGGGTGACTTCGGAAAAGTCTTCATTGTCTCTGAGGCGGGTTACTTTGTGGGTATTAAGCATCCGCAGACCCAGTATGGCCACCCGGCCGGGTTGATGTCTGAAGGCATGAATCGCCGATGCCTTGGCGCCGCTGAAGTTGTCTACCAGAACCGAAGTAATGCCTTCAAACTGACAATCCACCGTTACCACATTTTTGGTTGGCAGACGCAGTTGGCGGTGGGATTGGTATTGAAGCCCGTAGATAATCAGCCCGTCTCCGAAAAATCCTATTCTGGGCGACTGGCTGTCAGGGAAAAGATGATCGTGAGACAGCAGCAGCATGCTGTGGTGTTGTTTGTCCAGAACTTCAGCAATACCTTCCAGGAACTGATTGGCAACCGGGTCGGTCACGCTGTAACTCAGTCGGTCGGCCAGAACAACGCCGACAGTACCGGTCCGGCCGGTGCGCAGGCTTCTTGCAGCGGCATTTGGGCCATGATAGCCCATTTCCTGGCAGGCCTTGAGAATCCGCTCCCTCAATTCAACAGACAGCTGGTCCGGTCGGCTGAAGGCGTTGGAGATGGTGGCAGTGGACACTTCCAGGCGTGCCGCCACATCTTTCAGGGTCAGGACGTTTCGGTTTCGGCTGTTCAAAGTATGACCTTATTATTTTTTCTGGTGATATCACTATCTTTGCGGAAGCAGCGACCGTCAGTTCTGGGCCGCTAAGGGTTGATCGACTTGTGTCCTGACCAATGCCCTGCCTTTGCTGTCGAACACATGTGTATGCACCGGATCAATATCCAGCAGAACGGTCTCTCCTTCAACAAACCTGCAGGGAACGGATAATCTGGCCAGATAAGGTTCTTCCATGGAGTCGTCACCGGCGTACACAAATGATTCATTGCCAAGATACTCGATATTACGCACCGGCAAACCTGAATGATTGGAAGTGTCAGAATTTTTATCGGTGCCGATCGTTTTGTCACTACTGGTCATTTTATCGCGGCTGACATAGTTCAGATGCTCCGGTCGGATACCTAACTGTACCTGATCACCTTTCTGTAGCTCACTGCTGTCGACATTGACTGTCAAGTCTCCCGCATGAGGGAGATGCAAAGTCGTTTGATGCTTTCCGGTTTCCACAATTTTAGCTGTCAGCAGATTCATCTTGGGGGAACCTATAAAAGTAGCGACAAATGTGGTGGCTGGCGTCTCGTAGAGTTCAAAGGGTGTGCCAACCTGTTCTACCCGGCCGCCGTTGAGCACGACGATTTTATCTGCCAGCGTCATCGCTTCCACCTGATCATGGGTCACGTAAACCATGGTCGAGCCCAGACGCGCATGAAGTTTCTTGATTTCCGCTCTCATCTGGACTCGAAGTGCTGCATCCAGGTTTGATAGTGGCTCGTCAAATAGCAGAATGCTGGGTTCCCTGGCCATGGCGCGACCCATGGCAACCCGCTGTCGCTGCCCCCCGGAAAGTTGTTTGGGCTTGCGCTTGAGCAGCTTTTCCAGTTGCAGGATGCGGGCTGTGTTCATCACCCGTTCTTCGATGGTCTCTTTGCTTTCTTTATTGAGTTCCAGTCCGAAAGCGATATTTTCGTAAACGGTCATGTGGGGATAGAGGGCATAGGATTGAAATACCATGCCGATTCCCCGTTCCTTGGGAGTCAGAGCATTCACGACATGATCGTCGATCAGGATGTCGCCCCCTGAGGCGTCCTCCAGACCGGCGATCAGGCGTAGCAAGGTGGATTTTCCACAACCGGAAGGTCCGACGAATACAACAAATTCGCCATCGGCGATCAGCAGATCAACCGACCTGATGATGTCCACTTGTCCAAAGGACTTTTTTACATTTTGCAGAGTAACGCTCGCCATGAGTGAATCTCCTGTATTTGTTTTTGTCGGTTATTCGTCTTTGCTACTTATCATTGAATGCACGTTTCAGCATCAGGCCAGTTCGCCGAAAAACACCTGATAAGGAGGCAGAGTCAGTCGGCCGTCCTGCAGGGTTGATTCAAAGCCCGGTTCTTCAAGCACCCGTTTGATTGGCGCTGTCAGTTCAATTTCCTGGGCTTTGCCGGTCAGGTTGATCGCTACCAGAATGCTCTGCTGTTCGTGGGTACGGACAAAAGTGATGATGTCACCGGTATCGGGCAACAGCTCAAGATCTCCTTTCACCAGGGCAGGTTGCTGCTGGCGCCACTGTATCAGCTTTCGGGTACGGTTCAGGGTGGAGTCGGCAGATTTTTCCTGCTCCGAAACCGCATAGGCCAAATGCGTTTCATTCACTGGTAACCAAGGCTCGGTGGTGGAGAAGCCGCCTTGAGGCTGATTGCTCCACACCATTGGTGTGCGACATCCATCCCGGCCTTTGAATTCTGGCCAGAAGTTAAGCCCATATGGATCCTGCAATCTTTCATAGGGAACATCGGCTTCGGGTAAACCTAATTCCTCACCCTGATAGATACAGACACTTCCGCGCATAGTCAGCAACAGGGCCATGGCAGCCAGAGGGTACTTTTGTGGATCTTCCTCTGCCCCCCAGCGTGTGGCTACCCTGGGTACATCATGATTACTCAGTGCCCAGCATGGCCAGCCATCTTCAATGCCGGCCTCCATTTTGGCGATGACATTGCGTATATGATCTGTGGAGTGTTCCGCATGCAAAAGATCAAAGCTGTACGCCATGTGCAGTCGCTGATTGGATGTATATTCTCTCATCCGACCCACAGGATCTGCATCGCCGATCTCACCAACGGTGGTTGAGCCAGGGTATTCATCCAGCAAAGCCCGGAGCTCTTCCAGGAAAGCCAGGTTTTCTGGTTGACTGATGTCATACTGATGAATCTGATAGGTGTAAGGGTTATCGGCATTGACCCCTGGATTCCGTGAATCGAGTGGAGCCGACGGTGGATTGCTCTCCAACCCTTTGCTGTGGTAGTAAAAATTCACCACATCCAGACGGAATCCATCGACGCCCAGATCCAGCCAGAAGCGCAAGGCGTCCAGAGTTGCTTTGCGGACTTCCGGATTGTGGAAGTTCAGATCGGGTTGTTCTGTCAGGAAATTATGCAGGTAATACTGACGCCTGCGTCCATCCCATTGCCAGGCGGGTCCGCCGAAAATAGAGACCCAGTTGTTGGGCAGAGAACCATCAGGAGCAGGATCGGCCCATACATACCAGTCCGCTTTAGGGTTGGTTCGATCTTTACGGCTTTCCTGGAACCAGGGATGCTGATCAGAGCTGTGACTGATGACCTGGTCGATAATCACTTTCAGACCGAGTTCGTGGGCGCGGGCTAGCATGATCTTGAAGTCTTCCAATGTGCCGAACATAGGATCAACATCACAATAGTCTGCGACATCGTAACCAAAGTCCTTCATTGGGGAAGTGAAAAACGGCGACAACCAGACAGCATCCACACCCAGTGAGGCAATATGGTCCAGTTTTGCGGTAATGCCGGGCAGATCGCCTATGCCGTCACCGTTACTGTCCATATAACTGCGCGGGTAAATCTGATAGATCAGACCGCCTTTCCACCACTCGGAATTTAATGTCATTTAACTCTCCAAAAACAAACGTCCAAAAATAAAAGTGCTGTTAATCTAGTATCGGGTTTTAGCATTCTGATGTGTTTTAACCCTTGACTGCGCCTGCGGTCAGACCGGACACAATCCGGCGCTGAAAAATCAAAACCAGTACGACCAGGGGAACGGTCACAATGACCGATGCTGCCATGATGATTCCCCAGGGAAGTTCATACGCGGATCCACCGCTGATCAATGCAATGGCGACAGGCACTGTGCGCTGGTCATCGGTCAGGGTGAAGGTCAGGGCAAACAGAAACTCATTCCAGGCGGCAATAAAGGCCAAAAGCCCGGTTGTTGCCATGGCCGGCCACAACAACGGCATGAAGACTTTAAATATGGTGACCCAGGGAGTCGCACCGTCAACAATGGCGGCCTCTTCCAATTCCTTGGGTAGTTGGCGCATGAAAGTCGTCAGAACCCAGACAGTAAAGGGCAGGGTAAAAATAGTGTAGGAAAATACCAGCCCCAGTGGATTGTTATAGATGTTCAGTGCCCGGATGACTTCAAAGAGACCGGAAAGCACTGCCACCTGAGGAAACATGGACACCCCGAGCACGATTGTCAGAATCGGACCGCGTCCCTTGAAGTCGACCCGGCCTAGTGCATAGGCGGCAGTCAGGCCGAACAGAATGGAGATCGCAACGACCAGAGTGGAAATCAAAATCGAGTTACCGATGCTGCTGACAAAAGACGATTGTCCCATCACCGCCTGATAATTTTCCCAATTAAGATGCTCAACCCAATAGCTGACTTCAAAAAGCTCACTACTGGTCTGCATTGACGTCACGATGGCGTAGTAAAACGGAAACACCGAGAACAGAACAATGGCCACGACCAAGGCATAGAAGGCCGCGCGCGTGGTGATGTGCTTAATACGTTTGATGCGTAATTGCTGAGGCGTCAGAATCTGCATGATCAGTCGTCTCCCAGATGTTTGCGGCCCAGGTAAAGATAGGCGATGGTGATCAGGGCAATTATCAGGAACAGCATTGTGGATGCCGCTGAGCCGTACCCTACATCCTGGAATTCCACCAGTTGTTGTCGGGCATACACGGACATGGACATGGTTTCCGTGCTGTTGGAGGTCAGTACATATATCAGATCAAACACCCGCAGAGCGTCCAGTGCACGGAAAATAACAGCGACCATCACCGCTGGTGTGATTAGTGGAAGCGTCACCTTGAAGAAGACCTTAACCGGATGAATGCCATCCACTTTCGCCGCTTCGTAGCAGTCTGAAGGTAACATCTGTAGTGCCGCCAGAATCAGCAAGGCCATAAAAGGCGTGGTTTTCCAAATATCCACCATGATGACTGCCCACATGGATAAATCCGGATCGGCAGTCCATGCCAGAGGTGTATCGATGAAACCAACGGTCATCAGCAGATGATTGATGATGCCGAACTGGTCATGGAGCATCCATCCCCACATTTTGGCGGAGACAATGGTTGGGATGGCCCAGGGGATCAGGATCGCGGCGCGGACAATGCCACGACCCACGAAATTCGCGTTAAGCGTCAGCGCAATAATGGTTCCAAGTACCAATTCTGCAGACACGGTAATCACGGTGAAGTAAAGGGTATTCCAGACCGCTCCCCACCATTGGCTGTCGGCCAGAAGCCCGTACCATTCGCCGTCTTCGTAGTCCAGATAGTTGGCAAAGCCAATCCACTGCATACTGCTGAGATCAGAAAAACTGGCATCGGTAAAACCGAACCAGATGGTCCTCAACAGCGGCCAGCCTGCCACCAGGGCAAGCAGAACCAGCATCGGAGTAATAAATGTCCAGGCCGCTCTGATACGGCTTTTACTCAGATTACCCCGGCGCGGCTCATCGAGCGGGGGCATCGTGGCGATGGATTGAGAAGAGGAATCAGCCATACCTTTCACCGTTAAATTCGTGTGTGTCCATCAAGTCTCAGAAGGGGGGCTGTGAGCGTTCCAGCTTTATTGGAACGCTCACATCGCTGTTATCGACGACGAACCAGTCGTTTCAACTGTTTCTCCAGTGACTTCAGGGCAGACTGGCTGTCGCTGTTACCTGATAATACACCGTGAACGGTATTGAAAAAGGCATTGCTGACACGGCCATATTTGTCGCCGGTAGGTGTTGAAGGTCGAGCGACACCATTGGCAAAAGTGTCATACAGGCTGCCGAAGAAAGGGGTTGCTGCGAGGACGTCTTTATCTTCATACAGTGACATGATGGTCGGGTTGTATGAGCCGACGATGGCGCGACGCTTTTGTTCTTCGTAGCTGGTCAGATAAGCAACCAGATCCGCAGCGAGATCGGGGTTCTTACTGTAGCGTGATACGGCCAACTGCCAGCCTCCCAGAGTTCCGGCATGTTGTCCTTTCTCGCCACCTTTCGGTAATGCGACCACGCCGACTTTGTCTTTGATTGGGCTGTCATCGGCTTGAGACAGTGCCCAGGCGTATGGCCAGTTTCTCATGAAAACGGCATTGCCAGATTGGAACACGCCACGAGCTTCTTCTTCGGTGTAGTTGAGAACGCCTTCTGGTGAGATCGTCCCTATCCAGCTCCGAGCCGTATCCAGTGCCTGGGCGGCCTGAGGATTGCTGATCGTGACCTTGCCATCGGCATCAATAATGGTGCCGCCGTCGTAACTGTAGATCCATTCCAGAGCGTCACAGGTCAGTCCCTCATAAGCGCGACCCTGCCAGACGAATCCCCACATCTGGTCATTGCCGGACTTCCGTTCCTGAGCTTGTACTTCCTTGGCGGTTTCTGTCAGTTGCTCCCAGGTGGTTGGGGCTTCATGGCCGTATTTTTCCAATAGGTCCTTGCGGTAATACAGGACGCCCGCGTCGGTAAACCAGGGCATTGCTACCAGGCGACCATTGACAGTATTGTTCTGGACCAGAGACGGAAAGTGGTCTTTTTCCGCGCCGTTGGTGTGGCTTTTCAGATCCAGCAGGTGTTTTTCGAGCATACCGGGCCAGACCACATCTATTTGCATCACATCGATATCGGTGGATTGGGCGGAAAGAATCTGCTGATAAAGGGAAAGTCTTTCAGTCGAAGAGTTGGGAGTGGATACCAGTTTCACCTCGTGACCGGTTTTCTTGGACCAGACATCTGCTCCATCCCGGCATACGTCCAGTTCTGTACCTACGGCACCGCAGGAAATGGTCACGGTTGCCGCCTGTAAGGGCGCGCCAATCAATAGGGAGGAAGCGATAACGGCGAATCGACTTAAATGATTAAGTTTCATAGTGATCTACCTTGTTTTTATTTTATCAATATAGCCCATGAAGATAGCCTCCAGAGGCTGAGATTTACTTATCTTTAACGATTAAGAAAGTAGATCATAACAAAGGCATTCTAGTTTTCAATCGGCCGGAAATCTTAATTCTTTCTTGCGGAGGTTAGACTAAAGTCGTAGCTCTCGTTGAGTGAGGGTACTGGCGCTCATTTCGTATCTGGGGAAAGTGAATAGGTTCTAGGATGAAGAGCCGTTCTCGTTGTCCTTGTCTTTGTCTCTATCAATGTCTTTCCAGCCAACATGCCAGGGAGTGGAAAGCCAGATCTGAAATCGTTTGATCAGGTTTTTGCGTGGAGTCTTGCCGGAAGGCGACGTGGAGGATTTGTCCCCTACCGGATGCTGCTTGTCCTGCTGGGACTCTGTTTTATCGACGGAAACAGCTGGAGATACGCGAGGTTGTTCTGTAACTTTCGGGTGAGGCAGAGGCGGTGTTTCGCTGGTTTGGTTAGCTACCGTGTTCAGTTCCAGATCTTCTACCGGTGTTGGTAGGTCGGAAATGCTTTTGCCGGCTTGTATATGCTCTATATTCTCTATCAGGGCGGCATCCATGGCCTGCAGTACCTGTTTCTGGGAATCAGAGCATAAACCGCTGTAGATAATACGCTGGAAGTCTACGCGCATTGACTCTATCTGTTTTTTAACTTTGCTGCGACAGGTGCGCTCTTTTGTGGTGACCGCACTGATATTGGATTTGATCTGATCCAGGGGGATATTCAGTTCCAGCGGGGGAAGTTCAATATGGCGACGCTCAATCAATACACGGAGGGCAATATTGGTATGTGCCAGACGCTGAAAATCCCGGATCTGTTGGCTGAAGCTCTCCAATACCTTATCACTGCTCTCAGGATCGACTAATTGAGGTATGGCCTGGTTGATGACCTTTTGCGCATGCAGTAATTTTTTGTCCAGCCCACCCAGCCTGAGTTTTACCTCGGCATCCGACAGGTTACGGATTTTTCTCCCCAGTTGATCGAACAGTTGCATGGCACTGATGGGAAGGGGGCTATCAGTCTGCCCCAGGTGTAACATTGCTTCGTAGCCAAGGCGAAGCCGTTCTAGAGACGCGGTAATATTCGCCACGCGTATCAAGGCGCGGCGCTTGCGTTCCAGCAGACTGAGTTCCTGAGTCAGGGTAGAAGGTTGATCTTGTGTCATTATTGAATACTAGACGATATTCTGTTTGTCATGCTACTGGATAATTCCTGGTGTGAATTATGTCGGAATTTTTTAGTTATTCTGGAGTCATACTAGCTGACTCCGAGAGCCAGAGGACTGGAAAGTTTATGGCCAGGCTCATGGCTCCCTGTGGTTATTTCAGTTTGTCTGATATAACGATGAACCTCGGTGATGGGGAGCAGGTATTGAAATGTCCGAATTCTTAATTTCCAACGAGCCGCTGATTCGTGGTGGTGCATTTCTGGGAATATTCTCTGTAATGGCGATATGGGAAGGCATTCGTCCCATCCGGGCCAGGCAGTATTCCAGAACCCGGCGTTGGTTCTCCAATTTGGGGATATTGGTTTTAAATTCTCTGTTGTTGAGATTGTTGTTCCCTCTGGCGGCTGTAGGCACTGCCATGCATGTTGAGGAGCTTCAGTGGGGCGTTTTGAACTGGATTCCGATTCCCGAATGGCTGGTGATTATTTTGGCGTTTCTTGTGCTGGACTTTGCGATTTACCTGCAGCACCGCTTATTTCATCGGGTTCCTGTGTTATGGCGATTGCATCGAATGCACCATGCGGACCCTGAAATTGATGTGTCCACCGGTGTTCGGTTTCACCCCTTGGAGATACTGTTGTCAATGTTGATCAAGATAGCAGTCGTCATTGTATTGGGTGCGCCGGCTCTGGCGGTTCTATTGTTTGAAATCGTTCTGAATGCCACGTCATTGTTTAATCATACCAATATCAGCCTACCTGCCGCCGTGGAAAAAATTCTGCGTTGGGTGATTGTGACCCCGGACTACCATCGGGTGCATCATTCGCGTATACCTGAGGAAACGGATAGCAACTTCGGCTTCAATCTTCCCTGGTGGGATCGATGGTTGGGGACTTATCGGGCACAGCCTTTACTGGGGCATCTAGGCATGAGAATCGGACTGGCAGAGTTTTCCGATCAACCCGAAGAAATGAAGCTGGGCCAGATGCTGACCCAGCCATTTCGTTAAAGGCGTTTGAAATCAACTGAGGCCGGTAACGGGAATCAAAGCGCCATGTACCGCTTTCGCTGCATCAGAGGTCAGGAAACCGATAACATTGGCCAGATCTTCCGGCGCCACCCAGCGATCATAGTCTGCATCCGGCATGGCGTTACGGTTATCCGGAGTATCAATAATGGTCGGCAGCACCGCATTGACATTGATGCCTTTGGTGCGCACTTCCATAGCCAGGGCTTCTGTGAACCGCATAAGGGCGGATTTGCTCGCACAATAGGTCCCCATCTGAGCCATGCCGTGATGGGCCGCCGTTGCACCAACAGTGATAACTTTGCCGGCTTTCTGTTCCAGCATCCCCGGGATGACCTCTCGGACCATATTCAGGACGGTCTTTACATTCAGGTCATTCATTAGCTCCCATTGCTCCATGGGAGTTTCGTACACAGTACTGCCCATGGCAAAGCCGCCGGCAACACAGACCAGAATATCAATCCGGCTCTTTTCCGCGATGACGTCTTCAACACATTTTTTTACTTCTTCTGCGTTCAGCAGATCACAGGTTTTTCGGGAAATGTTGCTGTTAGCGAAGTGGCTGTTCAACGATTCCATTGAGCGGCCCATTGCCACGACCTGTGCGCCCTGGTCTTTAAAGTGACGGACTACTGCAGGTCCCAAACCTCCGGTAGCACCAGTCACCAGGACGACTTTTTCAGAAAGACTCATAGTGTTTCCTTTACCATTCTACTTTTGATAGATCTTATCCATGGCCTCGGCCAGGTTGACATCATTTTGTGTGAGGCCACCAGTGTCATGTGTGGTCAGAGTGGTTTCCACCCGGTTGTAGACATTCAGCCATTCCGGATGATGGTTGGCAGCTTCTGCTTCAAAGGACACGCGTACCATATAGCTCATGGCATCGCGGAAATCAGCAAATTTAAAGACTTTGTGAATGGATTTGTTATCCTCGGAAATCTGCCAGCCGGTGGCTGCCAGTGATTCGGGGATATCCGTAAGATTAGCCATTAAACCCTCCTGTTCGTTGTTTTTGTGCGGCAAGTGACCAGACGCGTGATCCAGACAACAAGTTTTACTATGAGGTAAATCAGGGGGAAATGTCTATGACAGGAAGACCATAGTCAAGTCGAGGAGAAGATCATGGTCTTGCCTGAGAATATGTTCTTTTTTACAAAGGAAAAGTATTCAGCCCCGGTATTCTCCGGTCATACCAGGGCTATTGAGTAGCGCCTGTAGTCAGAAGTTACCCTTCAAACTGCTGGAAGGCCTTACCGACGAGCTCCGCAATAATACCGCCGGCTTTCCCCAGCGGAGGTTCATTGCGATAAACCAGCATGGGGGTGAATGAAACCCGTGAACCGGATCGATAGTTGAGTTCTATCAGGCTGCCCTCTGCCAACTCTTTTCTGACCTGGAATACCGGCATCCAGCCGAATCCCAGGCCCATCTCAATGGCAGTCTTTTTGGCTGAAAAACTATGCATGTAGAACACCCGGTCGCCGCCGAACTGCAGTGAGTCTGGTCGGGGGGATGGGTGCTCGCTGGTGTCATTGATGGTTAGCTCCACATGATCGTGAAGCTGGTCTAACTCAATGCTCTTTTCCCCTGCCAGAGGGTGATGACTGGCCGCCACCAACACGAGGCTGACCGGGGTTAATGGCACAGAAGTGAGTGAAGGATGCGGTGTATAGTCTTTGGCCAGCATGATGTCCGCATTATCTTTTTCAAAGCGCATCTGGACACCGCCCAGGGCTTCAACCTTGACCTGGATACGGGTGGGAATATCCCGGTCAGCGAGGGATTTTAGAGCGCCCATGATGGGAACCATCGGCAGTGCACCGTCGATTACCAGCTCGAGCCGGGGTTCCCAGCCTTCCGTATAGCGTTCTGCGAGGCTTTCGATACGTCCTGCCAACTGCAGCATTCGTCGCGCTTCGGTCCAGAGTGCCTGACCTTTGGGGGTGAGCGTGGCGCGGTACTGACTGCGGTCAAAAATATCGATATTCAGTTGTTCTTCCAGTTTCCGGATCTGATAGCTCACGGCTGACTGGGCTTTATGCAGTCGATTGGCGGCTTTCGCGAAACTTCCTTCCTGAATGATGGTGTCCAAGACCCTTAGGGCTTCCATATCCACTTTCATCGGCGTACCTGTAAATTTCCATAACTGTAACTGTGATTGTATATCTAAATATTAGAACAAGATGATGCAAATATTATTCTTTTTTTAGTTGTAGAACGGCGGACAATAGAGCTATCGACTAGTTTTCAGACGAGGCTGCACGCATGCCGTTTTATGTCAAACAAGGTGATTTACCTGCCAAACACCACGTGACTTTTTATAAGGATACCCGGCATCCAGGTGTTCAGGCTGGGCAGGAAGAGGAGTTGTACCGGGAAGAGTTGGTTTCCACTCACGGGTTTGCCAGCCTGTACAGCACCAAATATCACCACAACATGCCGACGAAAAGCCCCTCCGTTGAGCGGGTGCATATTGAGCATGGAGCTCATTGGCAAGACAGTCTAGTACAGAATTATAAACTTGATAGTCGCAAAGCGGACCGCCAGGGCAACTTTTATAACGCCCGTAATCGTCTCTTTTTCAATCAAGACCTGTCTATTCACACTGCACGGGTGACTGAATCCACTGACCAGTTTTACCGTAATGCCTACGCCGATGAAATCATTTTCGTCCATGAAGGCGAAGGTGAGTTGCTGTCGGAGTACGGCCGTCTGGAAGTACGTCAGTGGGATTACCTGATGATACCCCGGGGCACAATATACCAGCTTCACTTCAATAACTACGACAATGTTCGCCTGTTTGTCGTGGAATCGCACTCCATGGTGGAAATTCCCAAGCACTATCGCAACGAGTATGGCCAGCTTCTGGAAACAGCACCTTACTGTGAACGGGACATTCGAGTCCCGAAACTGTCTGATCCGATAGTGCAGCAGGGAGACTTCCAGGTCATCAGTAAATACCGGGATCACTACCAGGCGCACCAGATGCAATGGCATCCGTTCGATCTGGTAGGGTGGGATGGCTATCTCTATCCCTGGGCGTTCAATATCCGGGATTTCCAACCTATTGTCGGGCAAATCCATCTGCCGCCAAGTATTCATCAGGTCTTTGGTGGACGAGGCTTTGTTCTTTGCAATTTCGTTCCCCGTCTCTATGACTTCCATCCCCAGGCGATACCGGCTCCCTACTATCACTCAAATGTCGATAGTGATGAGGTGCTCTATTACGTCGATGGTGACTTCATGAGCCGCACCGGTATTGAAGCCGGGTACATCACCCTGCATCAGGGGGGCGTACCTCACGGGCCACAGCCTGGTAAGACAGAAGCTTCCATCGGGGCTCGGGAAACCTACGAATACGCTGTCATGGTGGATACCTTTGCACCATTGCAGCTGACTGAAAACGTCAAAAACGCCATGGCCGGTGACTATCACCAGTCCTGGCTTGAACCTGAATCCAAAAAATAAGAATGACACGAAGCGGAGGGAAAACCATGAACACCAAATTTACACCAGACCGACACCATGCAGGAGATTCCGAGAATAACCCCCTGGGACTTCGTGGTATTGAATTTACTGAATTTGCCACGCCTGACAGTGACTTTATGGAAAAGGTCTTTCTGGATTTCGGACTGTCGAAGCTGAAGACCTTCAAAGGTAAGGATATCCTGTACTTCAATCAGAACGATATTCACTTTCTGATGAATAACGAAAGGAAAGGCTTTTCCAAGGGATTTGCAGAGCGCCACGGGCCGGCTATCTGCTCAATGGGATGGCGCGTTGATGACGCTGAATATGCTTTTGAGCAAGCGGTAAAGCGTGGTGCAAAACCTGCTGAAGATGCGAATAAGGATCTGCCATACCCTGCGATCTATGGTATCGGTGACAGCCTTATCTACTTTATTGATCTGTTTGGCGACAAAGGCTCAATCTACGAGGCTGATTTTGAAGATCTCGAAGAGCCGGTCAGGGTGCTTGAAAAAGGGTTCATGAATGTCGATCACCTGACCAACAACGTCTACAAAGGCACCATGGAAAAATGGGCTAACTTTTATAAAGACATTTTCGGCTTCACCGAAGTTCGCTATTTTGATATTCGTGGTAAGAAAACCGCGCTGATTTCGTATGCACTTAAATCCCCGGACGGAAGCTTCTGTATTCCGATCAACGAAGGGAAAGACGATAAGAATAATCAGATTGATGAATACCTTGACGAATACAATGGTCCGGGAGTTCAGCATCTGGCCTTTGCCTCCAGAGATCTGCTGTCGTCACTGGACGCGATGGAAGGGACCAGTATTCAGACGCTGGATATCAATGATGATTACTATGATCATGTATTCGACAGAGTACCGAATGTGACAGAAGACCATGCCCGAATCCAGAAACATCAGGTTCTGGTGGATGGGGATGAAAAAGGTTACCTGCTTCAGATCTTTACCAAAAACCTGTTTGGACCTATTTTTATCGAGTTGATTCAGCGCAAAGAGCACCTTGGCTTTGGCGAAGGCAACTTTCAGGCGCTGTTCGAGTCAATTGAGCGGGACCAACAAGCCCGTGGTGTAATCTAAGGGGTCTGCAATGAAACTTGCCAGTCTTAAACAGGGGCGTGACGGTCGTTTGATCGTCGTATCCCGCGATCTCAACTCTGCGGTTGAAGTGCCACATATTGCCGGGACGATGCAGGACGCCCTGGACCGATGGGCAGAGACTGAGCCCAAACTTCAGTCGGTTTACCGGAAGCTGAATCAGAGTTCCTCAGACTTGGCGGGCGTATTTGAGTTCCGCCCTCAGGATTGTGCTTCTCCACTGCCTCGTGCCTACCAATGGGCTGATGGCAGTGCTTACGTCAATCACGTAGAGCTGGTACGAAAGGCCCGCAACAGTGAAATGCCCCCCAGTTTCTGGACAGATCCTCTGATGTATCAGGGGGGATCAGACAGTTTTATTGGTCCTTGTGATGACATTCCCCTGGGCTCAGAAGAGTGGGGAATCGATTTCGAAGCGGAAATTGCCATAGTGACCGATGATGTTCCCATGGGCGTTTCCGAGGAGCAGGCACCAGAACATATTCAGTTGCTGATGTTGGTGAATGATGTTTCTTTAAGAGGCCTGATTCCTGGAGAGCTGGCTAAAGGCTTCGGCTTTTTCCAGTCCAAGCCTTCAAGCAGTTTTTCTCCGGTGGCTGTGACTCCTGATGAACTGGGCCCTGCCTGGGAACATAGTAAGGTGCACCTGCCTTTAAACGTTGACTATAACCGGCAGCCATTTGGGCGGGCCAATGCCGGTCAGGATATGACGTTTAGCTTTGCCCGGCTTATCTCCCATGCGGCGCGTACACGTCCCCTGTCAGCTGGAGCCATCATCGGTTCTGGCACGGTATCCAACAAACAGAATACTGAACATGGGTCGGCGATTGCTGACGGTGGTGTCGGATATTCCTGTATCGCGGAAGTGCGAATGATTGAAACCATCAATACCGGATCTCCTCAAACAACCTTCATGCACTTCGGTGATCAGGTTCGTATAGAGATGTTGGATGGTGACGGACAGTCTATCTTCGGTGCCATAGATCAAACGGTGGTGGAATACACAGGAAAGGCCATCAGCCATGATGATTCTATATGATTACTGGCGGTCTTCCGCAGCATACAGAGTCAGGATTGCGCTGAATCTGAAAGGCGTTTCATATGGGCAAATTCCTGTTGACCTGCGTCTTGGTGAGCAGAGTCAGGAGGTTCACCTGCGCCGACAGCCACAGGGACTTGTTCCTGCACTGCAGATTAATGAAGGTGAGTTTCTGACCCAATCCCTCGCGATTCTGGAATGGTTGGAGGAGGTGCGCCCTGATCCAGCCATGTTGCCCAGGGACACGACGATGAGGGCGATGACTCGCAGTCTGATGAACCAGGTTGCTGCGGATATTCATCCCTTGAATAACCTGAGGGTGCTGAAATACCTTGTGGATGACCTGGGTATATCAGATGAGCAGAAAACTCAATGGTATCACCACTGGATAGGTGTTGGGTTTTCAGCCTTGGAGAAGCAGTTAGTGGACGGACCATACTGTATGGGGGATATGCTGACATACGCGGACGTCTGCCTTGTACCTCAGGTCTATAATGCCTATCGCTTTGATGTTCCTATGGATGATTTTCCCAGAATCCGGGCGGTATATGACCATTGCTTAACACTTTCAGCGTTTGCCGAAGCCGCTCCTGAACAACAGGTTGGCACCTGATCAGGCCCCTTTGGGGCCTTCTGTCATTCCTTCAATAAACGTATGATTTCTTCTGTGACTTCCGCTATGCCAGTAAGAGAAACTGGTTTCTGAGGAGAAGACTGCAGAAGCAATTTTTCTACCTCTGTCTTTAACCTTCCGGAAGAAAGCTGTTCGGGGGAAATCTCATTCCCAATTCCGTTCTCGTTCAAAAATGAGACAAGATAAGGCTCTTCCGGCCAATCCTTACGGCTGAGGTAGAGCACTGGCTTGTGGTGAATGGTGGCTTCCACGAAAGTTCCATAGCCGGGCTTTGTGACAATGGCGTCGCAACTGGCAACAGCATCGATAAAGGATATATTCAGTTTATCCAGGGATAAGAAGTCTGGATGTTCCGGGGCTACCTGCGAGGCAGTCAGCCAGCAGATGTTCTCGCCTGCCGGCCAGCTTTCGTATGGAATGTGATAGGGGATGCCCCCCATAGATACCAGAACAAATTTTGTAGAAGGTGATCGACCGGTCAGTTTTGACAGATCACGACAGGCACCGGTTCTACCAATGGGCCCCACCGTTTTGACGTTATTCAGCTCGGACATTTCCAGTCCGGGAGTGATCCTCAGAAAGTTCTCTGCCCGGTTATAACAATTGACAAGATGATTGAAAACCTCGTTGCCCTGATCATATTGATGGCTGTAGTAGCGGAATAAGGCGGCCCAATTCAGGGAGCAGAAATGCAGACTGGGAATGCCAAGCTCGAATGCTGCAGCAGACATTATATAACTGTTGTTGGTGACCACCAGATCAGGACGGCCATAACATTCCAGATACTTAACGGCAGAGTTAAGCGTACTTTGCCAGTTGAGTAATTGGTCGTGATAGGCCTGATAAGTTCCCTGCGCATCTACATGAACAGCATCATGCATCAGTAAGCCCAGGTCTGCTGGTTCCTCAATCTGAGTAAAAGCGGAGTTTATCCATGAAGCGAGTACTTTGGCGTCAATTGCACACTGAATCGTCAGCTGTAGATCCGGGTATCGGGACTTTAGCTGATTGAGAACTGGGGCGACCTGGGCAACGTGGCCATATCCGTGTGAGGATATAGCGCAGTAGATATGGTATTTCATAAGCGAATATTCAGCCTGTGATAAATCCTGATTCCATTCGTTATAAGTTGGCATCAGGCCGTGGAAACCGTCCCCATCAGATCAGCCGGCAAGTCTTTTGATCTGGTATCTCTGGGGTAGGCCAGACAATAGCTTAACAGGAGTATCAGTAGAGAAAACAGCATAAGGGTTATGAGTGTCATGGTTGTACCGGAGATACTGATCATGCCTGAAATCACCAAAGCTCCCAGGCTGCCTCCGAGTGTTCCCAGCGTATTCCAGATGCTGAAAACCTTTCCGCTGTTTGAACTGCTGATATCTGTTTGTATAGCCGTAGTTAATGGCACATGAACTAGGCTGGCGGAAACACCAACCAGCATCACGGAGAATAAGGCGATTGCGGTGGATAAGCCACTTGAGGAGAGGTTAAGGCTCAAGGTTAGCAGGGCTATCCCCAGCAACGCCTCACCAATAAATGAAAATTTCAGGGATCGGGTGATGGCCAGTTTGGCGATAATCAAAGAACTGACAAATTCGCCCAGACCAGCAGCAATGATCAGTGTGCTATAGAAACTTGCCGGGAGGTTCAACGCCTCAACCGTATACAAAGGCAGGCCCACTTGCGTCATACCACGCCAAATCAGGGAGAAAAAAAGATAACCGACCACCCTGATCAAAAGCGCTCTGTGACGAGCCAGTTCTGATATGCCATCAATGATGTCTGTCAGTATCGAGTTCTGACAGTTCTCTGTTGTTTTTTTCAGACGACCAGGTTGCACCAGGCCAAGGACCATGCCGGCGATGGCGAACACTCCGGCACACATTAAATAGCTATAAGCTGAGAAGAGCCCTGAAGTGTCCATGCTTCCTGCCAGGAAAGCGCCGAGAAAAAAAGAAGGCCATAATACGCTTTGTGTCATTCCATTGGCGAGATATAGATCTGAAGCATCGACAACTTCAGGCAAAATGGCTTTGCCGGCAGGTTTTGAAAACGCGGATGTTAATGTCACCAGCGAAGCCAGCAGAGTGAGGTTAAAGAGAGAAAGATTGCCGGTCCAGACAAGAATGCCGACCAGAGCGATGCCGACGGTTCTGGCTAAATCACATAACTGCATAATAACGCGTCGCCGGTACTGATCGGCGATAACTCCACCATAGAGCCCCAATAATCCTCGTGGTAGTGCGATACAAGATACGATCAGACCCAGCTCGGCGGCGGATGCATTCAGACTCAAAGCACTGAAGGTTACAAGAAGTCCAAAAATTCCGTCTCCCAGATTGATCAGAATCTGATTGGAAAGATACGCTGAAAAGAAGGTTTGTTTCAGGAGAGACCAGTAGCCCCGATCCGGGAAAGGGGCGGATTCTTCAGTCTCGGATGAACTCTGCTCAGGTGTCATACCGGATTCTAATTGAGTAGCAGCCGCAATATTGGCCATGTAAATTCCCTCTTATTGTTTTTGTGAAGACACGCTGCCGTCCGGTAAGACGCAAGATAATGCTCTCAATTGAGCCTTGATTGGCAAAGCGAAGGAGCCGCCACGATTCCGATTCGATTGTTCTTTAATACGTTGCTCTATCGAGACAACGTCAGAGAGCGATAGCTTTCGACATGCTCTTGTTCAAGGCTAAAACTTGCCGGAATTTTGTCTAGTCGGTATTCACACTTATCAAGGAGAGATTTGAGGTCGTAAACGGGGGGCTTGTGACTGTTTGATCATGACCGTGGTGGGACAGAATAGGGGCAGAATGACAGTCGTTTATGAAAGAATCTACGGGCAAAGAACGGTTTTTATTCCTAGTAGCCTGAGCTAGAGAGGGGCGTTGCGTAGAGTTTGGTAATACCAGGCAATCGAGACCGATTGCCTGGTATTTTATATTTGCCTCAGGGTTGAATGGGAGTGACTTCCAGGGTCGGAGTAATCACCAGGCAACTGAACGTCCAGTTGACGTAGACCGGGATGTAGGTTGCGTTGTTCCACTCAGCCAATTCGGACACAGAGCCATCAGGATCCATAACCGCACCGAGCCAGTGTGGAGTATTGCAACTCACGTTGCTGGGGATGGTGACGTCATAGGTCGAGGTATACACATTGTCCGGAGACAGTCCCAGGTTGCGGGAGGCGAGGAGCGTATCCCAGGTCGAGACCGTGCTATTGGTGGATATGTAATAGTTCACATCCTGATACTGGTAGCTATTGCCGTTGTTTTCGTAAGTCAGCTCCATGCGGACGTTTTGCCCTCTGACGACATTGTAACGACGCTCACCTCCAACAACGGTGTAACTCAGCTCTGATCCGGTAGAAGGATCCAGCAGGCGGGTACGACCATGAGCACTATAAGCGCCGCTGGCGCCAGTCCATTTCCAGTGAACCACACCAAGATCCTGACCGCTGCCCGCGCCATACAGGTAAACAGAGCCATCACTGGCGTCTTCGCCAAAATAAGCTCTGGAGTAGTTTCCGTTAGTGTGAATGTGATCCCAGTCCTGACCCATAATGTTATATTCATCGGCTTCATGGCCAAGCCCGATCGCGTGGCCGAGCTCATGGAGCAACGTGGTCTGGAAAGGACGGCCTGAACCTCCGTAGTTAAAGTTCGTGGTTTTCACAATGGAGGTAGTCCAGGTAACAGAGCTATCCATGCGAATGTCCGCTTCCGTCATGTTGCAGGAGCCATTCCACCAGTAATTGGTGACACCGGGAGGGCTGATATTTTCGATCCATACCTCACTGCGCCCATTACCCAGAGCCGGGGCCGTAGAAGTGTAGATAATATAGAAGGTGAAGCCGGAAGCATTGTCATTGAGACGGTCCACGGCTTCTTCCAGTGCGGTGCGATAGCTACTGCCCGAGGGAAAGCTGCCGGTATAGGCATATAGGTAACGGAACTTGGAACTCCAGGACACATCACCTGAACCACAACTGGTTGTGGTGTACGCGCTGACCTGGGCAGAAGCTGCGGCCATCAGGCTCAAGGCGGCGATAAAACGGAATAACCTCTTCATAACATATCTCCTCTGTTTTATACCAGGTTGGCTTACTGGTCCTTCAGTACGGGGTTACCGTTGTTGCGTTTGATGGCTTCAAGTTCGGTAGAACTTTCGTGACTCAAGGCCTGTGATTTGTCCTGGCGAGGCTCGGGGAGAGTTACCGGCTTGGCCTGTGGTGGCAGAATGGGGGCATTGATGTCCAGGTTGCGGACATTCTTGCTCAGGCCGTAAGGGTCTTTGGTGTTGGAGCTAAAAATGTGTTCACGCATCAGTCCGCTGATATTGCCGGATTGAAGTGGGACTCCCTCAACCGTCAGAGACTTGCTGGCTTCTCTATCGCCTTCCTGGGCCTGTTTACGATTAACATTGTGCTGGAATGTGCGATCACCAATTTGGAAGGAGTTAACTTCATCCAACTGGGCTGACTTGCCAAAGACCAGTTGCCCCTTGCTGTTTTGTACCAGAGACTGGCCGTACTCACTGTAGATTTCGCCGTGAATCACCCGTAGCCGACCCATGCTGCAGTCAACCAATGGGCACTCAGAACCACCGTTATCCTGAACAAACAGGATGTCTTCATCACCCATGTCCATATGAGGGGATGATGTGTTCATCATAATTTCGCCCTGTTCGGTGATTCCTCCAAGAAAACGCAAGGTCAGTTCTGACTCCTGATATTGACCATGGAGTACTTCGTCAACCGCATAGGTGACGTAGGTATAGGGCAGGGGTTTTAGTTGGCCTTTGGCCTCAGATTGCCGGTAGTTGATGTCGACTACTTTACCTCTGAATACCAGGTCCGACTGCTTGGCCATAGTCGCGACGTCCAGGCGACTGGCTGATTGGTGTGCAAAGGCTGGTAGTGCCATACACACCGCTAGTAGGGTAATTGCGATCCTCACCATCATGGTTCCTCCATTTGAGATTGATGCTGAATCCATCCGGTCCAGCAAGGT
The DNA here is from genome assembly GCF_000376785.1 of Hahella ganghwensis DSM 17046. Lineage (GTDB taxonomy): Bacteria > Pseudomonadota > Gammaproteobacteria > Pseudomonadales > Oleiphilaceae > Hahella > Hahella ganghwensis. The sequence goes on from NZ_AQXX01000075.1 coordinate 28,349, forward strand.
ACAGGCTAAGGAAGAACGGAGATGAGAGAAGCTGACTATTTAACTTGAAAAGTGTTAAAAATTACCAAGTGTCATGTAGCGGTGAGATGAATCCGGGGGAAAAAGGTAGGGGATTCATAAAAGTAGGGGGCTCATATAAGAGAAATGTGCGGCCGGCTTGCACCGGCCGCCAGTGAACGTTTATTTACAGAGAAGGTTCACTTCCTTCCGCAGCTTTGGAATGAATATGTCGGTGAAGAAGTTGAACATACCCATCTGGTCGTACTCGTGGGTATAGATAGCCCAAGGGTCCAGTATCACTGAGCGTATGCAGGGAATTGCATCCACCTGTTCCGGATGGTCAAAAAGACGCTGACCCAGTGCATCCATGAAATCGTTGCCATAATCGTCACGATTGAACGTTGTCATGGATACAAATATCTGATCAGGCGCTACCGGCTGGCCTGGAGGAACACTGAGCTTTTCAAACAGGTCGTTGTTCAGTTGCAGTGTCCTTTCTGGGGAACGGTCTTTCTTATCGCTGAAAACATAGTCCACGATATTCTGGTCGCCGGAAACCTGACGCAGGAAGGAGGTGATCTCCCGGTGATTGAGTAAATCCAGCTTACTGGCCTGACGCTTCCACAGTACTTCAGCGATGCTTTGACGCTGCGCTTCCTGCTCCTTGGTCAGTGGTGTCAGTAACGCCAGGTTGAACAGGTCATCAGGGAAGGCAATATCCAAAGTGGCCAGATAAAGGTAAAACAGCTTCGAGTTCAGCATGCTCTGGTTGATGATGTGCCCATAGCCTCTTTGATCCGGACGGATGGTTTGATGGCTCAAATAGACTGCGGTAGTCGCAGCACCGGGTTTGGACCCTTCTATCCCGGACTCACCGATGTTGCGGGTATTGATGCTGTTACTGTCACTCTCAGAGCTGATGTAAGGTGCGCTGAAGCTCAGAAGGTTGATGATTTTCTCGTTACGGTAGGTCAGGCTGCAGCCGGATAAGGAATGTAGCCCATCTTGTGGGGGTCTATAGTGACACTGTCGCAACGATGAATCTGCGACATGCTTTCATACACCGATTCCCTGAACCAGGATTTACTGTTATCGAACTGGTTATCTCCTGACTGTTTTGCCTGTGTCGGGAAGGTCCCCATTTCAAACGGCTTGCGGATACATGCCAGGAAATAGCCGCCCCAGGCTGCATCTGTATGAACGGAATACTCAAAGGGCTCCGATTGCTGACGGTAGTTTTCTCTGATCGCCAGCAGTTTTTCCACCGGATCAACAGCCCCTTCTTCAGTAGAACCGACAACGGCCACATTTATTAAAATCGGTTTTTTGTGTTGCTTACAGGTATCCAGAACGCTCTGTAGAAGATCGGTTTTGACGCTTCCCTCGGCATCCACATAGACGTTCAGTACCGCATCACTGCCGATCACGTTGATATCTGTCAGTTGTGCTTCGGTCAGACCTTTCTGACCCCCGCCCATTCCCAACAATGACGCAGATTTCACCCAGGAATAATGTTTGGTGGATGGCACGATGATCGCTGGTGATTTGATGTCCTCCGGACCGAGATATTTGTCCTGGAAGAAGCTCATCCCTTTGGCGTTGAGGGAGTAGGCGTCACCAAGGGATTTCCAGATTTCAGCTTCATCCTGTTTTAGCAGTACAGCCATCTTTTCAGGCAGAGACAGGGCATCATCCTGTTTCATATTCAGCAGTTGCCATGCACTGGCCTGACTGAGCAGTTTGCCGTCGGGAAGCGTCAGTGAATCCCGAATAGACGCGTATTGTTGTCCGTCTTCCAGGGAGTATTTGATGCCAAGCGGCATATATTTAAGCTCCCGGGCTGCCCATACACTTTCGATATTGGCCACGGTACCGTCGCAGGTAATATGTGACCAGGCTTTAGGGTCTTCTGATTGACTGTCGTCGTCCAGTGCCCGGACATTGAAGCCGGCCATCTGAGATATATCGTTGGCGGCGATGATTTCCAGAAGTGTTGTCGCCGGAGCTGCCTGTGGTGTGACATTATTCTGATTCTGCAACATTCCCGAGATATATCCGATGATGGACGGCAGTGTAATATCCCAGGTCATATGTCCCTGGTAGCGCAGGCTGGAAAAAGGAACCGAGTACTGGGTCAGAATATCAAGAAGACCCTCACTTTTTTGTTCAACATCCTGAATTGCCTGAAGGTAGGGCTCCGAGGTTTTGACGCTGTCAGTGATGTAGGCAGGGTCTTCTGGGAAGAGTTCCTGGCGACCATTGAGCGTGCGTTCCACGACTGTACTCAATATTTTTTTGACCAGCTCGCGATTTTCACCTTTGGTTCCCATGAACCAGCCAGCGATAGAAGTGTCATCATGCAGAGGCGCACTCAGCAGCTTTTGTTTGAGTTGTGCTTGCACCTTATTGAGAATATCGCGTGAAACAAATTTCCTTCTTGAAGTCATGTCCATTGACTTATCTCCACATAGGTTTATCTGATTTTTTATTGGAAAAGAAGGGCGACAGGGTGGGGGGTTCGTTATCAGAAACAGGCATGATCAATACAGCAGAAACGGTCCCATCTGAGACTGCAATCGCTCAAAAACCAGCATAATTGAGTTGTCTGTAAAATGGCAAGTAATGGAATGAGGAAGCCTATAAGACTTTAAGCCAAAAGGAAAAATGGCGTGGAGATGTCGCATCGGATAAGGAGTTGTCAGCAGTTGAGTAAGGTATTTCTGTACGCTATGGCAGGTCCCTGTTTAAACTCCGGCAGTGCCAAGTTTGGCGATCTTTCTTTTCAACTGACGGCATTTATTGCCACTTATTCCATCCACAAGTCCAATAAGGGTGCTTTTCACCGGCTTGACTCCGCAAAAGCGAAGAATGTTACGCTCCAGACTTTTCAGACTGTGGGAGCGGTAGAACAGCCGGTAAAAAAATGCAGGCATGCCCATGGTGACAATCACTCTGGAGGATTTTCCTCGTAACTTTCCTTTCGGAAAGCCTCCTTTTGATCCGTTCTCGAGTGCAAATCCCGGCCGTAATACCTGCTCCAGAAAACCTTTCAGTAAAGCGGGCATTGAACCCAGCCAGAGCGGATAGATTAATACCAGGTGCTCAGCTTCGCCAATGAGTCGTTGCGACTTGAGTACATCTTCGGACAGATCCCCGTGATTCCAGTCTTCTTTGGATCGTAAAATGGGAAAATCCAGTTCAGCTATTTGTATCAGCGATACCTGATGGCCTGCCTCCTCAGCGGCTCTGACGTAAGTGTTGCCCAACATATGATCGAAATGTCCGCCATTAGGGTCTGGGTGACCTTGAATAACGACAATCTTTTTAGGCATGTCTTTCCACCTTTGAATGAGTGAAGGCTCGGAGTATTCATCCTACCCGGAAAGGGCAACTTGGCGTTGATGTAGGTCAATAGAGTTTATATGGAAAGCAGATCGGTGCATGGTGGAGGAATAATGGAGAGTTGTTTGCTTGTGAGATCTGTTTTAAACGTCACCTATAGATAATATATGCATCTGAACTTAATTTGACGGTGATTGCCAGAACGAGGCTTGTTTTTCTATGTTCGCTTTAGGCCAAAAAGCGGAGATTATTCTCAAAAGCGTTAGGTCATTAAATTATTGTTTATTTTCTAAAAAAATTCTTATTTGGCTTAATTAAGCGCATACGCCTTTGCAAATCTTCACCCTCTCTTTCGTGAAAAGACTTAATTCTGTTTACCTTCCCGTAAAGGCTTAGCCATTGCTTATAATATGAATGAGTTCGACGTTGGCTAAGGGCTAGCCTTTCTAATTGAAACACCATAGCCCTGATATTGTTCCTTTGGCGCTTAGGAATAGTCGGATACTTTGTATTCACATTCAGTGAAGTAACTTCCATAGGGCTTTCACGGCTCGAAATATCATGCTTTGTTCGCTTGGGACTATATCCACTGGGCAGAAGCATTCTGTATATATTTGATACTATGAAATGCTTGGTTTCACTGGTTATAAAGTAAGGACTACTAACAGTTATGTCATCAATAAATCGACTGTAAGAAAATCCGTTATCCTCAAGAGTTTTTACTAGCTTTGGCTCGTGTTTCCACAGGGCTAGGTTTGCTAGGTAACCACTGGTTTTCCAACCTTGAGGTAATTCGCCGTTAAATGTTGTTAATAAGGCGAGAACTTCTGAGATATTATCAGTGAAATGGAAGCATTGCTTCCAAATGCCTTTTACAGCCTCGTATGATGTATTTGGGTAGAAATTGGATATATCTTCTGAAATTAGAATTTTCTTACCACAATGAATGGAAGCATGTTTTTTGCAACTTCTAGGGTTTTTAGGGTCAGAAATGCCACCAAGCATGTAGTACGGGTAGTCAACTTGTTTTAGTATCCGGTTTTTATTCTTTCATGTACTAGGGAGAGTCTGAATAACCCCAAGGTTCTGAGGTAATTCAAACTCTCGACGATATATGGCCGAATATTCAGAGTGTTTTTCCGGCCATTTTGGATCTTCCCCCCCTGTGGGGCGTCATCTGGGCTCACTGCCCCTATACCTGCAGCTCTTTCCTTGCCATCAGCAGATTGCTGAAGGCCGCCAACAGATAGAGCCGGCTCTTGTTCTTGGCCAAGCCTCGATAGCGGACTTTGTCGTAACCAAACACCTGCTTGATGTATCTGAACGGGTGTTCCACTTTAGCCCGG
>NZ_AQXX01000076.1 GCF_000376785.1 Hahella ganghwensis DSM 17046
CTCCTGCTCGGGAGTTAGCTTCCCATTGCCTCGAAAAGCCTGGCCGTCATCTCTGCGATGTTCCCTTATCCAGCGGCCCAGCATATTGGGGGTAATCCCAAGGCTTCGAGCAGCATCGGTTTGACTGTAGCCTTGATCCAGAACCAGGCTGATGGCATCCAATTTAAATTCTTTTGAGTACTTCTTTCGTGTGGTCAATTTCTTCATCTCCAGTTAGGGGTATTATCCTTAACTGGGTTGGTCTGTTCTATTAGGCCACGTCACTGCTTTCTTTACTCCAATGCCCTTTAAACTATTCGCTATCGCGTTGGCGTCAGCGCTGTTTATATTGACTTGCTGATGAGCTGAAGTTTGCTGGGTGGGGGCGGTTGGTGTGGTTTCGGCATAAGCACCTCCAATAAATGCCATTGCCAAAACAAATACTAATGCGGAAAAAATCTTTTCCATGGTTCACTCCTTTGAATGTTATTCCTTGCAATTGAAACTGCGAAAACAATATTAGTTGTCAGTAAAATTTTTGATACGGGTGAAATCTGAAACTGTTGTAGGTATTATCTTACAATTGTAAGAATTTGTAGATATGTCTTGATAATTTTTTATTATCGTATAAATTGAGATCTAACTTATTAGTGATAAGTTTGTTGTGCCTAACAATTAACTTTGATTAACTCTTTAAGAGGTGGAGTCAGTCTGAATGAATAAACTTGCTGCATATATAGAAGCCAAGTCTGAAATGGAAAGCTTGAAGAAGCGTCTTGAAGCTTTGGAGAGTGATGAGTCTCTGAAACAAACTCTCAAATTCCAGACAGAACTGGAAAAGTTAATGGACAAATTTGGTGTGTCCCGGGATGACGTCTTAAAAATGTGGGGTAAGAAGTCAGACGCCAAAAGCGCCTCTGACAAGCGTCGTGGTACACGCCCTCTGAAGACATACAAGAATCCAAAAACTGGTGAAACAGTCAAAACCCGCGGTGGCAACCATAAAACGCTGAACGCCTGGCGTGAAGAATATGGTAAAGACGCCGTTGACAGCTGGCTGGTTAAATAAGATTTTCAGCAATCAAGGCACTGGGTTTATCGTAATCCAAGGCTGAGTGATTGAGCTACACTAAAAGGCCCCATAAACTTTGTTCAGTTTTTGGGGCCTTTTTTTTTTCGCATTTCCCTCCTGAGGAATCTGTCCAATTCTTAGAATTGCCATTGTCATTTCAAAGATCTCTTCCCTATAATCAGATGAAAACATAATAAAAGTAACTGACGGGATGTCGGTTAATAGAGAATTGGAAAGTTCCGTGAAAGGCCTACTCAATTTCATACTGATAGCTTTGACGTTATCAGGGAGTGGCGTTTGTAAAGCTGCTCCTTGGACAGGAATCGATGATGTCCGCTTGCGTCAAAGCCTCCAATTACTGGTAGATTCAGGCTATTTAAACTTGAACGTTACCGCTTGGCCGATTAATTGGGCCAGTATACAGCGGGAAATCCTTAAGACCCCTCGTGATCAAATCCTTCACCCTTCCGCAAAGGTGGCTTTTGACTATGTCTCCTTTGAACTATCCCGAAACAAATCCAAATCACTAAAAGCTGAGGCTGGGTTCAGAGCAGCCAATGAGGCCCCTTTGCTAAAAAGTTATGGTGATATCTATACTGAGAATAACGAGTTGTGGGGGAGGCTCGATACCATGGGTGATTATTGGGCGTTAGGTATAACGGCCCGAGCGGTTGAGGGAGATTACAACGACAGCCCTGTCGGCAGACTTGATGGATCCTATATTGCCGGTCTGTGGGGTAATTGGATGTTTGGTATTGGCGCTATTGATCGCTGGTGGGGAGCCGGCTGGCAGTCCAGTTTGATCCTTTCAACCAATGCCCGGCCGGTTCCTGGGTTTTTTATAAAGAGAAATAACGACTTTGCCCCTTCAAGCGACTGGCTTAGCTGGATTGGCCCCTGGAGTCTCGAACTGTTTGCCGGCCAGTTAGAAAATGACCGTTATGTCCCTGACGCTAAGCTTTTAGGAGCCAGATTTTCCTTTCGCCCATGGCAGCCCCTGGAGATTGGGGCCACTCGCGTCGCTCAATGGGGCGGTGAGGGAAGACCACAATCTGCATCCTCCTTATTTGACCTGATTAGAGGAAACGATAACAGAGGAGATTCGGGCATTACTGAAGAGAACGAGCCGGGTAATCAACTGGCCGGCTTCGATTTACGGTACTCAATGTCATTTTTTAACATTCCCGGCGCAGCATATGTTCAGGTAATCGGCGAGGATGAAGCTGGTGGGATGCCCTCACGAAGAATTTGGTTGTTTGGAATGGAGACCTACTTTGATGTTGGTGCAAATAACATACATCAGTTTATCGAATTCTCTGACACCAAATCGGGAAGACTGTTAGGCAGTAATGAGTTTGCTGATTATGCCTATAATCATGGCATTTATCGGAGTGGTTACCGCTATGAAGGCCGGGCAATAGGCGCAGCTATTGATAACGATTCTCAGATTTTAACGCTGGGAATATCGATCACAACTTCAGAGAACTCGGTAATAGAAAGCGCTGTGAGCCACCTCAAATTAAATGATGACGCTGGTACTGGCTCGGTGGCTAGAAAGGCTGAGTTCGAAGCACGCAATCTTTATGCATTCAGTATGGGATTCCAAAGTGAATGGAGCCACTTGAGGTATAAGGCAGACTTAATTGTGTTTAGTAGGAAATTGGCGAATGACTACGCTACGAGTGGCGACTTCGCTATATCGCTTGAAGGTTCTTATAGGTTTTAGTTCGTTATGATGAAAGTGTTGTTTTGTCTTATTTTTGTGTGGTTAGTGATTGGCACCGCACAAGCTGCGCTGCCCTCCAATATTACACAAGAGCAAATTAATACATTTATGTCCTTGCCCGCCAGTCAAAGAGAGGCCATAGCAAGGCAAATGGGGGTGGAGTTGGATGAATTTGAAACCCAGATCAGGTCAGCGTCCTCTAATAATACAAAGTTAGAGGAAGTCGAAGTCGTTAAACCTATTGCGAAGGAAGTGGGAGACGATGAAGACTCTGATTCGCTTGATCTTCAGGAAATACTTGATCGCCTGAAGGAAGAAGAGGAGCCTGAAGAAACTGAATTAAAGCCTTTTGGGTACGATCTCTTTGCGGGAGAACCGACGACATTCGCACCTGTAACTGAAATACCTATACCGGCTGAGTATATAGTTGGACCTGGGGATGTCATTAAGCTGCAATTGTATGGAAAAGAGAACCGCGTCGATGAATTACTGGTAACTCGAGACGGAAATATTCAGCTTCCGGAAATTGGTCCGATGTCAGTGGCGGGTCTCAGCTTTGTCGAATTAAAGGATCAACTATCCAGAACAATAAAAGAAAAGTTTATCGGAGTTGAGAGTGCTGTATCTCTAGGCGAGCTTAGAAGTATGCGTGTTTTTGTTTTAGGTGAAGCGCGAGCGCCTGGATCGTATACCGTTAGTTCTTTATCAACCATCACAAATGCGCTATTCGTCAGCGGAGGTATACTCGAGACTGGATCGCTTAGAAATATTCAACTAAAGCGTAACGGAAAGTTGGTTAGTTCCTTGGATCTTTATGATCTTCTCCTAAAAGGTGATACCAGTGGCGATATACGTTTGTTGCCAGGAGATGTGGTTTTTATACCCTCCGTCGGAAAGACCGTAGCAGTGAGTGGCGAAGTCAGACGGCCGGCTATATATGAGCTCAAGTCTGAAAAAAATATCGATGAGCTATTAAGTATTGCTGGTGGACTTTCACCTCAAGCGAACCTGTCTGTAGTCAAGATAAATCGAATACAAAAGGGAAAAAATACTGAAATTATAGATCTCGATTTAAGTAGGCCTAACAGCGGGTTATTTGAAGTGAGAGGAGGAGATACGGTCAGTGTTGGATCTGTTAATTTGCTTTCAGAAGGTTTTGTTGAAATTCAGGGTGAAGTGACTCGTCCGGGGAATTATGCTTGGCGCAAAGGTATGCGCATATCTGACGTTCTTCCATCATTAAGAATGGATATAAGCCCGTCGGCAGACCTTAATTACGCACTGATTGTCCGCGAAATTAATGAACAGCGTGAAATTGCCACTGTATCCGTAAACCTTGCTGAAGCGGTGAGTCGACCAGGTTCAATTCAGGATCTTGAATTGGAGGAATTGGATACGTTGCTGGTTTTTAAAAGAGGTGAGGAAAGATCAGAGCTTTTGGAGCCTGTCATATCCAGGCTGGTTCAGCAATCCCGTCCAGGTGAGCCTCAGCAACTTGTTGATGTTGCGGGCGAGGTAAGGTATCCCGGGCAATACCCATTGCCGGCGAATCAAACATTTCAAAATATTATTATGGCCGCTGGCGGTCTTCTAGATAGCGCTTATACGATGAATGCGGAAGTCTCCCGCTTTGTTGCGACGTCCAGCGGAGCCGTAAAAACAGAAATAATACCTTTAAATGTGGACAAAATACTTAAAGGCGAAGAGTCAATTGCATTTGAAGGCCGTGATCGTATCCATATTAAGCGGATACCTGACTATGCACTTCGCATGAGCGTCAGAATTGAGGGGGAGGTGGTATTTCCTGGGGAATATACGTTACAGCGCGGGCAGAAATTGAGTGATTTGCTAAAAAGAGCGGGTGGGTTGACTGATATTGCTTTCCCGGAGGGCGCAGTGTTTACAAGGAAAAGTTTAGTAAAACAGGAAAAAGAGAGGCTGATGGAGGCCCGGAAGCGACTGGAAAAAGACTTGGCTTCACTGCAATTAGAATCAGCTAATGTTGGCAAAAATACATCTGCAGAAGATATTTCGAAGCTTCAGTCCATTCTTGAAGACGTTAAATCTGCTAAGCCTGTCGGTAGGCTTGTAGTGAAACTTGACGAGCTTCTAAAGGGAGACATTGGGCAAGATGTTGTGCTCCAGGACGGAGATGTTTTCTATGTTCCTCAAGTATCTCAATCTATCGCTGTAATAGGAGAAGTTCAATTCTCAACAAGCCATCTATATGAGTCTGACTTAGGAGTTGAAGATTACATCAAGCTAAGTGGAGGCGAAACACCTCAGGCAGATGGTGACAGGGTTTATGTTGTTCGTGCAAATGGGTCTGTTTGGTTACCTGGCAACTCATCTGGTTGGTTTTCGGGGAGTTCCAGTATGGATTTAAAGAAAGGGGATACGATTGTGGTGCCATTAGATACCGACAGACTTAACAGTTTGGAGTTGTGGACTAATGTCAGTCAGATTTTTTATCAAATAGCGCTTGGTGCGGCTGCTGTGGGGAGTCTATAGATATGTATGGCAGTAGTCCTTTAAGTGTAAAATCAAAGAATAGACATAATGAAGCTATGGATATTAGGGAGCGGGGAGGCGATGTAATAGATCTTAAGAAACTCTGGTTCGTTGTCTGGGGGGGAAGGTGGTTTATTTTAATTGTTACAGTTCTTTCATCTGTAGCCACTATTTATTTCGCATTTACAATTCAGAATATTTATAGATCTGAAGCTCTTCTTGCTCCTGTTTCAAATACAGAAAAAACAAATATTAGCTCTATTGCGGGCCAACTTGGTGGGCTTGGAAGCTTAGCTGGAGTTAGCATTACAGGCAAGTCAACAGATCCTGTAGTAGTCTCAATTGAAATATTAAAGTCAAGAGCTTTTATTTATGATTTTATTCGAGATCATAATCTTACAGCACGTTTAATTGCGACTAAATCTTGGGATAGAGATAAGCTGGAATGGGTTTACGATGAGGAGGTCTATGATCCTAAAAAAAGTACTTGGTTGTATAGTGCGGAACAAGAGAATAGTCAAAATATTAAACAGTGGAATGCGTATAAAAAGTTGTCAAACTCATTAAGCATTAATAAGAATATTTCATCTGGGTTGGTTAGTATATCTTTTGATTCTATGTCTCCAGCTTTCGCAAGAACTGTGGTTGACCTTCTTGTAAATGATATAAATGAGTATATGCGAGATGAAGATATAAATGAAGCAAAAATGAGCATTAACTATCTTCAGGGGCAGCTCGAAAAGACCTCCATTTCTGATATGAAACTAGTTTTCTATCAACTGATTGAACAACAAACAAAGAAAATAATGCTTGCTGAAGTACGAGACGAATATGTATTTAAAGTAATCGATCCTCCGGTAGAACCGATTGAAAAAATAAAACCTCGTAGGGCGATAATATGTATTGTTGGGTTCTTTTTGGGGTTAGGTTTGAGTGTGGTTTTAGTAATTCTGAGAAGCTGGGTTAAAAACAACTATTGAATATTTGCGCTATAACCTCCCTGCTTTATATAGGTCGACTATTCTAGCTAATAGAGTTAACGGTATTTACTTGATGGATGAGAGGAAGATAGTGAAAAAAGCATTTTTGACAGGAATAACAGGGCAAGATGGCTCGTATCTAACGGAGTTTCTACTTGAAAAAGGATATGAAGTACACGCTATATTACGTAGATCATCAGTCTTTACTAGTCAGCGTATTGACCATCTTATGGGTCACCCTAAAGTTAAAACATATCACGGTGACCTAACTGATTCAAGTAATCTACACACACTGTTAAGTAAGATAGAACCCGATGAAGTATATAACTTAGGCGCTCAATCTCATGTGGCTGTTTCATTTGAGGTTCCTGAGTACACTGCGGAAGTTGACGCTGTAGGGACCATAAGGTTATTGAATGCTATTAAAGATCTTGGAATTAAGACCAGATATTATCAAGCATCTACTTCAGAACTTTTTGGGGGCCTTCCTGAAACAGCTCCTCAGAATGAAAACACTCCGTTTTATCCAAAATCTCCTTACGGTGCAGCTAAACTTTATGCTTACTGGATAACAGTTAATTATCGTGAGTCATATAACATTTATGCTTGCAATGGAATATTATTCAACCATGAATCCCCACGTAGAGGGGAAACATTTGTAACAAAGAAGATTACAAAAGCTGCTGCAAATATCTATAAGGGTAGACAAAATATTCTTAAACTAGGGAATCTTGATGCTAAAAGGGACTGGGGGTATGCAAAAGATTATGTAGAGATGATGTGGCTAATGCTACAGCAGAGTAAACCCAAAGACTATGTTATTGCTACTGGGGAAACATATACTGTTCGTGAGTTCGTTGAGTTTGCATTTTTGGAAGTTGGAATAAGATTGAAATGGGAAGGCGAGGGCGAGAACGAGATTGGTATTGATGTGCAGACAGGTAAGGTTGTTGTAGCTGTTGACCCTAAATACTATCGACCAGTAGAGGTAGAATTATTGTGGGGGGATGCCACTAAGGCAGAAATGGAGCTCGGTTGGAAAGCTAAAACATCATTGAAGGAATTAGTAAAAATAATGGTCCAGTATGATTTGAGTTTTGATAACTATGGAGGCGATTTAACATGATTCTAGTGGTGGGGGCGACCGGGTTCCTTGGGAAGAGGGTGTGTAAACTCCTGGAGTCAAAAGGATTGGAATATACTCCCACTTCACATAGTTTGGGGTTAGATCTTAGGGTAAAGGAAGATGTTGTTCAATATCTATTGGAAGTAAAGCCAAAATTTGTATTGAACTGTGCTGCTTTTGTTGGAGGGATCCAATTCGGTGAGAAGTATCCAGTAGAAATTTTTCAAAATAATCTTCAAATGACCTTGAGCTTACTAGAGGCTTGTCGAATAGCTAATGTAAAGCGTGTAGTGAATCCAGTTTCAAACTGTGCCTACCCTGGACAAGCATCCCTGTTTAAGGAAGATGAGTTCTGGGATGGTCCTTTGCATGAGTCTGTGCTTGTATATGGATTTGTAAGGAAGGCATTTTGGGTTGGCTCATGGGCTTATGCTAAACAATATAGTATGGATGTAATTAATATAATACTTTCAAATATGTATGGTCCAGAAGACCACTTTGAAGAAGAGCGTTCGCACGCTTTAGGAGCGCTTATTATGAAGTTTGTAAAGGCTCAAATTGAAAATCACCCATTTGTAGAGGTATGGGGTAGTGGTAAGCCGGTTCGAGAGTGGCTTCATGTTGATGATGGTGCTGAAGCAATGGTCCGAAGTCTAAGTATTGAGAGGAAAATTGATCCAGTAAATATTGGCATTGGTGAAGGTATTTCTATATTAGATATGGCAAAGAAAATTAAGAAATATACAGGTTTTAAGGGCGACATAAAACTAGATACAAGTAAGCCTGACGGGGCGCCATATAAAACGGTTGATGGCTCGCGTGGTGAGGCCTTATTTGGCTGGAAGCCATCAAAACCCTTTGATGACGGAGTAAGAGAAACTATAGAGTGGTACCAAAAAAGTTTAGGTATAGTGAGGTAAATAAATATGATTGTAAGGGAAATTAAGCATGACGACTTGGTTCTGGCTCGCCATGTGCCTGCAGAGGTTGCATGGCGAGAAGACTTAAACTTTTTCTCGACAGATGAAGAGTTTGTACAGGTAGGTACTTGGGGTTATGACAATGACAAAGAATTGCTAGCCCATACTCATAATCAAGTAGTTAGGAAAGTGTTTTGGACGCAAGAAGTATTGTATATAAGAAAAGGAAGTATAAAGGCTAGAATTTATGATCTAAATGAGGAGCTTGTTAGTGAAGTAATTGCAAAGGATGGAGATATATTAATTCTTCTACGCGGTGGACATGGCTATAACATACTGGAGGACGGTACTCAAGTATTAGAAGTTAAGAATGGGCCTTATCTTGGCGCAGAGCGTGATAGAAGACGATTATGATAGAGAACATATTCTTTGATATTAGCAAGCTGAGAAAATGTGGTGATAATGTAGTTATTGGTAAAACTGTTCGAATCCGTTATCCAGAATTAGTAGAAATAGGTGATAACGTTATAATTGATGACTTTACGTATATTTCTACGAAATTAATTATAGAGGATAATATACATATATCTGCTGGCTGCAAAATAATTGGGGGAAGAAATAGTTTAGTAAAGTTTAGCTCTTTTTCAACTCTTGCACCAAATGTTGTATTAGCCGCCGGAAGTGATGACTATATAAGTGGTATTGCAAGTCCTATGGTTCCAATTGAATATAAGGGAAATATTGAGCTAGGTGAAATAACCATTGGAAGACATAGTATTATAGGTGCCAACTCAACAGTACTGCCTAATGTGTCTTTTGGCGAAGGGGCTTGCCTAGGGGCGCAGTCACTTGCGAAAGAGGATTTAGTACCCTGGGGGTTATATGCGGGTATTCCGGCTCAAAAGATTAAAATGAGAGATAAAGAAACCATACTTGCGCTGGAACAAAAATATTTGAAAGAGAATAGATATGTCTAAACCTTTTATTATGCAGATGCGACCCTGGTTTGGTGAGGAAGAGAAAAAATCAATCTGTGAGTACATGGATGAAGATGGGTTTATTACTGAGTTTAAACGTACGGAAATGTTTGAGCAGATGATTGCTGACTACACCGGCGCTAAACATTGCGTGGTTGTAAATAATGGAACAGTTAGTCTAACACTCGCAGCATTAGCATGTGGCCTTTCCTATGGGGACGAAGTCATCGTGCCCAATTACACTATGATAGCTACTCCAAACTCGGTCAAACTTATAGGCGCTCAACCAGTGTTTGTGGACGTTGAGATAGAAACTCTGTGTTTGGATATAGCAAAGGTAGAGAAAGTAATCACGCCAAGGACTAAGGCGATAATTTTGGTACTGGCGAATGGTCGTTATCCAAAAACCGGAATAGAAGCGTTTGAGAGATTAGCTATATCTAAAGGGCTGGTTTTAATAGAGGATGCTGCACAAGCGCTTGGCTCTCGTTATCCCGATGGTCGTCATATAGGAACTGTAGGTGATGTTGGGAGTTTTTCCTTCTCTGCGCCAAAAATAATTTCCACCGGTCAGGGTGGGTGCTTAGTCACAAATAATGATGATATGGCTCGAAAGATCAGGCGCTTGAAAGACTTTGGAAGATCTCATGGAGGTAATGATATCCATGATGAAATAGGCTTCAATTTTAAGTTCACAGAGCTCCAAGCTTGTATTGGTATTGAACAAATGAAAAAGCTTGAATGGCGCGTAAATAGGAAGAAAGAAATCATGGAGAGGTATAAGCGTAGTCTGTCTAATATCTCTGAACTGAGCTTTTTTGAACAGAATCTTTTGTGCACAACACCTTGGTTTATCGACTTAATAGTGGAGCGCCGTGAAGAACTTCAGTCTTCTCTGAATGAGGCCGGAATTGGTACAAGATCCATGTATCCTCCAATTAATAAGCAGGCTGCTTATCAAGTAGAGGGAGATCATATGGTCTCTAACCTTATCGGCGAAAAAGGTCTGTGGTTACCTTCATCTAGTCAGCTTTCTAACAGTGATATAGATAGGGTATGTCATTCAATAGCCGATTTTTATAGAAAATGAAAATAAAAGAGCTGTTAGCTAAAGTGTGGAGAAGGGGTCTAAAATTTTTTGCCAATAAGCAGTACTTGAGATACATGCCTGCTCCTCCTGTTGAAGTGCTTGCGAGCGAGTGGCCTGAGTATTTTAACAATGGATGTAATAAAAAGAAGGTTCTGTATATAGCAGCTAAGTATGATTACGGAGATAGAAGCCGTGGTATTTCGTATGAAGAGTATAACTTTCTTTACACTCTCAAGAATATGGAAGATATTGAACTAATAAGGCTTGATGTTTATTCCCTATGCCACCGATATGGAAAGGATACAACTAACAAGGTTATAAAGGAAGTGGCTTTGCTCAATGGGGTGGATAAAATATTAGTACTTCTATACCACGATATATTCAAACATGAAATGTTTTTGGAACTTTCGAAGAGCAAAACCTTTGAAACTATCTTGTGGCTTTTCGATGACGATAAGCGATATAAATCTACTAAAGGTTTGGTTCGATGTTTTAATAAAGTCGTCACAACCATTCCGTTTAGACATGAACAGCGGTTAAAGAAGGGAATTAACTCTCAGTTAGCTCAATTTGCCGCAAATCATTTTCTGTATAAAGATTATTCAATAGAAAGAGATGTTGATGTTGTCTTTATAGGGCAAAACTTCGGGCATAGACAGGAATATATTGAATATTTAAAAGAGAATGATATTAATGTCTTAGTGTATGGGAGAGGGTGGCCTAACTCTAGACGCCTTACCCAAGTAGAGATGATTGAACTATTAAACCGAGCGAAAGTGGCACTTAACTTTAGCTCATCTGATGGTAACCCAAACCTCAGGTTCCTTAAGGGTAGGGTATTTGAAATTCCCGCAACTGGTGCTTTGTTGCTAACTGAAGAATGTGAAGACCTAGATAAGTATTTTGATATAGATAAAGAAGTAATCACATTTCATGACAAAGAAACTTTACTTAATAAGATAAAAAACATTATTTCAGATCCAAGGCTAGTTAAATCAATATCTGAAACTGGTCAACTAAAAGTTATTGAAAACTATACTTTTGAAAGATATATAAGAGAGGTTTTGTAATGTTAAATATTAATTATTTATTAGAGAAATTTTTCTGATATTAACTCTATTATAATTGTATGATATTAAGCTACAAAAACTGTACGAAGTTTTTTAATAGTAACTGGCGTTCCTGTAGGAAATATTGAGTATATTTTCTCTGGAGAGAGTCAAAAAAGTTGTTATTATAAAATCGTAAAATTTTAGCATTTTCGCAGCAGAAAATTGATTAATGGTAAAACAATATGAAGGTTGCGGTTGTTCCATTTTATAAGTCTCAGCTAGGAGGTGCTTTTTTCGATACTAAAAGCAGATCTAATCGGGATAATGCCTTAGATCCGTTTGTGAGTATAAAAAGAATATTTCAACTTCAAAATATTGAAGTTGATACTATAGATAATGTTAATATGGACGAAGCGGATGGAGTTATATTTTTTAGTTTGAATATTTCTATTTTGATAAAAGCTTTTATTAAGGGAAAGCTAAATAGGAGTATATATGTATCATTTGAACCGCCTGTGGTTAGGCCAATACACTCACCCTGGGCGCTCAAAATAGTATCAAAAGCCTTCCGAAAGGTACTGACCTGGCAAGATGACTTGGTAGGCACAAATAATTTCGAGAAATTCTTTTTTCCAGTACCTGACTTGCGGCATAAGGTCGAGATAAAGAACTTTAAAGATAGAAAGTTTCTAACATCCATAGTTGGCTATAAGAAATATAGAGCAAAAAATGAACTATATAGTCAAAGAATAACAGCGATACGTTACTTTGAAAAAAAGTATCCGAAAAGTTTCGAATTCTATGGAGTTGGTTGGAGTAGAGAAAAATTTCCCAGCTATAGAGGCCCTGTCGATAGTAAGTTGGAGGTTCTCAAAAGTTATAAGTTTTCAATCTGTTATGAAAACGAGAAAGAAATAAATGGTTTGATTAGTGAAAAGATATTTGACTGCTTCTTCGCTGGTGTGGTGCCCATATACTGGGGAGCGAAAAATATTGAGAGATATATTCCTAAGGAATGCTATATCGATAAAAGAGATTTCTCAGATTATACATCTTTAGGTAAATACATAGATCAAATTTCATCGAGTCAATACTATGAGTATTTGTCTAATATAGAAAGATTTCTGGAAAGTGGATGTTTCGAAAAACATCTCTCACATTGTTTCGCTAGAAAATTGATGGAAGCAGTGGTAAATGAAGGTGAACATAAAATAAAATCATTTGATGTTTATGTTGTTTTAGCCACATTGCTGATTAATAAGGTGTGGGTGTACTTAAGAAACAAAACGTCAAGAATATATAAATGATTTGTGAAATGGTGAAGCTTTTTATAGAGAAAAATGATGCAATAGTTCTAATTTTAGGTCGCTTATTACAAATGACTTTTACTTTTATTTCTATAAAGGTTATTACTAATACGTTACCAGTTGATGAGGTAGGGTTTTACTACCTAGTTCTATCTATTATTGGCTTTGCCACTATGACATTTATGTCACCTGCTGGAGTGATGCATTCAAGAAAAATAAATATATTGCATGATAGAAAGCTACTTTTATCTAGCTTCTTGATTCTCTTTATATATGGGGCAATCATATCGATAGTTGTTGCCTATCCTCTCCTAAAGTATCTAAGAGGTTCAGAAGTACCCTACGATCTAAGTTACCTTCTTCTGTTGATTTTAACCTTGGATTTAACAATAGGAACAGTCTCGTCTGCAATAGCTTTAACCTTTAATATGTTATTTGATCGTGTAAAGTTTGTACTGTATACAAATCTTTCTCTATGGTCTGGACTGGTTATATCTGTTTTATTAACTAACTATATTGAATTATCATCTGTATATTGGCTACTAGGGGTGATGCTAGGAAAGTTGATCTCTTGCTCTATTATTTTGTTTGATTTCTTTAAGAATATAGAATCAAAAATTAACTTTTATTATGTAAAGAAGATTATATTTTCATTAATTAGCATTAAGAGTGCAATAATATTCTGCATCCCCATAGCATTAGGTGCTTTGGGAACCTGGTTTCAAAACCATTACTATAGGTTCTATATAGAGCATATGTTTGACCGTGAAATTCTAGCAATTATCGGACTTGGATTCTCGCTGTCTGCAACGTTATCCATTTCACTTGAATCTGTAATTACCCAATACTTTGTGCCAACTTTATATAAAAAATACCAATATGATGTTAAGAATTTTTATTTATATGTTAAGAAACTATTTAATGCGCTAATTATATTATATATGACTTTTTTTGTTTTTGTTTCATATTTTGCACCCGTATTGATTGATTTGGTATCTAACGAGACATTCAAGAACTCTTCAGTATTTCTTATGTATGGATTATTGATTGACTTCCTTCGTGTAAATACACGATTGTTTTCGCATATCCTGTATTTGGAAGGTAAAACTACAAGTATTATGAGATCTTCCATAATTGGAGCGGGTGCTCTAGCTGCACTGTTAGCTGTTGGGATATATTTCAAATTTCATCAAATAGAGTATGTTGTTATATCATTGCTAATATCTGTGGCTTTATCCTTTTTTGTTATATATAAAACGGCTGCTAAAATATCCGGATTTTATTTTAGCTACTGGCGGCTATTGTACGCAACAATCTTAACGTCTATTTTTGTTAGTGTTATGTCTGAATTTGTAGGAATTGAAACGGTATCTGAACTAAGCGCTAGCATAGGTTTATCAGTTGCTAGTTTTATAGTAATACAGAGGATTGCTAACTCTGAAATATTTATTTTAATTAGAAATGTCGATAAATGAAGAGCATTAATATCGTAACTATAGCTGACAAGAGATACTTCATCTCTCTTTTAAATCTAATTGGATCCCTGAAAAAGACAAACTGTTTTTTTATCAGTGTGTATGACATAGGATTGACAAGATTACAGTGTAGGAGGTTGATGCTTATACCTGGCGTTCAAATTAAGGACTTTAACGGTTTAACTAAATCTATAAATCCTTATGTAGCAAAGTGTCTTGTATGGGAGGAGATATCCAAGTACGGTGGACAGGTACTTTATGTTGATGCAGGTATAATGATTTGTGGTAGTTTGGAGGCTCTTTCTAAAGAAGTACCCAAGAATGTATTACTTTCAATACCAAGCTCCTTTACAAATAAATATTGTACTCCTAAAGAATTTATTTCGAAGTACAATTTGGATAGTGTTTTCTTGGATAAAGCGGAGTTGGGGTCGGGTTTTGTATGGTTTAACTTTGATAATCCAATAACAAAGTTGATTGTGAATCATACAAAAAAAATGGCTTTAGAAGGGGATGTTGAGGGATGGTCTTACAAGGAGCAATCGAGGAATCGAGGTATTGCAAAGAGTAATATTGTAAGAAATTGCCATCTATTTCGACATGATGAAACAGCTTTAAATATATCAGCGTATATATATGATAAAAATAACAAACCGCTTCATCCAATGAGAAAGTATAATCATTGTTTTAAGTTAGAATATGAAGATCAGATAGTTTATACCTATAGACGGAGGAACCGTGCTCCAGCACTTAAATTCGCAATAAGTGAGGTTTCTGCGAAGCAAAAGTGGCGTTATTTCTGGGTGATAATTAAAAATATATATGCTTATTTTGGATTGACACTACTTCGAAATTATCGATTTTATAGGACCTCTAAAGTTTATACTTGTTTAATTAATGAAATTAATAAAATATCTTGTGGAAGGTTTCTTTTGATAAAGAGATCAGATAGAAAGTATAAGTATAAGTCAGAATTAACTACATATATAGAAAATAGTCTGGTTGATAGAAGAAGATTTAAATTTGATACCTTTCAAGTTTTAGTGGATACAGCCTCTTTTAACGCTACTAGCGTATTAAGTGAGGAAGATTTAAAAGAGCTAGAAATTAACACTAATGATATAGTTGCAGTAGATGTAATTCGGATTTCAATGTCAGTTATAACTATGTTAATTGAAAAATGTGTACCATTCTATATTCGATATCGTGTCTTGGAAGATGATGTCTATTACAAGCAAACTGGGAGAGTTATATCTACTATAAAAGATAAATATAGGGTATATAACGCTGAAATGGAAGATGTAGTCGAGCTTTATGAAAGTGAAAGCCAGATGGAAAGACATTACTCTGAGTTAAACTTTCATCCTATTTTTCATGATAGAGAGATTATCGAGCTTTTATTTATTCCAATAGTGTCTTTTAAAAAGGGAATCCTAAATGACGCAGAAGATCTCCGTTGTAATGCCTGTCTATAATGGCGAAAATTTCCTAAATGACGCGATAGAAAGTATATTAAATCAAACATTTACAGAGTTTGAATTTATAATCGTAAATGATGGCTCTATTGATAGAAGCTTGGAAATTATAGAGAGTTATAGTAAAAATGATAATCGAATTGTAGTTATATCTCGTTATGAAAACATGGGGTTGCTCTACTCTTTAAATGAGGCGTTGGATCGTGCAAAAGGAGAGTTCATTGCTCGAATGGATGCAGATGATATTAGTTTGCCTACGAGACTCGAGAAACAGCTTCTATACCTCGAGCAGAATGAATTGGATATATGTGGTTGCCATTATTATCTTATTAACGATCGTGGTGATTATATAGATGCCGCTTTAGTGCCAGTTGTCGGTGAATCATTCCCTGTTTATCTAAGTTATACGACACCATTTGCTCATGGGGCGGTAATGTTTAGGTCCTCCTTATTGGCAGAAGAGATAAAATATGGGTGTCGAGGTTATAAGTCAGCAGAGGACTATGCCTTATGGTCTGAGCTATACGCACGAAACTATGCTTTCGGAAATGTGAATGAATTTCTTTTTCTCTATAGAGATATTTCGTCTTCACTCTCAAAGGTGAACAGTAAAAGTGTAAAGAAAGATGCAATTAGAATTTCAAAAAAGAATCTTCAGAAATATGAAAAGGATATTTATTTCAGGATACGTTCTTTAGAGCGAAGGTGTTTTTCAAAAAGAGAAGAGGAAATAATTTCAATTTGTTTATTGAGATTGGCTTTCTATATCGGTAAATTTTCTGCTCTTTTGAAGCTACGAAGCATAAGTAAAAGAGCTGTGGTAATAGGAACAATGCGTTTCTTAATTGAGTCTATCAGGTAGTTAGCGCTTATGATTGAATTGGCTGGTAGCCGGTTACATAGCAGCTTCGTTTTGTCGAGCTCTAGCTTCATACTTACCCTGCTGTATCTTTGTTTCCTAGTAGACTGTGTGAACTCTGTACTGATCAAGTATACCGGCGAGTATAACTGGTACTCTCAAATGATAAGAGGGTTGGCTGAGGTTTTGTTTATTAGCTTCCTATTTCGAGCTAAATGTTATCAGCCAGTTTTAATTTTGGTGTTTTTTTTGTTTTCTAACCTCATGGGAATGCTGCTGTTATATGGTACTTCAGAAAAAATAGAGCTTGATGAATTTTATCAAAACTTTGTTATAGTAAATAAAATGCTTTATTTTTTTGTGGTTTACTTCGTGATAAGTGTTTATTTTAGAGAAAACTTTAAAATAGAAAAACTATTTTACTTCTTTGAGTTTTGTTTTCTTGTATACGTGGCGTCAATATTCATCGGTTTTATATTCCAAATTGACATCTTTCGTTCTTATGCAGTGGGTGCACGTTTCGGTTTTAAGGGAGTTATTGTTACAACTAATGAGGCAGTAGGCTTACTTTTGATTGGGTTTTTTTATTTCTATATGAAGTATTTAACCTATTATAGGAAGTATGATATTGCTGTCATATATTCAATATTTTTTTGTTCCATAATTGTTGGGTCTAAGGCTAGTGTTTTCTTCTCTATATTATCGCTGGTGCTACTTATAGGCCCACAGCTTAAAAGTAAGAGATTTTTTCTAACCTTCTTTGTTTTTATTGCTGGGTTTGTAGTTATCTCACTGGAATACCTTGTAGATAAATTTGAAGTTACTATGAATTACTTTTACTACTTTTATAATAGAGGAGATGCTATCGTTAGTATTCTTTTAACAGGCAGGGATTGGAGGTTAGCTACTCTTATTGAAGAACTGTTTATAGTTGGTGATTATCCTATTTATAATTATATTTTTGGCGGTTTTAATTTTGTTAGGCTAGGAACAGAGATGGATGTATTCGATATATTGACGGCTTTTGGTTTTATGGGAGTTGTTTATTATTATTTGTATATATCGTATTTTTTTAGATTGTCGAAATGTACTCGTTACTCTTTGATATTTTTGATCATATTTTTAACTGCCTCTAGCCTTGGCGGACATTTGATTTATAACGCCGTTATCCCTGCGTACTTGGTTATATTATGTTTGCGATTTAGAAGCTATGCAGGAATAAGGAGTCAGTTATAATGTTGCTTATATTGGGTCCATATCCTCCGCCCTATGGGGGTGTATCTAACCATATTTCTAGGATACTGCCTTACCTGAAATCTAGAGGAATAGAACATTCTGTCTATAATCAATACAGTGTTGGAGATTCCTCGAAAAACGTGTATCCGATAAAAAATAAATATATATGGTGGATAAAATTTTTAATTCGGCCTCAAAATAATCTGGTTCACTTTCATCAGTTTTCATGGCTTCATTTTCAGTATTTTCTACTTTATTCACTTTTTAATAGTAATAGATTTTTGCTTACAATTCATAATGAAAGGTTACTTACCGGAGCTCCTATTCTTCGAGCTATTTCCATTTTTTGTTTGAAGTTTACTAAATGTTTAAATGTAATTGTTGTGTCGGAATCAGTTTATAAAAAACTTAAACTTTATGGTATTGAAGGTTTGGTGCATCTGCCAGCCTATGTTCCCCCTATTACCAAGTCAATTCGTAATAAAATAAAGCGAAAGTATACTGTTTTCTTCAATATATGGAAAGTAGATTCAAGGAAATCAGTTACAGTATATGGTATAGATTTGTTGATAGAGATTGCATCGCTTTACCCAGATATACAGTTTGAATGTTTTGTTTCATCTGAGAAGAATTTAAGATTGCTTTATGACAGCATAAACCAAAGAAAAGTAAAAAATATTGAGGTTGTAGTTGGTGAGAACTTGGTATCTCATTTTTCTAGAGCAGATTTGTTTTTACGGTTGAACAGAGATGATGCATATGGTGTTTCAATACAAGAGGCCCTAGATTGTGGCGTACCTGCTATTGCTTCAGATGTTTGTCTAAGGCCTCGTGGTGCGTTGTTGTTTGAATCAGGAAACCTAAAACAATTAAAAGCGGTCTTTGAACGAGCATTAAGCCTTCCAAGGCATACTCTTATAAGTGAAAGATTGTCAACAAAATATCATCTTGAATTGATTGATATATATAGACGGAATCTAGGACGTTGAGAATGAAACAAGTTGCCCAGGTGTTTAAAGCAGGTAGTATTAACATATACGATGTACCCGTACCTACTTTGACTGATAAATTCGTATTAGTCAGGAACGCTAATTCTGTAATTAGTGCTGGTACGGAAAAAACGAAAGTAGATATGGGCAAAAAAAGTTTGCTGCAAAAAGCGAAAGCTCGACCGGATCTCGTCAGGCAGGTAATTAAGAAGTTACAGACTGAAGGGCTGGGAAAAACGCTACAGACAGTGAATAGTCGGCTCAATTCACCTAGTCCATTGGGGTATAGTTCCGCCGGCGAAGTGGTTGCTGTAGGAGGGTTGGTAAAAGGGCTGCGTCCTGGTGATAGAGTAGCTTGTGGTGGCGCAGGTTATGCAAATCACGCCGAATTTGTGGCAGTACCAAAAAACTTGATTGCAAAAGTGCCGGATAACGTTATCTACGAGGAAGCAGCCTTTACAACATTGGGAGCCATTGCGCTGCAGGGTGTGAGATTAGCCGAGCCCAGGTTGGGGGAAACATTTTTAGTGATTGGCTTGGGGTTGCTCGGACAAATAGCCGTTCAATTGCTTCGAGCCAATGGGTGCAAGGTAATTGGTACAGATTTGGATCCTTCCTTGGTCAGTTTAGCCGAAAAATACGGTGCCGTAGGTGTTCATCCTGGAGGGGATGCTGTTGCGACGTGCCACGAATTAACTGGGAGCTACGGTGTAGACGGGGTTTTAATTTGTGCCGGAACCTCAAGCAATCAACCTGTTGAATTGAGTGGGCAAATCACTCGAGAAAAAGGTCGAGTAGTTGTGATTGGGGCTGTGCGTATGGACATACCGCGTGAGGAATACTTTAAAAAGGAAATTAGTGTTGTTATTTCACGCTCATATGGTCCTGGCCGTTACGACCCAGAATATGAAGAGGGTGGCGAGGATTATCCCTATGGGTATGTGCGATTCACTGAACAGCGGAACATGGAGACATTTCTTAGTCTCGTCTCTCAGGGAAGTCTGGATATCTCAGGGCTGATTACTCATCGTTTTAAGTTTGAAAATGCTAATGATGCCTATGAGCTGATAGAAGGAGATAAGAAGGAACCGTATCTCGGAATAGTATTGCAATATGGTTCAATATCCCCAAGCCCAGTTTCTGAGCACAGAATTACTATCAATCCCGAGCCTATTGTTAGTGGTTCTTTAGGTATTTCATTTTTCGGTGCTGGTAATTATGCGACCTCTAGTCTCCTACCGCCATTGCGTGGAATGGAAGGGGTGGAATTTACGGGGCTGGCGACAGCTAGTGGTAGAACAGCGCAAGCGGTTGCAAAACAATTCGGTTTCCGCTTTTGTTCCAATGAGTTGAACGAATTGTTCACTGAAGAAACTGATATGTTGATGGTAACTAGTCGTCATGATACCCATGCAAAATTGGTGGTGAAAGCTTTAGAAGCTGGCAAACATGTTTATGTTGAAAAGCCTCTGGCGATGTCAGTCAAAGAGTTGGCGGCCATACATTATGCGTACACTAAGCGGGGAGACCGTCAGATAATGGTTGGGTTTAATCGGCGGTTTTCTGCTTTGACGACTGCTGCGATAGAGCATTTTGCCGAAGTGCACAGTCCCAAGATCGTAAGTATTCGAATTAATGCAGGGGTTATCCCACAGGATCATTGGATACAAGATCCAAAAGTCGGTGGAGGACGCTGGATTGGGGAGGGATGTCACTTTGTGGATCTAGCCTCGGCTCTGATTGGCAAGGAGCCTGTCTCTATTTATGCCATAGGAATGTGCAAACCCTCTAAATCAACTCTGCTAAATGATAATGTTTCTGTTTCTGTCGCGTATGAGGATGGCAGTATTGCGAATATTGTGTATGCAGCCGACGGCTCCAAGGCAATGCCTAAAGAACGCATCGAAATGTTTGGTGGTGGTCGGTCAGCAGTTATCGATGATTTCCGCGTCTTGACCCTTTATGAGAGCGCCACCACCAGCAAGCGAAAGAAACTTGTTTCACAGGATAAAGGACAGAAATCCATGCTAGCTCTATGGGTGAAAGCAGTGAAGGATGGAGACGCCTGTCTTGCTTATAGGTCCTTGATGGCCAATAGTCTTGCAACAATACTTGCGGTGGAATCAATGACAATTAATCAACCGCTTCGCGTTGATTTATCTCTCCTGGAGGCTTGATGCCGCACTTTAATAATAAAAATAAATTCTTTGCAGATCACTTATCGACTATTCGGGGAAAGGTTCTGGATAACGCTCGTGCTAGCCGTTTTGCAGGTTTTGATCCTTTCGACGGACTAAATAGTGTTTTATTTAAGCGTACACCTTTGTATAAATCTAGTATCTGCCGTTTAGCCTGGCTTCAACTACATAAGAGATTGCCTGTAAATCTTCGACCCATCGTCGGTGTCCCTAAAAAACGAAACCCAAAAGGGGTTGCCCTTTTTATTTTGGGGCTTTTGGAGGATTTCGAGCGTACTCAGGATCAGAGATATCTTAATGAAGCTGAGGCGCTCGGTGAATGGTTGTTGACCCAAAGATGTGATCGAGATACTTGGAGCTATAGTTGTTGGGGATATCATTTCGATTGGGAGGCACGCGCTTTTTTCGTTCCAGTTGGGAAGCCTAATATTATAACGACCTGCTATGTGGCAAGGGCCTTAATAGAGCTTGAGGACGCTACCGGGTTTCTAAAATATGGAGAGGTTGCAGAAGACGCTGCTTTTTTTATCAGTAAAAGACTATTTACCAAAGAGGATGGGCGCTGTTTCTATGCTTATATCCCAGGTGAAAGAGCGTTCGTGCATAACGCTAGTCTTTGGGGGGCTGCTTTGGTGTCAAAAATGGCAGCTCAGACAGATAATCAAGTATTACTAAATCAAGCGTTAGAAGTGGCGAGACAGTCGATTGACGAGCAGCGCGAAAATGGTGCTTGGGTTTATGGGAGCATGCCCCATCATCAATTCATAGATGGATTTCATACAGGCTATAACCTTGAAGCTCTTCTTTTGATTCAAGAGGTTATGGGCACTAATGAATTTGAAACCGCAATCTCAAAAGGATTCCACTATTATAAATCTACTTTTTTTTTGGAAACTGGTGCGCCTAAGTACTATAACAATAAAGTGTACCCTTTAGATATGCACTCCGTCGCTCAGGCAATTTTTACGTTGTTAAAAGTTGGCCATTCGTCTGACGATCTGAAATTGGTGGAAAACGTGATGCAATGGGCGGTAAATCATATGTATATACCTACTGAGGGTAGATTCAGATATCAAAAGCATCGCTGGTTTAACAATAACGTAAATTATGCACGGTGGACTCAGGCGTGGAGTTACTACGCTATTGCGTTTTACCTGAACGTTTTGAGCAAGCGAGAGTTTAGTCAAAAATAACACTCCTTAACAAGTGTTATTAGGTAAACTCACTATCGCTGTTCCTAAGTGTTTTTGGGCTATAGATGGGAGAGAGTTATGGGTGTATATGAGCAAAGGACTTTGGATGTGGAGCTGCCCAGCATAAGTCCCTTCGGGACAACTATGCACCCAATAACACTTCAGCAAACGATAGATTTGATTGAACAACGTATTCATGCCAATCGTTTCACGCAGCATGTTGTTGTAAATGTGGCCAAGCTGGTCAATATGGCTAAAGATGACCAGTTACGAAAATCGATAGAATGCTGTGATATCGTAAATATAGATGGCATGGGAGTGGTGTGGGGTGCTCGTTTACTCGGGTATGATGTTCCTGAACGGGTAGCTGGAATTGATCTTTTCATATTCTTAGTTGAAATGGCGGCAGAAAGAAGTATTCCTATTTATCTTCTAGGAGCTAAGCAGGCTGTTGTTGAAGAAGTCGCATTAGCGTTGCAGCGGCAGTATGCTAAATTAAAAGTTGCAGGTTTTCATCATGGCTACTTTGGGGAAGATGAAGAAGAGGTTGTGAGCAATATTCGTAATTCTGGAGCAAAGATGCTTTTTGTTGCGATTTCCTCGCCTAAGAAAGAGATTTTTATTAATAAGTGGAAGGTCTCTTTAGGGGTTGATTTCGTAATGGGGGTAGGAGGGTCGTTTGATGTTATTGCAGGAAAGGTAAAAAGAGCCCCTCTCTGGATGCAGCGCAGTGGATTGGAATGGTTCTATAGAATGCTTCAAGAACCAAGAAGAATGACTAGGAGGTATTTAAAAACAAATATGGCATTCATAATAATGCTAATTAAAGAAAAGATCTGGAAGTAGAATACATAAAAATCTCATAAAGTCCTATATCAAGGAAGTTCAAAGAAGTAAGAATAATAATGCTATAGGACTTAGCGGAACAAGGGGAGAGATAATGTACAACACTGGATTGGTTCGTCCATACCACTCATTGATCACGTTATTTCAGCATTTTGCAGACGTATTCATTATTCTGCTTTCTCTCTGGCTGGGTTGTAAGGGAATGGGAGTTACATTCGATACTCAGTACAGCCAACTGGGGCTATTGGCTTCTCTATTATACTTTCTATTTGCTACTCATCAGGATATTTATGAATCATGGAGGGGGCAGTCTATTCGTGATGAGATCCTGCTGGTTGGACGGGTATGGTTCGAGGTTCTGCTAGTTCTTCTAGCAGTGGGATTTGCACTTAAAAGCACGGAGTATTTTTCGCGTAAAGCATTGGCCTTTTGGGCGACTCTCTCACCTTTACTCCTAATAGGATTACGAGCAAGTGTTCGCGGAGTACTAAGAAAAATGCGATCTGTGGGCAGGAACTCGCGGAGTATCGTTATTGCAGGAGCAGGGGTCCTGGGTCTAGAGCTGGCAAAACTGATTGGTGAGTCCCCATGGATGGGAATGAATATCAAGGGCTTTTACGATGATAAACTGGATTTAGGAACCAAACCTATTCATAACTTGGATCTTGAGGTAATCGGGCCGCTAAAACAGCTACCTGTAGATATACATCACTATAGATATGACGAAGTATTTATTGCTCTCCCCATGCAGGCTGAGAATAGTGTAAAGGAGCTTGTATCTAAATTGGCGGATTCTACTATTCAAGTGCAGTATGTTCCCGATATTTTTACCTTTAACCTAATTAACTCTCGAATCAGGCACATTGGCGGCTTTCCTATTATCAGTGTGTATGATTCACCTTTGGACACCGTGGGGAGAATTATAAAAAGGGGGGAGGATATATTCATAGGAGGGCTGATATTGGCACTAATTTTTATACCAATGCTCATTATTGCTTTCCTTATTAAGTGTACATCCAGAGGGCCTGTATTTTTTAAGCAGAGACGGTATGGGCTAAACGGGGAGGAAATCTGGGTTTGGAAATTCCGTACTATGAGCGTTTGCGAAGATGGGTATGTAATTCATCAGGTTAAAAAAGATGATTGCCGTATTACCAGGCTTGGCTCAGTACTAAGGAAATGCAGCTTAGATGAATTGCCACAGTTTATTAACGTCATAAAGGGAAGCATGTCAATCGTCGGTCCTCGGCCACATGCTGTTGCTCACAATGAGCTTTATCGAAAGGAAATTGAAGGTTATATGCAGCGCCACATGATTAAACCTGGAATTACTGGTTGGGCGCAAATAAACGGTTGGCGTGGAGAAACTGACACTCTGGATAAAATGACAAAGCGTGTTGAACATGACATGCACTATATTCGAAACTGGTCAATCTGGCTTGATATCAAGATTATACTTCTCACACTTATTAAAGGTTTCATAAATAGAAATGCGTACTAATTAAGTAAGGAAATGTGGCTTTTTAATCAGAGCCAGTAAAGGGCGTTGTTAACTCTTTCGCTAAATATTAAATCATGAGGTGATTTTAATATTATGAGAATTTTAACAGTATTTGGGACACGCCCTGAGGCTATCAAAATGGCCCCAGTGGTTCGAATGTTAGAAAATGATGCTCGTATTGAAAGCGGAGTATGTGTTACCGCCCAGCACAGGGATATGCTAGATCGTGTACTGGATTTATTTGGTATTCGACCAGATTTCGATCTAAACCTTATGAAACCGGGACAAAGTCTAACCGATTTAACCTCTGCCGTATTGAGCGGTCTAGATCCAGTGTTAGCCAAGTTTGAGCCGGATTGCGTACTGGTTCATGGAGATACCACTACCACATTAGCAGCATCTTTGGCAGCTTTTTATCGGCAGATTAAAGTTGGGCATATAGAAGCTGGTTTGAGAACTAACAATATTTATTCTCCTTGGCCTGAAGAAGCTAATCGAAAAATAACTGGAGCCTTAGCGAGTTTTCATTTTGCGCCGACGGAGATTTCGAAGCAAAACTTGATTCGAGAAAATGTTCCGGAGTCCAGAATTATTGTTACTGGGAATACGGTAATTGATGCTCTGCTAGAGATAAAGAATAAACTATTGGGGGATGATGCGCTAAATAACTTGTTGGAGGAACAATTTCCATTTCTGCGAACAAGAGAAAAAATTATCTTGGTAACAGGACATAGGCGAGAAAGTTTTGGTAACGGGTTTGAAAGGATTTGTAATGCAATAGCTAAGGTGGCTGAAGACCATCCTGATGTCCAAGTTGTTTATCCGGTGCATCTAAATCCTAACGTTAGAGGACCAGTAAATCGAATATTGTTAAATATAAAGAATGTACACTTAGTTGCTCCACTAGATTATTTGACCTTTGTTAATTTAATGGGACGTGCTTATATGATCCTGACGGATTCAGGTGGAATTCAAGAGGAGGCTCCGTCTTTAGGGAAACCTGTTCTCGTAATGAGAGATGTCTCTGAAAGACCTGAAGCGATTCAGGCTGGTACAGTGAAGTTGGTCGGAACCGACACAGATAAAATAGTTGCTGGAGTGCGACTATTGTTGGAAAACGAAAAAGAATACCAAAGGATGAGTTTTGCCCATAATCCATATGGTGATGGTATGGCGAGCCAGCGAATTGTTTCTGAATTGCTTTCTTCAATCAAAGTCAATGAAACAGAGCTATGCCTTGTCTAATTATTTGTGGAGTAGCTGATTAATGAGTTTTGAAACAATTTCTGTTGTTGGATTGGGATATATTGGGCTGCCTACCGCGGCAGTAATTGCATCACGTCGCAAGACGGTTTTTGGTTTAGATATTAATCAGAATACGGTTGATATTATTAATCGAGGAAAGATTCATATAGTTGAACCTGAGTTGGATATGTTAGTCCATGCTGCTGTTACAAAAGGTTACCTAATTGCGAGTACCGTAGCAAAGGAATCTGATGCGTTCTTGATTGCTGTACCTACACCTTTTAAACGGAATTATGAGCCAGATTTAAAATATGTAGAAAGTGCCGTTAAGTTAATAGCACCAGTATTGCAGAAAGGAAATCTGATTATCTTAGAATCGACTTCTCCCGTTGGGACTACAGAAAAAATGGCGTCTTGGTTGGCTGAATTAAGGCCGGATCTAAGTTTTCCCCAAACTCATGGTGAAAACTCTGATATCAGGTTGGCACATTGTCCTGAAAGAGTGCTTCCAGGCCATATTGTAAGGGAGTTGGTTGAAAATGATCGTGTAATTGGAGGTATGACGACAAAATGCTCAGATGCGGCATGTGATCTATATAATATTTTTGTCACCGGTAAATGTATCTCGACTACTGCGCGAACTGCAGAAATGGTTAAGTTGGCAGAAAATAGCTTTCGGGATGTGAATATCGCATTTGCCAATGAGCTATCTGTTATTTGTGACAAGCATAATATAAGTGTTTGGGAGTTAATAAAATTAGCCAATAGACATCCTCGTGTTAATATTCTTCAGCCTGGGCCTGGTGTCGGAGGGCACTGTATAGCTGTCGACCCATGGTTTATTGTTAGTCAGTCGCCAGACGAGTCGCGTCTGATAAAAATGGCGCGAGACGTCAATGACGATAAGCCTTACTGGGTTGTTTCTAAGGTGAAAAAGGCAGTGAACTTGTTTCTAAGAAATAACCCAGGATGCACAGTAAATGATATAAAGATTGCTTGTTTTGGATTGTCGTTCAAGCCAAATATTGATGATTTACGAGAAAGTCCTGCTGTTTTAGTTGCAAAAAAACTGGCTAGTAGTTACAAGGGGCAAATATTGCTGGTTGAACCAAATATTGCTGAATTTCCTGCTGGATTTCCAAATGCTTGGGAGTTCGTAGATATGTATGAAGCTATTGATATAGCAAATGTCATTGTGCTTCTTGTGGATCATAAAGAGTTCTACAGACTTAAGTTAGATAAATTTGACAAGCGGTATTTGGTTGATACTCGAGGAGTCTGGCATGAAGGTTGATTTGTTATAATTATGAGCTTCGTAGTTAAACTCCTCGTAAATTGCCTAAAAAGAAGATCATTTGAAATCTGTAATCAAACACCATGGCGCCACCAACGGCGTCACTGGCTCCTGCCACGAACTCAAGTTCGGCGAAGCCGGATTTCTAATTGACTGTGGTCTATTCCAAGGTGATGAAGCAGCAGGAAAGTCTTCTGCAGATGATCTCAAAATTGACTTTCCGATTGAACATATTCAGGCGCTGATCGTCACTCATGTTCACATCGACCATGTCGGTCGCATTCCCTATCTTTTGGCTGCTGGGTTTAAGGGGCCCATATATTGTAGTGAGCCATCCGCTCTGCTGTTGCCGGAGATACTCGAAGATGCGCTCAAGATTGGTTTCACCAGGAACAGAGAGCTGATAGAAAAAGTACTGGGTTACCTCAAGACGATTATTCAGCCGGTTCCCTACGGTGAGTGGCTTTGTATCTACGACTCAGATAGTCGAAGGGTGAAGCTCAAGTTAGAACGGGCAGGGCATATACTGGGAAGTGCCTATGCTACTTTTCAGCTTCTGCAGGGGGATAATGACGAGCATGTGGTTTTTTCAGGCGATGTAGGGGCATCCAACGCGCCGTTACTGCCCGAAGCGAAATCTCCTGAGCGTTGTGATCGTCTGGTGATAGAGAGTACCTATGGTGATCGGATACATGAAGGTCGTGAAAACCGGGTAGGTACTCTTCGGCAGGTGCTGAAAAGATGTCTTGCGGACAATGGTGTTGTGCTCATCCCGGCATTCAGTATTGGTCGTACCCAGGAGCTTCTATATGAAATTGAAGAGACTCTTCACGACGACAAAATAAAAGAGGTAGGGAAGTTTTCGGAATGGGAGGTTGTGGTCGACTCCCCATTAGCTGCGCGATTTACTGAGCACTACCGAAACCTGGCTGAGTTCTGGGATAAAGAAGCCCGCGAAAGGCGTGAATTCGGCAGACACCCTTTAAATTTTTATCAACTGACGACGATTGCCTCACATGATCACCATAAAGCCTTTCTTCATCGTTGTCTGAGTGTTCGAAAGCCAAGAATCGTTATCGCCGGAAGCGGAATGTGTAATGGTGGGCGTATCGTTAATTACCTAAAAGCATTTATAGGAGACCCGACAACCGATATCCTTTTCGTGGGCTATCAGGCATCCGGTACTATCGGGCGTCAGATTCTGAAGCATAGTCCTGATAATGGGTTTGTTGTCCTGGATGGAAATCGATTTGACATCCGTAGTGGCGTCTATTCTCTGTCAGGCTATTCCGCTCATGCAGATCAGCAGGATTTGATAGATTTTGTGTCTGGAATCAGAATTAAGCCAAAAGAGATTAGAATAGTTCATGGTGATGAAAGGGCAAAGAAGGCTTTGCAAAGCAAGCTTAAGGCATTGTCTTTCGACTCCAAAGTAATAATTTCTCGAGCTCAGGAAACTGAATGAAAGTATTGATCACGGGGTTTACCGGCTTTGTTGGTAGGGCGTTGCTTGTAAAGAGTTCAGCGAGATTTGACAGCGTGGTTGGCACGACTCGTCAAAATATTGGGGAGCTGGAAGAGGAATTTCCTGAGAACGTCAAGGTTGTTCAAGCTCCGCCATTTGATCATAGCGAGTGGGGAGAAATACTCTCAGGAACGGACGTTGTTGTTCATTGCGCTGCCAGAGTTCACCAGGTTAGAGACCAGGCAAAAGATCCGCTAGCCGAATTTCGCAGGATAAATCGGGATGGTACAGCAAGTTTAGCGCGGTACGCGGCTGAAGCGGGGGTAATGAGGTTTGTTTTTATAAGTACTATTAAGGTCAATGGTGAAAAAACGTTGTCAGGTTTTCCATTTACGTCAGGTGACTTTCCAAACCCTACCTCTCCTTATGGGATTTCAAAACTGGAAGGGGAGGTTGCCTTAAAAGCTATTGCCGAGGAATTTGGTATGGAGTGGGTGATAATAAGGCCTCCTCTTGTATATGGCGCGGCTGCAAAAGGAAACCTGGCACTACTCGAAAAGATGGCTCAGATTGGGGTCCCGTTTCCGCTGGGAGGAATGGAAAACAGGCGCAGCTTGGTGAGTCTTGATCATCTGGTCGAGATAATCTGTACGGCAGTAGAGCGTCCTCAGGTAAAGAATTCCGTGTTGCTGGCCTGCGATAGAGAACCGGTTTCCACGGTCCAGATATATAGGAGGGTTTGTCAGAATGCAGGTAAACAAGCCCGTGTTATTACGCTGCCAGGGTTTATGCGTGGCTGGTTAATGTGGGTGTTAAAAAAAATGGGGCTCTACGAAAAACTTTTGGGAAGCCTGGAAATAGACTCAGAAGACCTATACAGAAAGCTGGGCTGGAAAACCGGTTCTGAAAAGTAAAATTTCCCCTTTGTTATACATGGCCCAATTGATTGTAATAGAATGGGCCGCTTTTGATTCGTGGCTGTATGTTTTAGGGCCTATTTAATACTTGGGGAATATTAGATGAAGATACTGATAACTGGAGGTGCTGGTTTTATTGGGAGTGCGGTTATTCGGCATATCCTGGAAAATACCGGTGATACCGTTATCAATGTTGATTACCTGACCTATGCAGGCAATCTTGAGTCGATACCTGATCACCTTCAGGGCGATAGATATATTTTCGAGCAAGTAAACATTTGCGATTTTCCAGAAGTTGAGCGAGTGTTCCTGGCGCATCAGCCAGATGCTGTCATGCATTTGGCAGCAGAATCTCATGTAGACAGGTCAATTGATGGGCCTGGGGAATTTATTCAAACCAATATTGTTGGGACCTATACGCTACTTGAGATGGCTAAGAGGTATTGGTCGTCTCTAGGTGCGGAAAAAAAAGCAGAATTTAGGTTTCACCATATCTCAACAGATGAGGTTTATGGTGATCTCGAGGGTACCGATGATCTGTTTACGGAATCAACGCCCTATGCTCCCAGTTCTCCCTATTCCGCGAGTAAGGCCGGTTCTGATCATTTGGTTCGGGCTTGGGGGCGGACCTACGGATTACCTGTCATTGTCACAAATTGTTCAAATAATTACGGGCCCTATCATTTCCCGGAGAAGCTGATACCTCATATGATTCTTAATGCCTTGTCGGGTAAACCGCTACCAGTTTACGGTGACGGACAACAAATTCGTGATTGGCTGTATGTTGAAGACCATGCCAGGGCACTCTATGAAGTTGTTACCAGAGGAGATATTGGGGAGACCTACAACATAGGTGGCCATAATGAGAAGACTAACCTTCAGGTTGTACATGCCATTTGTGATTTGCTCGAAGAGTTGGTTCCAGAGAAGCCAAATGGGGTTTCGAGTTATAGAGGACTTGTGCAGTTTGTAAAAGACCGCCCTGGCCATGATGTGCGTTATGCAATAGATGCTTCTAAAATCCATAAGGAATTAGGTTGGAAACCTGGGGAAAGCTTCGAATCAGGTATTCGAAAGACCGTGTGTTGGTACCTTGAAAATCGTCACTGGTGGGAACGAGTATTATCTGGCGATTACCAGTTGGCGAGGCTTGGTGCGAATGACTCTGGGCGAGATAGGGTGATGTAGATATGGCAAAGTATAAAGGGATAATACTGGCTGGTGGTTCTGGGACTCGTTTGCATCCACTAACCTTGGGGGTGTCCAAGCAATTGATGCCTGTATATGACAAACCCATGATCTATTATCCCATCTCAGTATTGATGCTGGCGGGAATCAGGGACATCTTAATCATTACAACGCCAGAGGATCAGGATAGCTACAAAAAGCTGTTGGGAGACGGTAGATCTTATGGCGTGAGTTTATCTTATGCAGTACAGCCCTCACCAGATGGTTTGGCGCAAGCATTTCTTATTGGCGAGGAATTTTTAGGTAGTGATAGCGCCTGCTTGGTCTTGGGGGACAATATTTTTTACGGGCAACACTTTACAGAGAAGCTTCGACTTGCTGCAAGTGTTGAAAAGGGCGCTACCGTCTTTGGGTATCATGTCAATGATCCTGAAAGATTTGGTGTTGTTGAATTTGATCAGTCAGGAAAGGCTCTTAGCATAGAAGAAAAACCGGTAAAGCCAAAATCGAGCTATGCCGTGACTGGGCTCTATTTTTACGATAATCAGGTTGTTTCCATTGCAAAGGATATTAAGCCATCCCCCAGAGGTGAGTTGGAAATCACTGACATAAATAATGCTTATCTTGAGCAGGGGATTTTGAACGTTTCTTTGCTGGGCCGGGGGTTTGCTTGGCTGGATACCGGGACGCATGATTCTCTAATCGAGGCGGGGCAATTTGTCCAAACCGTCGAGCATCGTCAGGGGTTAAAAGTTGCTTGCCTGGAGGAGATTGCTTACAGGCAAAATTGGATTGGTCGTGAAGAATTAAGCGAGAGAGCTGATCAGCTTAAAAAGACTGGTTACGGTCAATATTTACAGAAGTTACTGGACGGGTACAAATAAGCGTGAAAGTAATAGAAACAGGTATTGAGGGTGTGGTGATCATTGAGCCAAGGGTTTTTGGCGATGATCGTGGGTTCTTTCTTGAGACGTTTCAAGCTAATCGCTATAGGGATATGGTCGGAATTGATCTGGAGTTTGTCCAGGATAATCATTCAAGGTCATCAAAAGGAGTGTTAAGAGGGCTTCACTTTCAAAAAAACAAACCTCAGGGAAAATTGGTTAGGGTGGTCCGTGGGGCGGTATTTGATGTGGCTGTTGATATTCGGCCTGGCTCCACAACATACGGTAGATGGTTTGGTGTAGAGCTTAGTGAGGTCAATAAAAGACAATTCTGGGTGCCTCCCGGATTAGCTCATGGTTTTTTGGTTCTCAGTGATTTTGCGGATTTTGAGTATAAGTGCACTGATTATTATGATCCCGCTGATGAAGGTTCACTTATATGGAATGATGCCGACGTTGGGATTGAATGGCCTCTCGAATCACAACCGATCTTGTCAGAGAAGGACGCTAGGGCTGCCTGTTTGTCAGAGTTGGAGTTTAAATGAGGATATTGGTAGCCGGAGCTAATGGCCAGTTAGGCAGATGCCTGCAAGATTGTTTGAAAAATACCAGTCATCAATGGTTGGCGCTGAGTCGAAGCAGTTTAGAGATAACTGATTCGGAGCAGGTTAGGAGAGTGATTAATGAATTTGTTCCTGAAATCGTCATAAATGCAGCTGCTTATACTGCAGTCGATAGAGCTGAGTCTGAGCCGGATTTGGCATCTGGTGTAAATGTAGAGGGTGGGCGAATACTTGCTGAGAGCTGTTCGGTAGTAGGGGCGAGACTACTCCATGTATCAACGGATTACGTTTTCGATGGTACTGCCGGCAGCCCTTATAAGGAAGAAGACGAAACGTCTCCAATTGGAGTTTACGGTAAGACGAAATTGGCTGGAGAGAAGTTTGTATTGCTATCCAGTCAGCGAAATTTTGTTCTTAGGACATCCTGGGTGTTCAGCGAATATGGAAATAATTTCCTTAAAACGATGATCAAGCTCGCCACCAGAGAGCAGATTGGGGTGGTCGCCGATCAATTTGGAGGGCCTACCTACGCAGGGGATATTGCTGCGGCCTTGCTGTCAATGGCGGAGAAGTCACTAGATATGCTTGATGAAGGAGGGGTTTTTCATTTCTCCGGCGCGCCGTCAGTTAGCTGGTTTGATTTTGCAACGTTTATATTTGATGAGGCTGAACGGCTTGGAATCATTGATGACAGCCCTGAAATTAAACCTATCTCGACATCTGAGTATCCAACGCCAGCCAAGAGGCCAGCCTATTCTGTTCTGTCCAATGATAAGGTGATACGTACATTTGATGTGAAGCCATCTGATTGGAGGATGGCGGTATCCAAGGTCTTGCGTGCCTGTTCTTGAATGTGAAAGGTGTGATGACTAATCTTTTCTGCACGGCGTTTTTTTTGTAATTTTAATCGAGAGGTCTGACCGTAGTAGCTTAAGGTCGAATTTCCAAGGTTTCACAAACACTTAAACTACAAGGTAAAACCAATGCGCAATATGCGCTGCATGTTTGCATAGAAACCAGGTATAAAATGATCGGCATAGAACACATAAGCACTTATCTTCCCGCAGGCCGGATCGAAAATCTGTCCAGGCTTGAGCAATTTGGCATCAACGATACCTTTATTTCCGACAAGATCGGAATGGTGCAGTTGGCTGTCAAAGATAAGGCTGATGATACCTCTGATCTATGTGTGAAAGCAGTTAACCAACTGCTGATTGAAAAAGGAGAGATCCTTTCAGAGATTGAGTGCCTGATTGTCTGTACCCAGAATCCAGACCACTATGGCCTGCCGCACACCTCCGCAATTGTGCATGGAAAACTGGACCTGCCAAGTAACTGTGCCTGCTTTGATGTATCTCTTGGTTGTTCCGGATATGTCTATAGTCTTTCTATTATTCGGTCGTTTATGGAAGCCAATGGCTATAAAAAAGGTTTGTTGATAACAGCTGATCCATATTCCAAAGTCATAGATATGAATGACAAGAATACGTCACTACTGTTTGGTGATGCTGCGACCGTTACGCTCATGAGCGATCAGCCAAAGTGGCAAATAGGTAAGTGTGTGTTCGGGACTGATGGTTCACGCAATGAGGCTATCCAGGTCCGCGCCAGTGATCGTAAATTTGAAATGGCAGGTCGAGCCGTTTTGGATTTCTGTGCCAATATTGTGCCTGATAACATTCGAGAGACTTTGGCGCTTAACAACTTTCAAATTGGTGATATCGACAAGTTTATTCTTCATCAGGGGAGTAAGTTTATCGTTAATATGATCATCAAACGCATGGATCTTGATCCCGCCAAAGTGCCTTTTGAGGCATCCTCATACGGTAATACAGTTTCCTCTTCCATTCCTATGATTCTTGCTAACGAAAATGATGCTCAAAGTCTTGTGCTCTCAGGTTTCGGTGTTGGTGTTAGTTGGGGGTCGGTGGTGTTAATGAGGGATTAACCTACTAACTGAGTATCTGCTGATAGGTTCGTTTAATAAAGCAGTGCCATTGGTCTCAACGTTGATGGAGTTGCAAGCCGATATCTATCATTGTGAATAAGAGTTGTCTGGCAGTGTACCTGAGAACTAATTGCTTCTAGGGAGAGTCTGAATAACCCCAAGGTTCTGAGGTAATTCAAACTCTCGACGATATATGGCCGAATATTCAGAGTGTTTTTCCGGCCATTTTGGATCTTCCCCCCCTGTGGGGCGTCATCTGGGCTCACTGCCCCTATACCTGCAGCTCTTTCCTTGCCATCAGCAGATTGCTGAAGGCCGCCAACAGATAGAGCCGGCTCTTGTTCTTGGCCAAGCCTCGATAGCGGACTTTGTCGTAACCAAACACCTGCTT
>NZ_AQXX01000077.1 GCF_000376785.1 Hahella ganghwensis DSM 17046
TGTGCTACAACATCATAAGGCGAGAAGCATCGATTGCGGCGGTAAGCTTTGATCGAGCCCCGTCTGACATTCGCTTCAAACCAGTGTGTGATTATATTGCTGTTCAGTTAATTGTGATGGCGGCTTCCAATCCGATATCTGGAACAGGTCGGCGCTTGTCAGAGTTAAGATCGGGAATTAGTAGTCTGTTTTTGGAGAGGCGTCCGAGGCCTACGACACCTCGGACGGTTAAGATATCAAAGACCCGATATCCAGTAGATCGCAATGCTGCTCCTCTTAAGTGAACAGCATTGCGATCCTGGTTAAGCTTTTCATGAAAACTTGCGAACATCCCCCCAGATCGCAGGGATTGTCTGACTTTGCCCAACACAGTGGGTAGGTCATGAGCGTAGTAGAGCACCATGGAGGCCCATACCAGGTCATAATCCTCTCCCAGGAAATCCCGGTTCATATCCCCTTCCAGTATTTCAATCCCGGGATGATCAGACACCTGACTTCTGATTAGCGAAGCGACTCTGGGCAAGTCGAAAATAACGGTTTGAATATCAGGATTGATAGACAGGATATCCAGCGCCAGTTGCTCTGATCCCGCACCCAGATCCAACATCCGGTTTACATCGGGCCAGTTCGTCAATGACATCAGCACCTCGACGACAATAGGATTCCTGACCGCCACATGAAAGGACCTCAGGCCGTCAACAACGTTGGACCAGAACTCGGGCTGCGTCATCGTAGCCCCTTGCTTTCCCTGATGCCCCTGAATCAGGAGATCTACAATCTCTGAACCCGTGACATGTTTGATCTTTCCCAAATGATTCAATAATCCGCACATGGACACATTCGAATCGGAAACCAGCAGGGACCGGTATGAGTCACTTATCTGGTAACGCTCCTGACGCTTGCTGATGAAGCCGATCGACACCATGGCGTTCAGAAAAAGTTCTGTACTTTTCCTGATCAGCTGAAAACGCGAGGCAACCTCCTCTGCTGTGCGAGAAATCTGCAGGTAATCAAACAGATTGAGTTTCATGCCGGCAGACAGGAGCTCCCATCGCAAAGGCGCCACCAGAGTGTCAAACAGGAAATATTGTGCTTCATTTCCGAAGCGAGTCTTCATTTGCATCCTTTCTAGATCCGATATCCGATTAATAGAGAGAGAGTCCTGGGTTGAGAGTCTTCAACAACCGTGCCGGCGGGAGTGCCCACGGCACGACTGAAAATTTCCCGGTCCAGGATATTGGCCGCAGACAATGTGGCATACACACTGCCTCTGGAATACCTTGCCTCAACATCCACTGTTGAGTAGTCAGGCTGTTCCAGGGTATTTTGGGAATCAAAATAGAAGCTGTCGCTATAACGTGAAGATATCCTCAACAGCCAGTTGGGTGAAAATTGGTAATTCAGGTTCACGGATGCGCTCAATTGAGGAGAATACGGCAGGTCATTGCCCCCAAGGTCATTCACTATCCATTGCCCGTTCTCCTCCCGACGGGTCTCAAACTCGGTCAACTCAGCTTCCTGCCACCCCAGCACACCATTAAGGCTGAGTTTATCGGTCAGCGCCGCATCGATCCGGTATTCCAGGCCAAAAATTTCCGCCTTGCCGGCATTTGAAATTCTCTGTGTATTTCCAGGCAGAGGATCGACAACCTGCTTGTCCCTGATCAAGTTGTAAAAAAAGACCAACTCTCCAGCAATTTTCTGATGCCAGTATGTATCCTGAAGCCCTATCTCCAGCGAATAGCTGTCTTCAGCTCCAAAGACGAAAGTTTCAGCATCGGTAGCGGATGTATGGTTGTATCCTCCCGGCTGGTACCCTTTTGAGATAGCGGCATAAATGATTGTCTCCGGTGCCGCCTGGTATATTGCCGACAGCTTCGGCAGAAACGCCGTGTAGTCCTGGACCTGTACATATTGGCCAGACAGAGCTCCGGTAATTATCTGATAACCCTTTTTCCTGACTTGTTCTATTCGAATCCCCGGAACCAGAGCAAAGCGATCGCTGAAGGAGATGTCAGCCTCTCCAAATACTGCAGCGCCAGTTTGATCGATTCGGGTCTCCCGGTGGGCGCTTGCCATCCCGATGGTAAAATTGCTGTCGGTATCCTCCAGGTAGAAATAACTTCCTACCGACCAGTCAAGGTCACCATCAAGTGCGGTAGACAGCACCCTGAACTCTTGGGAAATCATCCTGTCTCGTAACAGAGACTCCGTGGCGGGGGTCACCATGGGGCCGGTATCCAGGTCCATGGTAAAATCCTGTTCGTATCTGGTGACACCTGTAATTGACACAAACTCAACATCGTTGGCGCTGTGGTCTACCCTTAGAGAATGGATCGAGGTGGTTCTGCGATCCTCGGTTTGAGTATCGTAATTGACGACAAACCTCTCGGTGGCAAACGGTCCATCAAGATATCTCATGTAGGCTCGCCCTCCCTGACTATCCTCCCAGTGACTGCGAAACTGGATATCGGTGTTGTCGCTAGGGTAGTACGACCACCCACCCGAAAACGACGTTCTGTCCCGACGATTTTGCTGATTACCGGCATCCGCCAGGTTGTAATAGGCACTTTCACTATCTTCATGCCTTAATGCCAGAGAAAAGGACGCCGGGGTTTCTGAAACCGGACCGGACACCCCTCCTGTCAGTGCCTGGGTAGGCTCCCAATCACGACCTCCGTCTGCGATAAGATAGGAATAACTTCCCCAGTGCATATTCTCAATAGATGGAAATGGAGAGCTCACGAGAACACGGCCCGCCTGGGCATTACGGCCCTGGGGGTCTCCCTTCGCGCCTGTGACCACGTCAATTGTTTCTATATTCATCCAATATGGTGCCTGAGTTGCTCCAAGCGGCAGTGCTACATCATCCACCACATAGCCCACTGGATCCTGCAATCCTCCATCAACCGAGGTCATCCCTCTGATAACCACTCGTGTCTGAACAGAAGATTGCTCTACTGCAACGTTGGGAATTTGCTCTGTCACACTACTGATATTATCAGCCTGTGGACCTTGTTGATTTGAGCGCTTGATTGATCTGTTAAAGAAAGAGGTCCTATGACCTGAAGAGGTGGAAGTCGCTTCAGTGGAGATCTCGTTTAACTGATATATTTGGGAGTCTTCCGACTCTGATCTTGTTACTGAGGCGTATCCCAACGATAGACTTGCTCCTGAGCAGATAAAAACAACCAATAACCGACACTTCATACCTGCGGGCAATCCCTAAGACTTCGATGCACACTGTTCACCTGTTTTTCATTTCGTTGCCTGCTTCATATCAATAGACCTGCTTATAGGTTTTGTTAGAAACCGGAACACATTCTTACGCTCCCCCATACAATAGGTTGATCCGCTTCAGACTCCTATCAAAACAAGAACAAGCAGATATCAATCTGCGAGCACCACAGGAAACTATCGTCTGTTCGCCATATGACAGAATCGCGAACCTCTATTTATATCGCACAACGACAAAAAACGGTTTGATAGTCACGATTCGATAGACACAGCAAAGGAATATGTGATGACATTACCTCCTCTAGTCAGCCCAGACGCTGAACTCAGCAAGCAGGAGATGGAAAGGTACAGCCGCCATCTTCTTCTCCCTGATATAGGGCTGGACGGACAAAAACGACTGAAAAACAGCAAAGTACTGATCATTGGTGCTGGTGGACTCGGGTCTCCGGCGTTGCTATATCTGGCTGCCGCCGGCATTGGCACACTCGGCATTGTAGACTTTGATACAGTGGACGCCTCTAACCTTCAGCGTCAGGTAATCCATGGTCAGTCTGACGTTGGCCGCAAGAAACTCGATAGCGCCAGAGCCACGATTCAGGAAATCAATCCATTCGTTCATGTTGAAATGCATGAAGCGCGTCTCGATACCTCCAACGCACTTGAAATTATCTCCGGTTACGACCTTATTCTGGATGGCACCGATAACTTTGCTACCCGCTATCTGGTCAATGACGCCTGCGTTCTCGCCAAAAAGCCCTA
Source organism: Hahella ganghwensis DSM 17046 (assembly GCF_000376785.1). Taxonomy (GTDB): domain Bacteria; phylum Pseudomonadota; class Gammaproteobacteria; order Pseudomonadales; family Oleiphilaceae; genus Hahella; species Hahella ganghwensis. The sequence goes on from NZ_AQXX01000077.1 coordinate 3,997, forward strand.
TGTCTGGGGATCAATTTTCCGGTTCGAAGGACAAGCCTCTGTATTCTGGGAGGATGCACCTGGTGATATAGGCCTCAATTATCGAGACCTCTACCCGGAGCCACCACCTCCAGAGCACGCGCCATCCTGTTCTGAAGGAGGAGTTCTGGGTGTACTTTGCGCCGCCATTGGATCCATCATGGCGACCGAAGCCATTAAACTCCTGACCGGCATTGGCTCTCCTTTGCTCGGAAGGTTAATGGTCTATGATGCCCTGGACATGACCTATCGTGTTCTACCCATCCGACGCAATCCGGACCGGCAGCCCATTACTGAACTCAGTGATTACGAGTATTTTTGCGGCTTGACCAAACCTGCCACACCACAAAAAGATGTTCCCACCATCAGTCCACGGGAACTTCATGACATCCGTCAATCAGGCCAGTCACATTTATTGATAGATGTCAGAGAGCAGAGAGAACGGGATATCTGCTGCATCGAAGGAGCCATTCATATACCCAAAAATGACATCCTGGCCGGGCGCGGACTGGAGTCTCTGGATAAGAATTCGCTTATTATCTTGCATTGTAAAGCTGGAAGCCGGTCAAAACAGGCGCTAAATGCACTGGAAGAACAGGGTTTCACCAATTTGCAGAATCTACATGGAGGCATTCTTGCCTGGATCAAAGAAGTGGATTCTGAGCTCCCAACCTATTAAACCCAATGATGTCACCAGGAGTTTAATGCCATGTTAACCATTTTGGATACTCATGTTGAAGCTATACTGGAGCAGGCATTTGCTGAACACCCCGTTGAAGCTTGTGGTTTGATTCTAGGAAAGAAAGGACAACGAACGCCGCATAGATTGGTGCCCATGGAAAACGCTGCCAGATCGGAGACTTTCTTCCAGTTTGACCCCAAGCAACAATTCAAAGTATGGGAGGAAATGGATGACCAGGAGGAAGTCCCCATGGTTTTCTATCATTCCCATACCGGTTCGCGGGCTTTCCCCAGCAAAGAGGATATTCATCATGCCTGGGATCCGGAAGCCCATTACGTGCTGGTGTCGACCGCCGAGGGCAGACCAGGCGAGATACGCAGTTACCGCATAATAAACGACAAAGCTATTGAAGAGACGATTCGAGTAATACATCAATCGAACGATGCACCAGGAGAAAATCATGCCGGTTAAAGTTAAGATTCCCACCATACTACGCACCCTGACCGATGAACAAAAAGAGGTTGTTTCCGAGGGCGCAACCATCAGAGAAGTCATAGAAAGTCTGGAGTCGCAGTATCCGGGAATCAGGGAGCGCTTACTGAAAAACGATGAAGTTCATAAGTTCATGAACATCTACGTCAATGAAGACGACATTCGTTTCAAGGATCAGCTGGCCACGACGGTTCAGCAAAGCGATACTATTACCATTCTACCGGCAGTTGCCGGGGGGTAACCCTTGCCGCTGCTGAGCATGAAACCAGCAGTAATTACTGAACACAATCCACTCAATGTCCTGCCAGGATGATCCTCCTGGCATCTCTGCAGAAGGCGATCGGTTACAACCTTTCGCCTTTCTTCCCACCAGGCCACCTACATCAGTCAAACCATTCCAACACAGCAAACATCGCATGTAAGGAACATGCCTTTTGTCTGCGCCACTTTTTGCACTGCATATCCGTGAACAGGCGACAACCCAAACGTTTCTCAAAGATCTTTAAGCCATCATCAATCTATTTCTATGAATACCTATTCGGCAAATGACATTGTAACGATACTCAAATGAAAGCCTTTGTAAGTTTCCTCCATTAAGGTATCCGCAACGGATACCAATGGTGAGTTAATTATGGAAACGGATAGCTTTCTTGAAGGTTGCACAATCGTTGGCAACTTTAAAAAGGTTCCTGATCACCTGAGAACTGTGACAGATACGTTGCAGTTCCAATGTCAAGCATTAGGAATTCAAGTCGAGAACAATCTTGATATGGACGTGGGAGCGCACTTTCCCTTCCAGTTCATTTCTCCGGATTCAAGCATTCAGGAGAATCAATTTTCATTCTGGTCAGATAACCCTTTAAGACAGGGCTCAGAAGCCGTCATCCAGGCTGCAACCGGGATGATGTCCGTACACGGACGCTCTATCGGCGGTATCGCCCCACTGAATCTTCCCTATCTTTCCACCGCCTCGGCAGTCATCACGCTGCTGGGATGCCTGGCGACCGCTATCGGAAAGAAGCGAGGCTTAGACGTCAGCGGATTTCAGTCGTCAATGGTTTCAACAGGACTCCTGTGTGTAGGGCAATACCTTGCCGGTGCGACAGTTGAAGAAGGGGCGGAAAATATCCCTCCGGGCACACATGATCAGCCTCAGCGACCTCCTTTTCGTTCTGCGGATGGTGAAGTGTTTGAACTTGAAACACTCTCCCCAGAACCCTGGCGCCGGTTCTGGGCAGCTCTTGGCATCACTCAGGAGGATGCAGGACGAGGCTGGCAGTCATTTCTTCAGCGTTACGCTAAAGCCACCTCTGCGTTGCCTGAATCACTGATGACTGCGATTTCATCCCATAACTTCAAGAATATTGTATCTCTTGGTGAAGTTACGGGGGTTTCGGTATGCCGTCAGCGTACACTGCAGGATCGCGCCTCTGACAAGGATATCCCGTTACTATTGACGCAGGGCCCCTGGCAACTTCAACCGGAATCAGACCACTCAGAAACTGCTTCCCGTATAGATTCCACAAAGCCAGTTCCTCAACTTCAATCGACCTCTGATCGTCAACGACCTTTAACGGGGTTCACGGTCATTGAATCCTGCCGGCGCATTCAGGGCCCCATTGCAGGTCACCTGCTCGCCCTGCTCGGCGCAAGAGTGATTCGTATCGAACCACCTGGCGGAGATCCACTAAGAGGCATGCCTCCTTTTGCAGGAGATTGCTCAGCACGGTTTGATGCCCTTAATCACCTGAAAGAAGTCAGGGAAATCGATATCAAGTCTCCGGAAGGGCGCGCGGAGGTGATGTCATTGGTGTCAGAGGCAGACGTTTTTATCCATAACTGGGCACCAGGCAAAGCTGAACAATTACAGCTGGATCACGAGCACCTTAAGTCAGTGAACCCGGATATCGTATACACCTACGCCGGTGGCTGGGGAATCATGGATGGTGTTGTGCAATGTCCCGGCACTGACTTCACAGTACAGGCCTACTCTGGAGTGGCCGAGCTGATTTCCGGTAAAAAGGCAGATGGCGGCGGCACTCTGTTTACCGCTCTGGATGTTCTGGGCGGAATCATTGCGGCCCAGGGAAGTGTATTGGGTCTGTTCAGGAAGATTTTCCACCGCCAGGGCTGCCGTGTAGATACATCGCTACTGGGAGGTGCGGCACTACTTACTCACTCTCATCTTCAGGCAATTCGATCCCACAATCCCAGGAAGGACTCTATTCAGGTTTCGCTATTCCGCACCTGCAGGGGTCACCTGGCTTTAAGCCTGAATCAGCTAAAGGATTTGATCCCGCTCCTGGCTGAGCTTGCATTGACAGAACAGGACCTGGATCAATCCAACTTGAATCAAAAGCTGGAATCGGCGCTGCAGACCAGAACCGCACAAGAGTGGGTTCCAATCTTCGAAAAAATCGGCATTCCCTGCAGTGAAGTTGTGGAGTCTCTCAGTGAACTGCCGGAGCAGGAACGCTTCAAGTCTAACCTGGAACGCTTAACTTATTCACGTGTTGCTACGCCATGGAGGTTCGCATGAACAATACAGGTGTAATTGATCTCGTTCCCGTCGCCATGCGGGAACAATGGGCATCAGAAGGATATTATCCAGATCGTACGGTCTATGAACTATTTTGCGATAAGGCAAGGGAAAATCCGGAAAAGCCCGCAGTCCTGGAAATGAATGGTACAACCACCTATGGTCAGCTCGCTGAAGCGGCCGCCAGGTTCGCCAACAGCCTGTTGCAGCAGGGAATCACCAACGGCGATGTGGTGGTATACCAACTGACAAATTCATGGCGCTCTTGTGCCATTGATTTAGCCTGTGCTGCCATTGGAGCTGTGGTATGCCCTATTCCTCTGGGGCGGGGAAGGCTTGATATTGAATCAGTCCTCAAGCGCAGTAATGCCAGAGCGGTCATCACTGAAAGAGCTTACGGTGATATCGACTATTGTGACGTGATCGAATCCATCAGGCCTGTCGCGCTCTCCCTGAGAGTTCTGATCGTCAATGGAGCCAAACCGGATTCGTCCCATGCGGCTTGGAATACTCTCAACGAGTTATTCGAGAATGATCCCCTGACTACCAAGATTAAGGTCAACCCAAACAGTCCGGTACGTTTCCTTATCTCCTCTGGTACGGAATCCGAACCCAAACTGGTCGCATACTCTCATAACGCCATGTTGGGAGGCAGAGGTCGTTTCCTGGAACGTATTACCCGTCCCAACAGAGAGTTCCGTGCTCTGTATCTGATGCCGCTGGGAACCGCGTTTGGCTCAAGCGCCACCTTTGGAGTGCTTTCCTGGATGGGAGGTTCGATTGTTTTGCTGCCGAAGTTTGACGTTGCAACCGCTATTGAAGCGATTGATCAACATCGACCGAGCCACATCCTGGGCGTTCCAACCATGTTCCAGCGCATGGCCGTTGCCCCGGAACTTCACCAGATAGATCTGTCATGCCTCACAGCCATTGTCAGCGGTGGCGCCATTATCGACAAGGCCACCATATATCGTTGCGTCAATGCTTTTGATTGCAGACTCATTAGTCTCTACGGCTCAGCCGATGGCATCAACTGCCATAACACACTGGATGACTCCCTGGAGGACATTTGCCGCTCTGTCGGTCGTCCCAACCCGGACGTCTGCGAGATTCGTATAGTGGATGATCAAAAACAACCTTTGCCTCAGGGCGAGACCGGAGAAATTGCGGGACGTGGCCCCATGTCTCCCATGCAGTATGTCAATGCGCCAGATCTCGACCAGCGCTATCGGGACGACGAAGGCTGGGTCTACACCGGAGACCTGGGCTGTATCGACGCTGACGGCTATCTTGTCCTGCTGGGACGCAAGAAAGACGTCATTATTCGCGGAGGAATGAATATCAGTCCGGTGCAGATTGAAAAACTGGCCACCTCTCACCCAGATGTGGTGAGTGCCGCCTGCGTGCCGGTCCCCGATGCAGACCTCGGGCAAAGAGTATGCATCTGCCTCACCATGCGCGAGGGTGCTGGACTGATATCACTCAGCGAGCTAACTGATCACCTCCGGAGCAAGGGGCTTGAGATCAGCAAACTGCCCGAATACCTCCAGTTCTACCGCCAGTTGCCAATGACGCCGGCCGGGAAAGTGAACAAGAAATTGCTGACCCAGAATGTGGCCGGTTTGGGGAAAGTGGCTGGTCTACCCAATGGCGAGGAGTACCGGACCGCCAGCTAAACCTGCAGGTACTGCTCAATATCTGAAATTGAATTTACAGGGAGGTTTACCTCCCTGAACACAGGAGTGAGCCCATAATGAGCGAATCGTCTGCCCCCACAAACTCAACAACCCCAATGAACGGGCTGGAGAAAGTGAATATTGGCCTGGTTCTGGTGCTCGCGATGGCACTCCCCATGCTGATTCTTTATGCAACCGGCGCTTTGGGCCCTTACCTCATTGAGGCGCTTCAGATAAACAAAACAGATCTGAGCTACTTTGTCATGGCGTCTTTCGGATTGGCATCTGTATTGTCGTTGTTTGCCGGGAAGATCGTCGACAGTCTGGGACTAAGGTCGTCCTTTGCCCTGCACTTTCTCGCCATTGCGGCCTCCTTTCTTCTCATCAGCATGGCGGACAGTTTAACTGCCATGATCGGAGCGGTCGCCATAGTGGGTCTTTCCCAGGCCATTGCCAATCCTGTCACGAATCAATTGATAGCACTGAGAATTCCCGCCAGCAGCAAGCCGAAAATGGTGGGATTGAAACAGTCTGGCGTGCAGCTGTCAGCCTTATTTGCGGGCTTTGCGCTTCCCGCCATTGCCATTCACTGGGACTGGAGAGCGGCTTTTGGGGTAATTGTGCCCATCGCCATGACGATGGCGGTACTGGGATGGAAAATCGCACCGAAGAAGGCCGCTGGGAGTAAACCCTCCAACCTGCGTCCTCCTAATGTCCCGTTAACACTTCTGATGCTGACCCAAGGAGGCATTGGTGCGGTTCTGTCAGCTTACATAACTTACGTGCCCAGCTTCGCCACAAGTCTTTCGTTTCCACCCGAACAGGCAGCATTGCTTATCACGTTATTCGGTATTACCGGGATGGCTTCCCGAATCATCATGACACCCATCGCAGCGTCATTCGACAATCAGGCCATGTTTATCGTGGGTCTAACCGGGTTTGCGATCATCGCCATCATGATCACGATGAGAGCGAGTCACTCAGATGGATGGCCACTTTATTTTGGCGTTACCGGAATCGGTCTTAGCATTGTCGCAACAAACGCCATTGCCATGGGAATGGTGATCAAAGATCAGAGGTTTGGCCCCGTCGCTTATGCATCAGGGATGGTATCGGCAGCCTTTTTCGGCGGACTGGCCACCGGATCGGCGGCCTTCGGCCAGATAATTTCATTTTTTGGTGACTTCTCAAGTGGATGGGTCTTCACCATCATGGTTCTGGCTTTTAGCGGAACATTTTGTTTCTTGCTTGCCAGTCAACATCAGCAACTTACACAGCAGGAAGCGACGTCAAAATGAACGGTTCATTGCAATTGGATCGTAAGCTCTCGCCGCTTAAAAATTCGCCCAAAACTGACTATATTCACGCCGCCTATGGGGTCATCAATACCCTGGAACGTATCGCCAATATCTGCGAGGACAGCTTTCCTTTGTTCGCTTCAGCCCAGGACGGACAATGGAAGCTATCATCAGGTGGATCCTGGATGGGTGGGTTCTGGAGCGGCTGCTGGTGGCTCCGTGCCAGACTCAGTGGACAGCTATCAGACCGGTATGCCGCATCTTCGATCATTGAAAGGCTTACCCCGAAACTATACTCGGACACCATCTTTCGCAGCATGATTTATTGGTATGCGGTCGCACCGGGCATTCGGTTCTTTGAGGATTCGCAGTCTATTGAAATCGCCAAGCAAGCAGCACAGGCGCTTGCTCCAAGCTATAACTCGCAGTGGCAGTGTTATCCCATGGGCAGCGCGCTTGGCGGCGGCGAGGCTGGCAAAAATACTCTGAATATTGACGCCTTCGCCGCGCTGATCCAGATATTGCAGTATGGCAGCCCGAAAGTACAGGATACCGCCAGAGGTCATGCCGACTCAGTGATTCAGTACATGACCAATTTCTATGGAGACTTCTATACCAACGTTATCCTCGGAGAGTCTCACATTGAGGTCAAAGGACCGGCAGGCAACTGGGCTCGGGGCCATAGCTGGGGTCTTCTGGGTCTGTGTTCCACCGCCTGTCTGTGGGGAAAAAGTTATCAGGAGCTGGCCGAAACCCGATGTCAGCAGTGGCTGAAAAAATATGCTGACCGTTTTCCGCGCAACCGCGTCTATGGTGACCGGAATCGACTGGATCCATCCGCGTCCCTGATTGCCGCGTTGGCCATGTATAAGCTGTCATCCTGCCCTAACACAAGGCTTGATTGGCGCAAAAAGGCGGACTCGATTGTCAGGCGTCTGATCGAATCCGAATACTTCAAGGTCGACAAACAGTCGCACGAGGCGCGTTTTACAGGATGTTGCTTCCGCATCAATGCCAAAGAAGAGATTCTGGGTGAAACCATATGGGGCTACTTCTTTCTTTTACAGGCATTGTTGACAGCAGCCAACCTGATCGATCCCGACGATATCTAATCACCTGATTAAGAGGTTCGACAGAAAGTCATGAATTACAGTATAGGGATATGCGTACTCTCCGATAACCAAAGGCTCATTGAGCAGTTGGATTATGTATTCTCTCTCATCCATGCCATTCAGCATCCAGATGAGGACAGCAATACATTCGAATCGGAGCCATTTACTTTACCACCCCGAAATCATCGGGATGTCTTTAATGCCACCGTGAAGCAGGCCCGTCTTTATCTGTCCCAGGCAGGTAAACGCCACCACTTTACCTTTACTCAACTGAGGTTTAGCACTCTTGACGAGGCAATCCGGCATTTGCAGGGGCAGGATAGCGATTTTGACCTTTTTATTGTGGATTCGGAGCGGGTATCGGAATGCGCCAAAGACACCAATCTCAGTCTGTCTGAGAGCCCTTTCGAGCAACTGATCTCGGCCAGCAATGTCCGCACCCTGACTCCCTATTCCAAGGTCATGCTGGTACCTGCCGATAACCTTGACAGCATTTTGTCCTATGTTGATGGCAGTGCTCAGATTCAGGTGTTGCAGGACGATCCAGACATTGATCGGGCCAATTTGCTGAAGCTTTTAATTGACCATCTGGAGCACGGGTATCTCAATAAGCTGCTGTCTAGAACCACTGCCGCGACCAAATCCACGATTGGACTGGCAAAGGCCATATTTGGCCATATGCAGGAGCGCTGGAAAGGGCAATGGGATTTCCATTATTACACCGGGTCAATGGTGGCCAATCTGATCCGCTCAATTCAGGCATTATGTAATGAAGCACCTGAAACGGCATTACCCAGATGCCTGACGGGAAACAATGAGCATAGCCTGGCAGCAGGCGCTTTGGCTGGCTGGCAATTGTTTGACCGCGCTTATGTCATTGCGGTCACCTCTGGGATGATCGACGAGTTTCGTGGAACTCTGGCCAATCTTCATAGAGCGAGGGCTCCAGGGTTGATCATCTGTGCCGATAGTCCTGCAGGTTCCTGGTTCGCCTTTCAAGGCACTATTGACGCCGACACAGATGGTCGCGATGTTATCGCTGCCAGACGAATACCTCACGTATATCTTCACGACCACGCAACCCTGGCAGAGCAATTGAGTAAGGCTTTTCAGATGATGAATGAGAGTCAGGGGCCTGTATTTGTCTTTGCCACCCCCAATGTACTGGAGTCCCGGGAAAACATCCCCTACTCAGTCTATACGGTCGATGCGGTCGATACGATCTCTTCCAGTCCCTGCAACCTTCAGCAGAGCGACCTTGATGCGGTGATGGATCTGATCAACCACTCAGATATTCGGTTGTTATGGAATTGCGGACCGGTTTCTGACTATCAGCGAAGCCTGATTTACCAGATAGCCCATGAAGCTGGAATCGCACTGGCCGATTCTCTAACACATCCGGGTACGGTGCAGGCCTACAGCGACGGGCAAATCAATGAAAATTATCTGGGCACCTTTGGAGTTTATGCCTTCAGCCGTCGAATCTTCCATTATCTGCACGATGACGGCAAGGTGTGCGGCCCGGATTCCCTGAGCCAGTTCTTCCTTAAAAGTAAAATTGATCAGGCGTCCACGCCATTTTCCGAGGGAAAGCTGAAACGCAATTTTCACATTGTCCAGGTCAATAAAAACGAGCGCCACCTGTCGCCATATAGTGACATTGCGCTTCAGATACCTCTGACTGAATTTTTGGAGTACGTCAAAAATCACCTCGACGTACAGCAGGAAATCAGAAATCATCGACTGGAACACCTTACCCGGGTCAAAAAACTCGATGAGGGTGTACCAGCCGACTATATGGCCAGCCTTCCCATGTCGGTAAATTACTTCACGCTAAAGCTGGGACAGCAGATACGCCAACTGATCGAGCAGGAGGACTTCCGGTATATCGGAGTGTATGACGTAGGTCGTTGCGGGCTCTCAGCCATACGCAATATCCCCAGAACAGACCGTGGGTTTTCTGGTTGGTATGGCCGGGCGCTGATGGGGGATGCCCTCTCAGCCCTGCCCTACATTGCCAGGACCTCGAAGCATAATGTTCTGGCTTTTATCGGGGACGGAGCCAGAGCATTGGTACCCAATATAGAAAACCAACTGGTCCAGGCCCTGGCTCACAATCCCAATGGGTGTCAGATCAATGTCACACTGCTCTATCTGTGCAACGGCGTTTTGTCCATGATTCAGACCTATTTGGATAAACGCACACCTTCTGGATGCGGTCGCCAGGTCATTGTACCCCTCCCCTTACAGGAAACCTATCCGGAACAGGAAAATGAGCCGGCCATTACCAGCACCGTACCCGTTTACAGAACCAGACTGAGCATTTACCAGGAGCAACAGATTAGCGACCTGCTCTGTCAGAAAGGAAGAATCAATGTGGCTAAAGTCCTGCTATCCCATAACTCCGATGGAGACGGACTAAGCCTGTTTTCTGAATCTTCCTGGCATCGAATCACTGTTTGATTTAGGGATTAATAAAATGAAATTTGGATTTATCGCTCACCCCACTTCGGTTGCATTGAAACGTCATGTAAAGCTGATTGATCTGGCCAACCGGAATTTTGACGAACAGAGCGAGGGTTATCACAAGGATTACTGGCAGTGGCAAAACCTGGTGCCGTTCACGACTCTGGATAGTGTTATCAGCAAGGCCGGCTCCAGGTGCAGTGGCATCGTGCACTATATGCCCCTGACTGCCGAGGAAATGCTGGCGGATCACCGCAACGTCACTAAACGGGTTATTGACGGAATCAATGACCTGCAAAGCCGGGGCGCTGAACTGGTCGGCCTGGGTGGCTTTACCGGTATTGTCGGAAACCGCGGCCTGCAAACCGCAGAAAAATGTGGCATTCCTATTACCACCGGAAACTCTCTGACCGCATATGCCGCGCAGAGAAATCTTCTGCAAACCATGGAACGACTTGAGGTATTCCCTCAGGGAACAGAAGTTGCCATTGTCGGTTACCCTGGCTCCATATCCCTTGCCATCGCTCAGCTACTGGCTGACAAAGGTTGTCGTCTAACATTGGTTCACCGGGGCAAAAGTGATCCGGAGAAACACCTGAGCTATCTCCCTTCTAAGATGCATTCGTCAGTCACTCTCACCAATAACATTGAGGATTGTTACGGCAAAGTGCAATTTTTTGTGGCAGCAACTTCTACCGGAAATGTCATTGATCCGGCCAGGTTACTCCCCGGCTCTGTTGTGGTGGATGCAGCGCTCCCCAAAGATGTTATGCAAGCCACCCAGCCCCGTAGTGACATTCTGATTATTGATGGAGGACTGATATCGGCCGGTCCCGATGTGAGCTTCGGCGAGTCAGCCACCAACTTTGCTCCCAAAATGTTTATGAACGGCTGTCTGGCAGAAACCTTGATTCTTACCCTGGAGCAACGCCGCGATAACTTCTCGTTAGGTAGAGTGTTGCCCCCAGAACGTGTTCTGGAAATTGGACAACTCGCGGAAAAGCACGGTTTTACCACCGGTCCGATGGCAACTGACGGTGAACGAATCACCGATACCCACTTCCATGGTCTTTACCAACACCATCGTGAGGTGGCAGTCCCCACCAGCTCATCCGACCAGTTTCAACGGACTCAGACGCTGGACAGATTCCGCCGTCATATTAATCCGGTCATGGCGGATTTCTACCAGTTCAATCACACCGAAAGAGTTTTCAAACACGGGAGTGGCTGTCACCTGACGGATATGGATGGCACTACCTATCTTGATTTTGTCGCAGGATACGGTTGCCTTAACACGGGTCACAACCACCCTAAAGTGACCCAGGCCTTGAAAAATTACCTGGAGGCAGAGCACCCCACGTTCGTACAGTATGTTTCCATGCCCTATCACGCCTCTCTGCTAGCAGAGCGATTGGCGGAACTGGCCCCAGGAGACTTGTCCAGGGTATTTCTCAGCAACTCGGGTACTGAAGCGGTTGAGGCGGCCATCAAAATGGCGCTGGCAGCGACAAGGCCCGGTCGTTTGCTCTATTGCGACAACGGCTATCATGGCAAAACATTGGGAGCCTTATCCATAACCGGCCGCAACAAGCATCGCAAAGCCTTTGAACCTTTGCTACCTGAATGTCAGGAAATTGCCTTCGGTTCTATCGAAGCTCTGGAAAAGGAATTACAGAGAGGCGATGTTCGCGCATTTATTCTCGAACCTATACAGGGTGAAGGTGGTGTGGTTCTCCCTCCTGAGGGTTATCTCAAGGAAGTCAGGCGCCTGTGCAGTCTGCATGACGTCATTATGATCCTGGACGAAGTGCAGACCGGACTGGGTCGAACCGGCAAACTCTTCTGTTGCGAGTGGGAAGACGTCGTTCCCGATATTCTGGTATTGTCCAAGTCGCTGTCCGGCGGAAGCGTTCCGGTCGGAGCCACAATTTCCAGTCCACAACTCTGGGATAAAGCCTACGGCAGCATGGATCGCTGCATTCTGCACACATCAACTTTTGGAGGCGGCAATCTGGCTGCTGCAACAGCACTTGCCACCCTGAATGTCATCACCGAAGAAAAACTCGCTGACAACGCCATGGCAATCGGCAAACAACTTCAGGTCGCACTGGAGGAAATTGCCAACCAATATCCTTTTATCAAATCGGTGAGAGGTAAAGGACTGATGCTGGCGATAGAGTTTTCTCAGTCTTTCAAGGGCAGTATCAATGCCACTGTTCAGGAGCTCGCTCATCGCTTCCCCTGGGATCCACAGGGTACATACCGGATGCTGTCGGATAACGCCAAGTATCACATGCTGACGGCCATCGACGAGCTTGAATCCAGTATGGAGGATATGTTTGTTCTTCGATTCGTGACGAAATTATCACAGGAACACAATATTCTAACTTTCCTGACCGCCAATAATAGCCGCGTGATGCGTATCCAACCCCCATTGGTGCTTAACCAGCAGGAGGCATCCAGATTTATCTCGTGCTTTGACGCGGTTTGCCGAGATATGTCCACCTTCATGGATTAGTAAAAAGCCAGCGACTAAACCAATGACTAAGAAACAAGCGGTATGGGCCTGCTGACATCATCTGAAACGTCAACAGGCTCTAAGGATAGAAAATTCTATTTAAGGATCACGCAATGCCAACATTGACACCACAACAGGAACTACTGATTCAGAAAGCCCGAGACTTCGTACAAACTGAATTACTGCCTCTGGAAGCGCAAGTTGAGAAAGATGGAGGACTCAGTCCGGAAATATCAGCACGGATTACACGAAAGTCCCGGGAAATTGGGTTGTTTGCTTCCAATATTGATGAACGCTTTGGCGGCGGAGGCTTGAGTGCCCTCGATAATGTGCTGGTACAGGAGCAGCTTGGTGCAACCAAGGAAATCCTCGCCCGTCGCGCAGCCGGGAATATATACGAATGCCTTATTGAAGGTACCGTACATCAGATTGAAAGCTTTCTGATCCCCAGCATCAGGGGTGAACGCTTTTCTGCATTGGCAGTTTCCGAACCTGAAGCCGGGTCTGACGCGGCGTCAATTCAAACCCGGGCTGAAAAGACGCAAACCGGTTGGATTCTGCATGGCAAAAAACACTTTATCAGCGATGCTGAAAACTGTGACTATTTTATCGTCGCGGCAGTAACCGCGCCAAACCTCGGGCCTCGTGGTATTTCGTTATTTCTGGTTGAAAAGGATATGAAAGGTTTCTCCCTGGGCAAACGTTTCAACATGCTCGGATTCAAGGGCACCAGTCACTGCGAATTGATTTTTGATAACATTGTTCTGGGACAGGATGCGCTACTGGGACAGGAAAACGAAGGATTTAGAATGCTCGGTGATACACTGGGCAAAGCGCGCCTGGCCAAAGTTGGAGCACGAGCTATCGGCAAATGCCAGAGGCTGTTACACCTGATGAGGGACCATGCCCGGGATCGCCAGCAGTTTGGTAAAGCGATCATTGATTATGGCCCCATTAATCAAATGATTGCAGACAGTGCTATTGAAATTGCGGCTGCAAGGGCTTTGGTTCTCCAGACTGCCAGAGATATCGATGCCGGGATGAATTGCCGGGAAGCCATCTCTCAGGTGAAGGTTCTCACTACTGAAACCCTGGGACGGGTTGCCGATAGAGCAGTCCAGGTTTTCGGAGCCAGAGGCTGTCATGACGATCATGTGATAGAAAGCTTTTATCGTGACGCCAGGTTGTATCGCATTATTGATGGAACATCAGAAATTCACAGAAACATCATAGTCAAAGAGCACAAGAAACCCGGCACCCTGTGTCCGGTAGCCTGTTAGAGACACTCCTTGTGCAGGGGCTTCTTACAGCCCCCTGCACAAGGGTTCAAGAATGTTGAAAAATCACAGTTTCTGGCGCTTATGCGGATTGTCTTTCTTCGGTATCTGCCAGCTTTGAGCCTTTAATGACCCAAGCACTAAGAATCAGCATCAAAGCGCCCAGAAGTACAGCAAATACAAATGGCGTTATTACGGAAAACTGGTGAAGAAAGGCACCGGTTACCGGTCCCAGAGCCATCCCTATCCCCTTGCTCACGCTATTGATTCCAGCGATTCGACCCTGCGTATCCTCATCGACGGCCAAACTCAGCAGAGCCAGGTTTCCAGGAAAGACAAGCCCCATTCCCAACCCCAGCAGAATCATTCCGACCAGCAGGACAGGATATGTCGTGGCGGAAGTCGCCGCTGTCAAGGCTATCACCATAACCAAACACCCCGAGACCAACAGCCGCTCAGGTGACCATGTCAGCCATCTCATCAACCCGCCCTGAGTTACCACCATGGCTGCCATGCTGGCCATCATGACCGCGCCAGTGCCTTTCAGCGCCTCCCCTGCTGAAAAACCGAACTCATCCTGCAACCGGAGTCCGATGACCTGTTGCAGAGTTCCGTAGATTAACAACCCGCAAAAGGTGATCAGGAGCATGGGCCACAATTGTTCATAGGGAAGCTTGAAACTTAGATTGGAGGTGATTTCCCCGGGCTCTCTCGACTCAGGTAAACGAGAGCATCCCAGCCACCAAATAAATACCAGCACAACGCCCAGCCCTGATAGTCCCAGCACAATGGATACTTGCCCCAGTGCCATCGCAATGGCACCACCGGCGATAGTTCCGATACCAAATGCAGCTCCCATTTTGCCCATTCCTCTGGCCCTATGTTCGGGTCCGGTGGAGTCAGCCACATAGGCCTGCGCTGCCGGCATCACACCGCCAACGCCAATGGCTTGGCTTAACCTCAGGCCGAACAGGATAAAGAACGACATAGAGGCCGTTATCAGGAGATTTTGTCGAAGATAGACCGCGCCTGCGGCCAGTATCAGAAACAACCCTGTGACCACAATTCCAATGGCTATAATACTTCGCCTCCCGGCGATTTCACTCCGAGCCCCCCAAAAAGGCGCGGAAGCCATCATTGCAATGGATGACACCGTCAATATGAGACCGGTTTGGATGTCTGTGAGACCGAGGCTTCTGCCAAGGACCGGAAATGCGATCACAAACAGGCTGTGTGCAGCACCATTAGCGATCAGAATCAACAGTAATAGTTTCAGACTGTTAGATTTGGGCAATTGCTCAGTTAATACCGTACTCACAATATACTTCCTGTAATTTGTCATTGTTCCTGAATTCAATGGGGGTACAACTATATCGCTGTCGGAAAGTCTGCGCGAAATGGCTTGCACTGCTAAACCCGCACAAGAACGCAATATCGGTAATACTCCGCTGACGATCCTTCAACAGTGATCGGGCACGTGCCAATCGATAGTCTCTCAGCCAACTGAATACAGTTTTGCCAAAGGTTTTCTTAAAGGTCCGATTCAATCGGGTGTGACTCATTCCCACCATTCTTGCCATTTCTTCAAGAGAAGGAATGTTGGCAAGATCTGCCGTTAACAGATGAATCACTTTGTCCATTGCAGGACACTTACTCGAGACCAGAGTGTCGTCAAGAGACACTTCAGCCAGGGGTCTCAGCCACCGGGCCAATACATCGAGCGTTCGCGCTTCCGCACTCAGACAATCCAGTGACGTACTGAAAGGGTTATTCATTAAGTCAGAAATCCAGGATTCATTAGCCTCCTGGTAGCCCAACCGCATAACCCAAGGTGTCCGATTGTTGGAAAGGATTCTGGATTGAGGCGGAAATGCAAACCCTATTCGTTTCGTCGCGTATTTGATAACCACCATTTCATTCTTCTGGTTGGCAGGAGTATAGCGAAACAGTTTGCTCCCGCCAGTTATTTACCAGCCAGACATCCCCAGGTCGAATCAGATAGTTTATTTCATGTTTGGAAAAGCCGATTGAACTGACACCTTTGAATCCAAATATCAGTAGCGTAGTGTCTGTCTGATAGCGAATACAGGAGAGATAGTGATCTGAAAAAGTACAACGGCTTCTAGTAAGCGAGATATCATCACATATCCGACATGTCGTAAATAGTGTATCGCCTATATCGGTCGGGAGGGATGTTTGACACCACTTGCCTTGTACTTCTCCTGTTTCCAGCAGATAGTTATCAGATACGATGAATGGTACACGATCATTAAGCTCAGGCTTCTTTAAACTAAATTCCATTTGCCCTTCTCCATACGCTAATGTGAATCATTCTCACGTGAGAATACATTAGCTTATTTTTATTTCAAGTAGTTATAAAAGTTTAGCGTCCGTTCATCGGGCGCCACTCCTTAAACAGTCAATCCAGTCCATATGAATCAACATTACAGTGAATTCTTTAATTTCCCCGATAAATGTTTGATATATATGACTATTAAAAACCGAAACGAGCCAAAGCTTTCAATCACTCCTTCCCCAGCCTTTCTCACCTGTTCTCATGCCTGAATGCCGTAATAACACAGGACAATTGACAAGGATGTAGTACATGCTGGCATAAACCGCGATTAACCAATGAAAGTTAATACAGCGTGAACCCAGCAAGCATTGAAGCTACAGGAAAGGCTTTACAGAGTGACGACTGCCAGGGCGTCGAAAGGTTGGCCAAGCCGGCCTAGTTTAGAAAGGAACAATTTACAATATGAAAGCGAGGATGGTGGTAGCCGACAACAGGGCTATACCTCCAACGTAAAAGTGACAGGCGACGAGTAACCAGCCTGACAAGCCAGAAAACAAAAAACACCGCCCCAACGGGGAGCAACGACGCTGATTCTTTGGTCGTCTTACCCTTCTCGCCACAGCAATCGCCATCTATCTGACTTGAATCATGAATATCAATGACTACGCGATCTGGTGGCTCCAAAATGATGTGAGAAGCGCACTTGGCGCTTTCCATCAGGGCACCTCTTCGATTCATCGTTCCACTTTCAGCCATATCACCACTGGCAATCATCTCCATGGATTCGAAATGTTTGACAATATGCTTTTCTGATTGGGAAGAGATGATTGATGGATCTGTATGAAGCGCATCCAACTCCAGATTCTGACCCAGCGCGCACAGGACCATGCTCTGGCTGAGCAACCAGAAAATCACTAACGGCCTAATGACGCGGCGACTGAATTTGTAGGCGCTCTGCATACTCATATCTAAAAGATTCACAATGATGATAGTAGTTAAGTACCTGACTAAGTCTTCCAGAACCTCCTGAACCGGTCAAGGGAATATATCACTGTCTTTCAGTCTTAATTTGTGCACAATGGAATGTTGCCTTTTTGTCGGATATCGCCTCTTCCTCTGTCTTTTTTTAAAGTCACTGCCTGTCACTTATTTAATGCTTCACGGGATAGCCATTTCTCAATATATAGCCCACGCTACCATCTTTTATTTCGCCGTTGTTCGTCAGCTGCTAAGAACCACGACGACAAATTAACGATCTCAGCGCCTAATTTAAATAACAACCCTTATCACTGTGCCCGTAAAATGGCGTTATCCAATTAACTTAAGATTCAACTGACAGAGATGTCGAACAGACTGAAACGCACAGACGAGTCACCAGCAGGAATATTGACAGAGTTCACTGTGTAGATTTCCCTTTTTGGCTCAGCCATATAAGCTGCTTTGAACTAAGCTATCTGATGAGGACTTTCCCTCTCAGCGAAATAAGGAAATTGCTATGAGCGGATACATTATTGGCGGTTGGACCCAAAACCCTTCAGACACATCTCCTGAATCCTTCAGCTACACAATGTATGGTATGGTAACCAACTTGTCAGGATTGACGACAGGCACCCCCCAGTCTCCTGGCTGGAGCCCCAACACCACAAACGCTCCAGCCGGCCCCGGAAAAGTCTTGTGGACCTATGGCGGCGGCGGATGCACGCCGAAAAATATGCCAGAGCTTCCGGCAAGTGTGGAAGAAATCGTCCAGGCAACCGGCAAAGGAAACTGGTCCGGTGTTGATATTGACGACGAATGCAGTATGAATGTGGACATGCTGATCGAGACCATGAGCAAATTAAAATCCCAGGACAAGGAATGCAGCTATACCTTTCTTGCCGGATGGGATTATAACAACCCCAACGCTTCGAGCCTGGGGCAAAGCATCAATCAGGCTGTCAAGACGATCGCCCTGTCAGGCACAGCCAATCGCTTTTGCCTGATGTGCTACGCCGCAAGCATGTGGAGCATGAGCGATATTGAAGCCAATGTCGGCCCCGCCATCGACCGAACGATCGCCAACGGTGTTCCGGCCAAACAGATCATTCTGGCGCTGACTCCCGCAGGATTGAACCAGGAAAATCTGAACTATTTTCTCAATCAGGTTAAGACCAAAGACATTGGAGGTTTATTTATCTGGAATTTCCCGGCAATGCCCAGTGAATACCTGCAGCAGATAGAAAGCGCACTTAGCTGATCCAGCCATTTATACGTTTACACAGGCGGTTATAGCTAGCTCTAACCGCCTGTTATAGTAGTTACACATTGTGGCCGATCGCTTACAACCATTTCTGGCATTCCACATTACATCTTGAGACGAGCCGAATTGACGACTATCTTCTTTATATGATGATTTAGCCTTAAGTAGCCTTGGGTATGAAGTACAAACTGGTTTTAGCGCTTTTTCTTTGCTTAATGAGTCGCGGCGTTGATGCTCTTGAGGGATCAATCAAAATTGCCAGGGGGGATGAAAACTATCCTCCCATGGAATACATGGATAATGGCCAGCTGACAGGCTTCCATATAGAGCTGGTTAACAGGGTATTTTCTGACCTCGGTCGCTCTGTTGAATATGTCAATTTACCCTGGAAACGGGCCCTTTGGCTGCTCGAAAAAGGCCACGTGGATGCTGTCACCTTTATTTCAAAAACCGAAGCTCGCACCCGATTTGCCATTTTTCATCCACAAAACATCATCTCCGTCTCTCACCTCGCCTTCGTCAGAAACAGACTGGCTGACACGCCATTCCCTTTCAACGGCGATCTGGAGAGCGTCAAACATCATCGAATAGTAGTGCCTTTAGGGTTTAAGTTTGGCAATCAATTCGACACCTTTCCCTTCACCAAAAAAATTGAGATCAGCGGCGTTGATAGCGTGCTGAGAGAGCTGGCCAACAACAAGAATGCCGTGGCAGCTTTAAGCATCAGTTTTGGCCAGCTTGAGCACCTTAAACGCTACGCCCCGGTAGCAATAGACAGCCTTGAAGTTGTACAACCCTACATCGCGAACACGGATGTTTATATTGGGTTTTCAAAAATCAAGAACCATGAAGCCCTGGCAGAAAGTTTTGCTAATGCGTATTCAGCACTCAAGAAAACCGATTTTTACTTTAAGCTGCGACAAAAGTATCAGCTCATTGAGTCAAACTAAGCCCCCAGCCAGACACCCCTCCATAAATACAAATATATTATCCATATTTTTCAATTATTTAATCGAAACTTCTAATAAAGCACTTTAACTTTTGAAAACTTCACCTTTCATATTTTTTATCCACTTGGTTTCCACTTTTATTCACTTTGCCCAACACCTGCGCTTAAGCGAACATCAGTGATTAGCATTTCCACCCCCACCCAATTGATAACCTGGTGTCAGCATTCGGCAAATCCATGCTTTCAACCCACAAACACTGGCTTTTAATGTCAGGTCACTTAAGATTGGAAGCTTCGCATTGATAAATGACCATCTGTATCTAAGAAAAGGAGTTTCTCATGAGCCTCGCATTGATGGCGCTATGCTTTATTTTTTTGACATTCTATTTCGTGTTGAACCAACTTAAAAAACAGAAGAAAAGCTTCAACTACCGTGTGCTAAGCGCGTTAGCCGGCGGTCTGCTTTTTGGTGGTGCCATTCAGCTGATTTTGGGAGCTGGCAGCGAAACCGGCACCAAATTCGCGGAATTCATTTCCCTATTCGGCGATGGCTACATCAAATTACTGCAGATGATCGTCATCCCATTGGTGTTTGTCGCCATGACCGCCTCCATTATGAATGTTGAAGGCAATGGAGCCCTTTCTCGAATTGCACCGAAGATTATCGGCATGCTGATGTTCACCGTGGCGATTTCCGCCGCCATTGGTGTCGCAAGTATCTACCTGTTTAATATTGACGCCAATAATCTTGTAACTTCAGCCGGGACTAACAGCGATATATCGGCGAGGAGTGAGAAGCTTTTATCCACACAGGAATTCATGACAACCAACGGCATCACCAATCTGGTTCTGTCAGTGATCCCCTCTAATATTTTCAGCATGCTGGCGGGATCAGAGAGAGCCTCAACGCTTTCTACCGTTTTGTTTGCCATATTTCTGGGCTTTAGCATTCTTCAGGTAAAAAAGCGCCAACCAGAAAAAGTTCAAAGCTTTGTGGACTTCATCAATGCCGCAAAGGAAGTGGTTCTGTCCATGGTGCGCCAGATACTGAAACTAACCCCTTACGGTGTATTTGCGCTGATGACCGTCTTCATGATGAGCAATAACCTCTTTGCACTGGCAGAGATGGGGCGCTTTCTACTGGCCAGCTATGTCGCCATTGGCGTGATGTTTATAGTTCACTTGGTGCTAGTCGCTGTTTTTGGTCTTTCCCCCGTAAAGTTTGCCAAAAAGTCCTGGCCAGTGCTGGTATTTGGCTTCGGTTCCCGTTCGAGCATGGCCGCAATTCCACTAAATGTTGAGACCCAGACCCAGCGTCTTGGCGTTGATGAAGAAACTGCAAATATGTCAGCCACTTTCGGCACCAGTATTGGGCAGAACGGTTGCGCGGGAATCTATCCGGCCATGCTGGCCGTAATGGCTGCACAAGTGATGGGCATCCCAATTGATCCGAGCTTCCTGGTCCAGCTGGTGATTGTAATCGCCATCGCTTCTTTCGGTATCGCCGGCGTGGGCGGTGGCGCAACTTTCGCCGCCGTGGCGGTGCTGACGATCATGGGGTTGGACATCACAGTGGCCGCCATCCTGATTTCCATCGAAGCGCTGATAGATATGGCAAGAACGGCGCTCAATATTTCCGGATCAATGCTATCTGGCACCCTGACAGCAAAAAGAAATGGCACACTCGATCTAGAACAATACGAGGCTGACGGCACCGTAGAAAGAGAGTCGGAAGGAGCAGGGATTGCAGCGGAGCTCTCATAGCCACACTGCCTGCCACTTTTGTCACATAGAGCTCAACACCCACAAAGTCTTTAGGGCTGCCTAGAAATAACACCGTGACAAGCATTTCAATCAAGTGCTTGTTACGGCTCACTTCCGATTTTGAATCAATCCCAATATGCCGAGCGACCAAAGCAACCTTCCTTACCATAGTTTTTAGTTTCCGCAGGCCAAATAACAACTTACCAACAAAAAAATCCATACTTACAAGCTATCGCGATAGCGCTCTTCAACGAACGCATGTAGAATGCGCGCCCCTTCAAACGCTACCGCAAAAGGCAAAAAGTGCAGGAAAGAGACGCCAAACTGTTATTTGAAGCAGGAGATTTAACTTCTGCTATGATTCAGCCAGCCCCGATGGAGCATGGATGGATTATCGGACTGAAGAGAAAAAGCTCAAAAAATCTCGTCATGCTCGTCAGTTTCAGAGATCGCAGAAATCCTCAGGTATTCAAAACGCTGGATGCGGCTTTTGCCAGAGTGAAAAAGATCGGGTTTCGGACTGCAAGTGTCACCGGGTAGGGTTCTACCAGGAGTTTGCTGAACGCAGTTCACAGCAGATTTGCGGAAAGCATCACAAAAATATATGCATAATGGACTATATATCACCTTTTGGTGACACCCTATAATTGCCCCCGCAATTCTGAAGCATCCTCTAATGGAGTAGAACATGACCCATGCATCCCGCAGCGATGATTTACGTTTTTCAATACCCGTTGAACGTTCTGACCGGTTTTATGTTGAAAACGGCGAATGGTTTTACACCACCCGCGAAAACCTTGCTATCGGCCCTTATCCTTCCCAGACAAAAGCCAGGCAGGGGCTCGATGCTTACTTGGAATATATGGGGGAAACGACTCTAACCCCCAGCGGCTGACTTTTTTCGGCCGCAATCTTCCAAGGCCACGATCATTCCTCTTTCAGTATTCTCACTTCTCGTTGCGGGAAAGGGATTTCAATGCCGTTATTCTGAAGTGTTTCCAGGATAATAAGCAGCAGATCACCACCGACCCTGTTTCGCCCATCATCGATACCTTCCATCCAAAATTCCACAAACATGTTAATACCGGAATCTCCGAAGCTATCGATTTCACAATCGGGACGCTCTTCAAACGGAATATCTTCTCCACTGATCACCTGCGGATGCGTGGCCACGGCGGCCTTAACCAGTTCCACCATCTGCCTTACATTGGTTTTGTAAGCTACTGAGAAATCCACCCGATATCGTTGCTTTGTATTCTTGTGTGTCCAGTTAGTGAAGCTACTGGTGATGAACTTCTCGTTAGGGACAACAATATCCTTACCGTCGAAGGTTTCGAGGGTTGTTGAGCGCATGTTTAACTGAGTTACCAGGCCGGTTCGACCATCTTCAAGTTCTATGTAGTCCCCCACAGACACCGAACGATCCAGCAGAATAATCACCCCGGAGATAAAGTTGGAGGCAATCGCCTGCAATCCGAAGCCCAGCCCTACCCCTACAGCCCCCCCCAAATATGGCTAGGGCGGTAAGGTTGATCCCCATGACCTGAAGCATTAACAGAAAAATGATAAAGAACAGCGCGATTTCAAATAGTTTTGCCAACACTTCACGGGTACGGATGTCCAATGACTGCTGTCGCCGAATAATGGTTTGCCCCGTGGAGTTCGATACGCGTCCCAACCAGAACAGCAGCGACCCGAATAGCATCACTCTCACCAGACCGTAAACGGACAGATTGATATTGCCGATCTCAATGGCAATTGATTCAAGCACTCTGGTGATGTCGTCAAGCACACCAATTAAATGTAAAAACAGTATTGGCAATCCAATCCAGCGAAAAGTCTGCGCAACCAAGCTGCCTGGAATGGCCAGTGTTATAAAGGAGTTATAGAGCAGCAGCATCGCGACGATCAGCGCGCCTTTCATCAGCCAGCCTTCTTCCATAACAAGCTGACTGAACTCGAGCGTCAGCCGTAGTAGCAATATGGCAAACAGCGGAAACAACAATCGACCGAACCGATAAGTGAGATTTAGAACAGGATGCTCCTGTGGGCGGCCAGGAGGCTCGTTGAATAAGGGAATAAGCTTTCGAAGCTTTCCTGCCAGCCCATAGGCTAACGCATAGACCAGGATGATAATGCCTATTTCACTATAAGTTTCTATACGGGTAATCGATTCTAAAGCGCTATCAAAAAGATCCTTGAATGTGGACAACAGTAACTCTTTGTTCATGCCACTCCGCCTCTTTCAACAGAGTTCAGAAGCGTTTGAATCAACCTTATCGGACACACCGCCAGGATTGGATCCAAAGGCTCAATTTTTTAATTATTGAAGACAACAATACGCTTTAGAACCTCCTTAAGCGCCCGCCACGAAACTCTCCTGAACCGCATATCAGTCACCTCTTGCTTTTTCAGAACCTCCTAAATCATTGAATAATGTTAAGAATAGTATGGCCTAAACGATATTGCACACCAGAGACACGGCCGGACCCGCTCACGCTAATAAAACGAGTTTCTCCGCGCTAATGGATTTTTACCCAGACAAAGACTATAACTATGTATCTGATCAAAGAATGTACAGCTGCGCAACACTTCCTGTGATCTGCCTGGCTGGACAGCAACAAGCCGACAAATACAGGGAAAGGTACTCACATATGCTCAATCAAATCTGACCAACAAATAAAGACAGTCACAAAAACAGGTGCTTTGCTGAGAAAAAGCGGATCAAACTCACCTATTACAAGGACGAAGTCTAATGAAATTAGAACATCATGAATGGGCTCTGGAACATCTGGAGACTCATTTGCAAGCTGCTGTGGATCTGGAATTGTGGACCATCCCCTTTTACATGTCAGCCATGTATTCAATCAAAGACCGTAATTCTAAAGCCTACCAATTGATACGTACGATCATTAATCAGGAGATGCTGCATTTGCAATGCGCGGCCAATATGGCCAACGCCTACGGATATTCACCGAAAATCAGCACTCCGGTTTATGAAGGGACCTACATACCACATCTCAATTTCAGTTTGGACCCTCCCGAATCGACAGCGCCTTATAAGCCTTACACGGCAGAAATCGGACCACTTGATGAGCTGCACATCAATGCCATGTGCCTGGTGGAAATTCCTGAATTCGACACTTCCCTGAAAAACATCGCTCTTCAAACCAAAATAGAGGAATACGGAAGCATCGGCGCGTTTTACCAAGCCTTACGGATAGGGGCGTCCCTGCTCAAAAAAGATATCAGAGGCGGTGTCAGGCAAGTGAATTATTTCACCAGCTTTTATCGCAACATGCCTGACATGATCGTTACTGATTCCGGAGCCAAAGGATTCGATCAGGTCAGCCTTTTGATTGACCTGATAACAGATCAGGGCGAGGGTCAATGCAAGGTCGATGAAACCATTCCCAAAGTATTCCAGAATACGGCCGATGACATAGAGCCAGCCGGTGATCATTTCACCAAATTCAATCAAATCAAGGAAGAAGGCGGAGCGAATGGTAACCTTTTGCCGGAAACCTTCCCGACCAAACCCCGTGGCGAATACACCGAAGAAGATAAGCAACTGGAACACATCCTCATCGAGCAATTTACTCAGCTGACCGCACTCCTTGAAGGATTGTTCAGAGGAGAGAATCCTGAAAACTTCTTCCCAATTATGGCCAGTGTCGGCGGCGCAATCCGTAACTGCTGGGAACATGGCGTAACCCCTAAATTCAGGTAATGCCTTATAGGGTAAAGCTAAGCCACTTAAATTGAAGGGATGATCAATGATGAACAAAAAAACCGTATTCAGGGTACACCCCACCGTCAATTTTGCCCGTTTCGGCACTAGCGAAGACTATATTCTTTCTCCGGAAACCAGTGCAGGACTGCCTCAAAAAGGCACGGCCGTGACCGGAGGACTGCCTATTAAAAAAGGCACAGAAAACACCCCTGTCACCAGCAAAGACCTCCGCGACACCCAGGGAAACCTGAAAAAACAGGCGGCACGCTTTCGAATATTTGCTTATGACGCCGACTGCACATCCACCTATCCCAGCGGAGACGGCGTGGAAGTCACTCTCGGCACCAAGCTACCAGACGGCAGAGTTGTCAAAGATCTGATCTGGTCCTGCCATCTCGCGAATAAAAAGGCCGCCGCCTATAACGTGGTGAATAACAAAGGAATCGAGGCATATGCTGATGGCCAGGTTCCCCAGTTACGCAACCCAGAGGTACACGGAACCATCGATTCTGTCTACCGCTTAAATCGATTAATGATTGATCCAGGTCCACGCGCAATCAGAGCAAAACCAAGGGAGTTCGCGGACTTCAGTCGCTGCTCGCAGGCTTCATGCGTAAGGGAAAAAGGCAAGATAGAACCATTGCCTGACTACCCTATCCGCTTCCCGGAAGATACCAATGATGAATTGTTTGAACCCAGCGGGCCGCTGGATACCTTGGGCCAAATGCTGACCGATGACAAAGGTCGACTATTGGTTCTCTCAGCTTCGGGTAATGCCGTTGGCCAGTATGATGAATACGGTGTACCGATTCAGATGACCGGCGATCTCAACAATGTCGGATGGTTTGATTCGGCGGCTGACGGACCGGTTAAAGTCACTCTGGTATTCGAGGACGACACCACCGAAGAAGCCTTTGGTGCCTGGGTGGTTTGCGGCGATCCTGCCTACGCCCCACAGATCCGGAATGTGGTCTCCGTGTGGGATGACGTCTATAACATGTTTGTCAGAGACCTGGACCTGCAGCCTGATCTTTATGGAGAAGTTCCGGGCGAAGCTGAAAAGAGGTACAACCCGCACTACAAACCAAACTTCACTCAAGATATTCAACCAGTCTTTATTGCCTGTAACCTGCAGCGCTGGACAGCCAACTTGCCTCCCCTCGCCCTGGAGGCGCACAAGTCAGTGGTTGGAATCAGCGAAGACGATGACCCGAACAAAACCATCATGGCTGCCCTCAACTTCATACGGAATCCGAACGCCGACGAAACCAATATTGGCACACCGTTGATGCCATTATCTCTGGGGGCTGCAGGCACCTCTTTCCTCACAGTCACCAAAACCCAGTACTTCCTGATGGAGCAATGGAGCAAAGGTCACTTTGATAAGGGAGAAGTCTGCAAACTGGGGGCCGGTGAAGCCCTTGATGTTGCCTCAATGGCAAATTGTTTGGGTGGACGCTATGTTCCCGGCATCGAAGTCAGTTACACCATTATGGAGAAGGACATTTACATTCAGGACTGGAGCACCTCTGGAGCCGGGCCTTTCCGTATCAAACACTATCCATTGACCTACGACGGCCTGAAGAAAGACACTCCCTACCTTAGTAGTGGATGGATACCTCTGCATGACATGACCGACGGTCTGCAGCCTGGAGATGTCTCCAAGTTCATGGCAATCCCCTGGCAGACGGATTACAACTCCTGCTCTATTCACGCGACTGCCATCAATACGGACGGGGTAAATGAGAGCAACGGTGCGGAATCAACTCTGTACTGGTCCTGGCCGTCACAAAGACCTGATGCAGTCTACGTGGCAGAAGAGGTCTACAATAATGTTCTTCCCAAACAACAATGGTCGATTCGTGGCCCCGGCACCTATGCAGTGAATCCTGCTTCTGCAGCAACCTTCCAGGATCCACTGCAATCGGTACAGGACTGGGACAAAATCGGCATCATCATTCAGGGTATCAACGTGGAGAGCGATACTCAGACCTACTCTCCTGAACTCTACCTTGAGGTGCAAAGTCAGCTCACCGCACCAGGCGATGCCACCGACCCCGTCCCAGGCTGGCCGTTTAATGCCAACCCTCCCAAGAAGAAAAGAGGATGTCCCCACAAATGATGTCTATTGGCATAAAGCACAAGCAGAAAATAAAATGCTGAATAAGACATATGATGTGGTTGTTTTGGGTGGTGGCCCCGCCGGTCTGGCGGCGGCCATCGCCATTCGGTGCAAAACGCAGGCCTCTGTTTTGGTTGTTGAACGACAAGCTCCCGGAGAAGAACGACTTGGTGAAAGCTGCCCTCCGGAAACCATTCTGCTATTAAAAAAACTGGGGGTGGCGAAGAGGTTCTATCAGGCCGGACATGAAACCTGCCCTGGCTACGCCTCGGTTTGGGGGCGGGCGGATGCCGGATATAACGACTTTATTGTGAACCCTTTGGGCCCCTCCTGGCGGCTTAATCGAAAAATATTTGACCAGATGCTGGTAGACAGAGCAATAGAGTGCGGTGCTCAAGTCAGTTGGTCCACTCGCTTTTTGGATGCTTTTCAGGGCAATGATAAAGCGTTGACTCATCACCTGATCCTCACAGCCGTTGAGGATCAATCGCCTCATGATAAAAAAACGATCGAAGTTCAGACGTCATTTGTTGTGGACGCCACGGGATTTAAGGCGCATTTCGCCCGCACCCTAAATATTCGCAAGGAAATGGACGACCAGTTATTCGCGATTGTTCGTTTTGCTGACGTCGCCGCAGGTGAAGGCGTTAAACAGATACAACTTGAAGCCGTGCCTGAGGGCTGGTTCTATCATGCCCAAATTCCAGGTGGTAGAGTCGTCAGTATGATAGCGACTGAGAAGCCCTCAATCTATCAACTCAAGCGCGACCAATTTCGACCATTCGAGAAGGCCATCGAAAAGACGTCATTCATCGGCCCGAACATTCGCAAACTCAGCCTAAAAGAACACAGTTACCACACCTGCCCCATTCATTCAGGGTACCTCCGGAAAGTTGAAGATCAGAATTGGATCGCTATCGGTGATGCGGCTTTAAGTTTCGACCCCATAGCTGCCCAGGGGATCTATAAAGGATTAAGTCACGGCTTACTCGCTGCTGACAAGGTAGCGGCATCATTCAACAAGGAAGAAACCCGCTTTCCGTCATTTACTGACCAGATTGACAGGCAATACGAGGTCTATCAAAGAAACCGCGCGCATGTGTACAGCCTGGAGCGCCGCTGGTTAAATTCGGATTTCTGGTCTGCACGGAATGATCGAATTAACGCTGTCGTCGGGGAAGCCTAATCATGTCCAATGAATAGGCTTCCCCGGCGTCGACTACAGGGAAACCACTTAAAGTCTGGTGTACAAATGAAAGTGGCTGCTCCGTAGATTGTTGATACATCGAGCCGCCCTATTTTTTACTTAGGGGCTGGGGTGATAGTAATCACGGATCACTTGAGGACAGCTATTTCCTCAATTGCGTATATACCACAACTCATGGAATGAAAATTTAACCGAATGACTTGAATAACTTCAGTAATTTCTGAGTAACTGAAGGGCTCTACTGATTCAAGCTTTCCAGCACCTTCAACCAAGTCAGATAAATCCACTTCTCTCCCCAGGAGTTATAACGCATGGTTCTGCGGTTGGTTACAGTTGACACCTTTTTGCCCAGCGAAGCGATGCCAAAAAGGTGTCAACTGTAACCAATCCGTAGCAGCCACTTGTTAGCTGATTACTCCGCTTCATTGCGGACCCATTTATTATCTAAACTTTCTCTCTCTGCTTCCCAACCAGATGATAAATCAGCAAGTTCATTTAGGCTAGGATCTCTCTCAATAAGGTGACCAATACCTACAACACTAGCACCTTCAGTTGACTCGTGGTCATCACCGCAAAGAAACTGCCAGTTTTTTTCACCATGATAAACATATAAAATTGGTTTTTTGTTTCTAAAAACGCAACCACATACTATTACCCTAAGATTATCAGGTTTAAATACCATTTCTTACTTCCTAGTATTCACGTTCTTATTCGACTCTATTCCGGGTTCACTTTGTTACTGCAACACTCTTGTATAAACCGTGTAGGAGCCAGCCTCGGTGGGGCGAACAACATGGCGCTTGTTATGCTGCTTCTATACTTCGTCACGGAGTCTTTCTCTTGCCTCAGAAATAATATCTGACCAATTTTCAGAGAATGGCTCAGCTAGAACCTTCTCAAAAATGCATGTGAGATTCCACAGAGCCCTTTGTTCTGCCTGATCTTCAATACTTAACTTGTCTTCATCAGAGAACCTAGATAGCAACTCAAACAAAACCAAAGCCTCATCTTTTGTTAGCTTGATGGATACTTCGTCCATGCTTCCTCACAGATAACGCCCACAGCATGGGAGACAAGCCGGAGCTGCACTTTGTGCAAGCATTTTAATGCGCACAAAATTCAGCGGAGCGTTTGGCTTCCCATAGTTGTGCTGGTTATACGCTCTTTTAATACTCAACATAAATATACCCATAGTCTGTAATATTTTTTTGTGCTTCTTGCATCGATTGTATTTCATTAAGGAGGTTGGATTTAGCGACTCTTTTTTCGTACTAGCCACATTGATTTGATGCATAGATAAATTCAATAAGTACATCTTCACCTGAGTCACTGCCCCATATATTTATTTGGTGCGAGTATTTGTAGTCATACTGAATCGCAGGTAGGTAAAATGAAATACTATCTTCTCTATTATAGAGATCGGAAGCCAACTCAGCTATTTTTTCGGGAGATCCATACCGCCCCCAATATCCTGGGGCATCATTAACGTAGTAACCTCCTTTTCCTCCCATCTCGAAAAAATATCGAATTTTTGGCAAAAGACTTTTTATTGGCCTCCCAATAGAGACATCCCACAAAGTATATAAATAGTCTCGTTTTCTAATTTTCATCCGGGTTCACTTTGTTACTGCAACACTCTTGTATAAACCGTGTAGGAACCAGCTGTATTTTGTCCGTTTGAAGAGCTTGTTAGGTGCTAAGCCCAGCCCTTCTTGAAGGCTCGACTTGATGCAGATATCGCGTAAATGTATCTTTTGGACGTTCAAGATTATTTTCTGCCAGCACTCTAGATGCCATACCTCTGTGGTTACTACCATGAGTTAATAAATGGAGCAGTATCTCTTCGACTGACATCTGCCCTGTATCACCATCGACAAAATTAAATGAAACAATCCTTTTCAGTTCTTCTTTGGATGTTGATTCTGCAAAATCAACTAACCATGAGTCATTTTGATTCATTGTCTCACGTAGCTCTGATAACGTTGGGGTCTCTACTGTATTATCACCACTATATTTTTCAGGCTCACCTAAGATTCGGCTGATAAATAGACTATCAACGACCGCAGTATGGTTTAAGATTCTGATGAAAAATGTACTATCACTTTCTGGAAGTTTTGAGAACTGCTGTTCTCCAAAGTTAAGCAACTCATTATTTGCCCACTTTTTATATTGAAACGCCTTAGCAAACTGCATTTTTACTCCATTTTTATTAGTTGTTTTTGCTGAAACTGACCGGCACCTAACGCGTTGCCAAATTGCGCCGCCAGGCGTCAATTCGAGCAGTTTGTTATGTATTTGGCACCTCATTATTGATACTTAAATAAGGTGCCCCATGTTTGTTTTTGCCAATAACTGTTGCTGCAGCTCGATCACCAATATTAAGTAATTTTGTTGGCTTTTTGATAGCACCAGATAAATAACCATCGGCTTGATCGCAAAGATAGCCCCATTCATAGTCTTTTGTAATTATCATGGTGTAAACATCTCCAGTTTCGCAACTATCTATAGCTGACTGTTTTCTCTTTTTTATTGCTTCTCGTTCAGAGCGTTCTTCGGGGCTAATCTGGCTTACCGAGCAATATTTATCATCTTGATAGGTGACATATACAGGTATCCTTTCACCACATATAGTTTCTTCTTTACCAGCTACATGAAGCTCTAGCTCTCTACCTTTTTGCTCTAATACTCTTAGTTGTGCTTCCGTACCATCCTCTAGCTCTACAATATAACCCAGATCAAATCTTGACTTAATTAACGCAAATGTTGGTTGAATCCACCTCCTATTGCCTAACGAGGCTGTAGAAAAACTCTGGGATTTCCACAACCTTTAAAAATGATCAAAATACGACCTACCATATGCGCTTCTACGTGAATTCTGCATGCATTTCACCCTTTACTTTCTTCAAAATTTTACGTAACGCGCGGCCAGAAAAATGTGTTGAGATTTTCCTACAGCCTCAACGCCTTGCTCTGGGCAAACCGAAGCGCAGCGTAGGGTTGTCCCTAGCAGCACTTTGTTATAAGCCGCCGCTCCAATTTTGTAATTGCTTTTAATATTTCTTCTCGATTCTGCGCTGCCTTTACCCATTTAGGGAGCCTCGTAAAGTACGACCACTTGGTGCCGCTTGATACTCTGTGCTGTGCCGCTATGTACTCTTTTAGGTGCTTGAGATGCTCAGCACCATAAACCCAGACAGTGCCGTGACGTGTAGGTTCTTTTAGTGCCAACTCAAGACCAAAGAACGGATCAATTGCATGATCAGATGGCTCAGTGCGTGTAAACTCCAACGCAACTTCGTTTTCTGAATTACATTGTGGACACTTTTCACTTGAAGACTCTGACTTAATTTTAGAGGCATCTTCTAATTCTTTCTCTACCCGAACCCACTTGAGGCCACAAGAACGACAGGGACGCTTACCCATACCAAGAACTGGACCATGCCAACCATCACGCTCAGTTTTCATTGAATGTGAACAGCTGTGACAAAGAAAGGTTGCACGCCAATCCCTCCACATAGGATTGCCGTCTATAACGCCTACACCACCACACTTTGGACAGACAGCTTCAATATAAGTCGCCCAATGTAATAGCGGATATCCTTCGTCTATATATCTCGTGCTCATACTTTCTTAAGGCTTATAACGCCTCAAACACCGGCTTGGTGAAGTTGGCGGCTTTTTTGGAACAAAAAAGGTGACAGCTTTGCCAAATCCGCGTGATTTGACTTGTTAGCAGTTGCCAAGCCGAACCTCCCCTGACTCAAGAACACCAACTATCAAGCTATGATAAGGGTCTTGCGCATCTTCATTTATTGCCCATTGCCAATCTACTATTTCGGTATCAGTTGTAAATAGTAGCCTGACTCCATTTTCAAAACTCAGTTCTAAGCTTGAATCAGCGTTCAGGACCACTTTCGTTACCTTTTTACGCAGGGTCGCTGTAAGGATGGTAGCTTTAGCAATATCTTCTTTATCTATTGCTTCGGTTATCGGTGAATACTCGGACATTAGTTTGTTTAGAGCTGCCTCATCAGAAGAAACCATATTTTGAGAAATCAGCCAAAATCGGTCGAAATATAGGTCGAACGTATCCCCGAGACTAACCCTAGAATAAAAATTCCCAAGTAGCTTTTCCTCTAATACTTCGATCGCGCTCATAAGTTCCTAGTGACTGCTAACATCTATGGACGCTCCACCTGTTGCAAGAAGATCCATTGATTAATTGGTTGTGCAGCCATCTATTCGGACTTTGCCTTACTGCCATGCCTATGTCCCTGATGATTTCCGCTAATCCGATTCTAAACATTTGGACGTTCTATTAAAACGATGTTAGGCCCAGAGTTCTCGGATTACGGTTCAACCGATTTGCCATCAATTTGACCTTCCCACACACAACGCGACGTTAACATTCTATTTGTTCAAACCACTTGATAATGCTCGTCATAACTTCTGTGATGATAAAGCATTGCCCAAGCTATCCGAGCCAGTTTATTAGCTAG
>NZ_AQXX01000078.1 GCF_000376785.1 Hahella ganghwensis DSM 17046
GGCAGGATCGCTGAGGTTATAAAATAGCTGCATGCAGTGGACACGAAGCATGGTGGATAACGGATACGGAGGGCGGCCGTTCTCGCCCTTGGGGTAATAGCGGGCGATCTTCTTTTCCATGCGTTTCCATGGGATCAGCTTATCCATTCGCTCCAGAAAGATTTCCCGGCGGGTCTTACGCTTCTTATTCTGGTATTCAGCTTCGGAGAAAGTCATCTGATCCATGGATAGTATTCCTGATGAGTGAAGTTGGCCGTATTATGACTGATTTGGGGAGTTATTCAGAGCCTCCTTAGAACATTGCATCCCGTTGCAAGTTGACTGATATTAGGGCCTCTGAAAATGGCTGGCGCTGCGGTGGCTGTGTCTCTGACAAATTTCAGGGGCTTTAGAATAAACAAGCTGCAGTACCGAAATGTGATAGCCATACTCGTTGAGCGAAAAACGATTATTTAAGTTTGATGTCTAAGTGAAAAATATCTTCAATAGTAAGCTGTTAATATTTTTTTGTTAAATGCACGAGAATTTTGCTTATTTTAAGGTGGCCGAATACAAGAAGGTATTAAGTAAGTGCTAGCTTTAGTATGCCTAAAAGAATTGAGTTCAAAGTAAATTTGGTGCTAAGGCTACAACATGCAATATGAA
This sequence comes from Hahella ganghwensis DSM 17046, assembly GCF_000376785.1. Taxonomy (GTDB): domain Bacteria; phylum Pseudomonadota; class Gammaproteobacteria; order Pseudomonadales; family Oleiphilaceae; genus Hahella; species Hahella ganghwensis. The sequence goes on from NZ_AQXX01000078.1 coordinate 646, forward strand.
ATGTCTAAGAGAATGCGAGAGATCGGGCAGGTGAGGGAGTTATCGCCAGGAACTTGTTGTCCGGTTGACTAGAACTACTCGGGGGAAGCGTATTGTCATCAACGGAGAGTCCTGTAAAGCGCTGGTTTGGTCCGCATTTTTATCAGCTACATCCTGATTTGCAGAGGCTGCACCATCAGGGGGGCAGGCTGACGGGAGAAGTGTCTGTAAAGTACGGTAAGGGAATCAACGGACTTCTTGCCCGCAGGCTCTGTAAAAGGCTGGGTATTCCTGGTGAAGGGGACCACAAATTCCTTGTGTCAATTTCCCATAGAGACGGAGCGATGATTTGGCAGCGGAAGTTTGATGACAAAGATGAGATGGTGTCTGTCTTCACCCCTTCCGGAACTTGGGAAGATGGTTACTGGTCCGAGAAAACAGGCAAGATTGAATTACGTCTGACAGTGGATATTAAAGATGCCGGTTGGTTCTGGCGTTGCGTCGGAGTCAGAATTTCCGGGATACCGGTTCCATTGTGGTTGTTTCCGGAAACCTCTGCCTACAAATTAGTGAAGGATGGTGTCTATAAATTTTTCGTTGGGTTCAGGATGCCGCTCATTGGCTTTTTGCTTTCCTATCAAGGCCGGTTAATACCGGAGTTTTATGATTTCACTCCTGAAAACAGTAAGCCCGAAAATCAATAATTATTATGTAATGCCAGGGTGAGGAATCGGCCCGATGTTGCCGGGCCTGATCCCTCTGGTTGACCCCGGATCATCTTATGCGCCTTGATTGCCGTTAACGATCTGGCCGCGTAGAACGTCATGGGTTCCGCTGTAAGGGTTTGCCGCGACTTCCACTTTATCATTTTGACGGTCGATGATTTCACCGCGGAAGACAGTTTGAGTGCCAGAGTAAGGATTGGCAACAGCGCTGGAAGTGAAGTCACGCTCGGAATGACGATCTGCAATTCCTTCAGCATTGGCACCAAAGGCGGCAACAGTCAGAACGACGGCGATGGCTGATTTCAGTTTAAGTGAACGCATTTTTCTATCTCCAAATAATCATGTTAGTAAGTTAGATGGTTCGGCGGTTTGCTTCGTTTGCCTTGCCACTTGCTGAGTATTATTGGGAGAAAGAGAGATTATGAATAATTATATAAAGATATTTGCGTTATCATGAATCGTGATGGAACGAATGCTTGAATCAGGAGTCATGCTTCCCAGTGGGGCTTTTCTTTGAGGATAAAAAAACAGCCTCGGCATTGCCGGGCTGTTTCAATTTCTGCTGCTATGTCAAGGAGTATTATTATGTGCGGAGTAGCATTTCCACATTATCTTGCTGTCATACGTCTCCTGAATCCGATGCCCGCGATGGCTAATCCGAGAAGTGCGATAGAAGCGGGAGTGGACACCTCAGTTTCCATCGGGGCACCGGCCAGAAGATAAACATCTGCAAAACCGCCGGTTTCGCAGTTGGTGGTTTCGCCGCCGTTGCCTTCATCTTCCAGGTAACCTAATCCTGGTTGGAAGCTACCGGATGCGGTTCCGCCGAAACAACCAAATAGCATTCTGGTTGAAACGGTGTCATACCCTTGTGCCAGGAGCGCTTCGAGAGTGGCGTTCAGCTCAGGCAAGAAGGCAAAGATTTCGGTATCTGAAGTGGATTGAGCGTTATCAATCGCCGTTTCATATCCGGCAGGACACTGTCCACCAGGGATTGGCAGAATAGGAAGAATGCCGTCGTCATCAATACAGGTGACCCCATTGACCGTGGCGAAATCAGAAGACTCCGGTAGACTGTTAAACGTTTCCTCGGTGGTATAGGCATCATAGGTCAGGCCGGTTACCTGTCCTATTTCGTAATTGATATCTGCCAGTTGATTGTCAAGATCTTTTACAGTTACTAAAGCCCAGTAATCAAGTGAGGTTAATGAGTTTTGTGGCTGGTTGTAATCGAAGCCTATTGTCAGTTCACGGCGAATGCCATCGATGGTCAGAGCTTCGATCAACCACTCAATGCCAACATCCCAGGTCCCTAGGGAATCTGCATCTTCGACGGAGTCCAGGTTATCCAGGCTGTTGTTGTCCGGGTCATTTAGATTTCCTGCTGTGCTACCGGTTTGGCCGGTGGCAAAGAAATCATCATTGGTTGTGTCATTGCTTTTGAAGCCATCTTCGACTTCTGCCGGACTGGGGTCAGTGTCAGAGTTTTCCTGGGCACCGCCCCCTGAAGTTAAAACAATATACGATTCCAGTGCTCCTTGAGGAGTGGGCAGGACATAACCGCCATTGGTAACAGTAGTTGTCGGATCCAGTCCACTTAGATAGTTGAGTAGAGGAGCGGAGCAACTGACAGCATCTCTGATCGTCAAACACCCACCCGAAGCCAGACCGGCTTCCCAATCTATGCCTCCCTCGTATATCCCCAGAGGACCTGCTTGAGCGGTTAACGGACTTAATGCAATACAGGCAGCTATGGCCCCTTTGGCTATAGGAAGGCACGGATGTGATTTCATTCTGGCACCTTTTATTGATAAATTGGGATTTAATTCCCAAAATGCAAATAGCGCGCCATGGTTTTTTTTGTTTTTCCAGTCAAACAAGTTAGTAGCTTGGTCTCGTGTTGGTTTGATTACAAAGTGTAAAAGAATGTGACATTTTGGTGGCTTTTCGACAGCTTAATTTGCCAGTTTCTGGTAATCAGAAGGGGCGACAAACCCTGAGGGTTAACCGGATAATTCAATGACGACGCAAAAGCGCTGGTTTTCCTTTCGGGTATGAAAAGACCAGTGCTTTTGTTCGCAGATTTTTTCCACCAGGAAAAGGCCGACTCCATAACCATAGTCTTTTGCCGGCAGGTCATCGGCTGTATGCATGTAGGTGGCCTCTGCTTCCTGATTCTGACAGGGGTTAGTGATAATGAGCTTTGCTGGGGCTGGGGCAGAGACGGTATGAATATCGATTTCGCCTTCGACAGTATACTGGAGGGCGTTTCGTATCAGATTGTTCAAGGCAAGCTTTAGAAGCGAAGGCGAAGTGCTTACCTCAACGGGCCCATCTATACGAATACTCACTTCTACTGAGGGTTTCTGCAGGTATTTGTTATCTTTAAGCACTTGCTTGAGGAGTCTTGTGATATCGACTGGCTGTGTGTCAGTGACGGGATGAGCTCTCCAGAGGTCCAGAACTGTCTGGGAGAGTGTTTGCATGGTCTTCTGGGCGTTTTTTAACTTATCCCAATACTTTCTTTGCTCAATTGAGATGGCATTTCTGGCATCCAGTAACTGGATCGCGCCAGATGTAATGGCCATTGGTGTTTTAAGCTCATGACTGAGGACTTTCAGAAAGTCCTTCTCTTTTTGGTTGGCCTCTTCAAGTTGCCGGATGGCCTCGACAAGTGAGTCTGTGATGTTACGGGTTTCGTTGAAGCGATCAGCCGACGCCGGGGGGAGTGGAGGACTGCTGCTATCACGGAGTTGGTTGACCCAGGAGGAAAGATCCGAGACCGGCTGCCTGATGCGCTGACTGGTCCAGAACCCTGTCATGATTGCCAACCCAAATGAAGCGAAAAGTGCGACGTATAAGTTGCCGTATAATGTGGAGTACTCATCGTCCAGCTGTTTCGCGGTGAAGCGATGAATGACAAACAGCGTTTCTTTTTGGTCAGTTGACTCGGAGAGGGGAGAAGATTGGGAAGACTGGAAAGCGAGCAGATAGACGGTCTGATTCTCATGCTCTGCCAGCAATACTTCGCCATTGCGCCAGGATGCCGGGCGGAATATTGCAGTGACATCATTCGGTAGCTGGTCTTCGCCCCAGTAGTATTCTCGCAGGCCCGGTTGAAATTCCGGTAGATCCGGTGGTGAATAGTGAGCGTCGATCCACTCGGCTTCGGTATACATGTAGTATTCAGTTGATTCATCCAGGCTCAGATTCTTAAGATAGCGGCCAAGGAAGAGAGTCAGCAGGAGGAGTAGGCAGAGAACCGCCAGAAAGCGGGTAACGATATAGGATTGAATACCGAGTCTAACCTTCATCAGGTTTACCATCGTCATTTTTTCGCAGCGTCACTCCCACGCCCTTAATGGTATGGATCAGTGGTGGCAGGTTTTCCAGGTTGATCTGCTGCCGCAGGCGATAAAGCTGGGTTTTCAGCATCGCATCAGTGGTCTCCTGATCTCCCCAGACGGCGGTTTGTAATTCACTTCTTGAAACCACGCCGGGGCTTTGTCGAATGAGTCTGATCAAGAGCTCCCACAGGATGGAGGAAAGGTGAATAAGGTGACCGTCCCGTTTAACGATCCTCTGCTCCAGATCAACATATAGATCTTCCAATTGGAAGATGGCCGGTGTCGGACGGTATCTGTTGGCCAGAGCCTTGATTCTGGCCGCCAGCTCCGGGAATTCGAAGGGTTTGGCGAGATAGTCGTCGGCACCTTTGGCAAATCCTGTCAGCTTATCGTCGAGGCTGTCCTGAGCGGTCAAAAATAATATGGGCATCTGCGGATAATGGCGTTTTGCTGCCAGACAGACCTCGTGACCATTGAGCCTGGGCATCATGACATCCAGAATCAGAACATCGTAGGTGTTCTGCTCCAGAAGTAACATTGCCATTCGGCCATCTCTTGCATAGTCACATTCAATCTGCTCATCAGCCAGATATTCAATGATCATTTCGGCCAGATCACTTTCGTCTTCGGCCAGCAGAACTATCATGATGTTTATGTACCCTGTTACTTTAACTGTTACCTTGCTGTTACCTGGGTAGGACTACTCTTTGGGCATGTTCAATGCCAACAATAGAGGTGAACCTGATGAATATGCCCCTGATACCCCTGAGTCTGCACAAGCTAAACAGACATTCGAAGACTTTCCATCATACAGCGACTAAGTCATTTAACCCATACTCCGTTGGATGGGCCAGTTTGAAAGGAATGTTGATGTTGGCAATGATGGCGGGGGTATCAGCCTGTTATTCAGGCGGCGCCGAATCGGCTCAGGCAAGTACGGAGGATTTGGCCTCGGAAGCTGCTGACCTGCTACTGACCAACGGAGCGGTTTATACGGTGGATCGCTCAAACAGTTGGGCGGAGGCCGTGGCAATCAAAGATAACAGGATTGTGTTTGTAGGGGATACTGAATCGGCTGAGTCATTTATCGGATCGAATACCAGAGTCATGGACTTGCAGGGAAATATGGTCATGCCGGGGTTCCATGACGTTCATATTCATGCGCTGGAATCAGGTTCGGACAGTAATCACTTTATACTGGATTCAGAGGAAACCGATGCCGAGAGTTTTGTTTCTGAGATTCAGAAATCTGCACGAGGTCATCCGGACGTATCCTGGTTAATCGGGTATGGCCACTCAATATATGCGTTACTCGAAGCGGAACGCTCACCGCTGGAGATACTTGATGAAGCCGTACCAGACCGTCCGGTCATTATCATGGAGCAGACTTCCCATTCAATGTGGGTGAATTCAAAGGCGCTGGAAGAGATGAACATCAATGCGGCCACCTCTGATCCTCAGGGAGGCATTATTATGAAAAACGAAGACGGGAGTCTTAGTGGAATTCTGATAGATAACGCTGGTGATATGGTGATGGAGCGAGCGATGAATGCGAATCATCTGACCGCTGAAAGTGATTACCTAAGTCTCAAAGAATACACCATGCCTGAGTTTGCCAAGCATGGGATTACCTCGGTTGTGGATGCAAGAGGGTATTGGCAGCGAAATCACCATAAAACATGGCAGCGCCTGGCGGATAATGATGAATTGACCATGCGGGTCTCGCTGGCATTGTGGGCATATCCTGAATTGGACGATCAGGTACAATTAAACACTTTGACCTCGCTGTATCGTCAGAATCCTGGCGGATTGCTCAGGATCAATCAAATCAAGCTCTACAGTGACGGAATTCTGCACAACACTACAGCAGCACTTAAACAACCCTACGATATCAATTTGCTGAATATTCCCGGTAATCGGGGACTCAACTATTTCACACAAGAACGAATCGAGAAATACATCACTGCGCTTGAGCCGGTCGGGTATGACTTTCTGATACATGCGATCGGAGATCGGGGCGTCCATGAATCATTGAATGCTATTGAAAACGCCGGAACACAGGCAGGGCGACATCGGCTGACGCATGTTGAGATGGTGGATTCTGAAGACCTGCCTCGATTCGCTGAGCTGAATATTACGGCGGATGCCCAGGTAGCCGGGGAGTTTACCCAGCCTTCAATGTGGCATCACAATGATGAGCTCGTCGGCACCAGTCGGGCTGACAACCTGGTGCCAATAAGAAGTCTGCGCGAAAACGGTGCCAGAGTAACGCTCAGCAGTGATTGGAGTGTCAGCCCTTTCAATCCCATGATCGGGCTGCAAAATGCCGTGACCCGAGATCCACAGGCTCTGTCGCTGACTCAGGCCATTCGTGCCTACACCATTGATAGCGCCTACAGCATGAGACAGGAAACTCAGACCGGGTCGATCGAGAGCGGAAAACTGGCTGATTTGATCATTCTGGACCGGAACCTGTTTGATATAGCGCCGGAGAGTATTCATCAAGCTAAGGTACTGATGACGATCTTTGATGGTGAGGTTATTTTTGAGCAGAGGTGAGTCATAGGCAGAGGTGAGCCATAGATAGCCGAATATAAACAACGATTATATCAATCTGAAAGCCTCCGGAAGGGGGCTTTTTCTTGATGGAGGCACGCTAAGACCGCAATTTCGTCCAAGACCTGCACTGAGAATCTCTCTATATTGCCAAGACAACATTTTGTTGTGAGGAAGGTCGGTACGGCTGTAACCGGATCGCGACCAGGCAAAATCTAACGTGATATAGTGGCTTGCATGGGATTCCTTCCAGGCCAAGCGGTAAGTCGGGGAAATTGAGATGGCTGAACGTAATCATTTCCGTTTCGTTAAGAATGACAAGATGACGGATGTCACTGCATTGCATGCGGCCATGGGTGATTTTACTTACGACAAGCACGCTCACGAGGAATACTCGATTGGAGTAACCTTGGCGGGCCGACAGGATTTCTTCAGTGGTGGTATTCTTCACCGCAGTCATCCGGGCAATATTATTTTCATTCCACCCGGTGCTGTCCATGACGGTCGCTCAGGTGGGGATGGCGATCTGCAGTATCGTATGCTGTATATCCAACCTGAAGAATTTGAATCGTTACTGGAAAGTGCCGGTATCAGAAATTGCGGGAAAATGCTTAAACGGGAAATGCTGATTCAGGATGATACCCTGCGACATCATATCTTGAATTTATGCGAGCTCATCTCGAACGATAACACCAGTACGGCTGAACTGGAAATGGCGTTTGGCCAGATAGCGGCACGAATGGCACAAAACTGTGGTCAATATGAAAGTGATGGAGTAACGCGAAGGGTAGATTCACTGTTAATGCGGGCCAGAGAGTACATTCATGCCCATTTGAATGACGATCTGGGTCTGGATCAGCTCAGTCAGGCCTGTCATCTGTCCAAGTATCATTTTGTCCGAATGTTTCGTCAGCAGTTTGGTATTACACCCCATCAGTACATTTTGAACTGTCGTATCAACGAAGCTCGAAAAGCACTTGAATCGGGCAGGCCAGCAGAAGATGTGGCCTATCAATTCGGTTTTTCAGATGTCAGCCACTTTAACCGACGCTTTAAACCTATCTACGGTATGACACCGCGTCAGTACCAATTGAGTGTGACCCGCTAAATCTGTTGATGTGTCAACGCAGTCTGTCGCACACCAATTGACTCTGAGATAGCTCTAGAACCCTAAACTGAGAAATCTGCATGCTGGAAATAATAGTGTTTTCCCTGGGGCTTATGTACTCACCTGGGCCGGTTAATATGCTCGCTATGAATCTGGGAATGAACGGTCACTTTCGTACTTCGATTGGGTTCTTTCTGGGAGTTGGCAGTGCCATGCTGATTTTGTTTGTGGTCTTCGGCTATACCGGGGCCTGGCTGGTAGATGAGCGAAACCGGTTGATTTTGAGTGTGCTGGGGTGCCTGTATATTTTCTACCTGTCCATTAAATTAGGGCGTTCAGCGGTGACCTTTGATCCAGAGCTGCAATCACCAGCTTTACTGAGTTATAGGGATGGGCTGATGATACAGTTTTTAAATCCAAAGGGGATGATCACGACGTTGCCAATTGCGACGATACAGTTTCCGGCGGCAGGTATCACCGGCTGGAGCATTCTGCTCTGGTCCGTTGTGTTGTCAATGCTCGCCTTCGGAGCGCCAGGGACCTATGCTCTGATGGGGAAGGGGATGATGAGTCGTATCACCCAAACCGCCTACCTGAAGTATCTGAATATCGCGATGGCGGTTATGCTGTTTCTGGTCGCCTGCGACATTGCCTATGAGCAGGTATATCTGTCCATTTAGTGACATCTGAGAGGTCTGATACTTCAACCGCCTGCTACCTGCTATACGGGATCGCGTAACAACAGAGCCGGTTTCAGTTTCAACCGTCGTAAAAGATATCTGGCGCCCATACCCAGAGAAACTGTGCTGACCGTGACAGCTGTGATGACTCCCAGGTAGACAAGATCCTGTGAAGGCAGCTTCAAACGTAACTCAAGTAGTGGCAGAGCGATGGCTGATCCTAATAGCACCGCAAAAGCCGACGTGATCAATGCCAGCAGAAGATATTCCAGATGAAGGCTTTGGCGAATATCCGACATTCATGCCCCCAGAGAGTGCAATACGGTTGCGTCGTAGATTTGACGGGTTCGTCCGGCTGCCATCACACTGATCAGTACCAGTAAGCTGACGGTCAGACTGACTCCGGCTACCACCAGCAATCCGGCAGTGGCTTTACCGAGCAGATCTCTGGCTGTTTCCAGGATTGTGGCAGTGCGCACTGTAATGACATTTGGTGCAATATGTGCGATGTTGGTTTGGGCCTGGATTGCGTCCTGATCACTCATGTAAGCGGCGCCCACATAACGGTGAATCAGCCCGTCCAAGGCTCCCTGTGACATAATGCCTTCAAACCAGAAACGGGTTTGTAGACCTTTCTGGGAATAGATGGCGACAATCTCTGCTTCCAGAGAGCGGCCTTCTACAGTGAAGGTAATACGGTCACCCACCTGAAGACCCAACTGATTGGCTTCACGGTCTTCCATGGCCATGACCGGGTCTTCGACTTGTTGTTGCGTTGCTTCGGATACTTCCGACCACCAGCGGCCTTCAATGATATTGACACTATCGATATTGTTACTGAGGTAACTTAACTTGTACTCATCCTCAAGGGCATCGCGCAGGTCGTCCTTTTCAAGGCCGGTGACATCCCTGAGTGGCGTTCCGTTAATTGCACTCATGCGTGCTCTGACCAGTGGTGCCTTATCCACCCGCGTAGCTGAAGAAACATCTCGCGTATTGGTGGTGTCCGTACCGCTAGAACCCTGACTGATAAGCGTTGTCCCAGCCGAAAGTGCATCGGTGACGTCCTTTAGCTGATAGGGAAAGACATCGTAAAGCACCAGTGAAGGGGATTCGTTGGGTATAGTGGCATTAATGGCCCTGACAATCGAGGCGACCACAATTGTGCAAGCCACCAGTAACGTCAGTGCTGATCCCAGAGATAGCAGAGATATTCTCAGAGGTGCGCCGGGACGATATAGATTGGCAACGGCCAGCTTGACGCTAAAGTGTGTCGACAGGAAGCTGTGACTTTCAAGGCGCCGGGCTAGAAATTTCAGAATATAGACAACACCATCAAGGATGAACAACATGAGTGCTGCCACAGCGATAAAACCCAGGCCGAACAACCTATCGGGAACGGTACTCATAAACAGAAAAATAATCATACCGGCACCGGTCAGCGTTGCCGATTTCCACGCTGCGCTCAGCTTAGTGTCAGCATTTTCCATTCCGCGGAACAACACTGCTGGCTGGATCGACAGTGCCCGGCCAATGGCCGGTAATGCGAAGGTATAAGCGGTCAGTACACCGAACAGCACGGCAATGACGGCAGGAAGGAGCAAGCCTGCCAGACTGGCGGTCACTGGCAGTTCTGTTGCGGCCACGGAGGTCCCAGCTATGGCTAACAGACTGCCGATGGCAGCCCCTACCAGGCTGGAAAATCCACTTAGTATGCCGACCTGTATCAAATACACCAGAGCCAGGCGCTTTTCCCGGAGGCCCAATGCTTGCAGTGTGGCAATGGTACCCATTTTTGTCTGCAGGTAGGACTGAATACTGTTGAATACTCCCAGTCCACCGATAAAAAGAGTGCTGAACCCGATTAACATCAGTCCAGAAGCAATCTGCTCAAGGCGTCTGGCGATGCGTTCACTACGATCTTTGAAGGTCCGTACTTCCCACGCCTGGTCGGGAAAGGCCGCATAAAATTCTTCTCGCCAGAGCTCAGCGTCAGTATCGGTACGGACGTGATATTCATAGTCGATTCTACTGCCGGGCTGGATCAGACCGGAAGCCATCAAGGCATCTTCGGAGAGTAATACCGGCGCACCTCGCCAGTTGGCACTGAGGTTTCTGTCCGGTTGCTCCAGAACCAGGGCGCGAATGACCATCTCTAAAGAGCCGATCAACACCACATCATCTACTTTCACTTGTAGTTTTTCTGCCAGTACGGGGTCCAAGGCCACTCCCCATTTCCCGTTGGTCTGCCGGGTGGCATCTGCAAGCGTCATGGTCGGGTTCAGTTCTAGCTGGCCGTAAAGGGGGTAATTGTCTGCGGTACTTTGTAATTCGACTCGGAGGAAGTCTCCGGTACTGGTGCCCAGCATCGTGTTGACTTCCATCACCAGCGAAACCTCTCCACGCTGATTTATCCAGGCTAGGGCATCATCAGGCAGGGGAGTGGAGACATCGACTTCCAGGTCACCTCCCAACAGGGCACGGGTATCCGACAGCAATCCTGTTTCCACCAGTTTGTACAGACTGCCTGACGCGGTAATCAAACAGACGCCGAGGACAAGACAGGTGCAGAAAATCCAGAGAGATCGGCCGCTGGCGCGCAAGTCCTGCCAGGCCAGTTCAAGCAGGAAGCGCATGATGTTCATCCTCGACCAATTGGCCTTGATGGAGTCTGAGAACCCGTTGGCAGCGTTTGGCTATCTGTTCGTCATGGGTAACCATCACCATGGTAGATCCGGATTCTTCATTCAGTGTAAACAGCAGTTCGGTGATTCTGTCACCTGTGTGCAGATCCAGATTTCCGGTGGGCTCATCCGCCAGAACCAGTTTGGGAGAGTGAACCAAGGCCCTGGCGATGGCCACCCGTTGTTGTTCTCCCCCTGACAGTTGGCTGGGAAAGTGGTCGGCGCGCTCCTGTAGGTCGACTTTGTTCAGCATCTGACGAGCTTTCAGCCGAGCGTCCTTCTGGCCGGCTATTTCCAGCGGCAGTGAGACATTGTTCAGCGCGGTCAGACTCGGGATCAGGTGAAAAGACTGGAATACAATCCCCAGATGGTCCCTGCGCAAATCGGCTAGCTGATCATGATCCATCGTTCCCAGCGACTCGTTGATCAGTTTGATTTCTCCACTCTCAGCCTGCTCCAGTCCTGCCAGGAGCAATAACAGCGTTGTTTTCCCGGAACCTGAGGGGCCGATAATGGCGACAGTTTCACCTTGTGTAATGGTCAGATTAACGTCTGTCAGGATCTGGAGTCGTTCCTGTCGCATAGGGTAGGACATGGACAGGTTTTTCAGCTCAATCATTCGGATACCAGAATTTGTGTCGAGTTGATAAGTGCTATTACCTACGTTTGGTAGGGCATTTTGTTTCACCGGTCCGGGGAGGGCATTCGACTGTACCTTAGAAGCACGACATTATCCCTGCCTCCAACCTGATGACCCCCTATATTATCCCTGACAGGATAGGCTATTGGTCTATGATACGGCTGTCAGGGCGATATTTGCTTTATCTCTTCAGTCTCGTTCGTCACAATAGACGGATTCCAGAACCATACCAAGAAGACGAGATAGAGTACCAACATGGAAATCATCAAAACTCTCGGCGAGTTTATTATCGACCGACAACATGAGTACCCTGACGCCAGTGGTGAACTAACGTCGCTGTTTTCATCGATCCGCCTGGCGGCAAAAATTCTGCACCGGGAAATCAATAAGGCTGGACTGGCCGATATTACCGGTGCAGCAGGCGACGAGAATGTGCAGGGCGAACAGCAGCAGAAGCTCGACGTCTATGCCAACGAAAGATTTAAGAACGCACTGGCCCAACGTGGTGTGGTATGCGGTATCGCTTCTGAGGAAGAAGAGCAGTTTGTAAAATTTGAGGAAACCAAAAACCTTGACGGCAAATACGTAGTATTGATTGATCCGCTGGACGGTTCATCCAATATTGATGTGAACGTGTCCGTCGGTACTATCTTTTCGGTATACCGCCGGGTGTCACCTCAGGGCAGCCACGTGACCGAAGAGGACTTCCTGCAGCCGGGTAACAAACAGGTGGCAGCAGGTTATGTCATCTATGGCTCCTCCACCATGCTGGTGTATTCCACCGGTAACGGCGTGAATGGTTTCACTTACGATCCGACGATTGGGGTGTTCTGTCTATCTCACCCGAATCTGCAGATTCCTGAAGACGGCACCATCTATTCCATAAACGAAGGTAACTATGTTCACTTCCCGGAAGGGGTGAAGAAGTACATCAAGTACTGTCAGGAAGAAGACGATGCCACCAGCCGTCCGTACACTTCCCGTTACATTGGTTCCCTGGTATCTGACTTCCATCGTAATCTGATCAAAGGTGGTATCTACCTGTATCCTACTTCAAGCCGTTACCCTCAGGGTAAACTGCGTCTGTTGTATGAATGCAATCCAATGGCGTTCCTGATTGAGCAGGCCGGTGGCCGGGCGATTGCCGATCCGGGTCAGCGTATTCTGGATATTGAACCCAAGAAGCTGCACCAGCGCTGCCCGTTGTTTGTCGGATCACCCAAAATGGTGGACAAGCTGGAGAAATTCGTCGAAGAGTTCGGCTGATACCATGCGTTCAACGACATCGGCTCCGCACGGTCGATGTCGTTTTCCCCCTCCATTAATCCCCCCCCAATGACGACTCCTTAACCCATTCGATTTCTGCGTTCTGCATCTGATTCATTAACCGGAAGACTCTGAATTTTCAGCCTGCGGATATACAGGAAGTGGCAGAATCGGCTGGTATTGATCTCCCTATACAGGGGGTGCCGGTCAAAAAAAATCGGAAAAGTGCCGAAGGTTTGAAATCTAGAGGAGGGTTGGGGAAGAGGGTCGATTGACCCTCTTCCAGTAGAGTATCGGCAATCTGTCAGCTGTTACTGAAAGACTGTTCTTGATTCAGCGAAGTTGCTAATTTCCCTTTCGGGTAACCGATGATAATTGAACCTGCGGCTGCCAGAGCCAGGATCCAGCAATAATAGACATTACCGACCAGATCCAAAGGCGATACCTTCGCCAGTGAAGACGCCAGCAAAATCTGCGCGCCATAGGGCAGAATGCCTTGCACTACACAGGAAAAAATATCGAGCAGGCTGGCGCTGCGTCTTGGGTCCACGCCATATCGCTCTGCGATATCTTTCGCCAGACTGCCGCTGATGAGAATGGCCACTGTATTGTTCGCCGTGCAGACGTTTGTCACCGCCACCGTCGCGCTGATACTCAACTCACCGGTTCTAGAGGTGTGTTTGTCACGTCCACCAAAGCGGCTGATACGGTCAATCGTATTGGCCAACCAGTTGAGACCACCCTGGGTTTTCATCATGGCGCCCAGTCCACCGATCAACAGGGACAGGATCAAAATCTCCTGCATGCTGGTATAGCCCGCGTAAATATCCTTTGACCAGGATGCAACACTATAGTCCGGCTGCATGCCAAGACCGATAGCGCCGGCCAGGACAATACCGCTGAACAGCACGAGCATGACATTCACACCTGCCACGGCCAGCACCAGAACCGCCACATACGGCAGTATTCTTATCAGTTCGTAGTCCTTAGGAGCTTCAACAACCGCATGGGAACTTTGAAAATAAAGCCAGATCAGAGTCAGAATCGCAGCCGGAAGCGCGATCATGAAGTTCATTTTGAACTTGTCCCGCATATCGCAGCCTTGTGTGCGTGTGGCCGCAATCGTGGTATCGGATATGATCGACAGATTGTCGCCGAACATGGCGCCACCGATGACGGTTCCCGTGGTCAGGAGCAAAGGGAGATCGGTTGCTTCAGCAACGCCGACGGCAATGGGGGCTATCGCAGCGATGGTTCCCATAGATGTGCCCATGGACGTGGCAACAAAAGCCGTGATCACAAACAAACCGGGCAATACCAGCGATGGGGGAATAATGCTCAGGCCGAAATTGACCGTGGCATCCACGCCACCCACTGCTTTCGCCACACTGGCAAAGCCGCCGGCCAGAAGGTAGATAAGCACCATGGTGATAATGGTGTTGTCACCGACACCTTTGATAAAGGTTTCGATCCGCGAGTTCAGCGAACCCGAGGCAAGTAGAATGGCCAAAACAATGGCCGGCAGGATCGCCACCGGGGCGGAGATTTGATAGAAGGCGAAATCAACACCTTCTGCCTGATACCAGAGTCCGCTACCAACAAAAAGGGCAAGAAATAGCGCCAACGGCAGCAATGCCAAAGGGGAGGCTTTCTTCATAATGAATGTATTTCCAAAGATGGGTCATGCCTGCCAGTTAAGGGGCAGGAAAAAGGTGGGAGATTATAAAGGTTGTCATGAATATCTCTAATAATTTATCGAAAGATAGTGCTTTGAATTGGTTATAAAAAGTGGGATTGTCTTTCCATCTTCGACCAGAGCTTGTGGCGATATCGTTGGGGCGAGTCTCCAAAATACTTTCCGAAAACCTCATAAAACCGGGTGAGAGATGAAAAACCGCTGGCAAAGGCAATTGACGTGATGTTATCACTGGTATGAATCAACAGCTTCTCAGCGTGGCGCACACGCAGTCCGGTAATATATTCCAGCAGAGAAACTCCCATGACCTTTTTGAACAGGCTCATGGCAAAATTTTTATGGAGGCCGACGTAGCCTGCAACTTTATCGATCGGTAGATCTTCCCGATAATTTTCCGTGATATAGATCATCATCCGATAGGCCTGATAACAGGCTTTGCTTCGGACTGAATGAGGCTGAGACAACGCGGGAGCCTGAGGTTCAAGCTGTGTCAGGCGCCGCAGAAAAAGTTTGAATTCTTCATGAGCGATTTCCCTGAGTGTCGGAGCATCAGCCTTGAGGTCCTGTAATTGCCTGTGCAGTTGCCGAATATCCAGTTCATTCGCCACTGACATGGTGTATACCGTGCCGTAAAAGAGTCCCAGTTCAAAACTTTTGCATAACCGAAGTTCGAAAGACTGAAAGAGCGGAATTCTGATTCGAATCAGAGAGGCTTCATCTTCAAGGCTCAGCAACTGTGGGCGGCATTCCTTAAAGCTCCAGAGCATTTCACCTTCCCGCAGTTGTAACCCGGACTGCTCAACAAGAAACTGACCTGATCCACTGAGCATTAGATCAATCTGGTGACAAAGTTGTTGTCCATTTCCAATCGTGGCCGAAGCAGGGGAATTCTGGGGCTCTGAGTCGTTTTCTGGTTCCGGTAATAAATGGGGAAACCCGCTTCCTGTGCAGAAACTGGTTGTTTGCTCCGGTCCTTGGTGGGTTATTTCCTGAATAGAAAAGTGACAGGAACTGATCATCTGAGTACTGCCTGTTTTTATTCTTATCAATCATCTGTGTCGTGCGCTTGTCATTTTTACTCTAGCGTGATGTTTCCAGAGGTACTACTCGGATATTGTTCTTAAACTGATACTTTTTTGGCGGGGGGCTTTCTATCAGGGGCTGCAGAAATGGAAGTCGGAGCTTTGCGGGTAAGGCAGGCTTTGAAGTTGCTAGAAGCTTTATTCGATCAGTCTACAAACATAGAAATGAGTTGCAGAGCTGTCGTTCGCCATTTGTCTCTGCAGCAGAATTTCCGGAAGGTTGCAGAAACGGAATGATTGGCCTCAGTGATTAGAGCAGATCTTAATGCATCGGGCTTAGAGCAGGATTCATTGAGTCAAAGTATAAACCAGGCTATCGATCAAATTGAACGGATTGTTCGTCCTCATTTGAAAAAATGATAGCTGGCAGATTCGCTTTAAAACTCTACAACTAATTCCTTAACTCCAGTCTCAAACCTTGATAATAGTCAGGCCGTGGAATCTCTCCCCCCGTATACTCCAGTAAGAACTTATCCGGTGGCTCAAAAAAGATATGTGCTATGTACTGGTTGGCGTTATTGGCATCCTTGTTGTCCACTGATTCGCCATATAGGGGCTCCGTCGTACTAACACCGCAAATATCAAACGCTGGTTCAGTATCATAGAGTTCAAAGCTTTCGATTTTGTCATGCCAACCGCTGATTCGATGAACTAGAAAATAGTTTTGATTACCGATAAGTTTTTGGTCGATGATTGACACCGTATCTGTTGCAAAAGAGCAGTCGGGTCCAGAATCAGCGCAACCGAACAAGGTAAAACTGCTAATGAGGATTAATAAGTAGCGTTGAATCATTTGAATATTACCTATTCCATGCGCCATGTTTCGTGCCATTCAGCAGAGTAATTAAAAACCTTCGCTACTCCAATATGTGTCATATACTCCGACAGTCCATCAGGAAGAACCAGCTTAAAATTGCCTAATGGAATTTCTGTGTAATAATCATGTTTTTCGAAAGGTTCGAAGTCGTAAATGCTTCTAACCGACCAAGTTGTATTAATTCCAATGCCATCGATTGCAACATTAAAGCTATTTAAATAGAAATGCCCGTCAGCCTTATGCAGTCTACTATCATTCTGTGCTGCTTCCAGCACACCGTTAGGCTTCATTTTCCCCTCGGTCTTGTAATTCATGCGTCGAAGTTGCTCTGCATGTTGGCTGGAGCGAAAATCTGCACGATCACAACGTAGGTTGCCAATATTTTGATTTTGTTTGTGGAGTTCTGAAAGGTATTTTTTCATTGCGTCCATTGTGGCAATGACGATTGGCGATTTTTGGTAAACTTCAGGATTGATTTTAAGGTGAGCTCCATTACCGTTGACGTAATGGTCTGCGAGGGCCGCTGCTTCTTTCAAACCTTTGTAATGCCCTCCCCACCAAAATGCTTCATACAATTCTTTTAAGAACTCCTTGTCAGTTGCATTAAATTCCATGCGGGATTTAGCCTTGCACGTCAAATAGTCGATAGCATCTTGCATAGTCTTGAAGTCACTATTTGAGCCAAACTTGGCGGCCATGCCCATATGCCAGAGGGGAGAGTTTGGGATATCAACCTTCTTTGCCAAACATGCTTCCGCTATTCTCTTTAAAGATTCCATATTGCTCATAAATGAGGCCTCCCTTGGACCATTTTTTGGCCAACAAGTAGCCCCATTCGACCAAATTTTTAAGGCTAGGGACGGATTATAATGTTCCGTTAAGTTGAGAGCTTATCGTCCGTAGGGGTGATGGTCTTAATGAGGATATTTAATACAAGAGCGTGAGACCAATCCTTCGGTCTCGTGCTTCATTCGTTAGTAAAAAAGGAAACTAATCCATCCTCTTTGATACCCACTGCATGGAGCTCCTAGTGGGTACCATATGGCATTGGCGGAAAATGGTGAGTGAACCGATACAAAATATGGAGTGGGAAATTCAATCCATCGGATAACATTTATTTGCGAAATCGGGAAATAGAAAGTAGTGGTTAAGCAGAGCGGTTCTAATGCATGAGAGGCATGACAAACTTTTGCCTATTTCAAAGCCAACGAAGCTGTCCTATAATCCCCGTCAGTTTAAACATCCCCCATCTTCGAGGCGTTGGACTTTCGTTCTAATTGTGGAGCTATGTAATTACTTTCTCCTTCTTTTACAGCAAAACTTTTATTCGCTATACGATCACCATTAAGAATTGATCGGTTGCGAAGGGTAACTGCTGTCCTTCCAAATTTTATCTTTTAAAAGCATACCAAAAGCGAAGAGAGCACTTGGTATCGGGAAGTTAAGGAGATAGGTAATGAACGTTCAACGGTTCAAATACCCTCGTACACCTCATCTTCCATGGTCTCCGGGATATACGGCCGACGATATTCGGCAATCGGATTCTCATGGATTTGAAAACAAAGAAGTGGTGATCACCGAAAAAATGGATGGTGAATGCACGACCATTTATCGGGACTATATACACGCACGTTCGATTGACAGTCGACATCATCCATCAAGAAACTGGGTGAAAGCCTTGCAGGCTCGTCTTGCCTCGGATATCCCCGAAGGTTGGCGGATTTGTGGTGAAAATCTTTATGCAAAACATTCGCTCTTTTACTCCGACTTAGACAGCTATTTTTATGTGTTTGCTATATGGGATGAGAATAATCGCTGCCTGAGCTGGGATGAATTACTTGAATGGACGGAGCTGTGTAAGCTTCACACCGTACCTGTCATTCATAGAAGCATGTGGGATGAGCGTATGGTCAGAAATATCAATGTCGACGAATCCAGGATGGAAGGGTACGTTGTACGAACAGCAGAAGGTTTTGATTATTCAGATTTCAGCATTCATTTTGCCAAGTGGGTAAGACCCAATCATGTGCAGACGGATACCCACTGGATGGCGCAATCGGTTGTCCCAAATAAGCTAAAACCAATGGAAGGGGCTGAAAATGAATAGACGTTCCTGGCTCCAGTCATTGGCGCTGGATGGCACACCGTCAATTGATGAGTGTATAGATCAGTTAGGAGATACTTTTCCACTGCTACATCAGTTCAAGGCGACCGAACAAGACCCTCAATGGCATGCCGAAGGCGATGTACATATCCATACAGGTATGGTTTTAACCGAGCTATATCAATTGTTGGAGAGTGAAGCCTGCCATATCCAAGGAGAGAAAAGACAAGCTTTGGTGCTGGGTGCTTTGTTGCATGATATTGCCAAGCCGCTAACGACCCGACGCAGAGAGGTGAAGGGGATTGAGCGTGTCATTGCAACCGGACATGAAGCAATGGGAAGGTCTTATATCGCCCACAGGATACTCAATCTGGAACTACCCAATGAGGTGGTGGATTTGGTGATGGGGCTGGTTGGGGAGCATCACAGACCCAAACTCCTGGTCATCAAACAAATGGAGCGCGGTGAGTACTGGAAGCTCGCTAGAAAAGCTTCGCCCGAGCTGCTTTATTGGCTGGAAATTGCTGATATGAGAGGTCGAATTTGTGAAGACCTGAATGTGCAAATTGATCTATTAGAGCAATTTCGTTTGTTCAGTGAAGAGTACGAGGTCTGGAACTCCCATTTGCCATTGGAACAACTTCGTTGCGATTTGGAATCTCATGTCGAAAATTTGCAGCCCAGTGTTAGAGACATGATCTTTGCACGAATCATGCGAGATTTCGAGGAAGGTGATATTTCAACCCTGGAAGAAGGAATAGCGCGGACCTACTCTCTAAGAAGCGGTTTCAGTGAGGTGTATATATTGTATGGACCCAGCGGCTCAGGCAAGTCTTCTTGGATCAAGCGTTTCCTTCCTGATTGTGAAGTGATCTCTCTTGATGAGCTGAGAGAAGAAATCAATAGTGACAGATCGGATCAATCGAATTTAAGCCAAATTCTTAATACTGCGCGTGAAAGGCTGAAAGTTTGTTTACGGGCTAAAAAAAAGGTGATCTGGGATGCGACAAACTTACGAGAGGATTTCAGACAACGGATTTGTCGAGTCGCATTCGACTACCACGCTTTCGTGACGATGGTGGTCATTCACAAGTCTGAACTTCAGCTTTTTGCAGATAATAAGAACCGGCCGCATCCCGTACCGGAAGAAATTCTTCGAAAGCAACTGGATCAACTGGAATGGCCGGTTCCAGAAGAGGCGCATAGATACTGGATTGTTGACGGCGAAGGTCAGGTCAGAAAGTTGTCTGGTGGATTTTGTGAGGATCGTCATGATGGAGTTCATTAAATATCCTCGAACCAATCATATCGAAGGGGCCAGGTTTACTTGTAACCCTCTAGATCTGAAGAAAATCAAGCTCGAGTCCGTCGCAGGAAAGCATCTCGTGATTGAAGAGAAAATGGATGGAACTCAAGTCGGTATCTTCTTTGAGAGACAGGACTTTCCTCGTATACAGAGTCGCGGACACTTTATCGACGAAGTATATAACCCAGAGTTTGATTTACTGAAAAACTGGCTTGCGACACATCGCGAATCTCTCTGGGAAGTGCTCGGTGATCGATACATATTGTTTGGCGAGTGGCTATTCGCAAAACACACGCTGTATTACGATCAATTACCTGACTTTCTGTTGGAATACGATATCTATGATAGAGAACTTGGCGCCTTTCTGAACACTTCCCGTCGACAGGAATTGCTTAAAGATTTAGGTTTTCTGTCTTCTGTTAGAGTCGTTGGACAAGGCATGTATTCAACAGCTTATGAACTGTACAGATTGACTGGTGATTCAAACTTTGTCTCCTCCAATCAAAAAGAAAACTTTCTGAAGTCTGTATCGCAGAAAAACCTAGATCCTGATATTGCGACCAAGCAAACGGATCTATCTGGAAAGATGGAGGGGCTTTATATAAAGCATGAACATAATGGAATTGTAAAAAGCCGCTACAAGTTCATCAGAGCTGAGTTTCTCGCTAGGATTATTGAGCTGCAAGAACACTGGAGAGATCGAGCAATGATTAGAAATCTAATTCTTGGGTATTCGTAATGAGGTGGTTGCTCAGTAAAACATTATCAATATCCCACGAGTTTTGCTTCTTGTCAGACGAAGAATAACTTTCTATCACCGGGACATTAGCGATTAACGTGCTCCTTTATTGCTAATGTCCCGTCTGGTAGCCGTGGTCGCTCGTTATCTGCTGATGGTGTTTCATCTTGTGGTCGGGAATTCTGTTACCGGACGATACTCCAGGGGTCATTGATTGGCCAGTCTGTCAAAGTCAAAAATGTATAGGTAATCGGTTGATAAGGTATTTGCTACAGGGGATTGATACATTGTGTAATGTTTATAGCCTCGATACAGCTGAATAAGGCATGAGCGTATACCTCTCAAGGAATGATTCTCCAGCTGCCCGGAGGGCGTCGAAGGCGGTTCAGAGACAATAATGATAATTCAGGTTACCGTCATGAGATTCTTAGAAAACATCATTCCCACCATCTGTCGTCTGGCCTGTCAGGCTATCAAGTTAAACCCGTTACAACCACTGCATTCGCCATTCTCTTTTGTAGCAGAATATACCCGTTATAGAACGCCCACCTGACGGGTAGACGTTCGTTCCTGAAATAGATCAATAAAATAGTTAACACAGATCATGGGCCAGTCTTTTATAGAGGGAGGTATGCCCAGGGAATCGCTTTGTCCTAACAAAAATATTTACCGGGCACATGAGAGCCTAAGTAGCTGACGGAACAGGCGACCCCGGTAGTGCGAGGGTATGGTTTATGAATCATTTAAGGCACAGTATTTCCTCTTACCGTTGGGGGCGATTTCTACCCCCGTTGGTCTTTCTGATCCCAATACTATTTCTGATACTTCTGATACCTGCTATCAGCGCCCGGACTCTGGCGGTTGAGATCGTTGTGGCGACTGTCGACAACGCTGACATGCTCAACATGAAAAAGCTTTCCAGTCGATTTGAGGAGCAGAACAAGGATATCCGGATTCGCTGGAAAATCGTTGATGAAAGTGTCTTGCGCCTGATGCAGGCCAACGACAGCAAACAAGGAAAGTCCCAATATGATGTGTATACGCTGGGATTGTTTGAAGCGCCTATTTGGGGAAGCAAAGGTCGACTTTCTCCGGTCCCGGACAATTTTCAATCCAGCAAAGAGCTGACTAACTGGATACCTGAAATACTTGATGGCTTTAAATACGGTGACAATTATTATGCCTTGCCGTATTACGGGGAAAGTTCCATTACCTACTACCGTAAAGATGTGCTCGAGCAGTATGACCTGCAGATCCCAATGCAGCCTACCTGGCGGGATATTGAAGGTACTCTGGAAGTTCTGAGCAGAGTCTCCGGTGGCAAAAAGGGAAAACTTTGCCTGAGGGGAAAACCAGGGTGGGGGGAAAATATTGTGATTCTGGCCACTATGGTGAATGGCTTTGGTGGTCGCTGGTTTGATGAAGACTGGCAGGCAGTACTTACAGAAAAACCCTGGCATGATGCGATCGACTTCTACCTATCGGTCATGGAGAAGTATGGACTGGAGCAGGCCTGGAATAACGGTTACTCGGAAAATTTGCAGGCATTTTTGAATGGGCAGTGCGATATCTGGGTGGACTCCACGGCTGCCGGTGGTGCGGTGGCGTCCGGGGAGATATATCCCAATGTCGGCTATGCCTCAGCGCCTATGCAGATCACGGACAAAGGAACCAACTGGTTATGGTCCTGGGGGTTCGCAGTGCCAAAAGGTTCCACCAAAAAAGAAGCGGCCTGGCGTTTTGTTAAATGGGCGACTTCAGACGATTATCATCAACTGGTTGAAACGCATTATGGAATTGCGCAGGTCCCTCCAGGTACTCGTTATACGCTATACAGAAATCCCTCCTACCGGGAATATGCCCGGTTCGCGGATATCACTCTGGAAGCCATTGAGAGTGCTGATTTTGATGCGCCCAGCGTGAAGCCTGTGCCTTATCGGGGCATCCAGTTTATTCAGGTGGAAGAGTTTCAGCAGATTGGCAACTTTGTTGGCAAGAAGCTCTCGGAGATGCTGAAGCAGGCACTAGACGACGGTGAGTCAGTGAATCTGGACAGAGAACTGAAGCGGATGTCGGAGTTTGTTCAGGCCTCTCACAATATTGCTGAGAGGCTCAGGCAAAAGGGGCTCGATGCGTATTGAGCCACTTTAGAGATTATTGGTAGTAACCGGAGTCTTTCATCTGTCGCAGAATCAATTGCTGGGACTCCCTCAGGGCTTCTTCTGCGGTCATTTTTCTCTCCAGCATATTGGCAACATTCAGGCTGACGGCTCGTCCAATCGAGGGGAATTCGGGAATGGCGACCAACTGAATACCGGTATAGGGAGAAGGTTCCAGAGTCTGATTTACCGGGTCTGCGGTCTGGATTGCCTGCAGTACAAAGTCAGAAAATGGTGCAGCCTTTCTGTACTCTTCATGCTCGTAGGTGGATTGGCGGGTGGCTGGAGGTACGGATACCCAGCCATTGGTTTTGCCAACCATCTCGATATAACCTTTTGATGTGGCCCAGGTAATAAACGCCTGGGCAGCATATCGGTTACGGGAAGACGACGGAATTGCCAGAGCCCATGACCATAACCAGTTGGCTCCGCGCACGACGGTTCCTATCGGAGCGGAGGAGAAGCCGACTTTGTCGTGCACCCTGGATTGATTGGGATCGAACAGAAGGCCGGCGGCAACGGTGGCATCCACCCACATGGCGCACTTGCCATCGGCAAATAGCTTAAGCGTTTCGTTAAACCCATTGTGGGTGACATTTGGCGGGCCGTAATGACTGAGAAGTTCTTTGTACAGAAGAAAGACTTTCAGCCAGGGCTTGGTGTCCAATTGGGGTATCCAGCCGGGATCGAACCACCGACCGCCAAAGGTGTTGACCATGGTGGATATGATGGTGATATTTTCGCCCCAACCGGGTTTACCGCGCAGACAGATTCCATAAACCCCATTGTCCGGGTCATGCAGTCGGGCGGCAAACTCTCGCATTTCATGCCAGGTGGGTTGGTCTGGCATCACCAATTCAGCCTGGGCAAACAGGTCTTTGCGGTAATAGGTCATGGAGCTTTCCGCATAGATTGGCAGAGCATAGAGCGTATCTTTATAGGACAGGCTGTTTCTGACAGTTTCAAAGATATCGTTGACATCATATTCGTCAGATAGATTGACCATTGGTACCAGCCACCCTTTTTCCGCCCAGAGTGGGGTCTCATAAGTACCGATGGTGATAACGTCGAATCGCCCGTCAGAGATGGCAAAATCACTCAGTAAGCGGCGTCTTAGCGTATTTTCATTCATCACTCTCCAGTTGAGCTGAATATCGGGATGCAGCTTGAGAAACTCTCTGGAGAGTTCTTTGATGACTTTCATTTCCGCATTGTTTACGGTACCGATGGTCAGCACGGTTTGGGGGAGGGCGGCAATACTGTTTGGTCCGAATCCGTGTTCCGCCATAATCTGGTCAAGTTTGCCGTTTTCTTTCAGTAGCTGAAGGCCGACGTTGAATTTCTGCCAAAGCAGGAAATGGTTGGATTTGTTACGCGGAAAGCCCACCTGAAATCTGACGTTCAGCAGTGGAGGCTCAATAAACTCAAGACTCCCAATCATATGAGGGCGCTGTAACACGATCAGATCTGCAGCGGTGTACTTATCCATGTAGGTGAAATCAATTCGGCCCCGGAATAGCTTATCCAGGTTGTTGAGGTCCGTGCGGACAAAATCCTTGCGAATGCCTCGAGTGTTTTCGAACAGTTTATTGATGTTCTCACCGGATACCAGTCCCAGGCGATAACCCTTAAGAGCCGTCTGGATTTCGGGCAACGTTCTGGGGGGAGGAGAGGGCCACTTGGCCTTTGAGTCCTTCTTCTTCAGCAGACCGATAGAGCCACCGGGAAAGGGATCTGACAGCAGAAAATCCTCGTCATCTTCGGTATGAATAATGAGTGGGAAGTAGCCGTCCACAATGCCCTGTATAGCGCTCTCTCTGGCTCTGGGAAGTGGCTGAAAGGTGAGATTGACGTCGAGCCCGGCTTCCTGAAAGGCGGCTCTCAATACCTTGATAGCGTAACCCTGGTCCTCCAGATGCTGGCCAACATAAGGCTCGCGCTCCCAGACAGCGAGAGATACGGGGTCTTCGGCATGGCAAATAACGCCGAAAAAGACGAAAGCGGTTGCCATGAAAAGCTTTATTGTTAGACGCATTATTTATTCTTGCCCCGAGAAACCAGGGAAAACTCCTTGGCGGGCGTGAGCCTATTCACTCAGCACCGACAATTATCAAATATGCATATATTTAAGGTAGCAGAAGGCCGGTAGACTGCCCACTTGTTGGCTGTTGGGGGCCTTGGAAAAAGTGCTGCCTCATTGATCGGGCCATTGAATTTTTTGATATAGAGTCATTAGCTTGTCACCTTTTTGCGGGTTCAACGACCTCAGGTAAGCAATTTTACCTTTCAAATGCGCCTGAAAATTCGGGAGTTGTTGGTGATTCTGACTTATGGGACCGTGCCTGGCGCAGTTGTTTAACATGGCTTTCAATGAATCGAATTGCTTTCTTGAAAGGTTGGTTTTTTCGTTAACCACTATTCCGGCCACCTGCTGGCGCTGTCCCTGACCCACCACGGCACTTTTTCGAGTATTCAGGGAAAAGCCTTCTTCTTCTGCAATCGCCCCCACAAGGTGCTGTAGTTTTTCAGCGGCATGTTGACTCATTCCAGGGCCGGAAAGCACAAAGTCATCGGCGTAACGGCTATATCGATAGCCCATCTTTTTTGCCAGGCCACTAAGTCTGTTGTCCAGCATTGCCGCGGCAAGATTAGACAGTATGGGAGACGTCGGTGCTCCCTGGGGGAGGTGAGGTCGTCTGAACAGTTGAATATCCCGCTCAGTCATTATTCCCGGTGGGGGTCTTAATTTTGCCCTCGGTGTTTTGTTGGTCGACAGTCTTGAGAGAATCTGAGTCACCCGATGGTTGTACCCCAGGCGGCGAAATATTCTGTATACCTGCTGGTAGCCGATGGATAGAAAGAAGTCCTTCAGATCAAATTTGAGAAGTAAGGATTGTCCCTGGTGCAGTCTCGCGTGAGTCAAACAGGAATGACCTTGCCGATAGCCCTGGACTCCAGAATGCAGGGGAAGGGGGGATAATATTTCCCGGTGGATTCGGCGTTGCAGGCTTTTCAGCAGTGGCTTCGGGGACTCCAGCAATCTTGCTCCGCCTCTGGGTTTCTCCAGCCAGCGGTAATGATAATGTTGTAGACGGGAGTCTTGACCAAACTCCTCGCGGTACTCATTGATCAACCAGAGCAGATCATGGTGAGATAAGTGGAGCCATGCCAGAAGGTCACCCTCAGTTGCCAGTTTTGGCAGATTACATACCTCGACAGGGCAATTGGAGGGAAATGTTGGCGGAAGCGTCTGGCATTTAATATGGCGAATGCGAGGCGTTGTGTCCTCTTCCACAAATGCCAGCAGAAAGTCTTCACAATCCAGAATAGCTTCTGTTAACTGGCGCTTAAGCGTTTCGGAGTCTTCCCCTTTGACGAAGTCCGGGGATCTGCCGAGTGCAACCAATGGGCTGAGCCATTCAGGCTCTTCCCCCAAAACCTTTGTCAATCTCTGCCTTTGGGAAGCTACATCCCGCGGACCAGATAGCAAAGTCTCCGCCAGAGAGGTGGCGACCCAACGTTGGTAATTCATGATGAGTACATCGTCCCTGGCGGTGAAAAAAGAACAACACTTCAACCAACTCGTGTTGCCGGTAAAGTATCTGCGCGCATAGCGCAGGGCCTTACCGGCGGTGATATGTGTCGTTGACGTTTAACCCCGGGGTAACCCCGGAGTTTCCGGTGACAAATGACTGACTCATTGCTTCCGGAATCGCTTGAAGTGTTGTTGGGGGCAAAGTAGATTGACTGATGCTTATTGTCAACATTGGCAATACAATAATCGGATATTCATTGTCCCGATGAGGGGCCGGTCTGGAGCGAGACAGGGAAAGAATACTGGGCTGAATCAGGCCATTGCCGGACATATCTAAAGAAGGAACAGCGCGTATGTCGAGAGAAGCAGCAGTAGCAAGTCATTACACTCATGGTGATCTACTTACAGCGATTAAAACCTCACTGGCTGATGTGGGGAAGTCGTTGGATGAACTGACGATTCACGATCTGGCAGCACTTGATGAGTTTCATATTGGGGGTAGGGCTGCCACGGAAAATTTATTGAATCAGCTGGATATTGAAATTACGGATCATCTTCTTGATATCGGATGTGGAATCGGTGGGGCTGCCAGGTATGCAGCCCAGAGTTTTGCCGGTCGGGTCACTGGTGTCGACCTGACGGAGGAATATATCAATACCGGGAATGAAATCTGTTCCTGGGTGAGCCTTCAGGATCGGGTGACGCTGGCCTGCGAAAGCGCACTGGCGTTGCCTTATAAGGAACAAAGCTTCGATGCTGGCTACATGATGCATGTCGGGATGAATATTGAGGATAAAGCCTGCTTATTCTCTGAGATCTATCGGGTGTTGAAACCGGGAAGCAAGTTTGGGGTGTATGACGTGATGCTGGTTGGCAATGATGAACCGACCTTTCCGATGCCCTGGGCCAATACGCCTGACACCAGTAGTTTATCGTCTCCGGCAGAATATCATCGCTTATTGCTACAGGCGGGGTTTGACATTTTGGCGACTGATAACCGTCGTGAGTTCGCACTCAGCTTTTTTGACGAGATGCGAGCCAGAATGGCGGCCCTGGAAGGGCAGCCTCACTTGGGATTACATACCCTGATTGGTGGAGATATGGCGGAGAAATTCCGCAACCTGATCGCTGCTGTTACTGCTGGAGTGTTAGCTCCGGTTGAAGTGATTGTGATTAAGTAGACTCTTGTAATTGAAAAGCCGCTTGCCTTTAGATTGACGCATTGGGTAATCCGGGGGATATCCCCCGGCTAATGTGGCTTCTTCGGTTCGAGGAAGATCTGGCCGGAAGCTTCATCAAACTGTTGTGTCAGGCGTTTCAGCTGTCCGCCCAATTCGTGCAGACTGCGGACAGCCGTTTCCACCTGCTGAATACTGGAGACATTCTCCTGACTGGCCTTGCGGATATTCTCCATGGCGTCTGCGATTTGATCCATTCCTACATTCTGCTGTTTACTGGTCGCGGCAATCTGAATTGCAACCTCTGCAGATTCCGTCAAACTCTGGTTGAGGGTAGTGATCGCCTTGCCACTGACTTTGGCACGCTGGTGTCCAGCCTCGACAGCCTTACTACCCTGTTCGGCAACCATGACCGCTTTGGTCATTGCCTTCTGGACATCGTTGAGAATTGAACGGACCTGTGCTGTTGCCTTTTTTGATTGTTCGGCAAGGGCTTTAACTTCCTGTGCCACCACAGCAAACCCCCTGCCGAATTCCCCGGCTTTTGCTGCCTCTATAGAGGCATTAACACCCAGCAGATTGGATTGCTCCGCCATATCGCTGACCATGGAGACCACATCCCCGACCGTCTGGGTTTGTTCGCTCAGCCTGAGGATGCTCTCCCCAATGGCGTTCATTTGTTCTCGAATCTGAGACATGCTGTGGAGGGTTTCTTCGACGGCTTCACTGCCGTCTTTGCCGACGGATTGAGTACGCTCTACGCTGTCAGAGACAACCTTGGCCCTTTGTCCGGCGGTAATCGCTGTTTGCTTGACTTCCTGCACGGTTGTCGCGATTTCACTGATGGAGCTGGCGGTCTCTTGCGTGGTGGAAGAGGCCTGGTTAACTGACTCCATGATTTGTTCACTGGTGGATGTCAGTACACTGATGCCCTGTAACAGTTCCTGCATCAGTAGCTTTTCTTTTTCTTCAGCATGCTTGCGCACTGATATGTCAAGAACACTGGCAAGAACCAGCAGGCCGTCACCAGTTTCCATGGGATTCAACCCGATTTCTACCGGAAACTCCGAACCGTCCCGGCGGCGACCATAGAGATCGCGACCACTACCCATAATGCGCGCTTGAGGGTTACTCAGGTACACGGCGATGTAGCTGGAGTGGTTTTCTCGAAATCTTTCCGGAATCAGCATGCTGATGGGGAAACCGATCAATTCTTCTCGAGGGTATCCAAACACTTTCTCCGTTTGACTGTTCACCATAGTAATGGTGCCGGTACTGTTCACCTGAACAAGGGCATTCGGTACTGACTCTACAACCTGTCGAAACTGTTTTTCCGCTTTTTTTCGTGCTGTGATATCAATAATGCTGGCCAGGGCGAGACTTTTGCCTCCTGACTGGATGGGCGTCAGCCCTATTTCTATGGGAACTTCGCTACCATCCTTGTGTAATCCAAAGAGATCTCTTCCGGCTCCCATGGCTCGACGAGAGGGCGTCGAAAAAAAAGTGTGGCGGTGGTGAGGGTGGTTGTCCCGATAGCGCTGAGGGACCAGTGTTTCTATTGTCTTTCCTAAGAGGTCTTCCCTTGAGTAGCCAAATAGCGACTCTGTCTGGGCATTGACGAGTAGAATCTGACCACTATTATCGATCAGTACGATAGCGTTCGGCGAGAATTCAACCACATTGCGAAGCATGTCGAGCTCCGCCGGCCGACTGAAAATGTCGAGTCGAATGCGGCCCCACATAGAGTTCTTCATGAGGCTGTTTCCTTGTCATCCCGATTTTGACGGACCGAAAGCGTTGGCTATCACTGCCATTCCAGTCAACATGCTCGGTTTTCTCGAAGGATAGTTGCCCCTGGCAGCTATTTCCAGTTCGGGCGTTGATATCTGTTATTGGCGTTTGGTTATTCTTGGACGCTTCGGCATTCAAAAAGAAGTTCTCCGAGCTTGTTCAAGCTGCCGTTGTATGTGCCTCAAATAATAGACCAGCAGAGATTAATAGGATTTTACGCATAATTTGGAATCTTTTAAATAAACACGAAACTCTGAAAAAGTCATTGAGTCACTTAGCTGTTCACAATAGAAGTAATGATATTTGGTCAGCGACTGAGTCAGCTTTATATTCATTAGTATCGCGGAAACTGCTAAGAATAGGGTGAACACAATAAGAAGCCGGTTTGCCCATTTCTTTATTTTCTCTGATGGAGATTTTGTTCCCTCGTAAATTGCCCAGACGTGTATCACGGGGACTACGAGCAGCACGAGGACAAAGGTATACCCTGATTGGAATGATACTTCAGGCTGAGCGTTAATAACCTGATTCAGTAAATCTGACCAGGTCGTCATTGTGTAGAAAGCGGCAATTAGTGCCGCTATATCCAGCACAAGTAGAAATAAGTGGGCGTGTAATTTAGACATCTGTTTAAAGAAAATTCCTTTCCCTGGAGGAACACCATGCGTTGCCTGCCACTTCAGTGTATTTTCCAATTTGATCATGGCCCTGCCAAAAGCGCCTTGATTTCAAGATTAAGACTTTACCAGTGGATCGCTGTAAGTCGTTGTTAAAAGAGAAGATTGCACCATTTTGCCAGCTTTATTCATAGTGCTTCAATCGGTAAAAGGGTATAGAAAAGTGAATTTCTGGCACAGTAACTTTTCTGAATTTATGGGGCTGCCTACCTAAAAATAAGCCAGGATCGTCTAAACTTAATAGAGTTGTTGTCACGAAATGGAGATTCGTCATGACATATTCGACTGATTCCGAACACCTCTCAATACTTCCGTCCGTTCCTTTACATACTTCATCAATGCGCCGTCACATCAGTGCGGCTGAAGATCATCTGTTAAATCGATCTGAGCCGTTGCGCCAGTGTTCACCGGAACAGATGTTATTCCATCGATACAGAGAGGCAGGAGCACCTCACGGACCGGCTTTATATGCGGTCAAGGGGGAGCACTGGAATGGTGTGTGCCCGGCTTTTCTGGACTTTATCAACAATTTCCGGTTTCGGCCGGAGGATATGGGCTACGCCGAGTGCGGTTACGGTATCCAAAGACATCGGGATTTCCTGCGTCAATTCATTGTTCGTGAGCATGACCTGAGTGGGTTGGAGAATAGCGGGGCAGGTGAGATTGATGTCGGGTGTCTGGCGATGACTACCCGCATGGCAATGTATGATCTGGCCAAGGTGGTTTATCAGGAATTTAAAGTGCGCTGGCCGGGCCAGCAACCGGTTGCCCTGGTGCCAACGCCGGGTTGGGATTACAGAGGCATTTTTCGTGATGTCGGGTTTGATGTGTCCTATCTTCCCATTCGGCCGCAAAAAGGTTGGAAACCGGACCTGGCTGAGTGGAAAGATCTTGTTGGTGCCTATCGGCAGCATCCTACCAAACGAGTGGCATTGGTAGTCAGTAACCCACAGCACAATCCAACAGGTAGGCAGTGGCCGATCGAAGTGACTGAATTCCTGTTGTTACTCTGTGCTGAAGAGACTGCTTATCTATTGATTGATGATGCCTACTTCGGCGTGCACGACCCCCGGATTCCGATTGTTAACCATCTGAAAGCAGTACTGCAGAAATTGAATGAAAAGGGCGGAAGTAATGCTATGGTCCGCTCCGGTATGTTTGAGCGCTGGGTGGCGACCCGTCCCTTTGGCAAGCAGTTCAGTTGTAACACGATGGGGGTGGCTGCAATTACTTCCTCACCGGCGTTACTTCGTCGTCTGGCGAGAGAATCCTGGATTAATCGATACCACTGTAATACCCATAATGCTGAAGTAATGTGCGCATGGCTGGCAACAGACGCAGCTGCTGACTGGACTGTTGAAACCGGTATGCTTTACACACGTCAGAAAGAACGGGTGAAGGATAAACTGATCCATCAGTTGGGTTGGCCGGAACAGGGCGTTTGCATCGGCCCGTCAACGTCTTACATGATGTTTGCTGTCCCTGAAGTTTACCAGAGTGAACCTGAGGGTATTGATCGTTTCAGGGATGATCTTTTCTATGCCACCGGCACCTTGCTGTGTGCGTCTCTATTTAACCAACAGGCTCCGGCCCCCTATGTCAGGATGCACCTGGGAAGTCATCCCGACATCATAGATGAATTTATCCGCCGCTGGTGGGAGGCCGGTTTGCACTATCACCAGGACAATCTGTTTCCGGGAGTCGATGCGCTGAAATGCCCCCTGCCACAGCAAGTATTCCGAGCGGAAGCCAAACCTGGCATCGCAGTAAAGTCGATAACTGATTGAGCCTTAATTGATCTAACCCTCTACTCAACCCCAGGGTCGCTACCCTGACTCTTGGGGTGTATGGGGCGAAGGAAGTTTTAAAAATTCAAAAAAACTTCGAAGATATGTCGAGATTCCCTTTTTCTGTTCGACCAATCAGAAACAACCCATGGTTGATAGCCGTTAGGGTGTTTGATTAAACCTTTCGAAGGAGAAAGTGTATGTCTCGTATGATTTTTATCAATCTGCCTGTGGAAGACCTTAAAGCTTCCATGGCGTTTTATCAGTCTCTTGGTTTTGAGAACAACCCTCAGTTTACTGATGATACGGCAGCTTGCATGGTGTGGAGTGAGAGCATCAACGTCATGCTTCTGACGCATGAAAAATGGCGCACCTTTACCAGTCGCCCCATACCGCCTTCCAGTTCCAGCGAAGTGATGCTGGCCATATCCTGTGAGAGTCGGGAAGCGGTGGATGTCATGAATGAGACAGCCGCCAAAAACGGTGGAACCGCCGATATCAATCCCATGCAGGATTTTGGTTTTATGTATAACCGCAATCTGGCAGATCCAGATGGCCATGTCTGGGAAGCAATGTGGATGAATATGTCGGCATTTCCTTCGGGTGATGCTGGGAAGTGATTCTGGTATATGGGCCAGAAGCTTGATGGCCAAGGAAGCAGGAAGGATAGTCGGAAGCTCAATCTCTGACTACCTTCTGTATCGTTATTAATAAACTTGCAGGTAAAACGGGATTACTTTTTGGCCGCCACTGGGTCTTCCCCAAAATCTCCTTCAAGCCAGTCATGGTAACCCATGCACATACCATCACCTTCTGTAAGGTTGACTTCGTCAATGACCGCACCGGTATCCTTTTTAATCAGAGTCACTTTGGTTTCCAAGCTAACTGAATAGCGCTCGTTATCAAGGTTTCCTGAAACACCATCTAAAATCATCATGACGCCGTATAAAGCATCATTGATTCCTTCTATAATTTTTTGTCTTGTCGGTTCATCTGTATTCTCATTAATCTTTTTAATAGCATAATTTCTCGCATCTTCGGTAAATATCAGGCCTGCGGCGTGCTGCAGCCACAGTTCTCTTGCTCTTTTATCCTGAGGTATCGCTTTAAGCTCATAATCGTCTGATGACATGGAATTTCCTTGTAATGCCTAACGTAGGTTTATTCTGTTTTTGATGCATTTTCCAGTTTACGAGTATTTTGAATAGGCTTTATTGTTGAGTATATCGCTTTGCACAAGCTGTGCTTATTGATATTCCGAAAGTGAATGACTCTGGTAGTATGAAGTATCAATAAACAGGAGATAGCCGTGCCTCATTTCATACTTGATTGTTCAGAAGATATTCTGGATCAGCTTTCTCAAGAGAGTATCATTGATCAGATTCATCAAGTCGCACATGCGTCGGGGCTGTTTGATGAGCAAGACATTAAAGTCCGGGTGAATCCTTACCGGATATATCTGGTGGGCGGCGGAAAAGCCCCCTTTATTCATGTTTTTTCTCATATCATGCAGGGGCGAAGCACAGAGCAAAAAGCAGCGCTTTCCCAATCAATTGTCCGCACCTTAATGTCGATGTTCCCAGAGGTCCCCAATATCGCCATGAATGTGAGTGAGTTTGAAAAGGCAACCTACGTCAACAGGAAAATGCTGTAAGCCATGAATGTGTGGGTTTCTTTGCCGTAAAAGAGACATGTTCCGTCTGTCCTGGCTGTTCCTGCGATGGTGTCCTTGCTTAGCATTATTCAAAGGTTCCTATATGTCATTCAATTCTTCCTGACGGACATCAACACTTAACACTTCTCTTTTATGTTATAAATTGTCTTTTGTGTAAAATAGTCGAATCGTTACAGGATTAACGAATTTTTGAAGCGAAGGAGTTGTTATGAAATCTCTTCAGTTAACCACCCATCCGATCCTGGTCGCAAAAGACTTTGTCATCTTTCCCGTGTTAACGGGATTCTCTGCGTCTCTATACATTAATTGAATAAAACATTTCCCTGAGGGGAGTGCGCTCCAGGGATTTGCTAATGATTGAGCAAGAAGGAATCAAGCGCTGTGCTTGCGTCCAAGAAGTGATGAACAATCTGGCTTTTCTATCAGCGCCGAGCCGGTAACCCTACATGCCTTAAAATGGGAAAACGAAACCTTATAAGAGGAATAGAGAACAAGCTT
Organism: Hahella ganghwensis DSM 17046; assembly: GCF_000376785.1. Classification (GTDB taxonomy): domain Bacteria; phylum Pseudomonadota; class Gammaproteobacteria; order Pseudomonadales; family Oleiphilaceae; genus Hahella; species Hahella ganghwensis. The sequence goes on from NZ_AQXX01000078.1 coordinate 34,675, forward strand.
CCCCTCTGAGTTTCAAATACTCTGAGTTTCAAATTCAAAGGAGCGATCACGTACAAAGGGACGATCATAAGGAGTAAACAATGGACAGAACAGGAATGTTTGAGCCTAAAACTTATGAGGATGTTTTTAAACCGATCGGAGAGGCAACAACGTTGCCAGCCTGGTGTTATACCTCGCGGGAATGGTTTGAAAAGGAGAAAGAAACGGTATTTGGCGGGGCCTGGCACTTCGTCTGTCTGGAAAGTTCATTAGCACCAGGACAATTCGTTACCCGGGAGTTTCTGGGCAACAATATTCTGGTGCTAAAAAATGCACATGGAAAAATAAAGGCGTTCTATAACACCTGTCGACATCGTGGAGCGCCAATAACGGATGAAAAGACCGGTCAGGCGAAAGCATTGGTCTGCCCTTATCATAAATGGGCATACGATCTCGACGGAAAACTCCTCAAGGCTAATGGGTTGACGGCAGAATCAAGGCAGAGGACGACCTGTAACCTGAATTTGCGTCAAATATCAGTTGAAGTAGCCTGCAACTTGGTATTCGTGAATTTCTCCAAGCAACATGTCAGTCTGCGGGAATATCTGGGGGATTACATCGAGTCGGTTGCCATGCCACACCGTATTGACCGGATGAGGTGTATTCATCACCGGGAGTACACCCTCTGCTCCAACTGGAAGCTTTATATCGAAGTAGATATGGAAACATTACATACTCCCTGCATCCATAGTGACTCCATTGGGAAGCAACCAGTAGAGGTTCTTCAAGGAGCTGGTGAATGGCTGGGAGTATTTAACCGCAGTGCTGATACCCCGGCCCTGAAACCTGCGTACAGAACCAAAGGGTTTCCACATACCCATGGAATATACGGAGAAGGAAGCAACGGAACGCATTTCTGCGTGATACTCCCAGGTTTTTTTATTGTGACTGCTCAGGATTGTATGTGGTGGATTCAGAAAACACCGATTTCGGAAAATAAAGTCAGTGTAAACGTTGGTTATTGTTTTCCTGAGGAAACTTTGGAGAGGGAGGACTTTGAGTCAGTTTACAGACGCTATAAAGAGCGCTGGGATCAGGTTGTCGAAGAAGATGACTGGATTACTGAATATCAACAAAAGGGGCTTAACGATCTGGTATCGGGAATCTATACGGATCAGGAGCGAGTGGTACAAATGCTCGATCAGAGGATTCTCAGAAAAGTGTTGGGTGATCGACTCGCCGGCACCAGTGAAAAGCATGATGCCACAGACCCTGCGGTGGCCATGTCTGGTCTTGGTCAAGCGGGCCCCAGTACATGTGAGAGCACTTGCAATACTAACTACGAAAGCATCTGCGAAAACACCCACGAGAGTACCTGCGAGGGATAAAGCCACCATCAATACATTTAATCTGCACACTCAATCGGCAGATGGGATGCCGGTTAAACAACAGGGAAATGACTGATGTCTACACTCAAAGAGAGATTTCCGCTGACCAGCTTGCCGGTGCTAATCGGTATAGGATTGGTTTCAGCCGCTTTGTTCAGCCTGACGTTTGTTATCAACTACAACATATCCTTCGGCGATGGCAGTTGGGTCTGGACGGCCGTGCTGAGATATATGTTCACTATTTTTATCCTTCTAGTGTTTATTTTCCTGTCAAAGGGACGGCAATATTTTAAGGAACTGCTGGGGTTGTTCAGGCAGCACATGGTGTTCTGGATGATCGCGGGCACGTTTTCCTGTGGCTTCTTCTACGCCGGAATCGCTTTCTCATCCGAGTATCTGCGCGGTTGGGTGGTAGCGGCCACTTTTCAGCTCACTATTATCTTTTCCCCCTTTGTCCTGATGTTCATGGGCTACAAGTTCCCACTGCGGATGCTCCCATTTTCATTCCTGGTTTTGATAGGCGCCACTTTGGTTAATTGGACCAATGACATTGGAGCTACCAACCTGGACTTCGTGCTACTCGGTGTGTTGCCGATAGTTATTTCCGCGATTGCTTATCCCTTCGGCAACCAGTTAGCAAATTCCGCTAAAAACGGGGGGCTGTCATATGTTCCCGTTATCCACTCCCCGATATTGAATAATGCGTTCTCAGTGGTTCTTCTATTGTGTCTGGGATCAATTCCTTTCTGGTTGTTGCTTGTTGCCATATTCCAGCCGGGGGTGCCGGGGGAAGGGCAATACCTGCAGACCTTTATCGTCGCCTTATTTGCTGGCGTCCTGGCAACTTCTGTATTTATTTATGCCCGGAACCTTACCTCTGATCCAGTCAAAGTCGTCGCGGTGGACACTACTCAGGCGACCGAAGTGTTGTTTGCTCTGGGTTTCGAGCTGGTATTCGTCGACCCCCGGTTGCCTACCTATGTTCAATTAGGCGGCCTGGCTCTGGTGCTCTTTGGTTTGTTGGGGATTGGATTGCGATGGGAAAGGTTTTTTATGTCAAAACTTAAGAATACGCAGATTTCACAATCCCTTTGATGAAGGAGTTACGCTCCTCGGGCCGCCATCCTTTTTGCAGGAGATGAGCCAATTGGTCGAATGATTGTGATTTGGTTTTTCTCATACTTTTGACAGCTTGATTTTTTAATATTAAAGCTATTAAATGTCATTTTTATGATTTAGGGAGGCTCTGAATAACTCCCCAAATCAGTCATAATACGGCCAACTTCACTCATCAGGAATACTATCCATGGATCAGATGACTTTCTCCGAAGCTGAATACCAGAATAAGAAGCGTAAGACCCGCCGGGAAATCTTTCTGGAGCGAATGGATAAGCTGATCCCATGGAAACGCATGGAAAAGAAGATCGCCCGCTATTACCCCAAGGGCGAGAACGGCCGCCCTCCGTATCCGTTATCCACCATGCTTCGTGTCCACTGCATGC
>NZ_AQXX01000079.1 GCF_000376785.1 Hahella ganghwensis DSM 17046
CTATGGGATATTTGAGCTGGATATGAACACGAGACTGCCCATTGAAGTGGCCGCGTAAAAGTTGGCGGTTATCGCAGCTACCCGGTCACTACCCCACCCACTTTGCATTGAGATGCCTAGCTTTATCTATCGCTATCGTGCCGGCATAAGCAATGTGACGATTATCCCCATTCTTCAATAAAACAGGGACACCCTCCCCTTTGTCCAGGTCTTCAATCAATCCGTGTACGGGTTCTCTTATCCGCAAAGTAACCATGCGTAAAATTATACTGTCTAAACATACAGGGTTAAAGAGATGAGGGCGAACACCTGACACTTGAGGGGCGCAATACTATATGTTGTGCTGATCCAGCTGCCGCGGTACACAAGATATAGTAAATATTGGATTGCAGTTCAAAGCTAAAGCCAGCCATTTTGGAGTGGAATAGTCATGGTATAACTCCAAAAGGAATGACACTTGAGGGGCGTTCATTGACACTTGAGGGGCATATGTGGAGACAAGGGCATAATAGACCGAGCAAAAATATTGACACTTGAGGGGCCTAGACCATTTTTCATACTTCCCTGGAGTTTAAACCCCTTCTTTCCTTTAGTTATCCACAGATTTAGTGGATAAAACTGTGAATAACACCCCCTAACTATTGACATTTAAAGGGCCAGAGGCCTGACACTTGAGGGGCGCAATGCTAGACACTTGAAGGGCGCACCCTTGACACTTGAGGGGCGTTATTACTGACACTTGAGGGGCTGCCCAGGTTAGCAAATTCGTTGTATTTCATGACTTTAGAAGCGTTTACAGCCATCTATAACCTGCTCTTAACCCTCTTTTTAAACCAAAATAACCCTTTTATTTTAACCGGCTGTGCATTATTTGACCAAGTGCAGGCAGGTCAACTCAAAACATGTCGGCCGCCGAAGGGGGAGGTCCCCCTTCTCAACCCCACCCGGCCGCTCGCGGCCTCCCATCCCCCCAGGGGCGCTGCCCCTCGGTTGTTTCACAACCTCACCCCATATTAGAACGTGCGCTTACGCTGCGCTATGCCCAGAGGGTGCCCCTCTGGACTCCCCTTTTAGTCCATCACCGCTTAGCAGCTAATAGAACCCCTAAACTCCGAAATGCACGCAAAGAGAATGTTTTAACTCCAAAAGAAGGGGCGCAAGCCTCAGAGTATGCCCCTCAAATGTCAATGAAACGCTTGCAAACTAGGGCAAAATGCCCTATTATCTTTATTTAAGGCCGGGTACTTCACCATGGTCAAAACCGAGGAAACTACGATGAGCACTGCTATTGATTTAACCATTTCCCCCCGCTTAGTTTCAGAAAGCGAACGTTTAGACTTCCTATTCAAGTTTTTCGGGTCTCGATTAGTTATTCCGGGCCAAAACCTTATTTGCAATTGGATGAAGCACTTGTGTGACAGCTATAGCGGTTATAGCAGTCAATACAATAAGTTCAAAAGCGTCAGTTGGTCATTCTATGAGTTATCTAACGGAGGGTTTTATCTGGCGCCGAGAATTAGAGGACCAGTCTTGATATCTAATCCTGGGAATTATTTTGAAGGGTCACTTTCCCCTGATGCCGCCGGGATCGTGTCAACCTTGTTCGGAGTGAACCACCTTATTTTTGAAATATACGAACGTAGTAAAAAGGATCGGGAAATAATTCAGCAGATAACAGCCTTGAATGATCGCTATTACTTGCTGCGTGACTATGCCAAGACACACTATGAATCTAGCTCGATTATGCGGGCAATTGACTGATTAATTAAGAAAAGCCCTGGAATAACTACCAGGGCTTTTTTCTGGTGAATACTATGGAACGAGAAGATTTAGCCAAACATTTAGCGGTCGATTTGCCTGACTCTGAATGCGGCCTCTTAGAGACCGCTATTATGTCAGTGAATGAACTACACAATGCGGTTATATCGGAAAATGAGGCCAAAGTTATAGCCGCAGTTGATAAATATAATGCAGTTATCTGGAAGATGAATGGCGGCACATTTTTTGGCTGCAAGAAAGATGATGATGCCCCCGGGTACGTCATTGAACGCCACTGTAGGGCCTCATCAGGAAGCGTCCCCAAATGGGGACAGTCTGGAGAATTTGCAATTGAAGTAAATAACATCCGGGCTTGGGTTATAGTTCGACACGGCTATATAGGGACAATGGTACATTTCCAGTTTCATGCTGTTGATCTAAACAAGCCCTTTATATCTCAAACAGGATATAGGTCTCATTTCAACGAGATGATATTGGGGATCGGCGTTGATGAAGCCGCTAGGGAAATCATGGAGTATTTCCTGAATGAAAAGACATGCGAGATTGATGAAAAGTACAGTAACAAATTATCAAAGGAGAAATTGCCAGAGTGGCTGTCGTTATTAGACCCTCCTCCAGAGAGGAATTCAGCTAAAGAAGAAATCCCACCAGGGTATGTTTTGGTTGACGTTATTCTACCTTCACAAAAGGCCTTTTTGGCTAGAAAGTGGGCTGATGAGGCCAAGGCAAAAATACAGAAGGATAGGAAAAAGCTAATTACACGCCAGGTTGGAAAATCAAAAAAGCGACAACCCCAAAAAGCTATTGGGAGTGATGTGGCTGCCGCCTTGGAAATAGACACCAAGAAGGAAAATATTTTCTATCCAGGTCAGCGGTGTCAGTTGATTAGTGTTCATCACCATTGTTTTGAAAAAGATGTTGGGAAATTCGTAATTATTCGGGAACTCTGCCCTAAATCTAGGCAGGCATGGGTATCTGATGATCGGAAGCCAACTTATAGGCGAAACAGGAATGGTAAGCAGGTTGTACAGCACGACCCTAGTCAGGTACGTACACTCTACAGTTATGATCAATTACGCCCAGATATAGAGGGGGGATAAAATCTTGATGAGTAATCCGACTATTAGAAAAGAATGTTTGATGCCGGCGGAAAGCTGGGAACAACCTACGGGCGAAGAAATCCGGGAGGTTCTGCACATTGCAGGTCTCACAGGCAGCGGGGCTGCCAGGAAATTAGGGCTCGGAAAGAAAGGGGATAGGACAGTAAGGCGCTGGGTGGGGGAGGATAGTGCTATCCCCTATGCCGCTTGGGCGCTATTGTGCAACTTTGCAGGCCTTGGCGAAATTTGGGAGGATGGAAAAGAACAAGAAATTTAGCGGCTAAAATATAATTCGCTATATCGAAAATAATCGGTTGTCATATAGGGCATTTTGTCCTATTATGTTTTTTGAAGGCCGGGTATTCCGCCATGGTCGAGACCGAGAAAAAACTACGATGAATGAAAATATTTTGAGCTGGATTGATTTATTGCCTGATGTTTCTACAACTGACTTTCCGTTTAGTCGTGACATGATTTCACTGTTGCTCGCAGAGGCTGATTCACTTTCACGTAAAGCTAGCGAACTTTCAAGTAGAGCAGGTGATTTGCGTCATAAAGCTTACCTTGCTAGCTGTATGCTTGAGGGTGAAATAAGAGGGTGCTGGTCTAATGACGATATAGAGGATGCAAAACGTAGATGCAATCAAGGCCGGAAAGGTTTGGCAGGCGCAAGCTAGAAGAAATCGCCCCGGTTTAATGCCGGGGCGCTTGGCCTAGCGCTGTCACACCAAGCCAGTGCTCTAGGGTGTGGACCCGAACGAGCAACTGAAATTGGAACATGGAGCGGTTAGGGGGTCAAGAATATGACAAAAATTTACAAGTTTCCAAATGGTGGCCCGGTTAATCCGGTGCCGCCTTCAGGCGTTGCTCCAGAAGAAAATAGGGAGAGCGCCCCTTCATCTAAAAGTAGCAAACCATTTCTAATACTGTGGCGCTGGGTGTGGGTTGCTTTGGTTCTGGTGTGGCCTGTTCTAAAGTGGATTATTTCAATAGACGTATTCTTTCAGGGTATTAGAGCCATTTATCACTGGAACACGCCAGGCATTAATGCCGGCTGGACGTTCCTTTTACACTTCGCCATATTGACAGCGCTGACATATATAGTGTCCATTCATAAGCCTAAAGGCATCTGAATATTTTAGCCGCTAAAGTTGATTTGGTTTAAAAGTATAGCTATACTGTGTTTTATGGTTTGGCGGCTGTCACCGTCTGTGTTCAATGGTTAGGGTGTGGAGAAATTATGGGTGTAATCCATGAAGAAGCGGCTTACAGATTCCCAATTCAAGGCGGCAGTAGTTGGCCTGAATGTGGGTCAACAAACGCTGGATATAGCTTATGGAGTTTTGGTGGAGGGGAGACCTCAAGCCGAATTTGTGGCTCAGCTGGGTATTACAAAAGGGGCAGTGTGGCAAGCTGTCAAAAGGGTTTGGGATGTCCACGAGGAGAAGCAAAGGGCGCCGAGTGGGTACGAGCGGGTAACAGCGGTATTGCCAGAGCATCAAGCCTTCATCGTCAAGAAATGGGCGGAGGACGCCAGGAAAAAACAGGAAAAAGCTCATGAAAATATTGGTCATAGGGAATCAGAAAGGGGGCGTGGGTAAAACCTCAACCGGTGTCCATCTGACGTTTGATTCTTTTGAGCGCGGATTAAAGGTTGTGTTCATAGATCTAGACACACAGGGAAATGGCTCTCATACCCTCAAGAAATATGCTTCAGGGGTCTTTGCAAGTAGTTTCTTTAATGGCGGGCCTGTCAATGTTGTAAACGGTGCAGAAACTCCCGGATTAGCTCTTATTGAGTCTGATTCAGGGTTAGCAAATCTTGAATCCATGTCTCTTGCTGAAGCTGGTAAGGCATTCCGGGCGGCTATGGATAACCTGAAACAGCAAGGCTTTGACCTCTGCGTGATCGATACAGCTCCTTCCCTAGGGGTAGCTCTCGCCGCCGCTCTTTATTCAGCTGACTATGTGTTGTCACCTATAGAGCTGGAAGCCTATTCAATCCAAGGGATCAAGAAGATGAATGCTGCCATTGCAAACGTCAGGAGAGTGAACCCAAAGCTGAAGTTTCTCGGAATGGTGCCAAGCAAAGTAGATAGCAGGAATCCCCGTCATGGGCGACATCTTGAGCAGTTACAGGCAGCTTATCCACAACTGATTATCCCTACCAGTATTGGGCTTCGGAGCAGTATTGCGGATGCGCTGGCATCTGGAGTGCCTGTCTGGGAAATAAAAAAGACTGCAGCCAGAAAAGCAGCAAAAGAAGTGCGTGCATTGGCTGACCTCGTATTTAAAAAGATGGAGATCACCGCATCATGAGTGCTGAAAGCGTAAAGAAAAATGAAGCGTCAGGGTTGGGCCTGGACAGTATAGGGGATCTTTCGGGTCTTTTAGATGACCCATCGGTTTCAGCAGTGGAGGCCGCCAACCAAGGGCCAATGGAAATCCCTATTGATTTGATCGATGAAGATCCAGAGCAACCCCGCAAAGAGGACAATCCGGGCTTTTCCAAAGAAAGCTTGGAGGAATTAGCGGTAACTATTAGGCGACGCGGTGTTAAATCGCCTATTTCTGTACGCGATAATTTGGATGTTCCTGGGCGCTTCATAATAAACCATGGAGCCCGCAGATATAGGTCATCAATAATCGCAGAAAAACAAACAATTCCAGGTTTTGTTGATAATGACTACCAGGAAGAAGATCAAGTTATAGAAAATCTGCAAAGGGACGCACTAACACCACGTGAAATTGCGGATTACATTGGGCGTAAGTTGGCTGCCGGCATAAAGAAAAAGGATATTGCTGAATTGATAGGTAAATCCCCGGCATATGTGACGCAACATGTAACGTTGTTAGATTTGCCTGATGTCATTGCAGAAGCTTTTAATTTGGGGCGGGCTAGTGACGTAACGGTTGTCAATGAGCTTGTGAGGGTCCACAAGAAGAATCCAGATGAAGTGGAGGCATGGCTTGATGACGAGGACCAAGAGCTTACCAGAGGCTCTGTGAAGCTTCTCCGCGAGTATTTGGAGGATAAGCGCAGGCATTCAGAAGACGACGATAGAGATCCTAACACTATTGATGCGTTCACAGGTAAAACTGACGCTGAAAGAGACGAAGAGGAATCAAGTCAAACAACCAAGGCGGAAAAAAAAGAGCCTGACCCTGACAAATTAAAGAGCGCCATTGTTCTAGTGTTGCATGACGATAGACAGGCCCGTTTAGTTCTAAAACGACGCCCATCTGCTGAAGGCTGGGCATGGATAAAATACGACGATGATGGACACGAAGTTGAGTGTGACCTTAATGAGGTCCGATTGGTTGCGCTCCTGGAGGGGTAATTTGAATGGCATCAGCAGCAGAAAAGCTAAGTAAACAATTCGGCCCTTTCACATGCCTCGCATTAGTTAAACCACGAAGTTCAATAGCGATCGTGTGGAAGCTTGAAAAACCAAGTTATTGCATTTTTGAATACAGTCCGGCTTTTTCAGAGGTTCAAATTCGATGGGGAGATGGGGCATTTCAGAACCTTGAGGATGAGTCTGAACTGGATGATTTAATACTTCTTCATGAGTTCAGCGATGAGCAGATAAGTGAGCTATTCGATTAAGAACCACCTCAGATCATCAAGCCCCGCTAAGCGGGGTTTTTTTGTGTTGACGATCAATAAAGCCGCGCTCGCTGAATTTTGGTAAAGTTCACCTGTAACCCAAACGCAACAGGTGAATATGACAAAGGAAATAAAAGACCCTACAGCTAATCAGCGCAAGAAGAATGAGCGCATCAGAATGAAGGATTTAGGGTTTACTAGGCGTGACGTATGGGCTCATCCAGATGATTGGCCAGACATTAGGGCGCTTGAGAAGAAGCTGAAAAATAAACGTCTCCAAGATGATTGAAGCGTGACCGGTCACGGTGTAATATCTTCCTTTCAAAGGAAATGAAAGAGAGGCTATCTATGACACCAACCAATTTCGTTGCAGCTCTGCATGATTATCTTGAACTACAACAAGAACCGAAGGACATCCTAGATCTACATGATTCAGAGATAAGAGCAACAGCTCTTAGGGATTTTGTAGACTTCGCACTGGAAACAAGGTTTTTTTCAACTGCGCCAGATAAAGATCGTACTGCCGCTTCCAGGAATGCTGAGACCCTTGTCTACAATCATCGGTGTCGGCTTATTATGTCGTTAAGAGAAATTTTGCTGAGAACCTTTATGCACACGATAGAGGGGAACACAGCTGCTGCAAGTGAGCTGCTGGAATCCGTATTATCCAGGAGCTGATAGAGAGGGGGAGGCAATCCCCCTCTCTTTGCTTCACCTTTCCTCTCAACAATCCCGCCATTCAAAAAACTAGCCTGTCGAAAATTGGTTATATTTTCCCAAACCCCATCTTTTTTTTGGGGAAAATTCAAGCAAAACAAGAAAATATACCAAATAATACGAAAATAATGACGCGCAAGGACTACCCTACTAATATAATTGCAAAGCCTTAACAATCCCGGCCAAACCCAAGCAGTAATCGTGTCGCCGTCCTCAATGTGTTGAGGCCGGCTTTTTTGTGCTTGGGGTCCATAATCAATTAAAGAACAGTAGATAGCCAAGTGAGGAGCGCCGCTAATGAGACAACGCTTATTAGTGATGAACGGACAACGCATTGTCCAGGACGACCATAAGGGCGCATGGGCAAGCCAAAAGGTAGATAAAGCCAGTGGACTAAAGCCCGGTATTTACAACTTGTACACCGCTCAGAAGCCTGATAAATCTCAACGTCATGACGGCGTTATTGTGCATGCAGACAACAAGTTTATATACCAGCAAAAAGGTAAAACCTATGTCATGCACTCGCGATCTGATTTCGATATAGTACCCCCTGTGGGGGGCGCAACGAGTATCACATATGATAGCCAGGGGAAAGCCCAGGTATCGTCAAACTCAATAACACATACTCGTGGGCGCTCCCGTTAGTTTTAGCCGCTAAAAGGGAGCCCTCAATGACGAGAATTGACACATCTAAAAGACCATTGGATAGGTTGCGTGCAACATCCAAAGGCCCACATAGTGAAGGCTTAAATCTATTAACAACTGCAGAAGGCCTAGAGGCTGAGCAGGAGTCTTTGCTAAGTGCTTCCTCATTGGAGGCTACTTATAGGGAGACTCTGGCCGTATATGTACAGTCTAAAAACGATCAAGTTGATAAAATTGAAAGTCGTATCATGGCGTTGATAAATAGGCAGCAGTCCGCACTGCAACACTTGCAAGCGAGGCCTCCAGGAGTTCTTTCACTTCCGGCCTCGAGGAGGGCCTGGCAGTCTAGGCAGGTTCAGCAGCGCTCAAGAATCCAAGTGTTGCACAATAGGCTAGACCATGTTCGCGAGATTAAGGAAGGGATGGGGCTTTACAGTCCTAAAATTGAGGAGCTAGCAACACGAAAGATGCGCAGTCAAAATCCAGAGTTGGCATCTGATTGGGACTTTATGAGGGAATCTCTCCGCCGGCATCAGGCTTTATTAAAGAGACAAAACCAAGAGCAGAAAAAGTCTACTCAGCAACCGGGGCATACTCATGCCCAGAAACTGAGTAGTCCTGATTTATGAGCATTGTTACAAGCTCGACTATAACGGGCTTTTTTTCACAATGTTGACCACAGAGCAAGGCCGGCTGCAAAGACCGTCATACAGGCCGCTATGATATTCATCTTAGCCACCGTGCGAGCCTCTTTGATGGGGGTTCGCAAAAGGTTCTCAATAACGCTTTCCATTTCCTTTCGCATACCAGATGCCGTTAATGCAGCGCTTTCCTGCATGGTTTTGGTCATCGCCTCCCTTCCAGCCGATAACGCAGCGTTTAAAGTCCTTTCCGCTTTGCTTTTAGCGTCCTCCCCCCATCTGTGTGATATTTCTTCTAGCTCACTTTTGTAGCGAGCTAGAATTTCCTCCTGGGCAGAGGCGCTGTCTTTCATCAAGCGCTCATTGATGGTTTGAAGGATCAATATTGGATCGTCCCGGCCAACTGCAATGCCATGTTTGGCAGCGATCTCCTTAATAGTTTCTTCAATTTTGTCCGTCATTAAAGCACCGCTGCACTTTCCATTTGCCCGAAAATTTGAGTTTTTACTATTTTCAATCTCTGACGGGTCATGATGGTTAGTGATCCATCGTTTATTGCTTCGTCAAACGTTTTTCGTGCTTGCAGCATTTCTGAGAGATCCCTTCCATAGGTCTCTTCTTTTAGGTCCGGAATTGGAATGACTGCAGATACTCTGTCCTTGTTCCCTGTGTAAGCTTTCATTTGCTCAAATCCTTTCCCCTGGTGTTCAATCGCTCCCCAGTATGGATTGAGCCATACAACAAAAAGACATTCTACAGGGAACTGAGTTGCCAGCTGCGCAAACCCGTTTACTGTATCCAATAAAGCTTGCCCGCCTGTGATAACAGTATGGACAACCATTTGATGCCCCATACCCTCCAGGAGGGCTGGCACTTCATTTGAAATCAAGTAGTGTGACAGCGGGACAAATGAGCTTGCTCCATTGTCTATGATTACATCACTTTCACTGGGGGCAATAAGCTCTATAAGTTCGTCAAAGTTCCTAGTGTTGATTTCGTCCCCGTCCATGATGTTTAGCCGGCGGACATCCAGGCTTTTATAGCCTTCAAACGTTGCGTTAACTGGGTCTGTATCGATGCACAAAGGAGCCTGGCCTTTACTAACTTTGTATTGTGCAATCATGGCAGCTATTACAGACTTGCCTACTCCACCTTTTCCCTGCAAAACGATATGTATTTTCGACATTAGATTAAGTCCTCTTTATTTGGTGTGGCGTTGAAATCAAACTTGCCAATGCTGGCCGGTTTATCCTGTTTCTTTGGTGTGCTCTGTTGCAGCTTCTGGCGACTCCCTTTTTCATCCCTCGCGCTTACGCTTAAGGTTGTTTGCTTCACTTCCGGTTCATCCTTTATGTGTTTGCGGACATGCTTCAAGAATGTTTCATATCTGTAGGGGATCTTCCCAAGCTCCCGTAAATGCTCCCAAATTGTCTTGATAGAGTACCCTGCCTCTATCGCATCCTTAACGTCGCCGCGTACAGCCAAAAACGCCACAACGTTTTTATCTTGGCGTTTAGTGGCATCTCGCTTTTTTACCCAGTCGGCCAGTTCTTCTGTATACCTTTTCGCCATCTCTCCGATCCGTAGCAATCATGTGAAACGCTAATTTAGCACTTTCCTATAAATCATTTTACCGCTGTAAATGCGCTTATTTAGCGCAATCAATAGTCACTACAGGCCTATTATAGGCCTGTTTTAACAAAATCCGCTATATCCTTTGCAGGACCACGCTGTTTTTGTGTAAAAATAGCGGTTAAATCGAAAAAGGTGTTGTACACTTTTTATGGCGTTATTAATGCCGTAAGGCGGGCAGGATGGGCGAAGTAGGCCCACCGATGAATCGGTGTTCCAACTTCGCTTGCCTTATTCGCACTATCGTACTCAACGGGCATCCTGCTCTGCGAGGCTGCCGGCTACCGCCGGCCCGATATACATCCGGGTATGGGAATCGAGATGACAGAAAAAAGAATCACCAGGAAGTCGAGTCCACCAATAAAGGTGTATTGCCTTCCTGAAGAAAAAGCAGAAATTGAAGCCCAGGCAAAGCGCGCCGGCATGAGTGCCGCTAGCTACCTTCGAGAGGTAGGGATGGGGTATCACATAAAAGGCGTTGTTGATTGTGATCAAGTGCGCGAACTCGCAAGGATAAACGGTGATCTGGGGAGGCTTGGGGGGTTGCTAAAGCTTTGGCTTACGAATGACGAAAGAACTGCTCACATTGGTGAGCCCACAATAAAGGCAGTGCTTGCCAGGATTGAGTCTACCCAAGAGGAAATGGCAAGCCTGATGATGTCTGTAGTGATGCCGAGGGCTGACCAATGATTTTAGCGGCTAAAACGTCCGGGGGTGTCGTTTGATCGCCAAACATGTGCCCATGCGCACGGTAGGTAAGTCTGACTTTGCTGGACTGGTTAAATACCTCACAGATGAGCAGGGGAAGTCAGAAAGGGTGGGCCAAATCCGTGTGAGCAATTGTGAAGCGGACACCATGAAAGCTGTTGTTAGTGAGGTGCTTGCAACTCAGCAGCAAAATACACGTGCAGAAAGCGACAAGACCTTTCACCTGCTTGTTAGCTTTAGGGCGGGGGAGTCCCCGGACGAAACAACCATAAACGCGATAGAAGAGAGGATTTGTGCTGGCCTTGGGTACGGAGAGCATCAGAGAGTTAGTGTTGTGCATCATGACACTGACAACCTGCATATTCACATTGCTATAAACAAAATTCACCCAGTCAGAAACACTATTCATGATCCTTACCAATCCTATAGGGCTCTTGGGGAGCTTTGCTCTCTCTTAGAAAAGGAGTATGGCCTAGAAACTGACAATCATCATAGCGGTCGGTCCTTGTCCGAGGGGCGGGCAGCTGACATGGAAAGGCATTCAGGAATAGAAAGCCTTGTGAGTTGGATTAGGCGCGAATGTCTGGCTGATATGAAAGAGGCTCAGTCCTGGTCTGAACTGAATGAAGTGATGCAAAGCAACGGATTGCACCTACAAAAGAAAGGTAACGGCTTTGTTATTGAGTCAGATGATGGGGTTTTTGTTAAAGCCAGTACAGTTGCTCGTGATCTTTCCAAGCCGAGCCTGGAAAATCGGCTAGGTCCATTTCCTGCAGAAGGCACGGCGCGCCCCCAAGGGAAGAAGAAGCGTAGCTACAATAAACAGCCCGTTAAATTCAGAGTAAACACGTCCGAATTGTACGCCATGTACAAAGCTGATCAGCAGCAACAGATTAAAGCCAAAGCTGTTGAGTTGGATGCCCTGAGAGGTAAGAAAAGTCGGCAAATAGACGCAATCAAACGGAGCAATAAGCTACGAAGAGCTGCTATCAAGTTGATGGGGGGGAGCCCGCTATCTAAAAAGCTTTTATATGCTCAGGCGCACAGGGCTCTAAAAACAGAGATCCAATCTATCAATAAACAATGTCAAAAGGAACGACAGGTATTAAATGACAAATACCGTCGCAGGGCTTGGGCTGACTGGCTAAAGAAAAAAGCAATGGAAGGGAATAGCGTTGCCCTGGATGCACTTAGAGCCAGAGAAGCGGCACAAGAGCTTAAAGGAAATACGTTGAGCGGGGCTGAAAAATTCAGCCGAAGCGACATAGGCCGCAAAGATAACATCACCAAAAAAGGAACCGTGATCTATCGATCATCCGGCGAGGGCTCCATACGTGACGACGGTAAGAAACTTCAGGTTTCTGGGGATGTTTCGCTACCTACAGTTCAGATGGCCCTGCAGGCAGCCCTAAACCGTTATGGCAGTCAGATTACTGTTGAAGGTTCTGCAACATTTAAAGCCAAAGTAATTCAGGCAGCCGTTATTTCACAATTACCAATAAATTTTACTGACCCCGGATTAGAGCGCCGGAGGCTTCAGCTTAATGAAAATAGAAAGGAGATTTTGAATGAGCGATCTACACGAAAAGACAGAGGACGAACTGATAGAGGAGGCATTGGCAGCGCTGGACGAGGAACTACCAAGCAGCACGAACCAGGAACAAACCGGGTTGGAGTCCCAGGCGTCAGAGATAGAGGGCGTTCCAGAGACTCAGCAGCCGCCAGTGGCAACTCCAGCGGTAACAATAAGCCCAACGTTGGCCGGATTGGACATGTCCCGCCGCCCGAAAGCCAAAACCGTTTGCGAGAGCTGTCCTCACTCGGTGTGGTTCACCTCTCCAGAGGAGGTGAAATGCTATTGCCGGGTAATGTTTCTCGTGACTTGGAGCAGTCAGGAGCCAAACCAGATAACAGGATGCGACGGGGTGTTTCTAGGCCAGGATTGAAGTCGGAGCAGTTGGCGGCTGCTGATAAATACATATCTGAACGGGAAAGTAAGCGTTTGAAAGGTTTCGATATACCGAAGCATTCCCGTTATAATGGAAATAATGGTGCGCTTTTTTATGCCGGTACCAGAAATGTGGAGGGCCAAGCATTAGCCCTTCTGCAGCGAGATGACGAAATCTTGGTTCAACCGATAGACCAATCAACCGCTAATCGCTTAAAGCGTGTACGTATTGGAGAGCCCGTTTCTGTCACCCCGTTTGGATCGATTAGGAAGTCGAAAGGAAAGAGCAGATGAACGCTAAGTTTAATAATGCAGTTGGCCCGCAAGTTAGGGCTAAGAAAACCAAAAAAAGCAAGGTGTTGCCTCTACTAGGAGGGGCTTCACTGGTCGCTGGCTTGCAAGCGGCAACTCAATTCTTCGCATATAAATTCAATTACCAAGAGACCCTTGGGAGCAATCTAAATCACCTCTATACACCTTGGTCCATTTTACGATGGTCCAATGATTGGTTTAGTCACTATCCCGATGAATTCATGCAGGCTGGCAGCTTGGGTATGATGGTATCCACTGTTGGGCTGTTGGGGGTGGCTATTGCGAAGGTTGTAGCTGCCAACTCCACTCAGCCGAACGAGTATCTACATGGATCTGCTAGATGGGCAAACATGCTAGATATTATTTCAGCAGGGCTATTACCTAGAAAAAGAACAACGCTGGAGATAGTAACAGGTAAAGATCGCCCAGCATCTGAAGGTGTCTATGTTGGTGGCTGGGAGGACAAGAGCGGTAATTTCCACTATCTCAGGCACAACGGCCCTGAACACGTCTTAACTTACGCCCCCACGCGATCAGGTAAAGGTGTTGGCCTTGTTATTCCTACCTTACTTTCTTGGCCTGCAAGTTGCGTGATTACTGATCTTAAGGGGGAGCTGTGGGCTCTTACTGCAGGCTGGCGAAAAAAACACGCTAAAAATAAAGTGGTGAGATTTGAGCCGGCTGCTTTAAACGGTAGTGTGCGCTGGAATCCATTGGATGAAATTAGGCTTGGTACAGAACATGAGGTTGGGGATGTCCAGGACCTAGCCACCCTTATAGTCGATCCTGCAGGAAAAGGCCTGGACTCCCACTGGGATAAAACCGCATTTTCCCTATTAACAGGCGTAATACTTCATGTTTTGTATAAAGCTAAACATGAAGGAACCCCTGCTTCACTGCCAGAAGTTGACCGTGTTCTGGCTGATCCCGATAGAGACGTGGGTGAGTTGTGGATGGAAATGGCGACCTATGCTCATGTTGATGGGCATAACCATCCCACTGTGGGCGCGTCAGCCAGGGATATGATGGATAGACCCGATGAAGAGGGGGGCTCTGTATTGTCTACAGCAAAGTCTCACCTCTCTTTGTATCGTGACCCTGTTGTATCTCATAACATCAGTAAATCAGAGTTTCGCATTAAGGATCTTATGAATGATGACGATCCTGTGAGCCTCTACATTGTGACCCAGCCAACCGCCAAAGCTCGGATGCGGCCTTTAGTTAGGCTGTTGGTTAATATGATTGTGCGGCTTCTGGCGGACAAGATCGAGTTTGAGCGTGCTCTTAAAGAGATGCCGCCGTGGCGGAAATTCTTATCTAAATTGGGATTCCCTCAGGTCGCTGAAACCTATGTTCGATCCAAGAAGGGATACAAACATCGCTTGCTAGGGATGTTTGATGAGTTCCCGAGCTTGGGAAAACTCGAAATTGTTCAAGAGTCGCTTGCCTTTGTTGCAGGTTACGGACTCAAGTTTTATCTGATCTGCCAGGATATTAACCAGCTAAAAAGCAGGGAGCTTGGTTATGGCCCTGATGAGGTTATAACCTCAAATTGCCATGTTCAAAACGCCTACCCACCCAATCGCGTGGAGACAGCAGAACACCTCTCAAAGCTTACCGGAACCACTACAGTGCAAAAAAAGGCAGTAACTGTAAGTGGTCGCCGGACATCTGCAATGTTAGGCCAAGTGTCAAGCACAATCCAAGAGGTCCAAAGGCCATTACTAACTCCGGACGAGTGTTTGCGTATGCCGGGGCCAGTGAAAGATGGGGAGCAGATTAAAGAGCCTGGCGATATGGTTGTTTATGTCGCCGGTTATCCAGCAATTTACGGGCGGCAGCCTCTCTTTTTTAAAGATCCTGTCTTTGCTGCTAGAGCAGCAGTACCTAACCCCACAGTAAGTGACAAAACAAGAGTGGTCCAGGATGACGAAGAGAGGATAACAATATGATGTACTTTGCATTGAAGCGCCTTTATTCAATTGTTGCTCTGGTGGGTATCTTTCTGATGCTGTTGGCAGCAGGTTGTTATGCTGCAGGTGTACGCATAAACACCACTAAAAGTATCCCGTTGGGCATCTATTGGGTCAGCAAAGAGCCAATTCACAAAGGGGCTTACGTTTTGTTTTGTCCACCCGACACGTCGGCGTTTTCTACGGCTCGTGATCGTGGATACATTGGCGCCGGTTATTGTCCTGGCGGCTATGGGTACATGATGAAACGCATTTTAGCCGCTAAAGGCGATTCTGTTTCTATTACGCCAGAAGGTGTCACGGTTAACGGTGAGCTATTGAAGCTCAGCAAAGTATTGCAATCCGATAAAGCCAAGAGGCCCTTGCCCCATTTTTATATCACTGATTACAGGCTTGAAGATTCTGAGTTACTTCTAATGTCTGATGTTAGTGCCATTTCTTTTGATGGTCGTTACTTCGGTCCTATAGAGCGGTCGCAAGTAGAGACAGTTATTAAACCAGTATTTATATGGTAGAGGAGGGATTCCCTAATGAGATTATTTATTGCTGAAAAACCATCTGTTGCCAATGCGATTGCTGAGACGTTAGGAGCAACGGGCAGAGGTGATGGCTTTATAGAGTGTGGAAATAACAAAGTTACTTGGTGTTTTGGCCACATGCTCGAACAAGCAGAACCGGATGAATACACACCTGATGATGTTCCAAGGGCTGCAAATGGAAAGAAAATCTGGCGTGTGGAGGAGCTGCCAATTATCCCAGATGCTTGGATTATGCGGCCAAAAGACGACGCAAAGAAACAGGTTAAGGTAATAGGAGGCCTTCTGAAGGAAGCGAAAGAAATAGTAAATGCTGGTGATCCTGATAGGGAAGGGCAACTTCTAGTTGATGAGTTATTGGAATATTTTGGCAATACAAAACGTGTCTTAAGATATTGGGCCAAGGCTCTTGATTCTACATCTGTTAAGCGTGCGCTTGGGGATTTGAAAGATAATCGTGATTACTCAGGATTTGCCGCCGCAGCAGAGGGGCGTGGTAAAGCAGATTGGCTGATTGGGATGAACCTTTCCCGAGCCTACACGTTACGCGCACAGCGAGGTGGTTCCAGGGCTTTGCTTACAGTTGGGCGTGTACAAACTCCTACGTTGGCACTAGTTGTCTCGAGGGATCGCGAGATAGAAGCATTTAAACCAATTCCTTTTCATTCAATAAGGGCTGACATTAATCATTCCGAGGGTACATTCTCTGCCACTTGGAAACCTAAAGAGGATCAAGCAGGCCTGGATTCTGAGGGTCGTTTGGTTGATACAGTTGTTGCAAATGAAATTGTAAATTCTCTAAAGGGTAAGCCTGGTTGTATTGCTGAGCATCAGCAGGAGGCTAAAAAGCAAAATCATCCTTTGGCCTTTAGCTTGGCTGATATACAAGCAATGGGTTCAAAAAAGTTTGGGTATAGTGCCGAAGATGTATTAAAAATCTGTCAGTCCCTCTATGAAACCCACAAGCTAACTTCTTACCCGAGAACTGATTGCGGTTACCTTCCTGAATCTCAGCTGTTAGATGCTCCACAGGTTCTTAATGCAATTAAGCATGTGAATCCTGGCCTGAGCTCAGTCATTGATCGTGCTGATGTCCGAATTAAATCCAGGGTCTGGAATGATAAAAAGGTTACAGCACACCACGGTATTATTCCCACAATGCAAAAGGGCGATATTTCAAAGCTCAATCAGCGAGAACAAAATATCTACGACCTTATTGTTAGGTCATACGTGGCCCAGTTTTTCCCACTGCATGAATTTATGAGCACTTCAGTTGTTGCTGACATAGAAGGCGAAACATTTGTTGCTACCGGAAAGGTGGTGACATGTGCTGGCTGGCATGAAGTGTTCATTGATAATGATAACGAAGATGATAGTCCAC
Source organism: Hahella ganghwensis DSM 17046 (assembly GCF_000376785.1). GTDB lineage: Bacteria > Pseudomonadota > Gammaproteobacteria > Pseudomonadales > Oleiphilaceae > Hahella > Hahella ganghwensis. Next base: position 16,983 of record NZ_AQXX01000079.1, read on the forward strand.
AAGAAGATAATCAGTCCTTGCCACAAATGAAAAAAGGCGACTCCATTACATGTATTGAAGCTGAAAGACGAGATTCCAAGACTAAGCCGCCCGCCAGATTTACGGAAGGGGCTTTAGTTAAAGCCATGGAAAATATTCACCGCTTTGTTACTGAACCGGAGCATAAAAAAATGTTGCGGGATGGGGATGGAATTGGAACCTCTGCAACCAGAGGATCAATTATTGCTGAACTGAGGCGCCGAGAATTCCTAGAAGCTAAAGGTAAGCAAATTATCAGTACCCAACTAGGTAGAAGCACGATAGATGCACTTCCGCAAGTAGTTAAGAGTCCCATTTTGACTGCTCTTTATGAGCGGATGCTGAAAAACGTCGAGCAGGGAAAAGCTGACCTAGCTACGTTCATTGCCAAGCAAGAGGCTTTTATTCGTGACCAAGTGACCAAGGCGAATGACGGGGCTGTCACTATAGCTGGAGGCAAAGAGGCTGCCCCTGTCTCGGCAGTGTTCAAGTGTGAATCCTGTGGAACCGGCCTTTCCAGAAGACCAACAAAGAAAAAGGGCATCTTCTGGTGGGGCTGCGCGAACTTCCCTACCTGCAAACAAACTTATCCAGACATAAAAGGCCGGCCAAACTATGCCAAAGGCCGCACCAATAGCGAAAAGGAATAACGCCATGAGTGACAAGAATCAGAATCTATCTGAAGTAGAAGAGCAAATAACATTTAACGGCCAGGAAAATACAGCTCAATCCATTCGGGATAAATATATTGATGCAATGACGCCTGGTTACCAAGTTGAGTTTGATCCAGTCGAAGCTGAGCTTGTTGGTGCTTTCGTTGAAGATGCCTTAAGTGAAGAAGATGCAACAGAGAGCACGTTGGATCTGCCGGAAATAGATATCAAGGAGGATTGAAATGGCAGCAGCTAAAAAGCCGTTCCACGAAACGGTTGCAGAAAACCTTATTGAGCAATTAAAGGCTGGTACCGCCCCTTGGCAAAGACCGTATGAACCTGGAGGGCAAGGCATACTTCCAGTGAACCCCACAACAGGAAAAAGATATAAAGGGATTAATGCTATTCATCTGATGGGGCAGGGGCGCGAGGACTCACGTTGGATGACTTATAACCAGGCTAAATCAGTAGGCGCTCAGGTGCGTAAAGGAGAGACGGGAACCGCTGTACAGTATTGGAAATTTACTGAGGAGCAAAACAAGCTGGATGGCAATGGTAAACCTGTGCTCGATGACAGCGGTAAAGCGGTTAAAGAAACTGTGAAGCTTGAGCGTCCTAGAGTCTTCTTTGCAACTGTCTTCAATGCTGAGCAGATTGATGGGCTACCTAAGATTGAACGCAAGGAGCAAGCTTGGGATGCAATAGAGCGGGCAGATCACATCTTGCAGGCCTCGGGTGCATCAATCAGCCATGGTAGTGATATGCCGTTCTACAGGCCCTCAACTGACAGTATTCATATGCCGGATAAGGCGCAGTTCCCCTCTGCAGATAAATACTATGCTACAGCATTGCACGAGTTGGGCCACTGGACCGGTCACCCCTCAAGACTTGATCGTGACTTATCACATCCTTTTGGATCTGAAGGTTACGCCAAAGAAGAGTTAAGAGCGGAAATCGCCAGCATGGTACTGGGTGATGAGCTTAGTCTTGGCAGAGATCCCGGCCAACACGCTGCTTATGTAAAGTCATGGGTTAGGGTTCTAGAAAACGATCCTTTAGAAATTTTCAGGGCAGCTGCCGAGGCTGAAAAAATAAGTGAATTTGTTCTTTCGTTTGAACAAAAACAGGTCCAGGAGATAGACCAATCTCAGGAGGTTAAGGTGGAGGAGAATCATAACAACCTACAACAACAAGCTGTTGAATTGGCCCAGGCCCAGGAAGAGCGGGTGAAAAATGATCCTATCAGCACGGAAGCTGATATATCCGAAGCCCAGAAAAATACAAACGCCGCTGAAGCGGCAGTAAAGAATGACGAGTCAGATAAACGTCAAAATGCTACAAATCTGGAAGTTAGAAAGGAGAAAGAACGCACCTATATTAACGTTCCATTTAATGAAAAGGACGAGGCAAAAAGTCTAGGTGCTCGGTGGGATCGGCAGGAACGTTCCTGGTATGTTCCTCCTACTGCAGACAGTTCTGCCTTCTCTAAGTGGACATCCAATCAAGTAAAGAAAGATCAGCAATCAGTCACCCTGGAACCGAAAAAGAATGAGGCTTCAGATCGGTTGTATCTTGCCGTTCCTTACGGAGAACGCGGGGCGGCAAAAGCGGCAGGCGCAAAATGGGATAAAGATGCAAAATCTTGGTACGTTGGCCCAAGTTCTGATATGAGCAAGCTTAGTCATTGGTTACCCGAGAATGTTCCAAACCAACAGGGGCCGGCTATGACTCCAACAGAGGAGTTTAAACAAGCTCTAATCTCGCTGGGCTGTGTTGTGCCGAATGGCGGCAATCACCCTATCATGGATGGAAAGAAGCACAGAATCCCCGTGGAAGGTGATAAGAAAGGCGAGAAGGCTGGATTCTATGTGGCGTACCTTGACGATCATCCCGCAGGCTACATTAAAAATAATCGGACGGGTGTTGAGATTAAGTGGAAGTCAAAAGGCTATGAACTTAGTCCGGAGCAGAAGGCCAAGCTTAACGCTGAGGCTGCAGAAAAATTGGCAACAAGAGCCAAAGAGCAAGAGCGCGCCCAGGAGGCTGCCTCTCAGAGTGTGGTTAACCAAGCAGCCGGATTGACTCCCCCAACAAAACCAACCACTTACTTAAAGAATAAAGGCGTAGGGCTCCATAATGGCGTACTAACTGATGAGAGCGAAAAGAAAACCTATATACCAGCCTATGACACAAGTGGTAAGCAGTGGACCATGCAATACATCAATGAGGATGGTACTAAGAGATTTGCAAAGGACAGTCGAAAAGAGGGATGTTTTCATGTCATAGGCGGCCTAGAGGCCTTGGAAAAAGCGCCGGCCTTAGTGCTCTCAGAAGGGTATGCAACAGCCGCAACTAACGCAGAATCACTGGGTTTTGCAACTGTTGTTGCCTTTGACTCTGGAAACCTTCCTACTGTGGCGGCAGCATTACACAACAAATATCCAGAAAAGCCAGTAGTAATCCTAGGAGATGACGACCGCCACCAAGCGATTACTCAGGGAACTAATCCAGGGCGCGACAAAGCGAACGAAGCCGCTAAGGCTACAGGCGGTAAGGCCATATTCCCCGTCTTTGCTCCAGGTGAGGCAGACTGGCCAGCGGACTTGGATAAAGTCACACCCCAGAAGTACCGGGAACACCTTCAAGCATCTAAAGACTTAGAAAGTGCCCCGGAGGATAAGAAAAAGGAGCTTGCCAGTAAATTGTTAAACAAAGATCAAATTGCCGCCTTGGATAGGATTAAGTCATTCAGTGACTTCAATGATTTGGCAACAAAAAGTTCGCTTGGAAGGGGAGGGGTTGAACGCCAAGTGAAAGCTTTGGTAAACAGAGTTGTGCAAAGCGAACACAAAGAGCAACAGCAGGCAGTCCAAAAAGAACCTCGCAGGGCTGCCAGGATCAGTTAGTTCAGCGCTATAACTTAGAGGTAAAAAAGCCAGCACAATGCTGGCTTTTTTGTTTTGCTAGAATATTTTAGCCGCTAAATTTCGATATACTGGATTTTTTTGTTTTCTGGGTTTAGTATGGCCAAATAGGGTTGGCTATTTATAGGGGGCTTTTTTGACTCGGTCTTTATATTTTTGACCGCTCCCGTAAACGGGGGCTAAATAGCGTATACCCATATTAGTCAGTCAGAGGAATGAAAATGGATACCAAACCGACTAAGGAACATCTATGAAACTGACACCTACTGAAATTCTCCAGCATTTAGGCTTTGATATCTCCAATGATGGCATTGAGATCAATGAAAATGACGCCTACCTAATCACATCGGCCCTTCACCTAGTCGGAAAGTCGATCAATACCGACCAAATTCCAGACGCTGAACTCGCTACGCTGCATTGTGGAACGGCTGGCCTTGTTTTCGGGTGTTCCGAATCCGGACTAATCAGCCCGATTGGAGACACCATCAAAGAAATGCCGTCAGGTGAAAGCCTGATGAAATTGCGGGCAACATTGGACTTGCTCCTACGAGTCACTTTTAAACATCACATTCAAAAGGATTGGTGAAAAAGATATGTCAACTATTGATAAACAAATAGCTGAGTTGCTGGAGAATTCCCGCCGGCATCAGGAGAACTACAAAATACTTACTTTAAGAAAAGGCATTGTTAATAATGGATACAAAGACCCATGGAGGAAAATATGAAAAAGAGTCGAGAGAAGTCAGAAGATAAATCTTTTCAGGAGCAACTGTATAAAGAGGGAAAAAGGCGGTTTGGCTCTATATGTGAACACAAACAAGTTGTTAATGGTCACTGTTGTCAATGTCTTAGAAAAGTCATTACTAAAGACGATATTCAATAGACTGCAAAGAGGGATAGATAATGGCCGACTATATGTTTTTTTTCATTTTTGCAGGGACTATTGCCGTTATTGTAAGTTTCGTACCGGATAACCGGTGGGTGCGATTTGTAATAGCTCTTATGGCGGTTGGTGTAGCTGAATTTCCGGTGTATTCGGCCTCAACAACTATTCTCAACCTCATTGGCTCCATAGGTTTCACTATTGCTATTGCCTATATGATTAGCAGCAAACGTGCCCGAGAAGCCAGCCTGCGGATTGTAGAGAATATCACAGCAAATAATTAAACCGATTGAAAAAGGAGTAGGTCTGTTATGTCGGGAAGATTTCTATATTCCATTGCTTCTATTATGGGGCGAGACATTACACGGTTATATAAAGCCCTACCGGGCACTACTGTGACGATTATTCTGTTTTGCTTGTTTGGTTTGTTTAGTGGAGTTGCCCTCTTTTTTGACACCAATTTGACAACTGTAATTAATTGGATGGCGGTGGGGATGTTTGCGCTTTTCCTGCTTCTCAGTGGTGTTCTTTTCTTATATTGCAAAGAGGAGAGGAGGGCGGTCGCTTGTGTCGTTGCGGCTGGTGTGGTGTGCGGCTTAGTTGCATGGGGCGGCTTAAGTGCTATTGAGACATTTTGCGATAAGAAAGAAATGTCATTCCTTTGCCAGGGAATGTAATGGAGAAAATAAACAGTCACTATTTTGAAGGTGCTCGTGTGATTAAAAAATTACTAAAGCGGTACTATGGGGCGCTGGTATTAATATTATTCATTGCATTCACCTTACTTGGGTATGCTAATGACAAGATGGCGCATGAAAATGAAGGAAAAACGTCAATAGTTTTGATCATGGCTCCAAACGCGGAAAGCCTGGATTTTTCCGATTGGTTTATAAGCTTTGTGTCAACTAGTGGTTGGGGATTCCTGCCATTATTGATATCGATTGTTGTATTTCTTATTTGGCTTATAGACGACAGAAAAACTAATTAAGTTATAGGGGGGGGCAAGTGGACTCAATCCAGGTGGCACGTGTTTATTTACGGGTGAGTACAAATGAACAGGATTTAGCGCGCCAGGAGAGGATTGTTAATGATGCCAAGGAGGCGGGGTACTATGTTGCAGGGGTGTATAGAGAAAAGGCCTCTGGTGCTCGTCTTGATAGGCCTGTATTGCTTCGCTTGATTGAAGATCTGCAGCCTGGAGAGGCCCTAATCGCTGAGAGAATGGACCGTGTTACCCGTCTTCCGTTGCAAGATGCAGAGGAACTTATCAATGCTATCAAGGCAAAGGGTGCACGGCTGGTTATTCCTGGTGTTGTGGACCTGACAGACGTGACATTAACAACAAATGGAGCTTCCCGGGTTGTGTTGGAGTCCATTCAGGAAATGCTTTTAAAGCTGGCCCTACAGATGGCACGTGACGATTACGAGGACCGCAGAGAACGGCAACGACAAGGGATCGAGCAGGCGAAGAAGAGCGGTAAATATAAGGGGCGAAAGGCAGACGAAAAAACCAATGAGTTGATAGTAAGGTTACGTCAAAGCAATACAATTGAAGAAACAGCTAGGTTAGCTGGATGCAGTAAAAGCCAAGTAAAAAGAATTTGGGCTTTGTACAAGAATGCTGCTGACAGGTTGGATGTAAATGGAGAATAGGAACATAGATATGAATATGAATTGGCGAGAGTGGTTGGCCTTTGTCCTGGTCGGTGGTGGTTTCTTCTATGTCCTGTGTTTGGTGTTTGAGGATCCGCTTTCTGCAGGGGTTTTCATGATGGTGTGTATGGCTATTTGGGGTATGGTGTTTTGGAGTATGCCTAAAAGTGGTGATAGTAAAGAAAGAGCCTCGGATAAGAAAACGACAGGAATATAGGATATGAACCAATTAAAGGTGTTTTTTGTTGGAGTGGCTGTATTAGTCGCCGTACTTGTTGGTACTGGATACTTTGCAGGTAAAAAGCTTCAAGCAAATGCCGTGGCATTTTGGGGAGACCGCTATGATGTGACCGAGCCACGGATTCCCTTTAACAATTTTTTAGTTCGCTGGTTTACACCCACTGGTGGGCCGGGCATAAACCCTAGCTTTCTAGATAGTTGTAAAGTGCATCCCGCAACGGCCTTGGCTCCCATTAGGGAGTCGTTGTCTAAACCAGAACAATGGGAGGCTTTGTGTGGAGAGGATATGGACACGGTAGTACCATTTTCCCTCTCTGACATTGCAGATGGTGATGGTGAAATGCAGAAGGAAATTAGAGAAGCTTTCAAAGTGGTGATGAATAAAGGAAATGAGTAGGCGCGTCAGACCCACTCAAAATATGTACAACTTACAACTTAAGGCCTCGTTTCTGAGGCCTTTCTTGATTCACTTTTTTGTGTTCTTTGATTTCATCCTCTGCACTCCGGATTTTATCCGCTAAAGCTGGATGCTTTTCACTTTCATTTAGCTTTTTGATTATGGCCTCAGTTCGTTCTGTGTCAGGGTTGTTAGTATCAAGTCGCTTAAGGGCATCTTTAGCCATCCAGCCAGGAATTACCCCATTTTGCTTGCTTACAGTTTCTAAAAGCTCTTTGGTTTTATTCAGTGTTGCCATTTCTATCGTCTCCCTTCAATAAACAGGTACGTAGATCATTTGAATGTCTACGCGCTGGTTGAGGTAGCGCCCTTCAGGCGTACCGTTATCAGCAATAAAATCAGCTGCTGATACGTAGTTAATCATTATCTTTAGCGGTGACACCCCTTGCGATACTAGGTAGTTACGGGCAGACACAGCCCTAGCCAAAGCTAGAGCCTCGTCTTTTCGGCTTGGTTTAAGGGTGCTGGTTCTGCCACTAATATTTATCATGTCAGCATCCCTGGCGGCTTCAAGGATCGTTGCAACTACCTGGCTCGGGTGAAACGTTGAGCTTCCATCTTTGAATGAAACAGACACTGTATGAGAGACGGGCTCAAAGTTGTTTGTCTTGGCAAGCGCCTGGTTCGTTACTGCAAGAAGCCCCAGAAATAACGCCATGAAAAGTGTTCTTTGCATTTGAAAACTCCTTTTAATAAAAAAATAGGTAGCCGGCATGACTCATTGGGATTCGAACTAACCAAATAACTGCAAGATGTAGTGGGTAGTAGCTATAAAACAATATGCTTAGGCGCGGAATATGGAGATCATAGCGAGCAGCGAGGATCAAGAGAGGTAAGGCAGCTAGCGCCCAATAATTTCCATTTACAACGCTGAGTCCAGCGCATGAAGCAACTGCTATGCTGGCACTTAATATCGAGGGATTCTTTCTATACGACCATACAGCCATCCCAAAAAGAATTGCTGGCCACCAGTACTCAACCACCCCACCCCCAACGGCAAATACTAATGCTGCTGCCCAAAATCGCCTTAGATCACACAAGTAGGCCGTAGCGGTTAGCACAAATAATGTGAACAGAATATTTAGAGGCCACCAGCCAGCATAGAGGCCTCCCAGGGAAATGAATGGAACAGAGGCCATTGCCCCAACGAAGGCCAAGCGTTTCATTGCGCGTAGGTAAGCGCCTTTTTCTAGCTGGCCTGGACGAGATAGGTTGAATGCCAATACAAAAACAAAGATAGGAAGTGCTAACCGGCCAGCCTCAAAAAGAATTGGCAGAGTACCGTTAAAAAGATACTTGTTTACATGGTCCCCTGTCATGAGAACAAGGCCAACCCACTTCAAAACTTCAATAGTTCCGTTTGCTATACGAAGTTGCGGTAACACAGCGCCAGGGATTTTTATCTGTTGTTTGCTAATCATTTCTTCCCCTCCTGGAAGTTTCGAGTAGCAAAATACTTATCAAGCCAATCAGCCCAATTGGCGGCTTTTTGCATAAGATCAGCTCTGTAAATCGCATTGTATTTTGGAGTTCGAGAATGATAGTTGGCGACCCTGGTCCACAGATCGCCACTATCCTTTAGGATGTGACCGCGGAGCCTCCAAGCTGCGAGGTCAAAGGAGTAGCAGCCAGGAGCTGCTACGTCATCGGCTGTAATGCCGTATTGTGCAAGGTCTTCAAGATATACAGTATTGATCTGCATTGACCCAATATCCTCAGTCCCGTTTGTATTCCGTACTCGCTGCCCAGGTTTACCACTTTCCTTTTCCGCAACAGCCAGGACTATATTTGCAGGAACCTCATATTTGACTGCTGCTGCAATAGAACAAACCACCCGTTCCTGGACCTGTGGGGGCATTGGGGGAAGATCCGCAATAACAAAGGGCACTTTTAATACTCTCAAAAGTAATGAGTCGGGCCTTGCTGGGCACCTTCTGTATATACCTCAACGTACCGATAGGTTCTTGAGCAGTGCTCAGGGCTCATCCTGTATTCATCGCTATCACCAGTGCGAATCTTTCTGCAGATCGTACCTTTAACGTATTTCTCCTCTGTATAAGAGTAACCTTTGCAATACTTGACGTTGTCATCATCGCCTTGTTTCCTATACCCCCAGGAAGAGCAGTATTTATACGGAGGGACATAAGCTGCTGTGCCAAACAGAGATGACATGTGACTACCACTCCCACTAGGTGGATTTACTGCACATGATGAGAAGCTAGGCAAAGGAGGTTTTAGGTGCTTAACTCTGTCAAGCATGGCTGAATATGCGTCACCACATCCGGAAGGAAACCCTCCAGGTAAGCAAAGCCATATTTTGCATTCCTCTTGCGAGGCAGCATTAACAGACGTAGTAACAACAAGCATATTTATAAACAGAGTGATGGCTATCAACACTTGTTTCATCTTTTGACTCCTTTCGGTTTTAGCGATTTTTATTAACGAATCCGGCTATTTCAGAATTTCGCTGTTGTTGGTGTTCTTGTACATAAGAGACATAATCCTCAACATCAAATGTATTTCTTTCGGGGTTGCTTTCTTGCCATTCAGCATGTGATTCACTGGCCTTTTCCTGGTCTTCAGGTGATAGTGAGCTAAAGCCGCCAGTTTGATTGATCCATCCAGAACCTTCCGACCCAGAACCTTCCGACCCAGATCCTGAGTCCATTCCAGTTGAACCGATTGAATCCCCGCTATCACTCCCCATCCCTTTAATAGCTGTGGCAATTTTTCCGCCTGTGGTCTCCGCTATGCGACCCATAGCAGCCCCTTTCATACCATCAGCCTTAGCCTTGGCAACTGATCCAGCACCCTTAGCTAAATTGGCCCCAGTGTCTGCCATAATTCGCCCAGCTTTAGACGCTGCAGCTTTTATGCTGCCGCCTCCTCCACTGCCAATTCCAGCGGCCTCTGCAAATGGCGTAGTTGTTCCGTCGTTTGCTGCTGTTGTGGAGCCGCTGGATGCCATACTCTGTTGCAGAGCGCTACCAAGGCCAGACATTACATCTGTACCGGCCTCTACGTTTTCTCTTGCCTTAGATATGGCTGCCATGATTGCTTGTCCGCCTCCAGCTGCATTCGCAGCACCTGCAGCCGCTGCAGCACCTCCGACAGCCGCCGCCGCAGTTGCAACCCCCATGGCTCCCAGAGCTGCCCCGGCTCCCATTGTCCCTATACCTGCGCCGCCAACACTTGCACCACTAACTACACCTGAAAGCAGTGCTGGCACCTTGTTGACCAACACAAGCAAAATAACAGCGACAATTAATAAAACGCCCATTTCTTTCAGGCTAATTCCCGCACTCATATGGGTGTAATAGTCGTCAAGAAAGGTCTTGCCAATACCTACAAGCAGGACCATAGCCATTAGTTGCGCGGCCACACCTAGCACAGTTTTGTAGTAGTTTATGGCTATATCATGAGTCCAGCGTGACCCTCCAAAACCTAGAAAGAAAACCCCCCCGTAAGCCAGAATCCAAGCGGAGCACAACAGGAGAAGCATATTGATCCCTACTAACGCCAAAATGATGAGAATTATCAGAGCAATAGTGATCCCTGCAAATGAGTCAACAGGGGACCATATATCTGATTGATCTAGAACTTTGTCGAAAATGGCAAAGCCCACATCAACAATGCCTGAAGGCGAAAGACCACCCCCTAGACCAGTGGCGTTTCCAGCCAATTGCTTTAAGGATTGGTATATAGACGACGCAAAGTTAGGACCATTGGTTAGAGCCCACCAAAAAAAACCAGTGAAGATTATGAACCTGACAAACTCGGCAAAAAAATCACCTATGTCAGCGCGCTTTAATGCCAGCATTCCAAAGGTCCAAACCATTGAAATCATAACCAAGGTCCAGAACAACCAGGATGCTGCATTGGTGATGACACCAGCCCATGTTGCTGCAGCGGCGTTATATCTGGCTAGGACGCTGTCCAGGAGCCCAGAATTATCTATTGCAGCATGAGCCGGCATTGATAAGATGAGTGCGAGCAATAATATGATAGGCACTGCACTCTTAAATTTGGCAACCTTATTCATACTTAGTTGGACTCCTCACCATTCCTTTTGAGGGCTTTCTTTGAACTCACCCGCCCTGGTGTTAACACGACGCAAACATTTACTCGCGAACTCTTGTTTAATCTCCTCGTCAAGTTTCTTTATATTTTCCATAAGACAATTCTGCTCATTAACTTCTGGCATATCCGATTCCCAGCAGCCAGTTAAAAACGCCAATATTGACACCAGGAATAGGCGGTTAAAGTGATTTGTAAACATCATTCCGCCCCCTTACCAGCTACGTGCCGGACTTGGCACATAGCTTCCTTTACGTAGCTGCTCTGCAGCAGCTTCTTCCTGGGCCTCTTTGGCAACAGTCGCTTGCATGCGTGTTGCTGTAGCGTTCTGTTGAGCAATCAGAAGCCCTCTAATTTGAAGCAATTGATTTGACTGATTGCTGGCAAACTGGTTGGCGTATTGGATAGCTGCAAGTTGCCCATCCGCACTCTGCGCAGTAGATTGAAGTCTCTGCAATTGTCGTGCGTCACTTTCAAGGTTGTTTTGTTGTTGGTCTAGGCTTCGGAACAGAGCATCATTGGCCTTTTTTTGAGACTCCGATGCCAGCCTTCTATTTTTTTCCATGGCCTCCCATTCCGCTGGAGTGCAACCCGAGGTTGAATAGCATGGAGACCCCCTGTAATAAGCTACACTGCCAAACTTATTCAGGTAGTTATCCAAGCTTCCAAGCTCGGTTTTGTAGTAATCAAGCGTATTTGAGGCATCTATTAGATCGTTTATTGTGGACTCTGCCCTATCCCACAAAAACGCAGACGGTGCCATAGTATTTTGCAGGTCGTTTTCATACTGCTGCAGTTGTGTTTGATACTGCTGAATCTGTTTAGCGGTCTGCGATACAGCCTCTAATGCTGAAAGGATATTTTGAGCTAAATTTGTGCCGTCAATAACTGGAATTCCAGCATTGGCTGGAGGTGTTGCCAAATTACAGAGAATAATCACTGACACGGTAAAATATTTAGCCGCTAAATTAATTCGTTTCACTATTCTTCCCTCTTGTTAATAATCAAATGAACGATAGGGTGAGCTAAAGGTTAGGTCTTTTACTGCAATGACGTTAAAGCGATACCCCGGACGAATTTCAAGCGTTGGAGCAATGTTCATATTTTTTGATATGAGTTGTGATGCCACCTGCCCTAGTTGCTGCCCCAAAGCTTCACTTAAGGCATCACTGGTTCTTTGACTATCTGAGTCGGAGTCATCCTTTTGACTCAAACTAATTCCGGCAGTTACCCCGGACATAAGAATTGCTGACCCAAATAGGCGGAAATAGTGGTTGTTAACTTGGTCGTGAAACCCCGAGTAACCCGCACTATCAGAACCAGGCATAGAACCGATGTCCATGGCTTTCCCGTCAGGGAAAACGATTCTTTGCCATGCAACTAAGACACGGTTCTGACCATAGGCAACGTCGCTTGAATAGGAGCCTACTAACCGCGATCCTTGTGGAATCAGCAAGTGACGGCCAGTAGCTGTGTCGTAAACATTTTGCGAAACCTGCCCCATTATTTGCCCTGGCAAATCTGAGTTGATGCCAGACAGAAGAATTGCAGGGATCACAAATCCGGCTCTTAACTCATAAGGCGATCTTGGCTGCTCTACCTTCGAATTATGAGCCCATCGATCCCCGCCACCACTATTATCAAACTGTGCATATCCGGCCCCTCCATAACCCTCACCTCCTGCAGACGTAGCCATAAAGGTTGGCTCCATTCCCCCTGACGGAGCTCCGCCAGTAGACATTCCCGTCATTGACTGAATTTGTGCCAGTCTTTGTTGATATGCTGCGGTAGGGTCATCACTTTGAACAGATGCAATCTCCCGGCGAACCCTTGCTATTTCGTCTATCATTTCTTGGCGTGTTTCTGGCCTACTACGTGTTGCCAGTGTTGATCCTGACCTTTGACTTACAGGTGCGGACACTTGGATTGTAGTTTTAGATCCTGCTGCTTCTTCTAACATCTGAAGTTTTGCCATCCGTATACGTTGAGCTTCCTCAGACTTCTGTTGCCTGATACGTTCAGCTTCTTGGTTCGCTGCCTCGGTGCGTTCAGGCGGTGTGGGTGGTTCATCAAGATTTGTAGGACGAGCTACGGTTATCATTGTGCCGCCCTCTTCATCAACTGATGTTGATTCATCTGCTGTTGGCAGCTCAGGCGGAGCTGCTGGGACAATTCCTTCAACATGTTCGCTTGTGATTTCGTTAGCAAACATTGTGGTATTGCCTGCAAACTCTTGTGGTCCCTCTACGGGTGCATTCTGCTGTTCTGCCCGGTCGGCAGCCACCATCATCATTACCAATAGAAAGGCCCCAAGCACGCCCGCAAGAAGATACATAGGGCGATTGTTGACGCGACGAACCCCTGACTTTGATACTGTTCCAGGGGAAGCATCAGGCGACATTACATCATCTTGATCAGTAGTTGTGCTCATTATTTACTCCTTTCGGACCCAATACCCGGCAGGAAGGACCGTGCCATTCTGCTTTGTATATGCACGTGTAATGGACTGATCACCTATTAGAACGGTTATTCTGTATAGGTTTGCGTCCGTAAACTGATCAACGACATACCTTAGAGGCAAGCCGTCTCCGTCAGTTTCTTCTGTGACAGGGTTGAACTCCAAAATGGCAAAGCCTCGATCTCTCATTCCAGCAACCAGGGCGGCTCCAAACACATCCGTCATGGAGTGTTTAAGCTCAAACTGTGTTTTTGCAGGAGGGTATAGGGAAACAAGTTGTTCAATGGTGTCGTTTGCCATTTTTTGTTGATCATTTGCAATTTGATCTATTACAAAGTTTCCGTAAGGGCTTGGATTTGGCTGTGTTGTGGCACAACCAGACAGACCTATGATAATGAATAGCAGTGCTAGTATTTTCATTGTTCTCCCCGTCCCAATGGTGTTGCTGAGGGCTTTTTAGACACGCCTTTGGTGATGGTTACACGGTCTTGAGCATTGCCAACGCCGGCAATCAAGATTGCCTTCTCAAATACCGTATCAACAATGTATCGATTATCTTGAACTCGATAATTGACCATTACGGTTTCTGGATCGGTAAATAGCCCGCCCTCTCTTCTTACAACCAAGAGAGTTGGTGCCTCTGTTTGTTGCATGGCGTTAGGCATCTGAATAATGGTTTTCACGCCATCGTTATACACTCGCAAAGGTTTCCATGGAGCTGAGCCTGACAATTCGTAATCGAATGACAGGTTGCCCAGGTATTCACCAGTAGAGGGTATTGTGTTTTCTTTCACTTGCTGGCGTTGTTGAACTCGGATCAAATCCCATTTTGCAAGTGCTTCCTCCGGATAGGAGAAAGACACTTGCGGCATGAATTCCGTCCGGTGGGAACGTAGCTTAATGTAATAACTACGCCGATCCGTGGTGACAACTAAGCTAGTTGATAGTCCCACATCTTTGGGCTTAATCATGATGTGAATAACTGCTGTGTTACCAGATCCAGAGATTGCAGGTTCAATTTGCCAACGTGCCGAGTCACCAACATTGAGACCTGTAAACTGTTCCCCTGGCTGCAATGCGACATCACAAACCTGCAGGACTGCACAAACGATGCTTGGCGTTTGGGCTCCATATACAAACTGTATAGATCCGTCAGAGCCTGCAAACGCTTTGACTCCTCTCTTGGATTCAGACGCTTGCCACTTTTGAGCGATCGCCAACGCTTCGCGTTCTTGCTGCGTCAACCTTGGGTTGTCTTTAGAAAAATATTTGTCTTCCAACTCATTCGCCTGTGTGACTGAAGTCAAGGCCGATGCCGTAATCATGACACTGAGAATTAAGTTAATAAGGTGCTTATTCATAGTTTTCATTTCCTTATTGCAGGCGTGACCAGGAATAATCACGGACATATATCAACAGTGGATTTTTAAGTAGCTGGTCTTCTGTTGTTTGTTCAGTCGGTTCGGCTGTATATACGGTTAACAGAGCCCTCATCCTCTCTGGCAGCCCCTTCTTTTCTCCCTGTCTATCTCGTGTGATTTCTTCCCATTCAACCTGCCAAGTGTCGGGGGATTGAGAAAGTACAGAGGTAATTTCAATGCTCACCATTTCTTTGGCAGCTCTAACAAAAGGGCTTGAATCCTCACTGCCGTTCATCCATTCATTCATTTTTGTTGTGGCTGGATCATTCGGGCTTAGGTGCGCATAAACGTTAAAAACGGCCTTCCGCTGAATCGCAATGTCGGGTGTTACTAGGCGGGCGTCCTCAATGAATTTAGAGACTGCTGCCCCAATTATTTTTGGGTCAGCTTTTGAGGCCTGTTGGACTGGTCCAGCTGAAGCCGTCCTTCCAAATTTATCGACTTCAACTAGATAAGGAATAAACTTAGACATGCTTCCGATCTGGATCATACCTCCCACACTAGCAAGTGCTATGAGTAGTGAGAGAATGCCAACCACTTGCCAAGTCTGCCGAGAAGAAACCACAGAACCAACATGTTCATTCCAGGTTCTACGGGCAGTTAGGTATGGATTTTCAGAATCTTTAATTGGTTGTGATTGAGCCTCTTCAGCTTTTACAGGAGCTGAGGACTTTTTAAAAATCAGCCCTTTCAATACTTGTGTGTAAGGTGCGCTCATGCTGCAGCCTCCATGTCCATGTAATTATCGAGTACAACACCTCTGCTGCTAAGCCATTCATTCACCCACTGGTCACCATACTTACGTTCCATTTGTTTAATCGTTGCGATTGACTCTTTATCAGTCGCACCTACAAATGACAGTGCTAGTGGTCCAAGCGCTAGTTCATATAGCCTTCGACCACTTTCAGAAACACAGTAGTACTGTCGCTTGGGGATCGCTTTTGCGAGGATTTCAATTTGACGTTGATTAAGACCCATTCTGCGATAGAGTGCCGCTGTGTCTTCATCACGTGCGTAGATGTTGGGTAGGAAAATCTTAGTGGCAGTAGACTCCACAATGACATCAAGAATGCCTGACCTCTCAGCATCTGATAAACTTTGAGTTGCCATCAAAACTAAGCAATTCTTCTTAGCAAAGGCTTTTAACCATTCTCTGATCTTGTCACGGAAAGCTGGATGCGCAAGCATTAGCCATGCTTCATCCAGGATAATAGCTGCTGGCTGACCATTCAGACTGCATTCGATACGCCGGAATAGATAAAGTAATACTGGTAAGGCAAACTTTTCGCCAAGATTCATCAGTTCTTCTATTTCGAACGTGGTGAAGTCAGAAAGTGATAGCCCGTCTTCCTCTGAATCCAACAAGTGCCCCATCATTCCATCTACTGTGTATTGCTTGATGGCTTCACGTATTTGCTCATCCTGGACGGTTACAGAGAACTCTGACAGTGTTCTTGCCCCGCTTTCGTACATACTGTAAATGGCATTTGCAATGTCATTACGTTGAGCAGGAGTGGTGACAACATCATTTAACACCAAAATAGTATCGATCCACTCCATAGCCCAGGCTCTGTCGCCTTTTGTTTCCAAATACTGTAATGGGCAGAAAGCCAAAGTGGAGTCATCAGAGGCTACGGAAAAATGCTTTCCTCCCACAGCTTTAGTTAGCGGATACATCGACATACCTTTATCGAAGTTGTATACCGTCATGTTCCTGTAACGTCGCAGCTGGGCCGCGATAAGAGCCAAGTGCGTGGACTTCCCTGCCCGGGTTGGACCGAACATTAGAGCGTGTCCTAAATCTCTAACATGCAGGTTAAAACGGAAGGGAGTTGACCCATGTGTTACACACTGCATCAATGCCGGGGATTGTGGCGGATATAAGGGGCATGGTGCGTTTGCGTTACCTGTCCAGACGCTGCTAGTTGGCAGTAGGTCTGCCAAATTCATAGTATTCATCAATGGCCGGCGGACATTCTCAACACCGTGCCCTGGAAGACTACCCAAATACGCATCCATGGTGTTTATAGTCTCTGTCCTGGCAGCGAAACCAAGCCCACTTATGGCCTTTTCTATTTTGAGTGCTGATTGTTCCAGAATCTGTCTATTCTCATCCATTAAGATAACTACGCTTGTGTAGTATCCTGCCGCAACAAGACCGCTATTTATTTCTGCTATTGCTGCGTCGGCATCATTGACCATTGACACGGCATCTTGATCAACCCGGTCGCTGTTTGTGTTAAAAACTTGGTCAAAGAAACCACGGATTTTCTGGCGCCATTTTTTGCGGAACTTGTCTAAGTGCTGAATTGATTCGTGTTGATCCATGAAGATGAAGCGAGAAGACCACCGATATTCAACAGATAGTTCAGCCAAAGCGCTTAAAATCCCTGGGTGTGACTCCAAAGGAAAACCTTCTACAGCGACAACCTGAATAAACTTACGACCAATCCGGGGGACTACACCGCCCCATAGCTCCTGACCACCAAGATAGGCATCTAGATACATAGGATTACTTGGCAATATGACTGGCTGAGTAATCCCAGTGATACAGAATTGTAACCAGCTTAGAAAATCATCATGAGTGACAGTCCCTCCGTCCTCATTGACAATCCTTTGTCCACATAGGCGAGTCAGATTCACTGCCGAGGTAAGGTTATTCTCAATACTGGAAATCTCACGTTTGAACTGTCGAATAAGGTTTTTCGTCCTGGCCTTCGTTCCCTGCACTTGTTCTTCATCATCAAACATAAGCTCAACAAATTTACGTTGAGCAAGAACTGGAGGAAACCAAGTTAGGGTTATTACAAAATAGCCCTCATACATAGTTCCCAGCCTTTCAAATAGCTGTCTACGCTCTTCATCGATGGCTTGAGATATTGGGTCAGCGAAATTCGACAGCTGCCTATCTGGATAGCCTGGAGCCGCCCGCCGAACGGCATCAACATGAAGCATCCAGCCATTCCCTAACTCAGAGAACGCTTGATTCAATCGTATTGATACCATTTCTCGCTGTTGATCGGTGCTACTCGCGTTATCATCCCCTTTGTACAGCCAAGCAGCCATAAACGCACCGCTTTTACATACAATCACACCGTCATCAACTACCGCAGCATAGTTGAGCAAATCGGCCAAACCCGCATCCTTTGAACGATGCTTTTTTAGCTGTAATTCTGCATCAACTTGGCGAATCCTGGCATAGAGGATAAGCAGCAGTACCGCACCACTAAAAGCTATGCCGTATGTAATAAAACTTATCGTCATTTGTATTGCTTCCCTTGACTTGGAGTGTTTTCACGGTAGGGCGTGCTACGCGCTGGGTAATAGGACTTGTAACGGCGGTGCCGCAAGTACACATGCCGGAGCCTTGGATCTGCCTTTGCCATGATTCGGCACACGAACAGTGCGCCAAACCATAAAGCAATGCCAAAAAGCGTTGCTCTCAGTTCTTGGGCACTGAAGATCAGTGCCCCTGCCATCAGTCCTGAGAACATAACCAGCTCACGATCCCCGCCCATGAACAGGTTTTCTCGATTTCCAGCCCTACGTAAAGGGATCGTGCGCAAGGCCATTTTTAAACGGCCCGCACAGAATCAGCGTAATTAATAACGGCAAACCTAAGATGCTCAAGGGCTTCATTGCTCAATGCGGCAATTTCCGCGCCTCGACCAAAGAAGGTTGACATAATATTTTGCGCGCCAACCAAAAAGGCTATGACGAGGATCAGGAAGATGAAGGACCGAAAGAAGGCATTTAGTTCACCACCAAAAATCAGCACACCACCTGCAATGACAATCCCAACAATTGAGAGTGTGAAGGCAATAGGGCCTGTGACTGAGTTTCTAAAGTTTGTTAACCACCCTTCATACGGAAGTCCCCCACCAGTACCTGTTGAGGCCATAGCAGGTTGTAAGGACATAAGGAAAAACAACGCAGCAAACAGGCCTAAATAGGCCATAGTCGTGCGATTCAGGCGGACTGAGGGTAAAGAAAATTCCATAGTTAAACTCCTAGTTTCAAAGAGATTTTGTAATGTATTGACCGTCTCGGTATCCAGATACCTCTAACACTTCCTGTATCCGGCGACCTTCAGGTGTTCTGGCGATATGAACAACAATATGAACCGCATCACCAATTAACGGTTCAATCTCGGTGGGAGCCGCTGGATTACGAGTAATCAGCGACCGTAAGCGAGCTAGGCCAGCAGTTGCGTTATTGGCGTGTAGGGTTGCTGCCCCGCCTTCATGGCCTGTATTCCAGGCGTCAAGCAGGTCTAGTGCTTCCGCTCCACGGACCTCACCAACCAGTATTCGGTCAGGGCGCATCCGCAAGGTTGTTTTAAGCAACTGCGTCATAGTGACGTCAATAGTTGTGTGATACTGAACGTGGTTATCAGCGGCGCACTGGATTTCTCCTGTGTCCTCAATAATGAATACCCGTTCGGTTGGATCGTTCACCACCATTTGATTGATGATGGCATTAACTAGAGTGGTTTTACCGGTACCAGTACCACCAATGACAAGTATGTTTTTATGAGCTTTAACTGCCTCAACCAGAACTTTTTTCTGTCCTGGCGTCATAATCCCATTTTCAACATATTGTTCTAAGGTGAAGATAGTCACCGCTTTTTTCCTGATCGCAAACGTTGGAGCGGGAACAACTGGGGGAAGTTGACCAGCAAAACGCGACCCATCCAAAGGAAACTCTCCCTCTAGAATTGGATTATCTCGTGTAACTTCTTTACGGTGATATCCGGCGATAGTTTCAATGATGGCTTGAGCCTGAGCATTCCTTAGTGTGCCAATACAGCACATCTTTTCACCCAGGCGTTCCTGCCATATTTTTCCATCAGCGTTAAGCATGATTTCAACCGTCTTAGGGTCGTTTAAAGCGGCCAACAGTGTGGCCCCCATATCACGCTCTAGCTTTTTCTTGGCGCGATTCTTAACAGAATCAGCAACTTGATCAGTTCCGTTCATTCCTTTGCCTGCCTCAATGCCAGCATTATTAGTTTCGATATATACGATATACCGAAATATCCATAGGTGCAATATATTGAAAGGATAGATTATGTCATATCCAACATTGTGCTTACAGTTTTTTGTTATCTCGAATTTTGAAGCACAAAAAGGGGCTCATTGTATCCAATGAATCGACATAAAATGTCGCTCCATTTCGCAATGTTTTGGCTATTTAGCGGCTAAAACGCCGCTCTATATTTGGCGGGACTCTTAGAGGCTATTTGTGTGCGTTAGGAGGCGGGCTGATCTTCCTTAGTTTTTTTTGGGTTTCCTCTCCCCATTTTTTAACTTGGAAAGCCCTGTATTCAGGCAGAACAACAGATACACGTTCAAATCCAGTTGGCAAGCTAGTATGCACCCTACCCCCTGCCAACGCTTCTAATGTTTCTCGGTCTAAATCTGTTGACTCCAAAAGAAGCGGTAATGACACTTCAAGTGCCGCTGCAATGGCTTCCATTACCTTAAGAGAAGGGTTGGCCTTACCAGTCGTTAGGTCCGAAAGAAACGATACTGATACGCCTGATCGATCTGCCAATTCATTTTTGGTCATGTGTCGCTCATCTAGAATTCGCAACACATTGGTAAAAAATATAAAGTTGTAAACGGATTGTCTGTCAGTATCTTCCATATTTTAGCCGCTAAAGTTTTGACTCCCTTAGAAAGTATAGCTATACTTAGTCCCCAGGATTATGGAGATACTCCAAGGCCATAGAACCTGAAGTTTATCGGGAATCTTACACGTGATACAGATATTCGTCACCGAAGACTGCAAATTTCGATTAAGTCCAGTATCTTAGGGGAGCAATTCCAGGAGGGTAGTACATGACAGCAAAGAAAAAAAATAGCAACAAGTACGCTGCTGCTGCAGAAGCATTGGCTTCCAAAGTTGAAGAGGCAAGACAAGCCAGCTTACTTAATAAAACCAAGGAAGAAATAAAAGAGGCTCAGCTATCACTCTTTGACATTGCTCCATGGGCGGACAGCATGAGGGCGTTGCCTAATGACTATGCCAGGTGCGCTTTATTTACAGTCAGGAACAAACGGCAACCTCGGGAAGCCCTACAGAGCCACCCTATTTATCATGTTAACAAAGATGTTGCGATTTTTTTTACTGGCATTGAGTTACGTGCGGAAGATGACGAACTTGTTTGGCAGCAAGTGATGGATTACTCAAAAAGGTGCCCAATTGGCACGCCAATTGAATTCACCTTTTACGAGCTGTGCCGTGACGTTGGGTGGTCTATCAATGGGCGTTATTATAAAAAGGCTGAAGAATGCCTGACACGGCTACAAGCATCAGCAATGCAATTTGAATCTAAGAGAATTGGCCGGCTAGAATCGCTCTCCCTTATCAGTCGATTCCGGATTGTAGATCGAGGAAAGAAAACCTCCCGTTGTGAGGTATTGATTGATGAAGAAATGGTGATGCTATTTGCTGGGGATCATTACTCAAAGTTTATCTGGGACATTTACCGTAAATTATCCCCAACAACTCGACGGATGTTTGACTACTTTGCTTCACACCAAAATCCTTACCCACTTAAACTAGAAACCTTCCGACTGATGTGTGGATCTGAATCGACACGTCCAAAGAAATGGCGGGAGCAAGTAAATGAATCCTGTGAAGAGCTTAACGCCAGTAAATTGGTTACAAATACCTGGGTTCATAAAGACTTGCTTTATTGTGATCGTGGGAAATATTAACAGGGGGCTTGCAGCCCCTTATAGGGGTCCTGTGGAAGAACCCCCATATTTGTAAACTTTGCGGTTATTACCATGACCTTATATCGACTCCCGCCGACGGCCAATAACAACAGGCTCTTTGTTTCTTGTTACCACAAAAACCCCTTTTGGAAAAAGAGCAGCTAACAGGGTTTCATTTTCCTGCAGCACAGCCCAATAAACACTTGGCGATTTAAAACCATACACTTTGACCTTTACCCAGGGGTAGTGACCGGGTAGCTGCGATAACCGCCAACTTTTTTTGCAGGTGATTTTTCTACGGGAAATTACGGTTTGAGGTTGGTTTGTGATGGC
>NZ_AQXX01000080.1 GCF_000376785.1 Hahella ganghwensis DSM 17046
TCAACCTAGGGTTTTCATCTATTGAACCGTAATGGTATCTCCCTTTTAATCGTCGCCGACGAATGAAACGGAATATTTTGACAGGGTAGTCGTTGTTACTTTTCAAAGGCTTAGTCGTACCTTCTCAATATGGACGTTACATCTCGTCGTTAGATTATTTTATCTATCTAACCGCATAGGGATATTACATGAAGCGACCTTCTACAGGCCTGCCTGCACAGGTTATGGCCTTTCTTTGTGCATTGCTTGTCACCCTGACATCCAATGCCGCCAATCCACTCAGTGTGGACGCATATCTGTCCAACGAATCTTTATCCAACGGTGAGGATATCGAAGGATTCACCAGCACTCTCAAATGGCGGGTCAAAGAGTTTTCTCTGCCCGGTACTGGGTTGAATATTGATCTTTACCGGTCCTACGGCTACACCACAGGACTGGGAACTTTGGGACTGTGGCACATTGAGACGCCCCGCGTAGTCCTCAATGCCTCCTTTGACTATGACAAGAACTGTGACCGTATTTCCTGTCGTAATGATGGGGTTTGGAAAATCGGCACAGCACGTCTGGAGATCCCCGGCCATAAACCTCTCTCGTTAGTGAAATCAAAAACAGAAGACGGAACTTTTGTTTCGGTTAACGGCCAATATGGCTGGAAAGTCACATGGTCCATCTCTGATGATAAGCTCACCATGACCGGTTATGCTCCCAATGGCTTGGTATACCGCTTTGATTATCTTGATAACGACATTTCTAAGAAGGGCATAGCCACTCGTGCCATACACGCTTCCAAAGTATCTGACCCTTATGGCAACTATCTGGCCTATTCCTACACGCGCACGCGGTCTGAAGACTCAAAGCTGACTGACAGCATTTGGCAAAGTATCGTACTGCCGAACAGTATTACGGCGTCCGATGGCCGAAAGGTGACTTTCAGCTATAAAGACATTGAAGACTTCTGGACCAAATCCAAACGCAAGCTCGACAAGATCACAGTCCACGAATCTACCGGCAACCGTGTCTGGAGCTACGAGTACAGCCGATGGTCACACTCTGCACCGGTCGAACTTAAGCGCGTTAGACGCCCTGACGGGTTGAGCTGGTATTACACCTGTTCACTGACCAGCAGCCATCCCCGCGAACATCGCCTTTCCTCTGTAACGGTGCCCCATGGTGCGAAGATAAGTTATCACTATGACTACCAGCATGAGCTGGATTTTGGGCGAGTTGGGGTGTCTAAACGTATTCTTTCTATAGAAGGAAAGGATGACTTTATAACCACCTATTCCTATGACAAGGACGGTAATTGGCTGAAATTTATTTCTTCTAATCCCCTGTCGACCAAGATTACCACTTTTCATAATGACAAATCGAAGCTGTACTACCGAGGAAAGATTGCCAAGGAACAGGTGTTCAATAAAGCCTCGGATTCTCAGCCCTTGAGAACCACTGAGTATTCCTACAATAAGTGGAGTGCTATTGGTGACCACGACTATCTGGCCAATCCTGTACGTCTGACTCGCATCAAGGTTGATGGTCTGTTGGAAACTCTCTATTCCAACTTTAACAGTCACTATCAGGCACGGACTGTGACCGAACGCTTGGGGGACACTTCTCGCATCACCACTTTGACCCTTGAGAATAAGATAGGTGACGGTCGCCGTTACATCGGCTTACTAAGAAAGAAATCGGTAGATGTCGGGATTGGTAGCCATCCAGAAACGATTGTTGCTACCTACCAATACAACAACAAAGGGCGAATTGTCCGTAAAGTGGAGAACGGCCTTGAAGAGCGCTACGACTACCACACCTCTGGCAAGCACACAGCGGGATTACTGGCCAGCCTTTACTATACGAATCATCTCGGAGAGCAGGTTGTCCAATACCCGACCTATTACCGGGGAATTGCCACTGAGGAATCTCTTCCAGAGAGAACGATTCGTCGAACAGTCGATGATCGGGGATTGATCACCTCTGAAAGTGATGGCGCAGAGAATTACACCTCCTATACCTATGATGCGATGGGGCGTGTTCGTAGCGTCCAACAACCCGAACGGACCAAGCAAATTATCACATACACCAAAAACGCCATCACGTTAAAACGTGCGGGCTCCACATTCCAGCAAGTGGTGACTTTGGACGGCTTGGGGCGGTCAATACGAACGGACAACGAGCTGAACGGCGAAAGATTAAACTTTCTGATTACGACTTATGACGGATTAGGCAGAAAAACCTTTGAGTCTCATCCGATGGACAGAAGCAGTAATGAAGCAGGGGTCAAGTACACCTATGATGCCTTAAGTCGCATCACCCAAATGCAGGACACAGGACGGGGCACGATGGCTGGCTATTGTTATGGCTTGAGTTGTGTTTCTGGTGCTTTACCTTCAGACACTCTGAACGCTGCCAAAGCGGCAGGTGCACGTTATGCCATTACCGAAACCAATCTGATAGACGGGAAGTTCTATAAAACACACTATCTGAAGGCGGGCTTCGGTGGATACGGTTACCTCTACGATGTTCTGGTGTATCGCGTTATTGACCAACAGGGCAATGCTCAGGTGACCAAGTTCCAAAGGAATAAAGCGGGATTGGTGCAAAAAGTCACGCAGGACGGTGTTTCTCGGAGCTACACCTATTATGCTGGGACAGATCGAATCAAAATGATCAATGAGCCAGAGCGTCAGCCCATCACTTACACCTACGATGAATCAGGTAACCTCCGAACCGCTCTAATCGAGGGACAGGGGAGAATCAAGTATTACTATGATGCGCTGAACCAATTGCAAAAAGTCGACTACCCATCAGGCCATGATGTTTGGTTCCGGTATCATGCCAATGGCTTGCTCAGCTATGCCAAGAAGGGCCTGACAGCAAGGACCTATGACTACTCGGCGTCTGGCGATCTCATCAGTGAGAAACTGAAAGTTGATATTGATGGACCAGAGTACTACACACTTGCCTATCAATATGATGATGACGGCCAGTTGGAGAAGATCACCTACCCTAACCAGTTTTTCCTGGAGTACGATCTGGACGATGCGGGACGCCCCTTGGCGCTTCATTCACCGGAAGGCACACTGATCTCTGACGTTGATTACAGCTATACCGGTATTACCAAGACATACACTTATGCCAATGGAATGAAGGTCTCCCAGGCCTCAGATAAAGCGGGACGGATCACTGCAATCAACAGCAATCTCGGGTCCACTGTTGTGACCAGTCAAGCCTACAGTTATGACGGACACAACAATGTGACGTCCATCATTGATCACCACGACTCTGCCAACAGTTTTAACGACATCAAATATGACGGCCTTTCCCGTTTTATTAGTGCCGATTGTCCCTGGGGAGATTGTGGGGCTCGTTACAACAGTCGTGGAGACATCTTGAGCAAGTCCATGGGAACTTTAGGATCACTGAAATATTTCTATGATTCCGATACCAACAGGTTGGACCACACGACCGGAACCAATTACCAATTCAAGTATGACGATTTCGGGAATGTGACGGACAATGGCCGTTTTGACATGACCTATGATCATTCCGGTGACATGCTCAGCATTGTCTCAAAGAGCGGCGATATTGATATCGATTACGAATATGACGCCCACAATCTGCGTACTATCGAAATCCACGGCGATAAAGCCATTATTCAGGTCCACTCCAAAGACGGAAGTGTGCTTTATGAAGAGAATCTGCTGGAGGACACGGCGACAAACTATGTGTATTTTGACGGCAAGATGATCGCGGAGATCGAACGGGATTTTCAAGCAGAATACACCTGTGAGGCAGGCTGGATCTTGGATGGCGATACCTGCACCAAAACGGTGTTTGCAGAACCAACGGAAGGTTGCTCTGAAAACCTGTCAATTTCAAACGGAATTTGCCGATGGGAAGAAACAAGGGCGGCTAACCGCCGATGCCCTGTTGACTATGAGTATCCTTGGGGGATTTTCTGCAGCCCCGAACAAAAGGTCCAAGTGTACTACTGTGACCCCGGATATATGAGATCGGGCAAAGAGTGTTTCAAACTTCATATCGAGCCAATCATCCTATCTTGCCCCACGGACTATAGCCTGACCGGTAATAATTGTGCGAAAACGCAAATCAAAGCCGCAATCAGGAAGTAGCCTAAGGAGATCTCATAAATGGAAATTCTAGCAAAACTTAAATACTCGCTGTGTCTGACACTGACTGTTCTGATGCTGTTGGTCAGCGCTCAGGCTCAGTCAGAAGCCCGCATCACGTTCTATCATCACGACAACCTGGGCTCGCCTATTGCTGCCAGTGACAGAGACGGCAATGTTTTATGGCGGGAGACTTACGCTCCTTTTGGGCAAAAGACGGTAAACGACAGCGCCGCTGAAGAGGAACGTGTCGGCTACACCGGGAAACTGCATGATAACGATACGGGTCTGACGTATCTGAACGCCCGTTACTATGACCCTGTGGTCGGGCGGTTTATGGCGATGGACCCTGTAGGGCCGCTTGAGGGTGGCTTAGACCACTTTAATCGTTATGCCTATGCATACAATAATCCGCTTAAGTATATCGATCCAACAGGGGAGTGGGGGTTATGCGGAAGTTGTGGTGATTCACCTGAAGGTTTTGATCCTGAGAGGGATGCTGCACAAATTGGAACGCTTAATGACCTGGGATACAGTGATGGAGAGCGTTTTTCTGCGAAAGAGATCATGTCATTGGACGATGTTCCCGGCTATGCTAAGACTGAAGAATTTAGCTGGAAACGACTATTGGGTGCAGTTTTTGGCGTTACTTGTCATGGAAACTGTCTAGCCAGTACAAGACCAAATCATGTATACGAAATTTATGATGTGCTAACAAATAAGACATATAAATATGGAGTTAGTGGCGTAGGTCTAACTGAAGAAGGTCTCTCAAAGCGAGCAGAGGCTCAAGTGAACAAGCTTAATAAAAAGGCTGGCTACAAAAAATATGCATCAAAACTTAAGACCCGCAATAATTTGACGCGAAGAGAAGCGGTTCGTAAGGAATTGGCACTAACCACAAGGTATGCAGTGAAGAACCAGAAGATGCCACCGGGAATGAAAAGACCAGTAGTAAGATTTAGTTTTATTAATAGGCGATAGGATATGCTTCAAGACATAACAGTATCAGCTGTGGAATCATATGAAAAAGCAGCTGAGTTTAACGGAACGACAAACTGTGTTACTTCCATGCTCTTGTTCGAGCTCCCCAGAGATTTTCAGATTGAGAAGTACCAAAAAATTATTGTTGAGGTCGGAGGAGAGAAAAGTGACTTTTTCGAGCTTGAAAACAATATTATTCAAATAAATAAACCCTTCGAATTTGAGCACTATTGGAAGCTTAGTGATGCCGAAGCGAAGAGATGTATTGCTCACTTAGTTCTTGAAGAAGTGGGAGGGCTTTGTGACAGATTGAGCGTCAATAAGGCCCCTCTAAATGAAAGCTTCAAGATTAACGAGGAAAAAGAATTTAAATTTGAGTATGTATACTCAACTGCGTATTCAAAAAATAAAGAGCGCAGGGCTTCTCTTTGTGTTCAGTATGGGCGGAAGAATGCGAAGATTTTAGTAGAGGTTTATGATAAGAGTGGCAATGTTCTTGGGACAGTAGATGTTGAAACTACGCTTCCTCATGAATTGATGTTTGCACAATACCTGGGAAAAGTTTCATGGATAAACGATAAGCGTTTAAAGATAACGCCTCATCAAAAGGTCTACGACCAGTATATTGTAGATCTTCCGTGAATTTAGAACGACAAAGGGCTGTAAGGCCCTTTGTCGCTTATTTACAGAAATCAAAACAAGGAAAGGACATAGCATCCTATTTCAGTTTTCGTGGCAAAGTGAGTAGCACTAGTTCATTTTTTGAATTTCGTGGACACTAGGTGGACATTGGCTGTCGTTTCAGACTTTTTTGTGTTGCAGTGAGCTTGTTAAGTTATTGAAATTAAAGTGGAAAAATATTTTTATTTCTAGTTTTTTGGATGTGCATAACGGATTTTGTGACCGTTAGGTGTAGGGGAAGTATATAGATCAATCATATTCAGTCTCGATGGCTGATGTTTTGTCGACAGGGGATTTAGGCGCTGTAACTTGGACGGCTGCGCATTTGATCCAGCCACCTCTGAAGATGCTTCTGCTCCGGTTGGACACGGAGGTTATTGACCTTGGAGAACTCTAGAGCGCATAAGGTGGTAATATCGGCAATGCTGTAGTAGTCGCCAACCATGAATTGATGTTCTGAGAAGTGTGTTTCCAGGAAGTTGAAATATTTTTCTGCCTGTATACGGCAAAGCTTCCCCCATTCCGGAACTTGTGGCTTGAGTCCTTTGAAATAGTCAGTGGTATGTTGAAAACACATTCCGGTAGGCATGAAAAAATACAGCTCGCTACGCCTATTCCACATTTCCACCTGCGCTTTTTCTTCTGGGGTGCGGCCAAATAATACAGGGTCAGGTTGTATTTCCTCAAAGTAGCGGCAGATTGCGACGGTTTCGGATAGATAGTCCCCGTTATCCATTTCCAGAACAGGCACCAGACTGAACGGATTTTTCTTTTTGAAATCCGGAGAATGGTGCTCAGCCTGTTTAAGATCAATTTCCTCAAACGCCATTTCAATTCCTTTCTCTGCCAGAAAAATCCTGACCCGACGGGGGTTTGGGGCGACTCGGGTTTCGTAGATTTTCATTCTCGGTGTCCTTGTTCTTGACTGATCGTTTAGGAATATTGATCTTATACAGTTTATCTAAACGATCAGTCAAGAAAAGGTTATAATCTGACCGACACCAGATAATGATGGTGAAAATTGTTCAATATCAGCGAATACAGGAGTTCAAATGGGGCGTCCCATTGCCTTTGATCCTCAGGAAAAATTACATATCGCCATGAAGTTGTTTTGGGAGCGTGGCTATGAGGCGACCTCCATGCAGCAGTTGGTCCAAGCTTTGGGGATAAATCGTTTTTCGCTATACAACTGTTATGGCGACAAGGAATCTTTGTTTCAGCTGGCTTTGGATCACTACTTCAAGACGGTGATTCGTCGCTTGATAGATCCACTACTCAAAGAAAACGCAGATATTTATGGGGTGATTGGGTATTTGCAGCTACTGCAGACGGCCATGACGGGAAAAGGCAGCCGATGGGGATGCTTTGTCCAAAATGCCGGCATTGAAAGAGGGTTGCATGATCAACAGACTCAACAGCGGGTAGACGATTGGTATCTGCAATTGGAAACGCTGATTCGAAATGGACTACAGAGAACTGCTGAGGCGGGCAGACTCAGGGAACGTGTTCAGCCTGACCTGGCCGCTCGCTATATAGTTACTGCACTACAGGGAATTATCGCAATGCGCCGCTCCAGTACTGATGATCAGCGCTATGCTGACTCCCTTAGTTTTCTGATATCGGAAGTCGAAGACTGGGTATTAAATTGATGCGTGGACAGTTCAGCCATTATTCAGTTTACAACGGTTAAAGTTTCTCCAACCAATGCAAAAGGAGAATCGTCAATGAAAGCCGCAAAATTTACCGCATTAGCACTCGCACTCAGTCTTTCATTACCCGTTTTGGCTCATCATAAACCGGGTCATCATAACGGCCCGAAAAGACCTCACGGTTCTGTCGTTTATGCCAGAGTGATGGATGTTGAGCCGATTGTGAATACCAGGGAGCAGAGAGTCCCGGTTGAAAACTGTTGGACTGAACAGGTGAGACATGAAGAACATGTTCCCGGTAAAAATCAGAATTATACCGGCACGGTTCTGGGTGGTGTGATTGGCGGGGCGGTAGGCCACGCAGTCGGGCACAAGAAGCGTAACAAGCAAGTCGGGGCGGCTGTGGGCGCATTGCTGGGAGCTGCAATAGGACATGATGTCAGTCAGCGTAGCAGCACCGGTAGCTACAACAAGGTTTATTACACTAATGAGCGCCGTTGTGACACGACTTATGATGTTTCCTACTATGATGAGACGGTAGGATATTGGGTGACTTATCAGTATGATGGTCAGGAGTATCGTACCCGCATGGATCAGGCTCCCGGAGACAGGATTCGTGTCAGGGTTACCGTTGAACCATTCTAATTAAATAACGATATCTATCTTATGGTTAAACAATACCTTGTAGTATCTGCATTGCTGGCGGCTTTGGTTGCGGGTAGCCCGGCTTCCGCCGCTTCCCGGAATAAAGACATGTTTCAGGATGGCATGCATTACCTTCAGTCAGGTCATAATTCCACAGTATTGATGTTGGCGGACAATGGTGAGGGAGTTTCCGCTTCAGAGGCGGCAAGGATTGTACAGAGCCGTACAGGTGGAAAGGTTCTCCGAGTGGAAGCTCAAGGCAGTGTCTACAAAGTCCGGGTGTTGATGCCCAATGGTGTTGTGAAAACATATACCGTCAATCGCTCAACCGGTGGAATGAGCTAGCTGCATTGAATACTAGCTGCATTGAATATAAGTGTGCTGCGGATGTGTTGAGCATCTTTGAAGATGGCATGCAGTGGATTGGCGTTGAATGGGAAAGGTTGCATGAGAATCCTGTTGGTTGAAGATGAAGCTCTGTTGCGTAACCAGTTGCTGGAAGAGCTGAGCCGCAAAGGATATGCCGTTGATACGGCAGAGGATGGTGAAGAGGCTGCATACCTGGGTATGGAAACCTCCTATGATCTTGCAGTTGTCGATATTGGTTTGCCGAAAAAGGATGGTTTAGCGGTTGTGAAGGAGTGGCGCGAAAAAGGTCGCTCGTTCCCGATTCTGATTCTTACCGCCCGAGGACATTGGCAGGATAAAGTCAATGGTCTGGAAGTTGGAGCGGATGACTATCTGGTCAAGCCATTTCATCTGGCCGAGCTGTTGGCAAGAATGAGTGCATTGGTGCGTCGAGCCTCGGGCTTTATCAGTGTTGTTATCGAAGCTGGGCCGATAGTCATGGATACCGCCGCCAAATCTGTTCAGGTCGATGGGCGATCCCTTGAGCTGACTGCCTATGAATATAATACGCTCGAATACCTTGTTCACCGTGCCGGGAAGGCCGTTTCCAAAATGGAGCTGACCGAGCATCTCTATGCTCAGGACTATGATCGTGACAGCAACGTCATTGAAGTGTTTATTGGCCGGTTACGCAAGAAACTTGATCCGGAAGGCATCATCCGCCCCATTTCCACACTGCGTGGGCAGGGATACCGATTCGAGCTGCCGGTTAATAAAACCGGTAGCTGATCATGCCGTTGTCGCTAAAGGCGAGGATTGGCCTGTTTGCTCTGGCCATCCCTTTGTTCATGGTGGCTGCTGGCTTGGTGCTCTATCTTGCCTATGAGCAAAGTCTGGAACGGGCCAACATCGAACGGTTACGGGCGCAGCTCTATAGCCTTCTCGCAGTTGCGGAACCGGTTGATGATTCTGTCTGGATGCCGGATACATTGCAGGACGAGCGTTTCAATCAGGTGCAATCAGGGTTATTTGCTCAGGTTCGTTCGCACCGTGACGGAGTGTCGTGGCAATCGCATTCGGCGTTGGGGATATCGATAGAACAACCTGAAAATTCAGCTGAACCGGAACCAGGCCAGATGTCCGTAAAGGAAATTGCTGGTGCTGAAAATTATCTGGTCATTTCACTGCCGGTCAGGTTTGGTGATTCGCCTGACAATCCTTTATTGATTTTCGAAGTTTGGCAGAACCAGCGTCTGATAAGGCAAGAGTCCCGTTCATTTGCCACAACACTCGCCATGGGGCTGGGTGGGCTATCCGCATTTTTAATGATCTTGATTGTTGTATTGATTCGATGGATCCAACAGCCTCTTAATCAGGTGGTCCAGGAACTTGGCGCAGTGGAAAAAGCTGAGAGAGATAGGATTGATGAAAATTACCCCAAGGAAATTGCTGCGTTAACCAAAGCTTTGAACACTGTGTTACAGATTGAGCGCAAGCAAAGGGAGCGTTATCGGAACAGTTTGGGGGATTTGGCGCATAGTCTCAAAACTCCTCTGGCAGTCATTCGTGGTGAATTGCAAAAAGAAGACGACCTTGACGAAGCCTCAGTGATGGCAATGCAGGAGCAGGTAGGGCGCATGGATGAAGTCATTACTTACCAACTGAAAAGAGCCAGCAGCGGCAGTTCTGGGGTCTGGGCGAAACCCAAACCAGTTAAGCCGGTGGTGGAGCGTATAACTGGTGTTATTGAAAAAATATATCAGGAAAAGTGTTTGGATCTGAGCATGGAAGTAGAGCCTCAGGCAGGATTTCTCGGTGATGAATCTGACCTGATGGAAATGTTGGGAAATCTGATTGAAAACGCCTTTAAGTATGGTGAGCGTCGCGTATTTATCTCTGTGGCGATTCGGGAAGAGGAATCTCAACTGATGATTACCATCAGTGATGATGGCCCGGGAATTCCGCCGCAAAGTTGGGAGGCCGTGCAACAGCGGGGCGTCAGGCTGGATAGTCGTCCTATAGGACAGGGGATAGGGTTGTCAGTGGTGGCGGACCTTGTCTCCAGTTATGAAGGGCATATAGAGCTGTTGCCAGGCCAGGAAGAATATCGGGGCGCGCGAATTAGGCTTTGTCTGCCCGGACGAATGATTATGTCCGCTGATCGATAGTTATAGGCTATCAATATTCTTTATTTAATAAAATTCACATTGAATCACGGAGCTCGTAAACTGATTCCAATTAAAGAGGATTGCCACTTAGAACAGAGAGGTAATCTGGTGATTGAAATCGGTTCCGTGAACGGGAGGTTCTTATGAGCGAAGTAATGAATATTGGAATTGATGAAGGCGCCAGGCAGAAAATCATTGAAGATCTGTCTGCGTTATTGGCGGACACTTACACGCTGTATCTGAAAACCCAGAATTTTCACTGGAATGTTACAGGGCCAAGATTTCAGGAAGTACATGCTCTTACTGAGCTTCAATACACTGACTTGGCAGCAGCGATTGATTTGATAGCTGAGCGTATCAGGACTTTGGGTGAGTATGCTCCGGCGAGTTATTCAAAGTATCGGGAATTAACCTCTATTCAGGAAGAGGATGGTGTACCTGTTGCGGATCAGATGCTGGCAGTGCTGGCACAAGACCAGGAAACCGTTGTCAGAACGATTCGCAAAGCGTTACCTCATGCCCAGGAAGTGGCAGATGAAAGTACTGCTTCTTTGTTGTCTGACCGGCTCAGCATTCATGAGAAAGCTGCCTGGATGTTGAGAAGTATGATTTAAAAACTCCTATGAATATGCTGTGAACGATCAAGGTGACCGACGGTAGCTGGGATGTAGCCGTTTCAGGTGACAAGGTTCAGGTTACAAGAGGGAGGCATGTCTCCCTCTCCCTTCTACTCCCCCTAATCCCCTTTCTGGGTAGTTGTTTTCATTCGATCATTTCCCTGATGATGCCAATCTAACGTTTTTCAAATAATAAGTTTTAGAGGTTGGGATGAGGTTTGTCAGTACGCTCAGTACAGTCTTTGTCTGTACGTTGTTATCTGCCTGTGGCGGTGGAGGTGGAGATTCCTCCGGAAATGGTTCTGTCGATGTTGGCTATACCCCATATGCCTGCTCTGCAGCCATATACAACAAAGCCAACGAGCTTCGGATCTACCAAGTCATGACCGAAGCATTTATTGACTCTGACGGGGAGGGCTATGGCGTTGGCTATGGTACCAGTCATCATCGGGGAGATATCCAGGGGATAACGAATTCTCTGCAATACATCAAAGACCTCGGAATGAATGCAGTCTGGTTAACACCTGTGTTTGAGTCTGTTGCATTGAATGGCCAGGATCTCTCTGCTCAGCGGCTTGATGCAACCGGCTATTTCGCCTCGAACTACTTCGGATTGGATCCGGAGTTCGGCACGATCGAGGACGCTAGAGAGCTTGTAAACAAAGCTCATGAGTTGGGGATGTATGTATTCTTTGATGGAGTTTTTGGGCATTTCAAGCAGAATGCAGATGATTACCCTTCTCCTGACGGTATAAACCTTTCCACGACCGGTGCCGACCAGGCTACCACGGGGAGAGAGGCAGTTTATCCCAAAGATCTGGCATTCTTTAAAGAGGTGGCTTCCTATTGGGTACGTGAGGTGAAAATTGATGGCTGGCGACTTGATCAGGCCTATCAGGTTCCCGTAGGGGCTTGGGGTGAGATTAGGAAGGCGGTCGAGGAAGCATCGGCAGACGTTACCTATCAGTTGGATGGAAATACGGTAAACCCTCTTGGCTATATGGTTGCTGAAATATGGAGTGGTGAGGAACGTATTGCGTCTGATGCCTATGGTGAAGCAGCCTCTCCAGGGCTTTGTAGTGCATTTGACTTCCCTATGAGATACCGGATTGTACAAGCCTTTGCAGGGGAAGAGAGCGGTGTTGATAGCCGGAATGCTTCAACGTTGGAGTCGGGCTACCAAACTCATGATCGTTACCCTGATTACGCCGTTCCCAATGGGTTTATTACCAATCACGACCTGGTTCGGTTTGGGGATTTGTTACAAAGAGAAGGGCTGGCCAATCCCTCGGATACCGAATATTGGGATAGATACCAGGCAGCTTATGCCTTTCTGGCGGCTTATTCTGGTCCAATTACCTTGTACTATGGCGAGGAAATCGGGGACCAGGTGGATGGCTTTGATGATAAAGTAAACGGAGATTGTGCCAGTGTGGGCTTATGTGATGATCACGTGGCCAGAACCTCTGCAAAGATTGAAGGGCTTGCCAGTGAACCGGGGAGAGCGGCTTTCAGTGCCAATTCAAATCAGGAGATGTTGAGGAATCGAATTGCTGACTTGATGACAATACGCAGTGAACACCCGGCTTTGTACCGCGGAAGCCGTAGCCATATTGTGTCCAGCGAAGGTGAAGCATTGTATATCGATTACAAAGTGGCTGAAGATGACCAGGTGCTGTTTGTTGTTAACCTTACTAGTGATATCCGGACCATGCATCTGGATATTATGGATGTAGACGGCAATAGAAAACTGACGGATCTTGAATCCTCTGAGGTCTTCAATGCGATAGGCGACAGAGTAACAATAGAAGTTCAGCCGTTGCAGGCAAGGTTTTTTGAGGTGTTGCCCTAACTAAGGTAAGGAGCTTGGCGGTAGAGTGGTTTGAACCACTCTACCGCTTATCATTATTCTTCCAGATAGGTGTAGCCGCCCAGTCCGGCTTTCAGTTCAGACAGGTACGTGGCTTTTTCCTCATCGCTGAGATCGGTCGCGTTGATCTTGGTTTCGAATGAGGCAAGTAACTGTTCCGGTATAAAATTAACGTAGCGAAGCACTTTGTCTACGGTATCTCCGCTGATCTTGTGCTTCAGTTCTACTTTGCTCTGCTCGTTGAAGTAGACATCAATGGAATCGGTGTCGCCGAACAGGTTGTGCAAGTCGCCGAGAATTTCCTGATAAGCACCGGTCAGGAAAAATCCTATCAGGTTGCTCTCACCGGCGCGAAACTCGGGCAGCGGTAGAGTCGTCTCCACGCCATAACTGTCTACGTATTGATCTATGCGTCCATCCGAATCACAGGTGATGTCCTGAATCACCCCCCTGCGGCTGGGAAATTTGTCCAGCCCGGATAGGGGCAGAATGGGGAAAATCTGATCTATTCCCCAGATATCCGGTAGCGATTGAAACAATGAAAAATTCACAAAGACTTTATCTGCCAGTTTCTCATTCAGTTCGTCAATGATCTCGCGATGGGCTCGGCTGTCAGGCGTCAATTGAACTCGAAGATGAAGGCAGAGTGCCTGATATAGTTTTTCCGCGAGGGCTCTTTGTTCTAGCGTTAAAACCCCATGAATAAACATGCCCTGAGCTTCATGAAGCGCGTGGACTCCGTCATGATAGATCTCCACCAGTGAACGCTGATTTTGGGGATCGAGCAGGGCCTGCAGGTCTTCCAGTAGATCGCGGAGTAGCGCGGGAGCGGTATCGTCCAAATCCTGAAACTCCTCCAAGGAGCCTGCTGTGATTCTTTCCTGATCAATAATGTCAGTGATCAGTACGGCATGATGTGCAGTCAGAGCCCGTCCTGACTCGGTAATAACATTCGGATGTGGGATTCCAGTGCGGTCACACTCTTCCTTAATTGTTCTTAGAACATTGTAGGCGTACTCACTGAGGCTGTAGTTCATTGAGCAGGAGCCTCGGGATCTGGTTCCGTCATAATCGATACCCAGACCACCGCCAACATCCACGATTTGAATATCCGCGCCCATTCGGCGTAATTCACCATAGAAACGGGCGCACTCCCGCAAACCGGTTTGGATGTCGCGGATATTGGCAATCTGAGAACCGAGATGAAAGTGCAGAAGTTGCAGACAGCCCTGCATCTGTCTGGCTTCAAGAACCTGCATGACTTCAAGGATCTGGGAAGAGGATAAACCAAACTTGGATTTCTCTCCGCCAGTATTCTGCCAGTTACCTTTGCCTATTGATGCCAAACGGGCACGGACTCCAATGGTCGGTGTAATTCCGAGAGCTTTGCTTTCTTCAAGAATTAAAAACAACTCATTAAGTTTTTCCACCACAATGAAGACTCGGTGCCCCATCAATTGGCCCAGCAAAGCCAGTCGAATAAACTCTCTGTCCTTGTAGCCATTGCACACGATGGTACCGTTCTTGGGGCTATGTGCAAGTACCGCGATCAATTCCGGCTTACTGCCAGCCTCCAGGCCGATCTGTTGATCAGTGCGGGCCGGTTCGGCGGCAATGATCTCTTCTACCACTCGTCGTTGCTGATTCACCTTGATTGGATAAACCGCAGTGTAACGGCCTTCATATTGAAGCTGTTCTGCAGCGTTGTTGAATGCCTGGCACAATCGGTTGACACGATGGTGGAGAATGTCAGGGAAGCGCACCAAAACCGGTAGGCTCAGCCCTGCCGCTTTTATCTCTTCGGCCAGCGTCACGAGACTGACCTCGAGAGGAGAGTCGCCGCCCTTGGGCTTCATGGCTACTTCCCCTGACTTATTGACCGTAATATAGCTGTCCCCCCAATGCTTGATATTGTAGGTTTTCAGCGCGTCTATGGCAGTCCATTCACTCATTGGCAGGTACCCCCGGGGAACTTGGATATCAAAATTGCGCGTATTCTAATCTAAATAACGGGCTTGTCACCGGCCTCTTCTCATATTCAGGCCAATTTTTCTGAATCTATATAAAAACTACTTTGATCCTGTATCCATACGCTTACAATAGGCCACTAATTTAGCGTATTGGAAAGTTTAGCCGCCAGCGCGCGCAGATCATAGATCGTCCAACTGTTCACCCTATTTCCACGGAGAATACCATGAGCGAGCAGATACCAGGTTGGTTTACCGAGATCTTCCAGGATCAGGGAACCGGTTTTTCATTGCAGATAAAATCTAAGTTGCATGAAGAACAAAGTGAATTTCAAAAAATTGAAATATTTGAGACCGCCACGTTTGGCCGTCTAATGGTATTGGATGGCTGTGTCATGCTCACCGACAGGGATAACTTTCTTTATCACGAGATGATGACTCACCCGGCCCTGTTTACTCACAGCGACCCGAAAAAGGTGGTGATCATCGGCGGCGGAGATTGTGGTGCTCTGAAAGAGGTTCTGAAGCATCCTGGCGTGGAAGAGGCCTGGCAGGTCGAAATTGATGAGCGTGTTACCCGGGTTTCAGAGGAATACTTTCCTGATTTGTGTACTTCCAATAATGATCCCAGGGCTAACTTCTTTTTTGGTGACGGAATCAAATGGCTGGCAGATGCAGAGCCTGATTCGATTGATGTGATCATCGTTGATTCCACTGACCCTGTTGGTCCGGCGGAAGGGCTGTTTGCCGTTGATTTTTACCGCAATTGCCTAATTGCCTTGCGCGAAGGTGGAATACTGGTACAGCAGACAGAGTCTCCCCTGTTGCATACATCGAGCATCATTAAAAACGTCCACCGGGATATGAAGGAAGCTGGATTCAGCGAGACTCACACGCTTCCATTTCCACAGCCGGTTTACCCAACTGGGTGGTGGAGTTGTACCATGGCAGGTAAAGGGAAGAAACTTGATTATTTCCGCGAAGAGGACGTTAATGACAAACCGTTCGTGACTCAGTACTACAATACCGCGATTCATCATGGCGCGCTGGCAATACCTGAGTTCATGAAGCGAGAGTTGGACCTGGACTGAAGTGAAGCAATTAATGGGGCGGGAAGCCCCGTTTTGGTAAAAGACAGACACGAAATTTCAAGTCTGTGATTTGAACCTACCTTTGTCCAATAGACCTTAAGCCTTGAATTCAATAGGATGATAGTTAAGGTCTTTGTAAGAAAGTTGTCATTAATCGCCACTAAAGTGGCGCCAGAATAATGTGGAGTCTATGCCACTCCAATTGAGGTGAAACTAGTGAACACGGCCCCTGGATCTTCCGGCCCCAAAATTGTCAAAAGTTCATACACCGAGGATGAACTGAAACGCTGCGGATACGGTGAGCTGTTTGGTCTCGACACTGCCAAGCTTCCCATTGATCAAATGCTGATGATTGATCGTATTCAGCATATAGCCAGCGAAGGGGGTGCCTATAATCACGGCATCATACGGGCGGAACTGGATATCAACCCTGAACTATGGTTTTTCAAATGTCATTTCGTTGGTGATCCTGTCATGCCTGGCTGTCTGGGCCTGGATGCCATGTGGCAGTTGGTTGGGTTTTATCTGGCGTGGTCGGGTCATGAAGGCCTGGGTCGTGCTCTTGGCGTTGGTGAAGTGAAGTTTACCGGTCAGGTGATGCCGGATGCCAAGCTGGTGGAATATGTGTTGGATATCAAACGTGTTATCGCCCGCAAGCTGATTATGGGTATTGCTGACGCAACCATGCTGGTGGACGGCAAGCCGATATATAGTGCGAAAGATTTAAGAGTTGGTTTGTTTGATCCTGCTGCTATGCAAGGCGCTGAGATCAAATAGGACAGGATGGAAAACGAAAGAGGTTTCTAAATGAAACGTGCAGTGATCACCGGAATGGGCATTATTTCATGCCTCGGGAACTCCAAAGAAGAGGTTGCGGCAGCTCTTAAAGAGGGGCGGTCCGGTATTCGTTATAACGAAAGCTATAAAGAAGCAGGTCTGCGCAGCCATGTTAGTGGTACTCCGGACATCAACCTGGAAGAAGAAATTGATCGGAAGCTCTTCCGCTTTATGGGAGATGCGGCCGGTTATGCCTACTTATCCATGAAGCAGGCAATAGAAGACGCTAAAATTGATGAAGAACTGCTGAGCAGCACCCGTACCGGTATTGTTATGGGATCAGGCGGAGCTTCTACCAGTAACGTCGTTGAATCTGTAGACATCCTACGTGAAAAAGGTGTTAAGCGGGTTGGGCCATACCGTGTCACCCGTACCATGAACAGTTCGGTCAACGCCTGCCTGGCCACATCATTTAAGATTCGGGGCGTCAACTATTCGATTACTTCTGCTTGTGCGACCGCTGCTCACTGTATTGGTCATGCCTGGGAGCAGATTCAGTTGGGCAAACAGGATGTGGTGTTTGCCGGTGGTGGTGAAGAAGAAGATTGGAGTCTGGCGGTTCTGTTCGATGGCATGGGCGCTTTATCCACCAAATATAATGATGATGCGGCTCGTGCTTCCCGTCCATATTGCAGCACTCGTGATGGCTTTGTCATTGCTGGTGGCGGCGGTGTCGTTGTGGTAGAGGAGCTCGAACACGCTTTGAAGCGTGGTGCTCCAATTTATGCGGAACTGGTTGGCTATGGGGCAACCTCTGATGGTGCCGATATGGTAGCCCCATCCGGTGAGGGAGCGGTACGCTGTATGCAGCAAGCTCTTGAAACGGTTGATACACCAATCAATTACCTGAATACTCACGGGACCAGTACACCGGCAGGTGATATTGTGGAGTTGAAGGCGGTGAAGTCTGTTTTTGGCGATGATATTCCAAGAATCAGTTCTACGAAATCGCTGACTGGCCACTCACTTGGGGCGGCTGGTGTTCAGGAAGCGATCTACTGTCTGTTGATGCAGCAAGGCGATTTCATTGCACCTTCCATGCACATCGAAGCAATGGATGAGGGGGCAGCAGATGCTCCTATCGTGACTGAAGCCATTTCAGATGCAGGTCTCGAGACTGTAATGAGTAACAGCTTTGGGTTTGGCGGTACTAACGCTACGTTGGTGTTCCGTCGGTACAAAGACTAGTTTGTTCGTCGATCCATCTCCCTGGGTAATTGACGCCCACGGAGATGGAGCCTTTCCCTGCTGCTCAGCAGCCCTCTTAATATTCTGTTTTGATATACCCTTCTTTTACTAATTATTCTTTCTTCAACCTGTTTAGCAGTATGCTGAGTGTGCCGATGTTCTCATTTCGTCATAAACTCACACTTTTAATACATTTCCAAGTGGCTGTGAAATAACGGCGTTGTCTATACTCTGACTATGGCCATGATCAGGAAGAGTAGCGAATTGGCTGGTACCCATTAATACAGGTATATATTTCCAATGAAGTGGTAAGTAGTAATGATAAGGATGACAAACACTCTAACGATATTTACAGGGATTACATTATTATTTTCAGCGACTCTCTCAAAGGCTGATAACCTTTCTCAGGACAATCCTCCCGGGACTCAAATTGCGTCCAACCAGCCTCTGACTTCAACCGTATCAGCGATGATGCCGATGGATAACAATCCCATGGTTGACCTGGTACTGGTAAAAAAAAGGGAGAGAACGCTAACACTGATGAGTAATGGTGTGCCATTCAGGGTATACAGCATTGCGCTGGGTGATGATCCGATAGGTCATAAACAGTTCGAGGGGGATGAAAGAACGCCAGAAGGAAAATACACTCTGGATTGGCGCAACCCCAACAGCCATTACTACAAGTCTATCCACGTATCCTATCCAAATACTGCTGATACAGCCTTTGCGGAGTCAAAGGGTAAAAGTCCGGGCGGGATGATTATGATTCACGGATGGCCAAACCGTATGAAATCCTGGATGACCGCTAACTGGTTGCTGAATGAAGACTGGACAGATGGCTGTATTGCGTTGACGAATACAGCAATGGAAGAAGTCTGGAATCTTGTGGCCGACGGAACACCTATTCTTATCAAACCCTGATTTGTGCTGGCAAGGCTGAGATCAGCCGTATTTTAGTTTCAATGTCAGAACCGTCACAGCTAACGCCAGGGTTATGATGTTTGCAATGATGATTGGCCACTCAACCAGCATTACGCCATAGACCAGCCACATTACCACACCAAAGCAGAATATACTGTACATCACCAGAGAGACGCCGCTGGTGTCTTTAGTTTTGAGTGTCAGCAACACTTGCGGTAAGAAGGCAAGTGTCGTACATATCGCGGCAATAGAGCCGATCAAAGTCGAGATCATCGTTGTCCCGTATCAGTAAAATAAAAGAA
This sequence comes from Hahella ganghwensis DSM 17046, assembly GCF_000376785.1. Taxonomy (GTDB): domain Bacteria; phylum Pseudomonadota; class Gammaproteobacteria; order Pseudomonadales; family Oleiphilaceae; genus Hahella; species Hahella ganghwensis. Next base: position 19,396 of record NZ_AQXX01000080.1, read on the forward strand.
TGAACAAGAAATCAGGGGAAGGTGCTAGAGAGACTCTAGAATGGGTGTATTTTAATCTAATGCAGAGTAAAAGCTATAGGGATTTGTTGCTAATGTAGGTAACAGATTGTGGCCTGCGGATTGTCCCAAGATCAGAGAGTGGTCCGCTGATTAATCAAAATAAAAAAAAACCGCCCTTAGGGCGGTTTTTCTTTAGCAGCTTAACCGTTGATCAGTCGCGAGTGAATTCAGGATATGCTTCCATACCACACTCGGCCAGATCGACGCCTTCGTACTCTTCTTCTTCGCTGACTCGGATACCCATAACAGCTTTCAGGATTGTCCAGACGATCAGACTGGTAACGAATACCCAAACGAAGATGGTTAGTGCACCTACAAGCTGTCCACCAAAGGTCGCGTCGGCGTCAGTGAAAGGCACAACCATCACACCGAAGAAGCCAACGACACCGTGAACTGAGATAGCGCCGACGGGGTCGTCAATTTTCAGTTTATCCAAAGCAACAATTGAGAAAACAACAATCACACCACCGACAGCACCGATAACGGTTGCCACCAGAGGAGTAGGGTCGGCAGGTTCTGCGGTAATAGCTACCAAACCAGCCAGCGCACCGTTCAGCGCCATCGTCAGGTCGGCTTTACCAAACATGATACGAGCAACGATCAGAGCGGCAATCAAGCCACCGGAAGCGGCAGCGTTTGTGTTCACAAAGACGCTAGCTACTTCGTTGGCGACACCAATACCTGAAAGTTGCAGGGTGGAGCCACCGTTGAAACCGAACCATCCCATCCACAGGATAAAAGTACCGAGAGTCGCTAATGGCAAGTTGGCACCTGGAATCGCGTTAACCTGACCGTTAGCGCCGTATTTACCTTTACGGGCACCCAGCAGAAGAACGCCTGCCAAAGCTGCTGCTGCGCCAGCCATGTGGACGATACCAGATCCTGCGTAGTCACTGTAGCTCAGTTCGAAAAGACCGAATACGGGTTTTTCGCCCCAGGTCCAGCCGCCTTCCATTGGATAGATGACACCCGTCATGACGACAGCAAAGGCCAGGAATGCCCAGAGTTTCATTCGCTCAGCAACTGCTCCGGATACGATGGACATGGCGGTTGCCACGAATACGACCTGGAAGAAGAAGTCAGATGCACCGGAGTACTGTAATCCGGAATCCTCTGCGCCGGCATTGAATGCCTTGGAGCCTTCGATAACCGCGGTGACGGCATCGTCAGTCATACTGCTGACGTTATCTGTCTCGAGCAGGAAATAACCGCCGCCATACATTAATTCGTAACCGCAGACCAGATACATGGTGCAAGCAACGGCAAACAGAGCAACGTTTTTGGTTAAAATTTCAGTGGTGTTTTTGGCCCTTACCAGGCCTGCTTCAAGCATGGCAAAACCGGCGGCCATCCACATGACCAAGGCGCCACACACGAGAAAATAGAATGTATCGATTCCGTATTGGAGTTCGAATATCAGATTTGGATTAGTTTCCATGAAAAGCCCTCCGCACTAGGCTTAACTGTTACCTGTTGATTAAAAGTTGTTTTAGATGGCGTCGGTGCCAGTCTCGCCGGTCCGGATACGGATGGCTTGCTGAAGATCCACGACGAAAATCTTGCCGTCACCGATCTTGCCTGTGTTGGCCGCTTTGGTGATGGCTTCGACCACTTGGTCGAGCATGTCGTCACCGATAGCGACTTCTATTTTTACTTTGGGAAGGAAGTCCACAACGTATTCTGCACCGCGGTACAGCTCTGTGTGGCCTTTCTGGCGCCCGAAACCTTTAACTTCGGTCACGGTGACGCCTTGTACGCCAATCTCGGAAAGTGCTTCGCGCACGTCATCCAGCTTGAAAGGCTTGATTACGGCAGTTACCAGTTTCATTTTTTTCTCCTTATACCCGCCTATTTAAATAAGACAGTTAGACGCTCAATCACGCACGAAATAATGTGCGGAATTTGTGCATGATTAAGCATCTGTTATGCCAAAGATAAAAATTATATATAAAACAGTCTGTTATATCCTATAAATTGTACAGACATGAGGTCGAGGGCACAATTATAGCGCATGGGGGTTATGATTGATCGATAATTGTGCTCTATGCTGGAGCAAAAAAAACGGAATGCACATTTGTGGTGCAGTATGCTCAGTTTGCGTGAATCTGTCGGGAGGGATGCGGAGGTTTTCCCCTGTGAATCAGCCCGTGATAGACTAGCTCTCCTAACATTAAGTTTGCGGATGAGGACGGATCATGGCGGTATCGCCTTTTGATATTTTAAACTCGATTAACCAGCAGTTCGGACAATTCATTCCTGATGTTGCCAAGTCAGCTCAGGAAGATGTTCATCAGCAGGCCAAAGCAGCATTGACCAGTATTATCAGCAAGCTTGATCTGGTGACTCGCGAAGAATTTGATGTCCAAACGGAAGTTTTGCGCAGAACACGTGAGAAACTGGAAACACTGGAAAAACGGGTTGCTGAGCTGGAGCAACAGCTGGATAAAAACGACGCCTAGGCTGTGCGGCTGGGCTGTTAATACAGCTGCCCGCCTAAGCAAATCAGATACAGTCAAGTATGTCTGTGCAAATTGTATACAGTTAAGCCATACAAAAAGCGAGGCCAGGATGCCTCTCAAGATATCAAGGAAGATATATGTCTCTTGCCATAGTGGCCACTCGTGCCAAGGCTGGTGTTTCAGCGCCGGCCGTAAAAGTAGAAACTCACTTGTCCAATGGACTACCCGGGCTTTCCATTGTCGGTCTCCCTGAAGCGGCAGTAAAAGAAAGTAAGGATAGGGTCCGTAGTGCACTACTGAACAGTGGATTTGAATTTCCAGCACGTCGCATAACCATCAACCTCGCTCCTGCCGACTTGCCAAAAGAAGGTGGCCGTTTTGATCTGGCGATTGCTATCGGCATTCTTGCTGCATCTGGTCAGATACCTGAAGAAACCATTCATCTACACGAGTTTTATGGTGAACTGGCATTGTCCGGTGAGGTCAGGCCGATCTCCGGTATTCTGCCTGCGGCTCTACAGTGCAGTCGCACTGGGGCCGCCGCCTTTGTTCCCTCGGAAAATTTAAATGAAGCCAGCCTGGTAAGTAATCTTAAAGTCTATCCGGTCGTGTCGCTCACTTCGTTGGTCGCTCATTTGTGTGGACAGCAACTACTGTCCCACTTTATCCCGGATATGAAAGAAGTGCTGGATTCCAGGCCTCATACTGACCGGGCCGGGATGGATATGCGTGATATCAAAGGCCAGTTCCAAGCCAAACGGGCCCTGGAAATTGCGGCGGCAGGATGCCATAACCTTTTGATGTTTGGCCCGCCGGGAACCGGGAAAACCATGTTGGCCTCCCGGCTCCCAGGAATCCTGCCGGAACTGTCTGAAGAAGACGCACTTGAGGCCGCGGCTGTTGCTTCGGTCGCGGGCCAAGAGGTTGATCCGTTATTGTGGCGCCAACGAAGATTTCGCGCCCCGCATCATACCGCCTCGGCTGTAGCTCTGGTGGGAGGTGGCTGTGAATTCTAGCTAATTCTGCGATAGAACATTAAAAAGAGCGACTGGGTGAAAATCTTGTGGTAGGATTTTTGCCATGACAAGGATTTGTGAATTTCCAAACGACGATAATTTATGGTTTATCAAGTGGATAGATGAGTTTAAGTTACTTCATCGCTCCACTCGTTCTCCCTCAGTTTCTGTGCTCCTGCAAAAGCTCCCTTTCTCTGACAAATCACTTATAAACAATATTACTAGCAGAGATATTGATAGTTACTTTCGAAGACCTGTTAGTGATGATCAGAGCCGAGATTTATTTTTGCACAATTCTCATTCTTGGGTTTTAGCTGGAAGCCTTCCATTGATGACAATTGGAGCGATTTATCAAAGGACAGAGCTGGTGGGGCATATTCCCACCTCACCTTTGTCACTTTCCTTACCGGATGTGGAGGACTCTTGTAATGAGGTGTCACTTAACGACATTATTCAAAGTCCTGAGGGGTGGCGTAAAGACCTTCCATATAGAGTATTAAACCGATTTGAGTACTTTGGTCCTAGAAATAGGTACCCCAAATCCAGATGTTTGCTTTTTCAACAAGGCGACATAGATGTAGTTATTCCTAGGACTGTCATATTTAGAAGATTTTATGCTCCTTCTACAAAGCTTGCACAGACCTTCACCACTGGACCTTGGAGTAAGGTTAAGAAAAACGTGATATTCCTTGGAGAAATGGAGTCTGGGTTAAAGACTCAGATAGCTGATAATGGTGAATGGCATCTTGTTTTAGAAAGGGATATTGATAACTGCTACGGTCGTCACTTGGCAATTCTACATTTTGATCCATATGCTCGAGTTTGTGCTGAGTCGGTATATTCGAATTCGTTAATTGATCGCCGTGGGGATCGGGATCTACCTTGGTATTCCAATGCAAAAATACCTTTCAGAACGACAGACAGCCCATTAGAAATGACTGTTAGAGGATATTGGTTACCTAGACTTCGAGTTAAAGGCATAAATTACCGCAGGAAATTTTTAGTAACCAAAATCCATGGTTGCAGCATCCCCGAATATATTCCCCCTATGAAATTTGGACGCTTCAATAGCGGAGAGATAGGAAAGGAGGTTGAGGAAGTTGATAAGCCTCGACCCTATTCATCTAGACCAAAAGGCAGGAAAAAACCGAATAAGAACACTTCTGTAGATAATAATAACGATTCTCATAAAGAGTCTTCTAGTACTGATCTGGTTATGGATGATGAAACTTGGCTAACTAGTCCTCCTGTAGGGAAACTTGAAAAACAGTCAAGTAAGAAATATGTAGGAACTAGTCCACCTAAGCCGCCAGTTAAAGATGGTGATAATGTATCAACGGGAGAGGCAGGCTATGGGCAGAATAATCTTCCTCAAGGTAAAGCAAACATACTCTTTAGGGCTCCAGATAGACGTTTTCAATTCTTGCTGGAGGCTTTTCGGTTACTAAAGGGAAATGGCTCAATCCATAGCTATTCAATTTTCCAACCCTCAACAGCTCTCCAGCTTATTGTACGTGGAGGAGTAAGTTGCTGGAATTTGCTAGATGAGAAAGCAAGGAATAGTGGTTGCTGGCCTCGGCGCAGTTGGAGACTGGTTTCTCCTGCAGAACCTACAGAAGCTGGCTATATCAATGGGACTCCGAGGTGTGCCCTCGTTGTTAAGGTGTCTATCGAGAATATCAATGGTTACTGGATAGAAATTGAGTGTAAAAAATCAGAGGGCGGATTTTTATCCCCATTTCTCTTAGGTGTTGATCGTAATCCAAATGAGGTTGTAGAGCATTGTTTAGAGATAATAGCGAGAAAAAAAGGCTCAGGTCTTAGGGATGCATTGAATACAGGAATTGAGGAACTCGGTTATGGCAGAGTGATTTGTTACAAGCATGCATATGAGAATAGAAAGAGTTCAAAACTCAATCTAGATTCGCTTTGCCGCTTTTTTCAAAATTCAGGAATTTCCTCAAGCCAAGAGAATTCTTTGTGAGTCGTTTTGGTGCATAGTTATTACAGGTGCCATTGGGAGTTATTAAAGACTGCTCCATTTCTGGGCTTAGATGTTTACTTATTCTTGAACGTATTTGCGTATTAATTGGTTTATTCGAATGCATATTGTACCCATAGTATCTAAAAGTGTAGATACGACAAAATGCTCTCGATCAAGAATCGGACTGCGAATGGGCCCAAATTACACCGTCATATTTGACTCGCACATCATGTACTCAGCTCAGCTGATAGAGTACTTCAGTGTACGCCGCTAATTTATTCAATATTCAAAAGTTATCTGTCGTTTGCATAATTATGCATAGGACGCATAATTGCGCATAAATTTCAGATTCAGAAACAAAAATAATATTCTGCCTCATCCATGCTGACTGTTCGCACGTCACTGATAACTGATAACTAGGCCATGTACGTCAGGCTTTAATTCGACCAACATTTTCGTGTTTGCTGCATCATGATAGTCTGATCAAATAAGCGCCGACTTTCCTCCTCAAAATATGCCGCATCTTCGGCCAGTTCCCGGAGACTGCTTTCCGGATTGAGGGGAATCGTGGCGCGATGCTTGTCTTTGATACTTTCATCCCCGCATACAATTCCGACCACAAACCCATCACGATTCCCCAAAGGGGCAAATAGTTGTTCTTGCTCCAATTTCATTAACACGCGCGTGATCGCGGACCGAATTGCCGTATCAAATTCATCAAGAATGGATACATCTTCAGGGTCTTCCACTAACTCGAATGCTTCGTCAACCCTTTCGCTCATCTGTTGCAGGAGTTGCTCAGATACAGCTAAATGGCTTTCATAGTCGCCATGTATAGGCATATCACAAGATGACCATCTTAGATCCCTACGTAATGACGCTTCACACCTCCCTTGAGCATATGAGGATGACAAGTACTCCCCGACAACCTGATCCAATCCGAGGTAAGTGTGTACAATGGGGCTCCAACTCCCTCCACCACTGTGGTACAGACCGATCAGATATATTCCGGACTGGGCTTGTTCGCGAATAATTGCCGCGAAGGAATCTGCACATTCTCGATACAGAGCGTTTTCAAACTCAGTAGTGTCAATGTCCATTATGATATACATCCTTTATCAATTTATTGGCTGCAGACGCCGATAAGTATCACTTGCCCGGCTAGCCATCTTACTTGGACGATCTATAATTAAAGCGATGCTGCAGTTGGTTCTTACATTATCAGGATAACCTTCCGTGAGGCCTATATGGGTCTGTGCATAGCGGGGTCCATGTCATCCAGCCAAAGTAATGGTTAACCCATGGCAAAGCATAAACTACAGCGGCTACTATTTACCCAGGGCGGGAAGTGTTTTTATTGTCGCAACCACCTCAAACTGGAGGATGCTATGATCGATCACATCATCCCAAGTTCACAGGGTGGATCTGATCTGGTAGAAAACCTGGCAGCTTGCTGCAAGCAAATCAATCAGCTATTTGGCAATGCATCGGTCAAAATGAAGCTTGAAACCCTCATTCTGTGGGGCGGAAGTTTGCCATGCCCCAATCGGGCTCAGCAAGAGATGCAGAGCCACGAGAAATGATCGTAACTTCCCCGGAAAAGTCCTCGTAGAAACCTGTTCAAGGTACGTCAAGCAAACTACTGCTTACAGAAGCTCAGGAGCTTTTTGACCTGTTAAACGTTGGGTACGCCAGGGCCGCATCGATCTTTGCTTCGGTCAAACTGGGAAAGTCAGAAATGATTTCAGCGTAGGTCATGCCTGACTCACGCATTTCCTGTATGGTCTGCACAGGTATCCGCGTCCTCTTTATACAAGGTTTTCCTACCATCACTTCCGGGCGCGATTCGATGTGCTTAGCCAGTCCGTTCTTGAGCTCCCTCATCGCTAGCTCATAGGCTTCGTCTCCGAGTCGTTGTGCACCTGAAGGGGATTCCAGTTCTCTCAACAACTCCTCTGCTTGTGCATTTCCTTGCTCGATATCTTCTCTGTCCCTGTCATCCAAAGGCTCATAATGCTTTCCCATCACCGCTCCACTGTATTAGCCACACCCGACTACTATACCATTCGAAATTTGAGGGCTGAAATTTCGCACTTGGTTGGTTCCTACCTGTATATTTACTGGTTTGTTGAGGCTAGTCCGCTGGGATGTAGAGAATGAGCGCTTACTGGGCTAATATCAATACACCTTTAAATAGGCTGAGGACATGAAGAAATTATACTTATCGTTCGGGAGCCTGACTTTGAACAATTTGCCGGTGGGCGCATTCCGTCGCCGGCAATTGCCTGCCTCCGAGGCAAAAGCATTAATCTTGCGGGCAAAGCGGGATGGGCTACTTCAAGGTGTCTGTGATGAGGATCTGTTTTCGCCAGGCATGGAAAGCAAAGCGAAAGACCATGAGGAATTACGCCAAGTACTCTGCGATGCACATAATATTCAGCTTTCGATGGAGGACTTCACGCTACCAGGGAGTGGATTTGAGACGGTCTTTCCTCTTAACCTAGTAGAGGTCACTGGCGAGCAAAATTTGATGATCGTGACCTTCTCCTACACCTTCAGGGAGAGCGGTCGAGATGAACGTTTTGATATCAATACAATGTTTCGGGCCGATCCCCACAGCATTGAGTTTGATCTACTTGAATCCTGGCCGCCCTCACAAGCGAACAAAATTGATTCTGAATGGGAGGATCCTGCAGAAGCTTTGGTTCGCCTGCTAGAAAGCGAGGGAGGGCCCGAGCGCCTTGCAGAGGAGGCACGTGAATTGGTTAAGGAAAAAATGGCTAAGCGAATTCAAAAAGGACAAACAGACTAAATTTAAGTAGCCATGTTGTCTCTAGGTGCTCTATGGACTCTAGCCCACACAATTCTCGATATGAACTGTCTATCAATGAAATATATACTGCCTTGGTGACAGGAACACGGCCGGTATTCTTCCAAGAAACAGAGGGAGATTTCATCTGGGGAATAGGTACGCTGTTCTTAGCTCAATGGGGTGGCAAACAGTTTGCGATCACCGCCAAACACGTGATTGATAATCAGGGAGTGAATCCTCAGCACCTGCGTATATTTATTCCGGGATATAAAGTTGCACTACCTTTAGTCGGTGCCTCAACTTCTAACCACCCTAATCACGAATGTCGGGAAGAAGTTGAAGATATCTTTGTCTGGCAAATTGATAAGGAGCCAGATTTTGGCGGCGAAGAGCTGAGTTGGCATACCTGGCGGATGAAAGAGTTCTGGATGCCAGCCAACATACTTAAAACCGGGCAGCAGATTTTTGCTGTGGGTTACCCCGACGTCGATAACCGGTATGACTACGAAGCAATGAAGCTCGAAACGCCACCACTTATTGCCATTGGAAAGTTAAGTAGTGATCAGCTTGGTAATGATGTCTACACTATCGACTGCGATGACTTCACCTGTGATCTAAACGGGATTAGCGGAGGGCCAGTATTTGCTCGCTTTGACGGTTATTTCTTCTACGTGGGAATGATTGTTAGGGCTGGTAGGATCGCACAAAAAATACACTTCGTTGATGCGATATACGTCACTCTTCTACTCGACCAGATTGAGAAAAATTCATAACCAGTGCTGAACCATTAATGTCCGCCATGGGTTCAAAACGATCTTCCACCAGTCGATATTGACTACAACTAAAAAGATAGCACATTCCCCAATTTTCTCTTCGGGCGACCTTCAGAGGCTTATGTTTCTATATATTAGTCACTGTCCTTGTAAGAAATCTCGCACAGCCGATAGCCCATTTAGCCTATTGGCAACTTTTTGATCAATCTTTAAACTGCCTCGCCGTAAACGTAATGAACAGTTTCCTTTAAAGGATTAAATCAGGAAGAGCGTTATGGAAAACACCAACATCGATCTGTGCCCCCATTGTGATCCAACTGCCGTCATTGAGTGGCAGACCCATCGACTGGATCAACCAACCAATAAAATCCACATACACAGTCGTCAAACCTGTCTGGGGTGTATTGACTGGGAAACACTGGCCGGCCAGAAAAACTCAGACTTCCGAACGGCCGATGGCCTGCTTTCGGGAAACTGATCGCTCACTCTTCTGTGTTGAATTGATGATTTTGACGTTGTAGTCAGCAAAGGGATAACACTGATGATTTCCGTACCAGGTTATGAAGTCTATCGCGTCGTGGGACAAGGCGGGATGTCCACCGTGTATCTCGCCAAGCATCTCGTTTTAGGTCGGCTGGTGGCGTTGAAGGTGATGTCGACCTTTTGTGCGGCTGATCCCGACTTCGGGCGCCGTTTCGATATCGAATGCCGCACTGTGGCTCGGCTGAACCATCCGAATATTGTCACCATCTACGATGTGGGTACGGTCGATGGACTGCCGTATATGGCCATGGAGTATCTGCCCGGTGGCGATATGAAACAGCGTATCCGCGAGGGCATGGATCCGGAAACCGTGGTGGGCTACCTCGATACACTCACCCAGGCGTTGAACTACGCCCACCTGCAAGATTGTGTGCACCGGGATATCAAGCCGGAAAACATTCTGTTTCGCTATGACGGGACCCCGGTGATTGCCGATTTCGGTGTGGTGAAAACCCTGGATGAAGATCACCAACGCACTGTCATCGGTACCGTGATTGGTACACCACGCTATATGAGTCCCGAACAGGCGCAGGGCTTTCCGGTAACAGCTGATTCAGACTTCTACAGTCTGGGGGTCATGCTGCATGAAATGCTAACCGGGTATGCGCCGTTCCAGGGAGATTCCAGTGTGTCCTTGCTGGTGAATCATCTGAATACACCCGTGCCTAAATTGCCGGGGACATTGCGAGCTTTTCAACCGTTGGTGGATGGACTGATGCACAAGATCGCCTCCGAACGTTTGTCAGATATCGCGCAGATTCAACAACTGGCCCAGAACGGTCTCAACAAATACCGAAAACGCCAGGGAATTCAGCAATGGAAATCCCGTTTCGGTTTTGTCTCCGAGGTATCGGAAGTCCAGCCGACTGTTCCAGAGGAGGGACAGACCCAAGTATGGACGACTCCGGTACATCCCAATATGAGACCGTTTGCAGCGGTTCCGCAATCAGCCATTAAGACTCAGCGATCCCTGGTGGAAAAAGGCTGGCAGTTAATACGGTACGGATTGATGATCCTGGCGGTGACAGTTCCCACCCAGTCCTCTTCCAATGATCTCCTGGCGACTGTCGCCAGCCGTCATTTGGAAAAGGCGTCAATGGTAGAAAACCAGGCTCCGTTGGCAAGGCAAAATGTCAGTGCTCTGTCGCTCTTGAAGAAGGCTGTAGAGGGTTATGAGCGATGCGAAACATTATGAAAAAGAACGTGTTTTCGGCATTCGGGTAAACGAAAGGTTTAGGGGGGATTACGACTGATATGAAGCGATATTTTGTATTACATTGGATGGCTGCATTTACAGACCACATCTTGTGTTCCAAGCCATCCAGATTGATATCGCCAAACGGACAGGGTGAATAATGACGACCGAACTTCGTAACGAAACCAAACATGCCACTTCAGAAACCGACCAGGGATCTGGGTTGTTGGTAGGATGGATTGTGGACATCGATACGGATGGAAATCCTAGGGTGGCCTGGGACGAAGCCTCCAGTCAAAATCCTCAGGCGGCGTTGGCAACAGTACCCGTCTCAAACGAAGATGCAGGTCGTGACATTGCGATCTCTTTCGCCCGTAATGCCGGCGGTCAGCCGATTATTGTCGGTTTTCTGTATAGTCGCCTGGATCAATCCGTCGCCCATACCCAGGCATTGGGAGCGACCATCGACATCTCGTCCCAGGAACAACCCAAAGTGAGCTACAATGGCAAGGATCTGGAGATCCAGGCCGAAGGCTCCATCACGCTGCGCTGCGGAAAATCCCGTCTGACCCTGAACAAGGACGGTAAGATACTCCTACAGGGCGAGCAAATTCTTAGCCGCGCCCGAGGATCCCAGCGCATCAAAGGCGGCAGTATCCAACTCAACTAGAGCACGTGCCAAGAACTTAGGAAGAGATCGACAGAGCTTCATTCATGCTGCAACTGATTAACCAAACTCCGTTCGCTGCCCAATTGGATGTGATCCGTGATGAAACGGGTCGAGACGCCGTACTGGTGGTGGCCAAAGCGTCGTTCTCGCTGGATGGAACACCGCGATTACATCCGGAACAGGCGCCTATCGTTAGCCAAAATCAGTTTCATGGCGAACCGGAGCAGTCCAGCCTGAAGTATGCGGCGGAAAATCACCTGCCTCAACCAGGGCTCAGTTGTGTATTGATTGGCAATGCCTGGGCGCCGCAAGCCAAGCCCCATCAGCAGCTGGTGGTTCATGTTCAGGTAGGAGCTTTGCAGCAGGCATTAGCAGTGTATGGCGATCGTCATTGGGAATGGTCAGGGCATAGCGAGCCCGAACCTTTTATTACGATGCCCTTGTGTTTTGAAAACGCCTTTGGTGGCCAGCATCATTTTAACCCTGATCTGCCGCCAGGGCCGAACTCCATGCAGGTCCATCCCTACAATCCTGTCGGCAAAGGGTTCCGGGGCAAACGCTCTACCTCGGAGATGATAGGGCAGCCCTTACCCAACATTGAAGATCCCAAACACCTGATTGAATTACCGAAGGATCAGCCGCTACCGATTGGCGTGGGTTATGTCTCCCCAACCTGGGAGCCCCGCCTCAGTTATGTCGGCACCTATGATGAGCAGTGGCAAAAATATCGGGCCCCAGTGTTACCGGCAGACTTTGATCGTCGCCACTTCATGAGCGGGTCCCCAGGGCTGAGTGCTTTGAATCAGTATTTTCTGGGAGGCGAGCCTATTTCGATCACCCATACCCATCCGGAGCGGCCGCTGATTCAATCCATGGTGCCGGAATGTGTACTAAGTGCAGTGATTGATTTCAGTGGGGATCAGCATGCCCTTCCACTAAGGATGGAAACCCTGATTTTGGAGCCGGAGCAAAACCGTCAGCAATTGGTTATGCGGGCTTTGTTTCCCTGTGAGCGCAAAGTGGGAAAACTGAAGTCAGTCAGAATACGATTAGGCGTTTAGCTGTTTTATACCTAATGTCTAAACATGATTCTACCTGCAAGTAGCAACCCTGTGACCTATGGATGAAAAGTTAGAAAACTAGAGGAAGAAAATGGAGATAGGTGAGCCGATTACTACCCCAACGGTGCACACAGAGCCAGAAATTGAGTGCCCTTTTTGTCCAGTGGAAAAAGATCAAACAAACTTCGTCACCTATCCTGGGGTCAAGAATAACTCCAAGAAGTTGGCGAATATCATGATCACACCAAGTAAATTGGTGAGTGAGCAGCCTAATGCCCGGCCCCAAAATGGAGACAACGAGCGACAAAACCCTGTCTCACCGAAACCACAGCCTGCTCCGATATACCATGATAATGAGTTTGGTGATTATTCCTGTCAGGCCCACCATGCTATCAGCGGAAACCAAGCGCTGAAAGGACATGATATCGAGCAGTGGATATGTAAAAGCAAGGGAAAAATCACCAAGGACACAGGATACTCAGTCAATAACGGCAACAACGGAATATGGCTTCCCTCCAAACCCAAAGGCTTGATCGATGGCAAGAAGTGGGGGGAATTAACCTACGATAAGAAAAAAGAAGTCGCTTTCAAGAGTATGGATGCTGGTAAAGGGCAGTTTCACTTGGGGCCTCATGATATCGTTGACCCGGAAGATCCCGATGGTCGCTATCACCAGTCGTATAAAGACAGGCTGATAGCACTCTTGGACGCGTTAAATGACAATGTAATCGCCTGGGTAGAAGGATGTCAGTTATGTGAGGATATTGACCCAGATAAGGGGCCGTTCAAGCCCAACTGGAAAATCAATTCAAAATTGGATCGAGTGTCTGCCAAAGTGGAGCGAGACCTTCTGGCTAATCCAAGGCGATGGAAATATTTTATTTCCAAGCTGGCATTGGATTATCACAAACCTATTTGTCCGCATAAAACACTGACACTTTAAGGGAAGCAAGAGATATCCATGTACTACGAAATTCGATCAAACATATACAGCGACTATGGGGTTCAGAAGAAGCCATCCATGACCTCGAAGATTAACTTCATTAGAGGCGGACTGATACCACTTCCAGAGTTTCATGAGTTTAACGTAGAGGTTAACTACACGAATGACAATCCTCCAGGACCTCTTGTGGGGCCAACGTCGTTCCCGATGATGAATGCATCATTGATAGAGGTTCTTCAAAACTGCGGTGCTGATAATCTTCAGTTATTTCCTGTTCGGATGATAAATCCTGAGACAAACCAGGAATGGGATTCTCATCAAGCGGTCAATATCTTGGGGATGATCGATTGTGTCGATATGGACCAATCAGAATCATTTTTGATCAGTGGAAGCCCGAATGATGCCCCTCCTCTCGTCGATTTTGACGAAATTGTGATTAAACAAGAGGCGGTGATGGGTGCCAGTATATTTCGGATTCCTCATTCTCCCAGCACGATCATTGTCCATGAGTCCATTATTAATGCACTGAAAGCGAATCCTTATCCTGGTGGATGGGGTATTTCTGCATTTCCTGTTGAGACTGTGTAGGACAGGGGCCGAATAGTCGTGAACATCTCTATCGCCTCATCCAGTGTTGTGACGGCTCTTGGCCCTGGCACCGCTGTCAATGCCGCTGCCGTCCAGGCCGGGATCAGTATGGTTAGGGAATCCACCTATCTCTCGTCAAAAAAATCGCCGATCAGGATGGCGACTTTATTGGATGATTGTCTTCCTACATTAGACAAGGAGATTTCTCGGCAACCAAGCGGCCGTTACCGGCGGATGCTGCAGCTACTTCAATTGGCCCTGGAAGAGCTTGAGCTTGGTATTAATACCGACTTGGGTATGCCAGTGTTCATTAACCTACCGGACAATCTTGGACTGAGTCCCCAAGGACTGCAGACACTGCAAGAGGTGCAACGCCTCAGTGGTATAAATATCAACTGGCTGGATAGTCGTCTGTATCTATTGGGGCGAGCAGGGGGATATAGGGCTTTGGCAGATGCCTGGGGTCTGCTAGAGGCAGGACATGCCAGACAGGCACTTGTCATTGGTGTTGACAGTTGCCGCTGTCCCAGAGCTCTGGCCCACTGGGAAAAGGATGGCCGTCTGCTATTACCGCATACGAACGATGGTTTCTTCCCTGGAGAGGGGGCTGGTTGCCTGCTATTGGTGGCTAACGATGAAGCCTCCACAGTTAAGCTAGGTAAACCGCAAGTAAGCCGGGAGAGTGCCCATTTTTACAGTGAAGAGGTATGTTTGGGTAAGGGATTGACGGAGGCTTTTCATGAAGCATGTCACTTTATTCATGACCCGGTACGAGAAGTCATCTGCGGCTTAAATGGCGAGTCTGCACCGATTAAGGAATGGGGCTTTGCGGTGAGCCGGTTAAGCGACAATCAGATGGCGGACAGCGCTGGTATTATGCATCCAGCAGACTGCTATGGAGATATTGGGGCTGCGACTGTACCGGTATTGCTTGCTCTGACGAATGCGCTGCTTGAAGAAGACCATATTAAAGGACCTGTTTTGACATGGTGTGCTTCCGACTATGAAACCCGAGGAGCAGCGGTTATGTACAAATCCGAAAGCCAGGGCAATTTGCAGCATTTAAATGTTTGCAACAACGAACCTCGAAGTGAAATGAAATAAGGACGGTTTCCATGGCAGTGACCATATTTGCTAATAATCGCGGTATTTCCCATAAAGGGAGTGGTGGTAAAAGTATCGCCTTTCCAGATGTTTGTAAGACTCCAACACCCGGTGGCCCAGTCCCTATTCCGTATCCGAATATTGCGATGTCCAGCAATCTGACGAAAGGAACGAAGACCATCAAGACTGATGGCCAAATGGCTTCGATCAAGACAGCACAATATGCCACTTCAACGGGGGACGAAGGTGGTACCGCGGGCGGTGGCATTAAATCTGGCACGATAAAGAACACCGCGGAGTTCATGATGTATAGCTTCGATGTGAAATTTGAGGGGAAAAACGTTTGCCGCCTGGGCGACCCGTTATTTCACAACAAGAAAAATACGGTAATGTGAGATGACTGAGCGACTGCCTTATGTTCCTGATGTGCTGTCTGGCTTTGTTGATGAGGCGGCTTCCCTTTGGGACCAATGGTGGAATCAACGACAGGTTCCTGAACCAGATGGCGATTACATTGAAAAACTTAAACAACGCCTAGCTCCAACTTTAAGAGGGGCACAGTTATTTAGACAAGCTGCATGGGAAAGCATCGACGAAGCTTTGGATACCTCCTGGGGAGGCGAATATTTTGTCGGCACCTTACTCGCATTGCATCCGTTTGATCTACATCGTTTCAAATCTTACGTCGATCAGGGCGTTCAAGACTATGTAACATGGCATGCACTGTTGGATGCGCTTCTTTGGTGTCCAGATGACAACGTTAAGCAGTTATGTACTCAAATGGTTCGCTCAGGCAAGCCTGCTCATGCCGCTCTTGGATTTTGTGCCTTAATTAATATGGATGTCTTGCCAGAGCGGCCCTGGATGGCTCTCATGAAAGCTGCCAAAGATGCAAACAATCCCGTGGCCATCCGGGCTCTATGTGAATATTGCAGCCCTGAAGCGGTTCCAGCGTTACTCGACATGGTGGATGACATGGACACACCTGAAAAGGTTGTTGTATCAGAAAGACTAATACACTTGGGTGTTTCTCCTGAAACCTTGCCCATTGGTCCCTTAGTCTTTGAGGTTGGACCTTATCGTGATCGTATGTTGAAAGCTGTATTCCAGTATCTAGGCAGAGAGTCTGCTGATCAGTTAATAGAAATATTACAAGACCACCCCGAACCGGAACGATCTTGCTTAATTGCAGTAGGGGCTGCTAAACGTGAAGATATGCTGTCTTGGGTGGTTCAGTGCATGAAGATCCTTGAACTTCGAAGGATTGCAGGGTGGGCGTTAGAGCAGATTCTTGGTATTGATCTCATGGAGAAGGGGTGGTTGGATCATGCGGTTGAGCTGGATGAGAATTGGCTGAGTGGCTCTAGAGACTCAGAGCTGAATTGGCCTGATATCAACGCTATAGCGGCTTGGTTACAGACAGCAGACCAAGGTATAGAGCATAGTGAATCTAAAATAAGGGTGTCATTATAGATTTCAAAATTCCATGATGTTTAGCTAGTGTTACTAGCATCAGGAAATTGCTTTTCATGAACATTATGCGTGCGTTAGGTAGTTTAGAGCGATTATTATAGCGATATTTATACACTAAAATTTATTTTTTCCTATAATAAACAAATGGTTGCAGGTTGACTCTAATTGGCTGATCGCACGACCTGGTAATTTAGTCGGGGTTCAGGCATAGTATTGAAATTGAGAGTTTTTTGGCAATTAGAAGTAAGAATAGCCTAATGGATTGAAATATGCCTGAAGCAAAAAAGCCAACTTTTATTGACGTATTTGCCGGCTGCGGTGGCCTGAGTCTTGGATTAGTCCAAGCTGGGTGGAAAGGGCTATGTGCAATAGAAAAAGATATAAATGCTTTCCAATCACTTTATGACAATTTAGTTGTTACTGATCGAGGAGATTTTTTTGATTGGCCTGAATGGTTGCCTCAGAAAGCTTTAAGTGTTGATGAGGTATTAGGAGATTACGGTGAAAAACTTGCCTCTTTAAGTGGGCAAGTTGATATGTTGGTTGGAGGCCCCCCATGTCAGGGGTTTTCAACGGCTGGACGTCGAGATCCAAACGACCCTCGAAATAGTTTGGTTGAGGCATATATTGAGTTCGTTAATTTGATATGCCCAAAAATTGTCCTGATCGAGAATGTCAAAGGCATCACTCATGATTTTGACAGTGCATCGCCTACTGAAGGGAAAATCAATTACGCAAGGAAGATTATTGATGCATTGTCTGAAAAGTATCGTGTCCATTCTCAACTGTTAGATACCTCAACCTTTGGTGTTCCGCAAAACAGGCATCGATTCTTTATCGTGGCTATTCGCTTGGATTTGTGTGACGCGATAGACTCAGACCCCTTTGAAATTATTGAGCGGGATAGATATGAGTTCTTACGGCTAAAAGGCTTAAATTGTATCCCTGTTACTTCTGAATCAGCCATCTCAGATTTCGAGGTGTCTAGAAATGGCAAAACTGAAAGTAGAGATACTAAAGGGTTTGAGGAAATTTTGTACAGGGGTGCTATTACAAACTATCAAAAAATTATGAATGCTGGGCTTGGTGATGTCACGAACACTAGATTAGCTCGCCACCAACCACATATCGTTGATAGATTTGAAAAAATAATTAAGAATTGCCAAGAAAGTGGGAGACTCAATGTTGCTTTATCTGCCGAACTTAAAGCAAGCTTTGGTTTGAGAAAGTGTGCCATCCGTGTTCTTGATCCAAATAGCACGTCACCGACAATCACAAGTATGCCAGATGACTTGATTCACTATAAAGAGCCGAGGACGTTGACTGTGCGCGAGAACGCGCGGCTACAAAGTTTTCCTGACTGGTTTGAATTTAAAGGTAAATATACTACTGGAGGCGATCGTAGGAAGAAGGAGGTTCCGAGATTTACTCAGGTGGCTAATGCCGTACCTCCATTAGTTGCTGAGGCTATAGGAAGAACTTTCGATCGAATTCTTAGGGAGAATCAGGTTTCTGGGAACTCTCTAGCAGCTGATGCCTTAGAGTCTCAAATAGGTCTTGATGTTTTAATAGATCATGTCGTAACCGCTTCATGTCCTCACTCGTAAGCTCTTTGTCATCTCGGCCATAAAGCTTTCTAGAAAAGCCATCGATTACAACTTTAACATGGGCCAAATCATTTCGTGAGGGTATTACACTATAAAGATAATTTGCTATTTCTGAAATAGTATCCGCGTCATAATTGATATATTTAAGTATATTTCTCAGCAAATCTAGCCTGTCTGCACTTGTATAAATGTGGTGGTGTTGTTGTAGCTCTTCAATACCTTTTAAAGCTCGGACAGCTTCAATAGACTTACCGAATTTCTTAGTTTTTTTCTTGATAAGCTTCTCTATTTCTTTAAATGCTTTATCTTGGGCGGAGCCATCACTGTTATTAAAGCTGAGAATCAGGCACTCGTTAATTATATGATCTATGTCGCTTGTTGCTCCCATCACTATTCCACGGGAGTGATCGATATCTAAAACTTTTTTTACCAGCGCTTCAAAAACTCCTTCCACAGTATCTGGCAGATCGTTTCTGCGAGAGCAAAACACACCTTCTACTTGCTTTTCGGCTACCATTTTCGCGAGATCTGGTGCTTGAGCTGAATAGAATATAATATCTTTATATGGGAAAATCTTTCGAACCTCTTCAAGACCTGTATCTCCCTTACCTCCTGCTCCAAGGTCGTAATCCATAAGAATTAAATCGATATGGTCGCCAAATATATCATTAGAGAGATATCCTTTCGCTTCTTCTACCGATGAAGCAAATTCCACATTTAGTCTAAAACCATGTCTCGATATTAGAAGATTAATTCGATCGCGCTGAGATTCTACATTGTTCTGTTGGTCCTCAACCCATAATACGTTAAAATCTAATCTCATTTTGATATCCTTATTAAAAACTCAGCCCCTTGACCGCTTTCAGGGCGGATTGCTTCAATCGTCCCGTTCATTTCTCCAAGAACATGTTTTACATGAAACAGCCCCAACCCGGAACCATCTGTTAAAGTAAAGCCTTTTTCAAAGACGCGATTCAGGTCATCTATATTTCTGTCAAATCCTCGGCCATCGTCACGAACCTCGATATGGATGGTATCTTTAGTAGGATGAGTTATTTTAAAAGCAATCTTCGTAGCTCTATGGCGTTTTCTCTTGGCATTTGAGATCAAATTATCTATTACGACAGAAACGTCTATTGGCTTGAACTCTTGTATAAAGCCATTTTTATCTCGCTCAACAGTAATAGAGAACCTTCCAAAAGAGACTTGTTGAGCGACATCAGTTATGTATTGCTCGATATACTCAGATAAATCTGCCTTTATCTTTTCAGACTGGAGTCTAAAGTTAGCTTTTGTAGCAAAATTAGAAACGCCCATTACCTTTTTGTTAAGCAGGGATATTTTGTCAAATACATCAATTAGGTCTGCTTTTGAGACAGATTCTTTTTCTGCGACTTCGACTAAAAAGTTTTCAATCTTTTGTTGTATATCCACTGCATAAATAGTTACCTGATGATGTAGGCTTAGAATAATATCGCTATCTAGGGAGGCTCTGAATAACTCCCCAAATCAGTCATAATACGGCCAACTTCACTCATCAGGAATACTATCCATGGATCAGATGACTTTCTCCGAAGCTGAATACCAGAATAAGAAGCGTAAGACCCGCCGGGAAATCTTTCTGGAGCGAATGGATAAGCTGATCCCATGGAAACGCATGGAAAAGAAGATCGCCCGCTATTACCCCAAGGGCGAGAACGGCCGCCCTCCGTATCCGTTATCCACCATGCTTCGTGTCCACTGCATGCAGCTATTTTATAA
>NZ_AQXX01000081.1 GCF_000376785.1 Hahella ganghwensis DSM 17046
AGGTCTTGCTGAAAATCCATAAAAAATCCGATGATGTTTCCATCATTGGATTTTCTATTAAGCCCTGCGCTAACTCAAACACTTAAGTGAACAGCATTGCCCTTTTCAGGGGCTTTTTGCTTTTCAGCGTCAGATCACTATCAGGGGCTAGTGGCCGCCCACAGGAGCCGTCGCACCACGGGGAACCCGAATATCTTCAACCAGATGCTGAATATGCTCAGGAGGCTCAGCCGTCAGCTTCGAAACAACGGTGGAAATCACAAAGTTGAAAATCATACCCAGTGTACCGATTCCTTCAGGAGAGATACCGAACCACCAGTTATCAGGCGTATTTCCAGCGGGATTGATGAATTTGAAGTACACGATATAGCTGAAGGTGAAGATCAGACCGGTCAACATACCGGCAATCGCCCCTTCTTTATTCATCCGCTTATAAAAGATCCCCATAATAATCGCAGGGAAGAAGCTCGCTGCCGCCAGACCAAAGGCGAATGCCACTACCTGTGCCACAAACCCGGGAGGATTAATACCAAAGTAACCCGCCACAGCAATCGCACAGGCCGCTGCGATCCGTGCTGCCAGCAACTCCTTTTTCTCCGATATATTCGGCATGAGATTGCTCTTCAACAGGTCATGGGATATCGACGTGGATATAACCAGCAGAAGACCTGCAGCAGTTGATAACGCTGCGGCCAGACCACCAGCGGCAATCAAGGCAATCACCCATCCAGGCAATTGTGCAATTTCCGGATTGGCCAATACCATGATGTCGCGGTCTACATACAGCTCATTGCTATTGTCAGTTGGCGCATTCGTCAACACGCGCTGACCGTGGTCGCCCCGGGCATCTCCGTCGAAAGTCGGTTTGCCGGCAAAGGCTGCGCCTGCTGTATAGGTGATCTTACCGTCACCATTTTTGTCTTGCCACGCCAGCAGTCCCGCGTTCTCCCAATTCTGGAACCAGCTCGGCAACTGTTGATATTCACTCTCGGACACCGTCTCAATCAGGTTAACACGGGCGAATGAAGCAACCGCTGGAGCAGTGGTATACAAAATGGCGATAAAGAACAACGCCCAACCGGCAGACAGACGAGCATCACTCACTTTCGGCACTGTAAAGAAGCGCACAATCACGTGAGGCAGACCCGCTGTTCCTACCATCAAGGCAACCGTAATGGCAAAAGTATCTATGGTCGATTTTGTCCCCGACGTATATTCATTAAAGCCAAGGTCCATCGATATCTGATTCAATTTGTCCAGAAGATAGACATCCGTTCCCTCCACAGTACTTCCGAAACCAATTTGTGGGATTGGATTGCCAGTGACCAGCATAGAAATGAAGATAGCAGGAATCATATAGGCGATGATCATGACACAGTACTGGGCAACCTGTGTGTAGGTAATCCCCTTCATTCCACCAAGAACAGCGTAGATAAACACAATCCCCATACCAATGATAACGCCAGTATTAATAGGCACTTCCAGGTAGCGGGAAAATACAATCCCTACACCGCGCATCTGACCGGCAACATAGGTAAACGAGATAAAAATAACGCAGACAACTGCCACCATACGGGCCGTCTGGGAATAATAGCGCTCGCCAACAAATTCAGGGACAGTGAACTTACCAAATTTGCGGAGATAGGGAGCCAGACACATGGCCAAGAGGACATATCCGCCGGTCCATCCCATCAGATAAACTGCGCCGTCGCGTCCGATAAATGAAATAATGCCCGCCATCGAAATAAAGGAGGCAGCAGACATCCAGTCAGCACCGGTTGCCATACCGTTGGCAATGGGATGAACCCCCTTGCTGGCAACATAGTATTCACTGGTAGAACCGGCGCGCGACCAGATCGCAATACCGATATAGAGGGCAAAAGTTGCCCCGACGAATAGATAGACAAGGGTTTGGGTATCCATTGGAGGCTCCTTCAGTCTTCGTGAACATCATGTTTACGATCCAGCACAGACATCCGCCAGACGTATACAAATATCAGAACCACAAAGGTATAAATTGACCCCTGCTGGGCGAACCAGAAACCAAGGGGAAATCCTCCCACCCTGATTTGATCCAGCTGATCAACGAAGAGAATGCCCGCCCCGTAAGAAACGGCAAACCAGATGACAAGTAAAGTTATAAGCAGTTTTAGATTGTCGCGCCAATAGGCAGCTTTTGGGGATGGATTACTAGCCATTACGACTCCTCCAGATTTGTTATTTTTGTATGCCTATTCACAATAGCACCGTCTTTAAAATGGCAAATCTAGACCTTGGTATAAGGAATAATACCTATATAATTCAAGAGGATAGAAAAAGTGAGTTGTATTTTTTTACATTTCAGACGTGACAATTAGACTTAAGTCTATCCGCTCCTCTCGCTTTTTATAAAAGATCATGGGAGGCTATATCCGGTCGTCACATTGGAAGATTCAAGCGCTACATGATTAATGGCTTTTTACTGTTTATTGTCTCCATAGCCTATATCGCCATACTGTTTGGTATTGCCTATTTCGGAGACCAGAATACCCGGGTATACGCTCAGGAGACCCGACGCCGTGCCATCTACAGCCTGTCGTTAGGCGTCTACTGCACGTCCTGGACATTTTACGGTGCCGTGGGGAGTTCCGCCCAGGATGGATTGGGGTTCATGCCGATTTATCTCGGCCCCATCATTGTGCTGATTTTCGGCGCGCCCTTGATCGCCCGGATCATTCGAATCAGTAAACGACACAACACTACCTCGATCGCCGATTTTATTGCTTCCCGCTACGGCAAGTCCCAGACCCTGGCAGTCATCGTGACACTGATCGCATTGGTCGGCATCGTGCCTTACATCGCCTTACAGCTAAAAGCCGTCTCCATGGGGTTCAATGTCCTCACAGAAGGCGGTCAGGTCAGGAGCATTGCCCAGACGCCCTATATCCAGGACTCTGCACTTTACGTCGCGGGGATCATGGGGTTGTTCACCATACTTTTCGGTACCCGCCATATCGATGCTACGGAACACCATCGTGGTCTGATTCAGGCAGTAGCATTTGAATCGATCGTCAAACTGGTGGCATTTGTCGCTGTTGGTCTGCTGGTCTCTTTAATTCTGTTCGACGGCTGGGGAGATATTACCGCCCAATTACGTGCAACCAATCAGGCTGCGGTATTCAGTTTTGATGCGATTACACCCAGCTCATTCATTGTCCAGACCCTGCTGGCCGGTATTGCCATCGTCTGTCTGCCCAGGCAGTTTCACGTCACCGTCGTGGAAAACTATGAACCTCGAGACATCTATACTGCCCGCTGGGCATTGCCGGTTTATTTACTGGCACTGACCATCTTCGTCATCCCCATTGCTGCCGCCGGCATATTGATTTACCCCAACGGCACCATTGATTCCGATATTTTTGTTCTCAGTATTCCCATGGTGGCGGACTACGAATGGCTGGCCATGCTTGCCTTTATCGGCGGCGGCTCTGCAGCCACCAGTATGGTGATCGTGTCCACCGTCACCTTGAGCACCATGGTCTGCAACGAGATTATCGTGCCTCTTTTACTACGCATACAGGCCCTGGACCTCTCGCGTAAAAAGAATGTCCAGTTCTGGCTACTGACGATCCGCCGGGTCACGATACTCGTCAACCTGCTCGCCGCCTATGGTTATTACCGACTCATGGGTGATTCTTTCTCACTCGCGTCTATCGGCCTGCTTTCATTTGTCGCCGTCGCCCAGTTCGCCCCGGTTCTGATCGGCGGTGTGCTCTGGCGTTATGGGAATCGCCAAGGCGCGATTGCCGGTCTGCTCAGCGGTTTTGCCATCTGGATCTATACACTCTTGGTGCCGACTATTCTGCACGCCACCAACGCAGATTCCACTTTGATTACTGAAGGTCTGCTGGGAATAGACTGGCTGCGCCCCACGGCATTGTTTGGCCTTGAAGGTTTTGACCTGATTACACACGGCACTATCTGGAGCCTGGCCTTCAACATTGTGCTCTATTTTGTTGTCTCTGCCATTACCACGCAGAGGGTCATTGAGCGAATTCAGGTCGCCTCCTTCCTGGATAGCGCTCAAAGCGCCGAAGCCAGCACCACCACCTGGGTCAGCGAAGCCACGATTGAAGATATCAGCGCCCTGTCGGAACGCTTCCTTGGCGCCGAGAGAACTCAGGAAACGCTAAAAGAATACTCGCGCCGCAACCGAGTCAGGCTGTTGCCGAATCGACCCGCCTCAGTTGATCTCATCAAACATATCGAAAAACAACTGGCCAGTGCCATTGGCTCATCAACAGCCCGCGTCGTTCTCAATTCCGCCCTCAAGGGGCAGGACATGCAGATCGAAGATGTGGTCAGCATTGTTGACGAGGCCTCTCAGGTCATCAAGTTCAACCGGGAGCTGCTGCAATCAGCCATCGAGAACATGAACCTGGGAGTTGCCGTGGTGGACGACGCCCTCAATCTGGTGGCCTGGAACAGCCGCTATGTGGAGCTGTTCAATTACCCACAGGGCTTTACCCGGGTCGGACGTCCAATAGCTGATCTGATGCGCTATAACCTGTTAATGGCACATGTCCCGGCCAGACGCGCACAGAAAATCATCTCACGGCGCCTGGAAATGATGAAGTCCGGTGAAGCGCACGAATATGAGCGCACCCGCCCTGATGGAACTGTCTTGCTGATACAGGGTAGCCCAATGCCCGGCGGCGGCTTCGTGACCACCTTCTCAGACATTTCTGCAATGCGCCGTACCGAACTGGCATTGAAAGAAACCAACACCTATCTGGAACAACGGGTCAGAGAACGGACAGAGGAACTCTCCAAACTCAACAAACAGCTGGTAAAAGCCAAGTCCACGGCAGAAAACGCCAACTTGAGTAAGACCCGCTTTCTTGCCTCTGCAAGCCATGACCTACTGCAACCCCTGAATGCCGCCCGTCTGTTTACTTCAGCTCTGGCGAACAAAGTGAAAAACGAAAAGGCATACAATGAGCTGGTTTCCCATATCGACCACTCCCTCAATGCAGCCGAAGAAATTCTGAGCACCCTGCTCGACATCAGTAAACTGGATGCCGGCGCTCTGGAACCCCATTACTCGGTATTCAATATCAATGAATTGCTTGGTCATCTGAATACCGAGTTCACAGTAATCGCAGCCGAAAAAGGTCTCGGATTACGGACAGTACCCTGTAATATTTTCGTCAACTCGGACCATCAGTTACTCCGAAGAGTTATCCAGAACTTCCTGACCAATGCGATTCGCTATACCCGCAGCGGCAGAATCCTGCTCGGTTGCCGCCGCCGAGGTTCGAACATCAGAATCGAGATCTGGGATACCGGCCCCGGTATTCCGGAAGATCATCTGACCTCGATCTTTGAAGAGTTCAAACGTCTAAACCAGAGTACCGAAAAGAACGGTCTGGGGTTGGGTCTCGCTATCGTCGACAGAATTTGCCGAATACTGAATTACCAGGTGGAAGTCAAATCCACCCTGGATAAAGGCAGCATGTTTTCGGTGACCGTACCGATAGTCAGCAAACCGGTGGAACCGGAGGTTGCTCCCCAGAAGGTCGCCAGAAGCCTCGGCAGCTTGCAGGGTGCCGTGGTGTTCTGCATCGATAATGAACCGGTGATCCTGGAAGGTATGCGCGCGTTGCTGGGAGGATGGGGCTGCACCGTATTTACCGCGTCAAACCCGAACGAGGCAATGACCACCTGCATGGCCAATCCCCCAGAAATTATTCTCGCCGACTACCAGTTGGATAACGACGACAATGGCCTGGACACCATGGACATGCTACGCCGCAGCCTGGCCAGAAATCTTCCAGGCATTCTGATCACGGCCGTCAATAATGATGAAGTCAAAATGGAAGTCAGACAACGTGGCTATCAGATACTCCACAAGCCGGTGAAGCCTGCGGCTTTGAGAGCCATGATCAATAAGGAGTTGAGTAAAAACCGAGAGGAAACTTGATTGGGAGTGTGGGTAAAATCCATCAGATAAAGATCGGCGCACTCGAAAGTTCCGCGCGGGAGTCGATAACCACTATGACATGATGGTCATCGCTATAGTGCTTGAGTTTATACTAAGCAACAGGCCCAGGTGTTTCCATCACAGTAAGAACTGGAGGATTCGGAGGTTATTCTAGAGCATCAACGTCTTTAACACGGGCACTTGGTAAGAGCCCTCTCATGATTTAGCTGGTAATCTGTTTCAAAAATAACACTCAAGTTAAGAAACATTAGGCCTCCCAGCCAAGACGCGCTTAACAAGGGCATGCTGCTCTTTCCATTCCTGGGAAGCCTTGAAAACGATACCCTCAATACTTTTAATCTCCTCGGGAGCCCAATCGGAAAGCTCAAGTGACTCTTCGCATTCATGCAATTTTCGAAGATATGCCAGCAAACGCTCTGTTGTCAGCCCTTCAAGATCGTCCAAAGAAAGTGGTTTGATGCCTCTAGCTTTCATCATATTCAAAACTTATAACGCCAAACTGTTGAGTTTTACGGTGTAGCTGGGTCGAAAAGCTTCTACCGGTTTCTTGTTCTACATTAGTTTGCCAATAAAAGCTTTCTGTGAACTTCATGAATTTCATTGTAACTTGGAATGCGTGCAGGTTTATTCAAATAC
Organism: Hahella ganghwensis DSM 17046; assembly: GCF_000376785.1. GTDB lineage: Bacteria > Pseudomonadota > Gammaproteobacteria > Pseudomonadales > Oleiphilaceae > Hahella > Hahella ganghwensis. The sequence goes on from NZ_AQXX01000081.1 coordinate 6,620, forward strand.
ATATAGGCTGCTCTCATATGTGCCGCGCACCTTCTAGGCTCTAAGCTGCCAATACCAGTACCAAGCCCGGGACAAATCAGTGACTTTATTTTCTTATTCGGATTGTTGAAATTGTGAATTTTGACTTCGTTTAGAACAGCTCTAAAAGCGTAATAGGCACTTTCTATTTTCCATAAGTAAAGACTCTATAAATAAGAGCACTCTACTGGGCTTAATTTTTCTATCACTTCAAATCGCTTTCCGTCAGGTTCAATAATGCCGAACGAACTCCAGTTGAATCGATAAGGCCTACCTCGAAGGCATAACGGTTCCTTTGTTATGACAACACTTTCGATTAATTGCTCGATATCCAGCGTATCTGAGATTGGAATAATCGTCTCGCCATTAAGGTCTTTACCTTTGCTTTTTTCGATGGTCAGATGATTGCAGCTTTCACAAGCAAGCATCTCGTATCGGGCGCTGACGACTGTTTCTTCAAGTTGAAGTTTAGATACAGCAAACAACCCAACAACGGCTAGCGTGGCTATTCCCAAAACAATGATTTTGATTTTAATTATTTGATAAGCCCTTGAATTGCATCATGAGAGTAGAATTCCTCGTCCCGCCAGGAACCCCATCCTTCCTGTATAGCAGGATGGTCATCAGAAAAGATACCATCACTGATCTTCAAACGTTGTTAGCAATACTTTTACCTGAGACGAAGACCAAACGTCAGTTGGAAAAGCCTGTTCTGTGTTGGTCCAAATCACAATAATACTTGTATGCGGGACCAGCTGTATCTGATTGCCAACCTTCCTGTATTGCCTTGTTGATACAAGACTCGATAAGTTTTGGCGTTACTGAATTCGGGTAGCTGGAGATAGCAACATCCGGGCGCTGCCATTTGAACTCAATGGACAAAGTAGAACCCTGTTTTCCATAAAGTTCTACCGCTGCCAACATCTTTCCGCCCTGACATGCTTGTGTATATGTCGGCCTGTCACGAACAATCCAGCGGTAGCACTTGCCATTTACTAAGACTTTTCTAGCTCTTTTTATGGGCAAGCTCATGCTCTCTCATTTTCACAATACGCTAAATACTAAAAGGGAACGCAATTGAGGGGCGATTAGGACCATCAGATGCAACGATAAATTTAAAGGAGGGCCCACAGTGTGAAGCAGCAGGTAATGCTTTAATTAGCTATCGCAAAGTCAGCGCCCAAGCACTTGGCCGACTGGAACAGGCACTTCATCTATGAATCAATGCCCGTTCATTCTGCGATTCAGCAGTCAATCATGCTGGATCAGCTCTGCGACGCCTGCTCGACTTCCATTTGCTGTACCGCGATCACAGCCTGGGTTCGGTTACGTACACCCAGTTTGCGGAACAATGCAGTGATATGCGCTTTGACAGTGGCTTCGGAGACATCCAATTCGTAGGCGATCTGTTTGTTCAGCAGCCCTTCCGTCAACATTCCCAGTACTCTGAACTGTTGAGGCGTTAAGGTCGCCAGCCGTTCGGAGAAGTCGGTGTCCTCGACTCTGATAGAATCAATCTTGGCAGCGACTTCCGCCGGTAACCAGACTTCACCGGTGAGAACCTGCTGAATGGCTTTGGATATCTCATCCAAGGCTGAGGACTTGGGAATAAAACCAGAAGCACCATAATCAATGGCACGGCGAATAACCTGCAGGTCTTCACTTCCACTGACAATCACGACAGGTAAACCCGGGTATTGCCCACGCATGAAGACCAGACCTGAAAATCCATGCGCGCCCGGCATATTTAAATCCAGCAGGACAAGATCAGCATCCGGGTTGGCTTCCACCGCGTTTTGCAACCCGGCAATACTATCCACTTCAATGACTTCGACTGACTTAACGGCTTGAGTCACCGCCTGTTTTAGGGCGGCTCTGAAAAGGGGGTGATCATCTGCGATGATGATCTGTTGTGACATTAGCATGAGCCCTCACTTATCCTGCTCATCAAGTTCGATTCGATTATATGACCCTGGTGGCCCGTGCAGAAAAACGCCTTGCCAGAGAAAAAATGGTTTTGAAGAAAGCGACTGAGTTTTCCGCACATCCCACTAGGCTAACATATATTAGCCCCACCGGGACTTTGCACTTTCCGCTATATCTGGCATTTTAGCGCGCGTTCTGCCTTTTTACCTACTTTTTAACTGAAATCTCAGTTAAGCACTCAGGCCAGCGTATCAAGTAGACAGAAAACCACTTCCACCCGCCCCAGATGGAGCACCATGCCGTCCTGCAGTTCAATCTCTGTCAACTTGTTTCCAGCCATTTCGATACCATTGGTGGAGCCCAGGTCCTTCAGTGTCCAATGACCACCCTCATAAGAAAGCACCGCATGGGTATCTGACACACTGGGATCACTGATAACGATGTCTGCGCCCTCACCTCGCCCAATTTCCCAACGTGGATCAGACGTTTCCAGTGAGAGTCCGGTCACTTTCGCTTCCAATTGACTTTTGAACACCACCAATGCAGCACTGTACAGAGTACTGCTACCTGCCAACGCAGAGGATATGGCTTTCTCAAGACTGGCCCGACTATGACTGGCTTCAGAACGACGGAACTCTGTCAGCCTGTCACGATCCAGTGGAGACCAACCTGGAGGCAGAGGGTAACTTTGTTGCAACTGGGTGGCATCCGGATCTTCTTCATCCTCTTCACTGACCACAAGAGAATCCACGTCCGAAGAATCCGCCCCCAAATAACTGGAAATAATAGTGTTGTCTGATTCTTCCTCACTGGAAATCAGAAATGCCTCACTACTGAATTTAACGACATCACCAGGATTCAGAAGCGTAGCCTCCGAGATACGGCGGTTATTTACCGTGGTGCCATTGGTGGAATGTAAATCCTCGACAAACAATCCTTCTTTTCGAACGACCAGTCGGGCATGTTCCCTGGAGGGAAGCCCTTGCTCAAGTGCAATATCACAGGTGTCGCTCCTGCCAACCAACATGGACGGGCGGGATACGGGGAAATCCTTTCCATCATGAACTCGCTTAAGATGGAATTTGGCCAACATATCAGGCGGATCCTCAGTTTTGCCTCAAGTACTTTGAGTCATCTGTTTCAACAGACCTTAGCTTAGCCGGATTCAACCTATTACCCAAGAACTTGCCCGGGATATTTTCATCTAGCTTTTGGCACTTTCCGTACCTGTAGCGGAGATCGACATACCTTGTAACGAGGACAAAAAGTCTGCAACGAGGATCAACAAAGTCTGTAAGAAGGGTGAATACGAGAACCACCAGCCATTAAGCATCATCCTGGGAAAAACGCCAGAAGCCTGCGCAGCCACCGATGAGGGGGTGACGCCTCATCGGTGATTTACACTGAAAATTTTCAGGCTGCCTGACTCTGTTGTTGCTCGATCGTCGTTTTTTTCAGTTTGTAAACCCGACGTGGCTTGAGGGCGTATCGATTCAGTCCGGGAATATGCACTTTTCGAAGGTACATGCCCCAGTCATACTGCGAGGAATCAACCGGAAACTCTTTGGCGTCGTATTCTCCCATCCGTTTGGCCAGAGCCAGCAATTTGGCATTGCTGAAGGTATAAGACGGCGAGGTGTAGAAAGAGAACACGATTGACAGCTTGCGAGTGGCTTCCAGATTGGACAACATCCGCGAGCTGGGTTCGCGCCCCAAGGCTTCCAGTAACTTGAAACCGACTTTGATCGCGTGATAGCCAACCGTCATAACCGTGTTGAACACAGGACTTGGAATCATCATGAATGACTTCTGGGGCTTACGGATAAACAGTCGGTCATGCACCTCATGTTTTTCTTCCGCTTCTGCCTGAACATGGCCGATCACATCCTTGAGCCTGATGGGGTTCGCTTCACTGCTGCTGCACTGATAAATACGTTGCTGGTAAGGATCTAACAGCGCTTCGGCCGCAGACAGGATAATACTGTTGGACACGAGGTCAGCAGGAATAATATCGATGATCCCCTCACGCTTGCCGGGGAAGAAATTCACTTTCTCGCGAGCGTAGGCAAGAATAATCGCATCGGCAACCTTGACCCCTTCAATCCAACCCGGCACAGGTCCTTCAAGGGTACTTTCTACGATGGATGGCCTCAAAATGGTGAGCGTTTTACCATACATCGCCTTCATCAGAAGTTGCTCACCCATCCACTTGGTGAAGGTGTAGGTGTCGTTCCAACCGTAGCGATTGGCTTCTGCAATTCCCAAATCCACCAGTTTTTTCTCGCGCTGTTCATCATCGTTGGTCGATGCAACCACTTCCTGAACTTTGGACTGAAGAAGCTCGATTAAAGGCTCGACTTCGAAGTAACCGAATTCAGAACGCTCAACCGGCTGCCCCGCAGGGATAACGTTATCCTCCTCCATGACGCCTTTGTTATATCCGTTCACATAACAGGTTGACACTTGAACAATGGGAAGGTCTCCACCGGCCTGTGACAGTGCAATCATATTATTCAGGCACAGGGTGTTGATTTTCAGCGCTTGGTCCAGGGGTTCCCGAAAATTCACACTGGCAGCAGAATTGACAATGATATCGATGTTCCCGGCCAGTTCCTGGAACTCACTTTCGGATAATCCGAAATTCTTTTCCGTCATTTCACCACTGACAAAGCGTAAGTGCTCATCACATCTGGCCTGAAATAGCTGAGCATCCTCGCTCTTAAGGGTTTCGAAAATGGAAGACTGGGCGATCTCATTGGCAAAACGTTTCTCGGCAGTGGGATAACTTCGGTTGCCACGGACCAACAAATAGATTTTGCCGATATCAGGTACACTGCGAAGCAGCTTTTCCAGTACAACCTTGCCCACAAACCCTGTGGTTCCCGTAATGAGCACATTTTTTCCCGCAAGAGCGGTGAGTGTTTTGGATTCAATCATATCCAGTTGGCTCCTGTTTTCCATGAATGTTGTAAAGCCGATATTTCTAAGTGACTTTCCCTTTTTCTTTACTGCCTTTCTTTAATAGAGTGTTATTCCTTCACTTTGCCGTTTCGAGCTTGAGCTCTATCAGCCAGACCTGAAAACCATTTAGAAATATCATCTCGCCCGGGGACCTCTACTACCTAAAATTGACCCCAATTTGATAAAAATATTTACATTTGGTTACAAGGCAGAACGTGACTGGTTTCGCAATAACTGCTGTTTTCGAATTCCAATCCGCTCTCCGTGATAAAACTCACAGCAAAAATCTGACCAGCTTTCCAAAAGCTCCGCAGATTGTCTTACAATCTGTTTTTAAACCATTCGCATGTCAGGTGTAGAACGTCCTTTTTCTGGGTATCCATATGACCCATATGGCCGTTCTCCGGAAGAATGTGCAGTGCCTTCTCACCACGCAGCCGGCTAAATAACATTTCAGCCGTTGCCGGTGGATCCACTTCATCCAGGGCACCATGTATCACGCAAACCGGACTGGTGATTCTGTGCACTCTTTTCAGGGTGTCGACCTGAAAACATTCCAGTGATCCCGGCAACGGTAGACGCGAATACGCGCTAATAATGTAAGGGTCTTGTATGACGGCACGATTAACATCATCGTCTACTGCCGCCCTCACCTGACTGAGAGCAAAACCCAACGGGAGTTGCAATTCTCTAAAACCAAGCATCGTTTTGCAGGTTCCCAGCAAACTGGCAACCCGGAAGAAAGGGGCTTCATACCACTTGAGAACGCTTCTGACAGTGGCATCCAGGGTGACCAGGGCTTTGAACGGAAGGCCCTCTGCGGCCGCTTCCAATACGGCAGTACCGCCAGAGGAAAAACCAAACGCACCGATGGCTCCATGCACCACATCGGTGCGTTGCTGGAGATATTTTAGTGCACAACGAAGGTCCTCAACCCACTCTTCCATCCTAACGTGGTAGCGCTGCCCCTCCGACTCGCCATGTCCGTGCATATCCAATACAAGACTGCCAATCCCCTGACCGGCTAATGTTTCTGCAAGCTCAAAAAAATGTTCTTTGTAATCGAAAGCGCCATGACAAATGACGACAACAGGAGAAACCTGTAACTGGCGGGGTAAGAATAAGCGGCCGACGATGCTCGCACCGAGAGACCTGAACTGGATCGTTTCCTGTCTGGGCATCTTTTTGAATCGTGTCCTTGTGGAATGGTGGAATTTGAAGATTCCGAAAATCTGCGCAACCTTCACCGGAGAACCCCGGAAAAAGCCAACAGATGAAAAGTCCTTTTATACAACTCAAAAACTTCAGGATCTGTTGACGTTTTCCTGTCTTGAGAACCCGAGGAGGAGAAGTTTACTCGGAAGTGATTTCAATCAAAAGAGCAAGGCAAATTAATTTTGTGAAACAGGGCACAACCGACCACTTGATTGTCCTACAATCCAATTCATTTTGATGAATTTCATTGGGTTATTAAGCATTTTCGTTAACTTCTGCAAACCAAAAGTGCGGCCTGACGCACAGTCTTGTAACAGTCAGTAAACTACCATTTCGACACAACACGAAAAACAAGAACAAAATTCTAAATAACAAAAAAAGCAGGCAAGAGATCATGACAACAGAAGTCGTAAGCGTGAAAGAATCCGGCAAAGACAATGGCGTCTCCAAGGACAAATATCGCCTGATCGGACCGGTCTATGACTTTCTCAGTGCACTTTACAGCGGCAAGTCGATTCATCAGTGCAAAATCGGCATGCTCAATTCAGATCAGGTTCGTCCCGGAGATAAAATACTTTTCGCTGGTGTCGGTCATGGTAAAGATGCCATTCATGCAGCGGAGCTGGGAGCCGAAGTCACCGTCGTCGATCTCTCAGCCACCATGCTGAGAAAATTTGAAGAAGGCCTGCAGGAACAAAATAAATCCCATCTTCCCATTCGGCAGGTTCATGCCGATATTTTCAAATTTGACGAGCTCGAAGAGTTCGACATGGTTGTCGCCAATTTCTTTCTCAATGTATTTGAAGAAGACACCATGACCAAAGTCCTGGAACACCTGATCGCCTTAACGAAAAAGGGCGGTAAGGTCGTCGTGGGCGATTTCGCCTTTCCTACCGGAAATCTGGTTTCACGCCTATTCAAAAAGACCTACTGGTATCTGGCGGTCTCCCTGTTCTGGCTATTCGCCAATAACGCCATGCACAGTATCTATAACTACCCCGAGCATATGAAAAAGCAGGGACTGATCATCCGTGACCGGAAATATTTCAAGCTGCTTAATGTCAATTGCTATTGGTCGGTCCTCGGCTACAAATCACTGTAATTACAAAACACTCACATATAACGATAACAACAGACGAGGTGTGGTATGACTGATCAGGCACTGGTCCTCGACCGTTACAGCGACGTCAGACAGGGTAACTTCAGCTTCTCAGAGCGTGTCAACTATCTGAAGGAATTCGGACGGCACTCGCAGTCCTTCTCTACCCTGCAACCGGGAATGGATTTTTTTGATCTGGAAGGCATTGGCTACGTCGGCTTTATGCGCAAGTGGGGTAATGTTTTTGTACTGTCAGATCCAGTTTGTGCAGCTGAGAATTTTGACCTGATATTGACTGAATTCCATAAAAAGTTTCCCCGTGCCAGCTATATCCAGGTCAGTAAAGATGTCGCAGATATACTGCACAAGCGCTTTGGTCTCTATGGCACTCAGTTTGGTTCAGAAAGTCGGATTGACCTGCAAAAGTGGAGTCTGACCGGGAAAAAGAAGCAAGTATTGCGCACCGCGATCAATCAGGCTGAAAAACACGGCATTACCGTCAAAGAACGTTTCAGCGATGATCACACCCGGGAAATTTCAGAAGCCTGGATTAAAACGCGGAAGTGCAAAAGCAACGAAATTCGGTTCCTTATTCGTCCAATGAATATGAACTACAAGGAAAACGAGCGTCATTTTTACGCTTATCAGGATGGCAAGGCCGTTGGCTTTATCTACTTTGACCCGGTCTACGACAAAAACAAAATTGTCAGCTACGTGCCAAATATTTCCCGTGCTTCGGCAGATTTCAAACAAGGTATTTTCTATACCCTGATGACTCATGCCATGGAGGTATTCAAGGAAGAAGGCGTCACCTACCTGGATCTGGGTCTGGTTCCGCTGATGCTGACCCGGGAAACAGAACCTCAGGAATCACGGTTACTGAAAAAGCTGCTTCACATGGTCTACGAAAAAGGAAATTTCCTGTACAACTTTAAAGGATTGGAATTCACCAAAACCCGGTTCCGAGGAGAGGTATTTAAAACCTATTGCTGCCACAGCAAACCACTCCCCATGATAGAGTTTCTGGCCATGTTCAAGCTGACCCGATTGATTTAAACCTCGAAGAAAGCCACATAATAAAAAATAAAATAACAAACCCTAGCCCGCAGGATTGCGGGCCTTATTTTTTATAGCAGTGTTCTTAAAGAGCCACTTTTCTTCATCGTTTCCCTATTGGCAAAGTCATGGCCTGATGAAACCCCAGTTTTGCCACCCCCTCACGCCACTGATTGTCCAGGTTCGCCAGAGTTGTCGCCGCGATATGAACAGGCTCTGAGCCAACACTTATCGGGTCAGCCCGATTTCCCAGAAGATCAGCCACCCGGCGGGCAATCGCCTTTCCGGAGTCCACCCAGGCAACCTGTGGAGCCAGTTGAGTCAGATAAGGTTTCAGTAGAGGAAAATGCGTGCAGCCCAGCACCACTTGATCGCACTCTGCCACGAGCACTGGCTCTATTTCCCGGGCAATAGCTTCCGCGCTCACGTGACGCTCACAGAGTACATCTTCTGCCAAGGCGACCAGAACATTAGAGCCAACCCTGACCACCTGGCAATCGGATGCATGAAGTGTTATGAGATTATTCAGGTAGTCGCGCGCAACCGTTCCCGGTGTCGCCAACAACCCAATGCGCCGGTTCTGACTGGCGATAGCCGCAGTCTTGATTGCGGGCACCACTCCCACAACCGGTACAGAGTACAGACGACGTATTTCCTCCAGCACGATGGTGCTGGCCGTATTGCAGGCAACTACGATGACACCCGGCTGAAGTTGAGGCACCAGCGTTGCCAGTATCTCAGAGACGCGTTCAACCAGCGCCCCTTCAGTTTTGAGACCATAAGGATAAGCAGCAAAGTCAGCCAGATAAAACGTATCAAGTAAGGGGGTGAGATGGCAGATTTCCTGCCAGACGGTCAGCCCTCCGCTCCCGGAATCGAGTACCAAAGCGGGCCGGTTCAGAAAAGGTAAAACATCGGCCAACTCTGTGGAATGCGGAATCAATCAGACATTCCTCCTGCAGATTGCGTCAATCACCTTGCTGACGAAGATCATCAACAACCGCCCGGATCAACTTACCGGCAATCGTCTGGGGCGGAGCGATGGTTGGCAGTCGATCCACATCAAACCATTGCGCGTCCCGTAGTTCGGTCGAATCAATCTGTAGCTCGCCGTCCAGGTAATCCGCCACATAGCCCAGCATCAACTGATGGGGAAAAGGCCAGGCCTGAGACAACTGGTATTGGATGTTATGGACCCGGATACCCGCTTCTTCCATGACTTCTCTTTCCAGTCCTTCTTCTGCACTCTCTCCGGCTTCAATAAACCCGGCCAGACAACTGTACATATCAGTACGATATCTGCTGGATTGTGCCAACAGAATCTGGCGCTCTTTTCTGATGACAGTGATGATACAGGGAGACACTTTGGGATAAGAGAGATAACCACAACCGGCACAGGACATTGCTCTGTCCGCGTCGTTGAATTCAAGCGTATGACCACACCGGCTACAGAAATTCTGGGTACTCAGCCAGTATCGCAACTGGGCAGCGGCATTGATCACTTTAAACGACGACTCCGGCGCCCTGAGCAGGTAATCACGCAACAGGATGTCCTGCCAGCCGTCCGGAACCGATTCCAGCTGCACAACCCGGAAAGGAGAACCATTCAGCTCTCCCAGTAATAATGCCAGTTTTGGTTGAACCGGAAGGGTATCATAGGTCCACGGGAAATGGGCCGCCGGATCCGCCAGCACTTCCGGTTTCACCAGCAGACGATCTTCAAGAAAATAGACCGAAAGAGTCTGAGGGCTGTCAACGCCCGCCACCATGGCAGGATGATATTTAAACGTTATCGTCACACTATCTCCTTAAGGTCTGTTGACACCAACAGACCCGGCACGGGCTATTGTAAAGCTGCCAGCGTTGCAGCTGTGGCGTTAGAAAGGGCCTCAAGCGACCCTTTGACTTCTTCTCCAGAGTGCTACAACCAGCGCGATCAGGGTTAATGCCAGAGGAACCAGCACAATATTGATTAACTTGAGCTGGCGTCCAAGGTCTTCAATGTTCTGATCCAGGCTGTGTTGTACATCTCTCAACGCCTTACGAATTTTGAGTTTCTCTTCCTGGAAACTCAGCAACGCCTGCTCCTGCTCCGGAGAGAGCAACGCACTGCTGGCATCTGCCCGCGCCGATTGCAGTTCCGCCAGTTTGGCTTCGGTCTCTTCCAGGCGGGTTTCCAGCTCCCGTTGTTGATCGGCAAACTTTTCTTCCGCTTTACGGCGAATTTCTTCGACCACTTCGAACGGACGTGAGAAACGACCACGAGAACGGATGTTAATCAGATCCGCGTTACCCGAGAGATTATCCAGCGCATTCACCAGTAAGTCGCCGTTGTTCGCCCAGGGACTGGCAATTCTCTGTCCAAAAAATTCCTGGATCTGGACCCACAGACGATCACTCAGAATATCGGTATCAGCAAACACCAGGACATTCAGATTGTCCGTTTCCTTGAGCTCGGACATCACCTTGCGTGTCACTGTTTCCGGTTCTGAGTTTTGCTCTTCAGCGTCGGCCTCTGCAGACACTTCGCTACTCTCCGCTGACGCAACATCTTCTTCAGGCTCAACCACTTCCTCGATTTCGATACCATCAGGAAACGCGGTTGCCGCCTTGCCTTCAATACGAGCGGCGATGGTGTAGCGGTCCCCACTGGGGCTGAATTTGTCGAACAACGCATCAGGGTTCGCCAGAGAGTTAAACAGCGACACTTCCAGTGCACTGGATTCACTGCTTGAACTCATCAGTGGCGTGATCGTGGTGGTGTGGCCTTCCACAGTATCTAGAATTCCGGCCGTTGATATATTGATGGACTCCAGTCCTGACAACACCACATCTTCCGCTGCCCAGTCGTCCTCGGTCATACCTAACAACGCAAGATGTCGGGTCGGCGTTCTCTGCGGACCAACTCCCACGACCATGCTGTTGTCGAAATCAGCCAGAACAGCCCCCTCTCTCAATTGAACACCCCAGGCTTCAAGGAGAGGCCCCAGATCTGAGTTGCGCGGCTGATTGGCAGCCATCATGGGCATGGATGGTTGATCCTGTTCCGCAAATGGATCCACAAACGCCAGGATACGGCCACCTTTAAGTGCAAACTGATCAATGGCCAGTAGCGCCTGGTCAGACAGTTTCTTGGGGTGGACCAACAGTAGAACGTCAATCGACTCATCAATCTTATCCACATCGCTGGAGACCCACTCCACACTGAAAAGATCCTCAAGGTACTGCATGAATACCCATGCCGGGCGTTGTCCCTGACTATAGAAGTCCATACCGCCGTTGATTTCCAGCCCGGAAAGAACACCCACGACGGGCTGTTTTTGCCGGTTCAGACTATAGATCAGCTTGCTCAGGTCATATTCCAGGAATTGCTCTTTATCTGGCTGAAAGAAAGCAATGACTTCTTCGGTGACGTTTAATTCCGCAGAACCTGAGTCAGGAGAATCCTGCTCAGTAGACTCGGAGGATACCTGTTCAGCCTCCGCCGGGTCTTCTGAAGCAGCATCTTCAGACTTCACCTTTCCGACCAGACCAAAGAACACATTCTCACCGGACACACCCACAGGAATGGACTGAAGCCCCGCCAAGGTGGCGTTATCCTCATCTTCGGAAAACGGTGCCGGGTCAATCACATTCAATGTGATCCGGCCGTCAGCCAGTTGTTCAAACTCCTGCAGCAGCTCCTGTACCCGTTTGGCATATGCCCGTAATGCAGGTAAATCTTTGGAAGCCTGATCAGAGAAATAGAGGTTGAGTTCGATATCCTGATCCAGGTTTTGCAAAATTGATCTGGAGCCATCGCTCAGTGTATAGAGCTTGTTCTCAGTAAGATCCCAGCGCAGGCCAGTTAATCCGGAGGACATTAGCAGATTGAATATGACCAGCGCGGCAACGGCGACAATGACGAAAATTCCAGTACGTTTCATATTCTCCTTACCTCTTCACTGTATGCCGAACCAGATGAGCAGTCAGCCAGAGGCCAAATACCATGATGGAAATGAAGTAAAGTGCATCACGGATATCGATGACGCCACGAGATATGGCTTCAAAATGCGCCATAAAGCTCAGGCCGGCCACCAGATCCAGAACCCAGTTTGGCGCCCAGACTGAAAAGGCGTCCAGCACCAGAGGAAACCCTGCCGCAACCAGAATAAAACAAACCACCAGAGTCAGCACAAAGGCAATGACCTGATTCCGGGTTGCCGCAGAAAACATCGACCCCAGAGCCAGAAAGCCCCCAGCCATAAACCAGCTGCCAAGATAACCGGCAAATATCGCACCGTTGTCCGGCTCTCCGAGGTAATTCACCGTCACCCACAATGGAAATGACAGTATCAGCGCACAGCCGAGAAATACCCAGGCAGCCAGAAACTTGCCCAGAACCCAGGCAAAAGGTGATACCGGAAGCGTCAACAGCAACTCAATTGTGCCGCTTTTACGCTCTTCAGCCCAAAGACGCATGGTTAACGCTGGCACAAGCACCAGATAAAGCCAGGGCATAAAATTGAAGAATGAGTTGAGATCCGCCTGACCGCGTTCAAAAAAGCGCCCCAGATAGAAAGTAAAGATTCCACTGAGTACCAGAAAAATTACGGTGAACAGATAAGCCAGCGGTGTGGACAGATAGCTCATCAATTCACGTTTAAATATCGTCGTCACCGTGTTCATGCGGCATCCTCCATCGTCAAGCGACGGAACACATCATCCAGACGCCCTTTCTCCACATGCAACTCCTCCACATCCCAGTTGTGGTCGTGGATCAGTTGATTAACAGCATGCAGCGCCTGCTTGCCCGGTTCTGTATAGAGCAGATACCCCTGGCTACCGCATTCTTCAACTTCGGTAATTTCAGGCAGCTTCCGCAGAGCCTCCAGCGGCTCATATTCTTCGCTGAAGCGCACATACACAGCTTTGTGGTAACGGGACATCTGAGCCAGTTCCAGCGGAGTTTTATCTGCGACAATCTTACCTCTGGCAATGATCACCACTCTGGAGCACAAAGCGTCCACTTCTTCCAGGATATGCGTGGAAATCACCACAATCTTGTCCTTGGACAGATTCTGTATCAGTTTGCGTACTTCATGCTTCTGGTTAGGATCCAACCCGTCAGTGGGCTCATCAAGAATCAGTACCTGCGGATCATGAATCAGCGCCTGAGCCAACCCAACCCGACGTTTATAGCCTTTCGACAGCGTATCGATTGGTTGCCGCAGTACTTTCTGTAGCGAGACCTGTTTGACCACCTCATCGAACCGATCATTCAGACGTTGTCCTGACAGTCCGCGGATCTGCCCGACGAATCGCAAAAATGCGGTGACCGTCATTTCTCCGTACAACGGAGCCCCTTCCGGCAGGTAACCCATGATTTCCTGGGCTTTTTGCGGATCGGACAATACATCCGTTCCCATCACGGAAATACTGCCTTTGGTCGGCTGGATGTATCCCGTGATCATGCGCATGGTGGTGGACTTTCCGGCACCGTTAGGTCCAAGAAATCCCAGCACTTCACCGGGTTTCACTTCAAAAGAGATACCTTTTACGGCATGGAGATTGCCGTAGCTTTTTTCCAGAACTTGGAGTTTGATCATGTGACTAAGCTTCCCGTTTAACGAGCTGCAGGTTTTATTAGTATTAGGGTCTGTTGCAGACCTGATATTCAGATGAAGAACTCCCCTGAAATCACCCTCTTCCAGAGAGGTCCAAGGAAGCAGCGAAAAGAATAAGTAGTCAATTGTAGGTTTGCAAGAACCTATCGAAAACAATCTATTACAGTGTAGCAAGGTTCCTTGTCGGAATCCGAAAAAACCTGGATAGTCGACTAAAGTGAGATTTGCCCCGACCTCCTCGCGAACTACACTTGTCTTCAGGTTATCCGCCCCAACGTCAACTTGACAAGGCATCGCGAGGCGGCGACCATTCGCCAGGGTCTGTTCATAATACCAATAGCAGAACAGACGCCATGTTAACCGAGGCCTGAATGCCTGACCTTCCCTTCAACCGTTGGATAAATCAATGTTTGGGATCAGTTCCTTTTTCTTTACCATTCTTCGCAAAATACTGTTTTTATGGGTTCGTACCGATGTTATCGGCAATAACAGCAAAGACTTGGGTATCGACCCCAACAAACCGGTTGTTTACGTCCTTCAACACAGCTCTCTGAGCAATCGCCTGGTACTGGAACAGGAATGCCTGGAAAATCACTTTCCTTCTGCCCAGCAGCCTTTATCCCTGGGTGAGGATACCATTAGACGCAGTCATTTCTTTATTTACGAAAAACAGGGCCAGCCCTTTCGCAGACGCTATCGCCCGGTCATTAACGAAAGACTGAAACACCTGGCAGCCGCTGCCAAAAAAGATTCATCGCTGGATGTCCAGATTGTTCCGGTTTCACTGTTCTGGGGCCGGGCGCCGGAAAAAGAAAAATCACTGTTCAAGCTGATGCTTGCAGATACCTGGTCTGTCGCGGGACGTATCCGACAGTTCTTTGTCATTCTTTTCCACGGACGCAATACCTTTGTCCAATTCAACAAGCCGATTTCATTACGGCAGATAGTTGACGAGAGCGAGAGCAAGGCAATTGCCACGCGCAAACTGGCCCGAGTGCTCCGAGTACATTTCCGTCTGATGCGACAAGCCATCGTCGGTCCTGATCTGTCCCACCGCCGGACTCTGGTATCCTCATTGATTCGCTCCAATGCGGTAAAAGAAGCGATCAAGGAAACCGCCAGAAAAGAAAAAATCCCCCCACTCAAAGCCAAGCAAAGAGCCCGCAAGTACGCCGATGAGATCGCATCGAACGTCTCCATCGCAGCCGTCCGGTTTCTGGATATTCTGCTGACCTGGGTCTGGAACAAGATCTACAACGGGGTCAAGATCAACAACATTGAGACCGTCAAGGAAACCGCGCAAAAAGGGGCCATCGTCTACGTTCCCTGTCACCGCAGTCACATTGACTATCTATTGCTGTCCTATGTTCTGTACCGTAATGCTTTGATGGTTCCCCACATCGCCGCCGGTATTAACTTGAATATGCCGATTGTCGGCCCGATTCTGCGTCGGGGCGGTGCGTTCTTCATGCGCCGCAGCTTCAAGAACAACAAGCTGTATACTGCCGTGTTCAATGAGTACATGTTTTCCATGTTCACCCGCGGCTATCCTGTGGAATATTTCGTGGAAGGAGGTCGCAGCCGGACCGGGCGCACCTTGCCCCCTAAAGCAGGTATGCTGCTGATGACTGTCCGCAGTTTCCTGCGCGATTCAAAAAAACCGATCTATTTTGTTCCGGTTTATGTGGGCTATGAAAAGATTCTCGAGGCCCGCTCCTATCTGGGCGAGCTGAAAGGCGCCAAAAAGCAGAAAGAAAATGTGTTCGGCCTGTTTAAATCCCTCCGCAGCCTGCGCAGCTCTTTTGGACAGGTCAGCGTTAACTTCGGTACGCCTTTCGCATTGGAAGACTCCCTGAATGCCATCCAAGCAGACTGGAGAGATCACACATACACACAGGACTCCCGCCCGGAATGGCTGCCTTCTGCCATTGACGCTCTATCCAATCAGGTTGCCACCAGTATCAACAATGCGGCAGCGATTAATCCGGTAAACATCGTGGCCACACTGTTGCTCGCCACCCCCAAACAGGCCATGGATGAGAGAATGCTGGGCGATCACTGCGATGCAGTCGTCTCCCTGATGAAACAATTCCCCTACAGCGATGTCATGAGCTTCCCGGAAGGCAAAGGATCCGACTGGATCACCTACATGGAATCCATGGGCCTTGCCGTAAGACAGAAACAAAAACTTGGTGACATCATTGCCCTGGAAGGTGCCAGCGCCATTCTGCTGACTTACTATCGCAACAATATTTTGCACTTGATGGCGTTACCGGCTCTGGTCGCCAGTATGTTCCAGAACAACAGCACCTTGCGCCGAGACAAACTCGTATGGCTGGTGAGTACAGTTTACCCCTATATCAAATCTGAACTTTTTCTGCGCTGGTCAGAGGAAGAAGTTGAGGCGGTCATCGAACGCTGGATTGATACCCTGTGTGCCAATAATCTGCTGTTGAAAGACAACGACAACCTTTACAAGCCTATTGCCGGATCCAGAGAGTTTGTATTGCTGGATGCCCTGGCGAGAACCATCATTCCAACCCTGGAGCGTTATTACATCGCTATCGCGATACTGCGCAGAAACGGGCGAGGCACGATCACAGCCAATAAACTGGAAGAACAAAGCACCATGATGGCAGAACGGATGTCGATCCTTTACGGCCTGAATGCTCCGGAGTTCTTTGACAAATCCCTGTTCCGTAATTTCATCAATAATCTGAAACGCAATGAAATCATTCAGATCGATGACAACGGCAATATTGTCTATGACGAGAATCTGGATAATGTTGCAGAGGATGCCCGCCTGGTGCTCAATGCAGAAATGCGTCAGAGTATCCTTCAGGTTGCTATCGAAGCAGAGAACAAGTCTGAAGCCAAAGAACCGCCTCCGGTGGATAAAGCCGCAGGCCAGAACTAATTTCTCCTGCTTTCTCCGGCCGGGCCTGCCCCGGCCGCTTTCCGCTTTCCGCTTTCCGCTTTCCGCTTTCCGCTTTCCGCTTTCCGCTTTCCGCTTTCCGCTTTCCGCTTTCCGGAAAAAGTGACTTGATGCTATAAATCAGTGCAACTTCACATTACCGGAGTTTCATCTGCGTATAATCTGGTGAGGCTGGTGATTTTGAAGTCCCCCCAGCCTCTCAAATCTCGTCCTGATTGCCGTACAGGGACAATAAAAATAAAAACTTTACGGAGAAGAACATGACTCTGGCCCCCCAACCACAGGCATTGGGTATTTCAGAGCACCTGCGAGTACTGATTATTGACGACCATCAGCTGGTTGCCGAAGGTCTTCGTGCATCGTTAAAACAGCAGGACCTTCATCTGGAAATGGAGATAGCACTGAACTGCGCCCGTGCGACAGAGGTTCTGGCACAGGACCAGAACTTTGATCTGATCCTTCTGGATCTGTCGCTTCCCGACAGTAAGGGTCTCAGATTCCTGCGCAAACTATCTGAGTTGGGGGTAATGATACCCGTCGCTATCCTGTCCGGCTCTGAAGATCCAGAAGACGTTGATCTGGCCCTTGCCAGCGGAGCCTGTGGCTTTATCAGTAAATCCAGTAGCGGTCAGCATATTTTCAGGGATATTTCGGCCATTCTGGAAGGGAAGCTGGTAACCCCCACTTTCTATCCTCGTTATCGACGTCGCCAGCCTCTAGACCTCCAGGTCGATATACAGGCAATCACTCCCAGGCAGATGGAAGTCCTTCAGTTACTGGCACAGGGACTGCCCAATAAGAAGATCTGTTCTCAGCTCAATCTGACAGAAGATACAGTCAAAACCCATCTGAAATCTTTGTTTATGCATCTGAACGTCCATAATCGAACCGAATGTGTTCGGGTAGCGGAGAAGTGGAACCTGATAGATTAGAAATCAGTATTTCCACATCAGGCGGAAACCCTTCCCCGGCGATCTGCGATACGGCCCAGTTGATGGCGTATCGCCCCCAGAAGACGGGCTGGTGTCACAGGCTTGGCCAGAAACACCATGTCCATATTCCCTTCAGAGAGATGGCGCACCTTCTCAACATCTGCTGACAATACGATAGCAGGAACAAAGTATGGCGCCCCCTGGCGGACCCTCTTCACGACACTTAACCCCGTTCTGTTATTGCCTAACCGATAGTCGGTCAACACCAGATCCGGGCTTTCCTTGCTTTCATTCTGATCCAGGAAATCGGAGAACTCTTCATACCCCTCCATTGCTTCCACGATGGCCCCGCATTTACGGATAAACCCTGCCAATGCCTCTCGGTTACTGGCATCATCTTCAACCAACCATATCCTGACCCCCTGCAAAACTAAGGCTTCCTTGGCAGAATGACTTTGTCCCCTATCCGCCGTTGTCAGTTCCGCCGCCGGCAACACCAATCTGAAGAGCGTACCCTTCGCCTCCTGACTATCAAGATGCAGAGAAATATCCAACAAATCGCATAACTGTTTGACGATCGCCAATCCCAGACCAAGACCACTGGCGGGACGCCCATTACTCCTCCGCACCTGCTGAAATTTCTGAAATACTCTTTCCTGGTCTTCCAGCGGGATTCCTCTGCCGTCATCACGAATGGTCAGTACGACGTTGCCTGGCGATACTTCGTTGTTTTTTATGGCCAATTCGGTGTTATCGATAACCAGTTCAGTGCTTACTTTGACCAATGAAGCTTCCGCATGTTTAGCAGCATTAGATATCAGATTACGGATCACTCTTTCCAACAGCACAGCATCAGAACTCACCCCCGTACCGGCCGGCACATTGCAATTCATACTCAGACCGGGCTCCTGATTCATCGCCTGCTCGTCAAGAATCCTGTCGACCACCTCATGTAGATCGAATGTACTGATGTGGGGCTTGATCACACCAAGATTGAGTCGGGAAATATCAAACAGCCCTCCCAACAGCCCGTTCAGCTGATCCAATGATCGTCGCAGCTTCAATCTGATCCTGGCTGATTCGTGGTCATCGGGAGGCGGCTCCGGCATTCCTTCCAGCAACAGGTTCATGGCATTCAGGGGTTGTCGGAGGTCGTGACTGGCAGTGGCAATAAACCGGGTTTTGGCTTTATTTTCACGGTCCGCCTCTATCTGGCGAAGGTGTAATAGCTGATGATTCAGAAAGCTCCCCCGGAGGTTGTGCTCCTGAATATAAGCGCCCACTGAGCCGATCAGATTCGCCCCGGCGAGAAAAAACAGATTCAGGTACAACTTTTCTGGCGGCAGGCCGGCGATAATTTCAGCCATGGCATACAAAATAAATATAAGCCATGAGGAAGCCACCACGTGACGAAATGGAATCGACATGACGAAATAGCCGTAACTCAACACAAGAAACAGGCCGTCGTATGGCACCATCACGCCATTGGAGTGAGCAATCAGAATAATGGCCACTACGGCAAATCCACAGACGATATAACTCAGGGTATAAACGGAGAAAAACATCTGGGGAGACTGCGTCTTAAAGTTGATGATCGTGGAGATAATGATGACCGGGGCCACCAGGAAAAGCCTTATGGGGATGGTCCAACTAGCTACTTCAAATGGAAAAATGAGGTAGTCCAGTAATGAGTAGACGACAAAAAAACCCAGAGCGACCAGGTTAACAATACCCAACCGCCCTCTTAACCGATGAAACAGGAAATCTGCAAACAGCGGTTCCAGTGTCTTCCCGAAATGAAGGTTGTAGTATCCGGATTGACGGGTATGGATGATGGCTTGTTCGTTCATATCAGCTCCAGACGAGCTGATATGTTAGCACCATACTTTGGCGCTCACTGTGGCCTAATTCCGGATTTTGTATAGCGACAAGCTTCCCGCCCCAACAATGCTTGTTGGGGCTTGGAGCGGTTGTGACTGAGTCGTGCAAGTTTTCCCGTATCGTGCAGGCAGACACTTCGAGGCGAACCTACATCATCATTCGGTCTCTCATACGCGCTTTCATACGGTCTTCCTCTTCAGCAAAAAAGAACGTTCTGAGTGATTCCACCTGCGCCTCTTGATCTTCCTCGCTCAAGCCTGCCGCCAGAACCTCATCACGCTTGACCTGGTATTGGCCATAACGAAAATTAAAGATTCTCCGCTCCTCCCATCTATCGGTGATTTCTTCAACTTCCTCAGGTTCATATTCCAGCTCTTTCAAGCCTTTACGCACCTCTTCCTGACTTGTGGCTTTCTGTAGCAATGCCATGGCGTGCTGTGCCCTGGCCGCTGAAAATGCCAGTTCATCGTCTACCGTTCTCAGATCTTCAGGTAGCTGATATCGTTTTTCAGCAATCAACTGTTGCTTTTGCGCCATGGAAAGGTTTGGGTCCCGTTCAATGGTCAGCCTGGCCAGGGTAAAGTCAGCGTATGCTTCCTCCTTGCCAAAAAAGGCTTCCACCGTCTCATCCTTCATCACGTCCCGCCGGATCTGTTTCAATTCCGTCAAGGATTCGCCGAGCATTTTCAGATGATACTCTGGAGTCTGCTGGTCGGCGGGAATCAATGGTTTCTGCATCAGGTCCAGCGCCCTTTGCTTGTATTCCAGATACTGGTCCATCAGGATCATGGCTTCATTGGCCGCCAGAGGGGGCAGGCTGGTCCGGGCCAAACGTTCACTTTCAGCCAGAGCCTGTTCCGGCGCCACTTCTCCGACAGTATTGAAAAAGTAATCAAAGAAATCCTTAACATCGATACTCACGACCAGATGACCTGATTCATCCACTCTGAGTTCACCGTCAATATCGGTACCGGCAAGGCTCGAAGCAAAAGCTTCTCCGTCATACTGCTTGGGAGTCACCCCGGGAAAATCGTCAAAGTTTTCCTCTTCATCTTCCTCGGCAGCGTCACTGGTTTCAGAAATAATCACCGACGTGTCGGCTTTGGCTGGCTCAGCGGCTTTATCCGTCAGACTCTGTTCTGCAACTCCGGTGCCGACTTTCGCTGCAGCATCAGCAACGTTTGGACGATCCTGCCATAGCCAGCAGGCTGTAAAAATCAGCAGCGACGTCACTGGCAGAAATAATGAGGATATTCTTGGCGGTTCAGTTATCTGTGTGCTCATGGATCCCTCCAAAAAACCCGGCGCACCTCAGATGGCCGGGTTCGGTGATAATGGCAGATGGGTTTACAATCCTGCTTTCTTCAGGCGATTAGCCTGGGTCCGATACAGCGACACAGGATTGGTCCACAAAGACCTTACAGAAAACAAATGGTTGATGGCGTCCAGGTGATTCATCGCATAGTGAGTACCAATCACTTTGCCCAACTTACTGGAACAGGCAGACACAAAACCGTCATTCCTTTCATGCCCGTACACCAGAGAGGTCACTCCCAGAAATGCATCGGAAGGATCCAGAAGGTTGGTGACAGCCCGTTTGCCCGTCCATGAGTAGAACTTCACCAGATCATCCCCATACCAGACTTCCTCTTCCCCGGTTTCACAGTTGTCAGGACTGACGCCTTTCCACTCCAGGTCATTGTTCAGCTCCAGCATGTCAGGTGTCGTCAGAGCATCAAGTGCATGCATGCCATCCTGAGGATTACTGTTACCGGCCAACACATCAACCAACCCACCCATGGCTCTGGCAATCGCATCCACACCGCCTTCGATCGGCGTATTCGGCGGAATAACACCTCGGACAATATCTGCCACTTTGGATCCTTTGTTCACACCAGCGACGGAAGTCACCGATGCCACATGGCAGGAGTTAAAATGTGTTGCTACACGAGCCGTCGGCGCGCCCTGACCATGGGCCATGATATTGACCTTGGGGTATCCCAGACAGTCGATATACTCTTCCAATTGCTGGCCTCTGTCCCAACTGCTGTGAACGAATGAAACATTCGCCACCTCAACCTTGGCCCCGGAACGGGCAAGGTTATAGGGAATGGTATGGAAATAGCCGATCAGGCCGCCAAGATTGTCAAAGCCGGCAAAGCCATGCACCAACAGAATCGGATATTTTGTTTCTGTATAACCTCCCGCCTGCGCGGCGTTACCAGCCATCAACATACAACACGAGGCTGCTGCAACCAGCAGTTTCCCCGTAAGACTGCGCGGCTTCAGTTTGTTCAAATTAAACGTCTTATTCGCAGCCATCTTCCCAGAACTGGGTTGTTGCTCCCGGCGGCAAAACAGTTGCTTGGTGAGTAGCGATTTCATAAAAGCTCTCCAGACTTATTCCTTTGTCAGGTATCCGTTATCAGAATGCGTGGCTGATACTACGAGCAAGCAATCTGGAAGCAATTATGACAAAACCGTCATTTCTTAAAATCGACTTAAGGGACGATATTTCAGGCAGCACATCGGCCGAAGGATGATAGCCTTTTTCCCTGAAGCAGTAGGCTTGGACTAGGCCCCGTAACGCTACTGAGCATCGCATTGCCACGAAGTTCTCAGGGAATTAAGGCTAATACAGGGCTATAGAGACATATCTCGTAATCTGGCTTGTATTAGTTCTTCTTCCGTAGGAAAAAACTGTTCCCGTAACATTACCACCTGCTTTTCCTGATCTTTTGTTGCTAATCCGGAAGACATGACCAGCTCTCGTTGTTTCATATACTCAGAATAGCGGGTTTCAAACTGGCGTTGAGCCTGCCAGTGCTCAACCATATCCTGAATCTGGTGATCACTGAAACTCAGCGACTTCAGTTCTTTGCGTAACACTTTTTCATTGGTGGAGGTCTGCAGCAGCTCGGTTGCCTCGCGCGCCCGAACGGCAGAGTTTTCCAGGTTTTCATCGACAACTCTGAGCTCCCGGGGTAGCTGCTGACGTTTTTCCGTCAACCATTGTTGTTTTTGCTCCACGGTCAAATCAGGGTTTTGTTGAATGGCCAACTTTTCCAGCGTGTAGTCTGCATAGGCCTCTTCCATTCCAAAAAAGGCATCGACCACTTCCTGATTCATAACCTGCCGACGGATCTGTTTAAGTTGGTCCAACGATTGGGTCAGAACACTCAGGTGGTACTCCGGAGTCTGCTGATCTGCCGGTAACAATGGCTGCTGCATCAATTGCAGCGCTGCCTGCTTGTATTCCAGGTATTGATCCAGCAACTCCAAGGCCTGCGCTGCCGCAGCGGGAGGCAGGTGCCCCCTTGCCAATCGTTCAATCTCAACCAGGGCTTGCTCTGGTGTGACTTCCCCTACGGTATTGAGAAAATAATCAAAGAAGTCCTTCACCTCAATGGAAACAATCAGGTTTCCTGCCATATCCGATCTCAATTGTCCGTCGATATCGGTTCCCGCCAGACTTCCGGCAAAGGCCTCACCTTCATATTTTTTCGGAGTCATGCTTTGGAAACCTTCGGCACTCTGAGATATTTCAGACTGAGTATAACCGGCGACAACAGCGCCCTCAGTAACTGTCCCCCCTGACGCCAAAGCCTCGACATCACTGACTTCACGCTGAACATTATCTTGATGGGAAACAGATAGATCCGGGGCACGCTTTTGCCATAGCCAGACGGCGACCACTAGTAACATTACACCGCTTAGAATAACGAAAACCTGAACAGGCAACTGATTGCGATTCACTATTTGCATACGGTTTTTCTCTTTATACAGGCTTCTTTTGCGACATTCGACATAACAGAGCTTGGGTCTGTTGACGCTTCTGATAGCGCACATCCCTGTGCGGCAAGGCCTTGTCTTCCTTGTACCTGTGAGGAACTACAGACCCCGATTTTTCAACCGGTTGGCATGGCTCCGGTATAACGACACCGGATTTGTCCAGAGAGATCTCACGCCAAACAAATGGTTAATCGCGTCAATGTGATTCATTGAATAATGAGTGCCAATCACATTTCCCATCTTTGTAGCACAGCTTGCGACCAGCCCGTCATTGGCCTCGCCACCAAACACCAGTGACGTCACTCCCAGGAACCCGTCCGACAGATCCAGGATGTTGGTAATGACATTACTTCCGGTCCAGGAAAAGAATTTCACTTTATTGGCACCGTACCAAACATCTTCAGACTTTGAGGAGCAATAGGTCTGACTGACTCCCTTCCAGTTTAATGCCGAGTTCAGATCCGTCGTTCCCTGCGTTGTCAGCGTTTCCAGTGCGGCGATACCGTCCTGAGGATTGTTACTACCGGATAACAGATTAATCAATCCTCCCAAAGCAACAGCAATCGCGTCAGCACCACCTTCCACATGAGAACCTGGTGGAATAACACCACGAAGGACATCAGCCACTTTAGACCCCTGGTTCACCCCGTTAATGGAAGTGATGGATGCCACTTTTGATGGATTAAGATGCGCCGCGACCCGGGACGTAGGCGCTCCCTGACTGTGGGCCATGATATTCACCTTGGAATAGCCGAGGCTGTTGATGTAATTCTTTAACTGAATACCTCGCTCCCAACTGCTGTTCACAAAGGAAACATTTGCCACTTCAACCGTTGCGCCAGAGCGGCTCAGGTTATAGGGAATGGTATGAAAATATCCAATCAGGCCGCCGAGATAATCAAATCCCGTCACACCATGGACTAGCAGGATAGGATGTTTGGTTTTGGTATAGGTGTCCGCCATGGCAGTCGATCCAAACAGGATCAGACCGCAGGACAGAACTGCGGTGAGTAGTTTTTTCATTTAGTGCTCTCCAGTTTTGTTTTTTTTGTCAGGAATCTTCGCTGTAACTGCGAGCGAACACTGGTGGCACTATATCAAAGCGTTTGACGGTGAAACTCACCTGAATGGGTGATTCTTAACCAAAATTGTCAGCCGTTTGGGTGAGTACAATTGGATAGATAGATAGAAAATAAATAGATCGTAGATAGAGAATAAATAGATCGAAAGTAAAAATCCTGTAGAAAATAGAGTAGAAAACCTGCTCGGTATCACAATTCATTCAAGCAACCGCAATAGCATCACAGATGAATTTTCAGAGGGCTTTGGCTATTGCTTTGTTTCCGGGGAAGACTTTATTTCCGCGGGTACGGTTGTTTCCCAGGGGGACTTGGCATTGGAAGAAGCCAACTTACGTTTCTGGTAGTCGGTCGGCGATTCGCCACTCCATCGTTTGAAAGCTCTTCCGAATGACGCAACGCTGTTATAGCCCAGCTGATAACCCACCTCACTGACGGAATGCACTCCCAGTTTCAGTATCCTTTTGGCCCGGCGGAACCGTATACCGTCACTAATTTCCTGATAGGTGGTGCCTTCCAGATTTAACTTCCGCTTAAGAGAGCTGGCACTCAGTCCAATCGCTGTAGCGGCCTGCTGCAGGGTCGGCCAACTGGTCCATTCATTTTCTGAAACCAGATACCAGTTGACCTTACTGCTATAAGTCCCCTGGTGCTTATCCATCCGATAAATATTGTCTACCTGGGTGAGAAATAGATGAAACAGCCCCTTGTTTGGCGCATTTGTCGATAGTTCTACGACGTCTTTTCCAATCACCAACTCATTATGTGGCTGATCAAAATTTGGCACGATGCCGAAGATCCGCTTGTATTCGCTTAGTGAGGTCATAGGCTCATGGGCAAAATTCACTTCGCGAAATACAATTTTATCCCGGTGTTGCCTGGCAACCAAATCTCTCCCCAGTTGAATAATGGAAGCGAAATGAAATTCCACCGACTGATAGCCGGCAGGATGGGACAACATGAAATCCAATGCGTATCGAACCACCGAACCGGTTTCGGTCATCGTGTTGGCCGCCGCCTCATTCATCATGTGACAATACCGGCAAATCAGCGACAACGCCTCTTTCAGATTGGAACAATTCATGAGCAGGTGGGCGAATATTCCATAACTGGTCAGATGGCAACTTTCACCAATATGCAGTCCCAGCACCGGATCGTCACATAATCGTGCGGCATCCTGCCAAAAGTCCAATATGGCGGAGAGGGATAATTTATTATTGTCAGACCCCAGCGCTTGCAGCAATTTTTGGTGCGAGCGGTCTTTCAACAAGTCTGAAAGAGAGTATCCCCTGGCCTCCAGTGATTGTCGTAATATCTTGATGTACAATACTGAAGCCAGAAAGTCTCTCTTCACCATTCATAACCGCCTTAGACTACGCCCTTTTAGTTGATCATGCTTTGGCCGGATAGTTCCGTCAATCGTTGGAGATACATCAACTCAGTCTATACACACAATCTAATTTTTTGCTCCAAACGATCAAATTTTTGATCCATTTAATCAATTCCCTTACTCCGGCCTATGCTAGATTCAAGTCATTGGCAGATAAGCCATCCCCTTGAAAATTAAAATAAATCGTGGGCCAGTCATGTTGTATCCAGCTCCCTCAATAATAAGATCAAGGATATGTCACTCGTTGCTACCGGTCTCTTCGCACTGTCGAGAGATAACTAAAAAGATAATGCAGGTTAGCAATGAAGGCCATATAAGCACACCCAACCATTCTCTCTGCCTGAATCAGTCAGCCGGAAAACTGTCTACTGTCCTGCTGTTGGACACGGATTGCCGGTCGACTGATGACTCCCTTTTCAAGTCAGAGGAAACGCATCATGCAGAATCATCTGTTCCCAAGTTTTGGCATCCTGATGATCGGCAACGGAACCACTCCCTATGGCAATGTTGCAGCAACCTTGGCAAATCAAGCCGACATCAATCACCTTTACCATTGCCACGATGGACACCATGCAATAGAGATCATATCAAGTCACTCTATCGGTCTTGTCCTGCTTGATCTGAGCTTACCCCTGGAATCAGGAAAAGACCTGCTGAAACAGATTAACCGGCAGTTTCCGGAAGTCCGAATTCTGGTCATCGGTGATATGCATCAGTTAGAGGCAGCCGTGCATTGTGTTCAGCTCGGCGCATTTGATTACATCATCAAAACCCCGGAAGAGAGCCAGTTGATCGATGCTATCCACCGGGCAGTGGCTCTGCTTGAAATGACACGCAACAACCACATCCGTGTCTCTGAGCGCCTGCGCGAATCCCTGAAGCATCCAGCGGCATTTCAAAAGATCCTGACCCAGAACGGCCAAATGATGGCGATCTTTCAATACCTCGAGTCTGTCTCTGTGAGTAATCAACCCGTGTTGATTACCGGAGAAAGTGGTGTCGGCAAAGAATTGATAGCCAATGCGATACATTCGGTGAGCCAACGGGAAGGACCCATTGTGTGCCTGAATGTTGCCGGTCTTGACGACAACGTATTTGCCGACACATTGTTTGGGCATAAAAAAGGTGCGTTTACCGGAGCCGGAAGTGACCGGGCCGGACTCATTGAACAGGCTGCAGGAGGCACTCTGTTTCTTGACGAAATCGGCGATCTCAGCCCGACCTCCCAAATCAAATTGCTGCGCCTGCTGCAGGAAGGTGAGTTCTTTCCGCTTGGCAGTGATACCCCCAGATACTGCCAGGCCAGGATTATTGCGGCAACACACCAGGATCTGGCAGCAAGACTGGAAAGCCGGCAGTTTCGTACCGACCTGTACTACCGGCTGAGAACGCACCAGGTCGACATACCTCCGCTACGTCTACGCAAGGATGATATTCCATTATTATTCAGGCATTACGTGAAGGAAGCGGCAGAGAACATGAGTAAACCCGCTCCCAGGATTCCGCGGGAATTACTGGTGCTACTGGCCAATTACCACTTTCCCGGCAATGTCAGAGAACTCAGGGCGCTCGCCTATGATGCCGTCAGCCGACACAAATCCAAAGTCCTTTCCATGAAAAGTTTTCGGCACCTCGTGGACGGAAAAGCTCCCGCCAACCATCTCTCCTTCCTGGACAATAAAATCCACTTTAATCCCGAACAACCGCTCCCCTCACTTCAGGAAGTCGGTGACCTGCTGGTTCTCGAAGCCATGCACCGAACCGAGGGAAACCAGACCCTTGCATCAAGAATGTTGGGAATCTCCCAACCAGCACTCAGCAAGCGTTTGAAGAAGGTCAACAAACTACGCTGGATGAATCCCTGCACATCCGACACCTCACTCAACCAGGCAATGTAATGACTGGTGTCCGGGGAGTATTCAAACAGAAATATCAACAGTAAACCTTGTAGACGATCCCCAGTAAGATAGCCTGGCTCTTACTGGGCCGCCGGCCTGTCACTCTTGGCCATTCTCTCCTTGACCCGAATCCCCCTGAATAAGGAGCGGCGATAAAAAAAGCCGGGGCAATTCTTCATTCTACCTATATAACCATTTTTATAACTATAACCTGGGTTATAAACACATATAATCATATGATTTTATTATCTTTTTTATAGAAAGCATCTCCTGACTGAAAACCACGGTTATACCCCACCTAGCACTCTCCTCCATTTTAATTCCTATTTTTCAAGCACTTACAAATGTATTAGATGGCACTTCACTTGCAATGACTCTTATACAACAAATAAAAAAGAATGAGGTTTGCATGACGACACACCCAAAGGATGCTCTGGTGAGAAGCGTCCGTACCTCAGACGTACATCAGTTAGCCCCGAGGTTAAGGATGATTGACAGAGAGGAAGCCAGTGCTGCCACAGGAAAATCCCCACTTGAAGCGCTTCTGATAGGAGTAGCCCGGTCTCCAGCCAGCTATAGCGTTTTATTGAACGGCAAAGTGATCTGCATCTTCGGAGCCTCCATGTCCCATATTCCCGGATTGGGGATTCCCTGGCTTTTGGCCAGTGATGATTTTTATGAGTTACCTCTGAGACTGATGAAGGAAACACCACTCTGGTTGAGCCGAATCAGTCAGCCCTATTCCAAATTACAAAACTACGTTTCTGCCGAGAATCATAAAGCCATCCGCTGGCTTCAATGGCTCGGTTTTGAATTCCAACGAAAAGTGGAAAATTTTGGTGGAGGACCTACCACCTATTGGGAGTTTTGCATGGAAGTCAGACAACCATCTGCAAAAACTCTTATTCGATCCATTTAAAACTCTGGAGATTATCCAATATGTGTGGAACAGAAATACCTGTCATGCCCGATCATTCCGGACATGACATAGCACATGCCGTCGACATCGGTACATTCAGCAATAAGGGACAGTCGATATCCACGCCCTCGGATTATATTGGCAAAGACAAATCGGGAACTGTGGATTACAGTGACTACTGGTCTTTTAGACAAAATATCAGTGCAGGTGCGACCTTACGTATCACCACTTCTGGCAATGGCGCCAGTTCCATTGAAGGGTTAAACATTTATCAGGTTAACAGCAATGGCAGCAATCAAGCCATTGCCAGTGGACTATATCAAGGAAAGGAGTTCGGCGTTCGGCAAAACCTGGTCGAAGAGCAAATACAACACTTTGTGCTGGAGGTCACCAGTAGCGACAGCCGGAGTAACAATGACCAACCTTACGTGATTACCCTGGAAGTTGTCGAGCCGGGCGACTATACCACTACTGCGGTTGATCATGGCGTACCCTGGACGCATACAGATTCCGTCACCTACCAGGATCAACTCTCCGCCGGAGATACCGATGTCTTCAAGATTCCCATGGAAAAGGGGCATGGCTATGAAATTGAGTTTGATCCTCAAGGTGCCCCATTTACCGATATATCGATCTGGGAGCCTGGCGCGTCTTCTCCACGAAACCTGAAAATTGCCACCAAGAAAACCCCGTATAAAGTTGAATATACGGCGACCCACGCAGGCGAGCATTTTATCGCATTTCATGAAGTCAGTAGTGGTAGTCCTACACTATTCAACTACCAATACACACTCAGACATAGCAGCAATAGTGCAGACTCACCAGCTAGCATATTTGTCGGGAATCCCTACGACTATAACTGTGGTACGGGGCTGGGAGGCACCGGCGAAAATCCGAGCAGCGACCCCAATCTGTGCTATTTGGAACGAGGACTGTTCAACCGTCAGGCACCTAACTCAGGTGCGGTGTATTTCTACAAGGAGTCTTTCGGCAAGTGGCAATTGGAGGACTATCTGAAGGCTCCGAACCCGGATATGCAAGATCGGTTTGGTACCTCGGCGTCACTTGGAGTCAACGGCCTCTTACTGGCGGTTGGTGCTCCAGGGGAAAGCAACTGCGGTAAAAACATCGGCGGTATGGATAACAATGGGGAAACCTGGTGTTCCTTCCCCAATCCTCATGACAATCAGGCTCGTGAGTCGGGCGCAGTATATCTCTACAGCAAAGATACCGGTAACTGGCAGCGCACTGACTACGTGAAGTCTCCCAACTCCAATACTGAAGATCACTTCGGTGACGCTCTTTACCTGGCCACTAAGTACACGCCTTATCTGTTTGTCGGTGCTCCGGGAGAAGATAACTGCGGTGCCGGTATCGGAGGCACGGAGTTCAATCCGAACTGGAATCATCCTGATTACCAGAACACCAATGACTGTAACGGCCACCCAGACGATAACGGGATGAAAAGTGCCGGTGCCGTGTACATCTACAAACGGGATAACTACAACCGTTGGCCGAATCCGGTCTACCTGAAATCCCCCAATCCGGACGAGGCAGACATCTTCGGCACCAGCCTGCGCTCCACACCCGATGCCCGTACACTTGTGGTTTCCGCTCCCCAGGAAGACAACTGCGGCTCTGGTGTTGGGGGTCAGGGCACCACGAATACTCAAAGCCAATGCGAAAACCCGGGTTACACCAATAATCAGGCCATGGATGCCGGAGCGTTGTATGTGTATGGCAGAAGTGGAGACAGCTGGGCATTGGAAGCTTATCTGAAAGCGCCTAATCCGGACATCTACGATCAGTTCGGTGCCGCTTTCAACATGAACAGTCGAGGGGACATGATCGTGGTCGGAGCCCCCAACGAAGATGGGTGTAGTCCCACATCCCCGGGTTGTAGCGGTAATCTTTCAGATAACAGTATCCCGGACTCAGGTGCAGCCTATGTATACCGCAAAGTAAACGGCACCTGGCAATACGAAGCCTACCTGAAAGCGCCCAATCCGGATCAGGCGGATAGCTTCGGCAACGGAGTTTTCATTGCTTCAGACACCCGCATACTGGTAGGAGCCCCAGGTGAGGATAACTGTGGCGCCGGTACCGGAGGAACAGACGATCCGCAACTAAACAATCCTCAACTCATCAGTTGCACAGAAGAACGGGGTCCCCAGAATAATGAAGGCCTGGATTCCGGTGCCATGTATGTATTTGAGAAAGAAAATGGGAATTGGATATTCAAAGACTATATCAAGGCCCCCAATCCCGATATCGCCGATCGTTTTGCGACTTCAGGATACTTTCTGAGTGAAGACCGTATGATCGTCAATGCCCCCGGAGAAGACAACTGTGGTCTGGGGGTCGGCGGAACCGGCCAGTCGCCTGAATTCAATTGCTACAATCCAGGCGCTTTAAACAATGACTCAACAGACTCTGGGGCTCTTTACATTTTCAGTAAGGAAAGTGGCAACTGGACACATCAGAGTTATTTAAAAGCCCCCAATACCTATCCGCAAAACTTCTTCGGAGGTGGCTCCATTGGCTCTGATGATAGTGGCGGAAGTGAGGAAGTGGCAGAGGAAGATCCCCTATGCCCGCCTGAAAAAGGGGCTAACTGGCGTCATACACTTTTGAATCTGATCGTCTGTGTCGGCAGCTACGGACCTAACTAATAGGTAGCTACGCGCCTAATGAATAACATACCAAATGAGAGGCTTGGCCTCTCATTTTTCTCAGCTTGCCCCAGCCCGAATCAAACCTCCAAGTCCCATGAGATCCAGCTCCTTTTCCAGCATTCTGCGAATTCTGTGTTCGTCAGATTTACGCTTGGCTTTGGTCCAGAGCTCCGCTGCCCGCTCTTGGGTAATGGTTCGAATAACGAGTTTGGTCTTCGGCAGGTTGTAGGCGGAGAGACTAAGCATTTCAACGCCCATTCCCAATAACAGAATCACGGCTGCAGGATCTGCCGCCATTTCACCGCAGACGCTGACTGGCAGATCATACTTCTGAGCGCTCTGTACCACATGTCCGATAGAGCGAATAACCGCCGGATTCAGCCAGTTATATAAATCAGAAACCTTCGGATTATTGCGATCCACGGCGAGAATGTACTGCGTAAAATCATTACTGCCGATCGAGACAAAATCGGCTATTTTGGCAATATCCCTCAACATCACCATGGCTGAAGGGACTTCGATCATCGCGCCGACCTGTGGCCGCTGCACCTGTATCCCCGCCTCCCGCATCTGCAGCATGGCCTCGTCAAGCAGCCCATGAAAGGCTTTGACTTCATCAAGATGACTGACCATGGGCAGTAGGATCTTCAGGTTGTCCAACCCTTCGGAGGCTCTTAACATCGCCCGGATCTGGCTGAGAAAAATACTGGTGTTATCAAGCGTAAACCGGATTCCCCGCCATCCTAGAAAAGGATTTTCTTCCGAAAAACTGAAATACGGCAGGTTCTTGTCTCCACCAATATCCAGCGTCCGCATGTGCACCGGATTTGGCGCATAGGCTTCAAGAATTTTGCGGTAGATCTGCACCTGTTCGTCCTCGGAGGGAAAGGACTCGTGCAGCATAAAGGGGATTTCTGAGCGATACAGACCGACCCCTTCCGCACCTCTCATTAAACCAGGTGATATATCCGCCACCAGGCCAGTGTTGGCATATAACTTAATGCGAAAACCATCAGGTGTCTCCGCCGGAAGATCACGAAGTCCGTCCAGCCCCTGAATAAACTTGGCTTCCTGACGCGCCAGCCGGCGATATTCCTTGCGCAGGTTTGGTACAGGGTTGAATATGACCACCGCCCGGTAACCATCAATCACGGCTTCTGTATGATCAATCTGTGACGGGTTGATATCCCCAATCCCCATCACCGCAGGAATACCCAACGCATTGGCCAGAATCGCAATATGTGAAAGAGACGAACCGCTGGTACAGACAATACCCGCCAGATATTTCGGTGGGAACTGTGCAATATCAGTAATGCTGATATCTTTTCCGGCCAATATGGTCGGTTCAGTGATCTGAAGCGAATCGGTCCCGTCGTCACCCTGCATATTGGCGTAAACCCGGTTACCGATATGGCGAATATCATCGGCCTTGGCCTGCAGGTATGGGTCATCCATTTTGGCAAAAACCCTCGCATGGGCTTCGACGGTTTTACGTAACCCTGTGGCAGCCGACCATCCATCGCGGATGAATTGCTCCGTTTCCGAGGACAGCTCCCGGTCCTCCAGAATCATCTTATACACACTGAACAATGCCAGTACATCTTTCGGTAGCGAGCCTTCCATACGCCGGCCGCTGTTGCGCAGTTCTTCCTTGGCCAGATTCAGCGCACGGGTAAATTTCTCCAATTCAGCATCCGGATCTGTTGCCAACCGATCAGGCACGGATGCCAACTCATAGGTGCTGAGCAGCCAACGCACTCGCCCGATGGCCATGCCGACAGCCCCCTTGACCCCCTGAAACTTCAGATTGGATTCAATGGGAACATCCGGTTGCGCCAGGAAAGTTTTAACATCCTCCGCATGCACCCACTGACTCAAAGGACCAGCCAACTGGGCGGCAATCGTGATCACAAAGGCTTCTTGTTCATCACTGAAATAGGACGCATCTTCTTTCTGGACCGCAATAACACCAATCAGCTTACGAAAGCTGATAATCGGCACGCCCAGAAAAGCGGCGTAACGCTCTTCACGGGTTTCAGGAAAATACCGGAATTTGGGATGTTCACTGGCATTGTCGACATTCAACAAGGACTGGTGCTGAGCGATATAACCAACCAGACCACTCCCCACCCGCAGTCGAACCTGGCCTACCGATTGCTGATCAAGGCCCCGGGTGGCCACCAGTGCCAACTCGGCGGAATCCGGCTCTAGCAGATAAATACTGCAAACATCGGCTGCCATGGACTGCTGCACCCGATCGACAATAAGTTCCAGAAGATCCTTGGCTGCTTTGAGATCAGCAGCATCCTGAAAAATATCTCGTAATGTCTTTAACGGCTCCAGCATCTAATAACTCTGAGGTACGGCAATTGGAGGGAAGCGTTCAAACGCAGGTCTTACTACTATACTGATCGTTAGCCAATCCACCAAGAGGGATTTGGGGTTAGCTGGCCAAAAAGAGGGAGAAATTTTGGGATTCAATAAAGGGGTCTGACTCAGAGAGTCAGACCCCTATAATGCTGACAGTCTAGTTACCAGGCGTTATTGATCTCGACCTGGATGGTATTCCACTCATCATCACTGACAGAAAGAACACCGTTGGATGGCGCCGGGTAAGAGGACATAACAGTCGCCAGGGATCTTACTGATTCAACCGCAATTGTCCCGTCACTCGCGACTATAGATTCAATCGTGTTGCTTCCTTCAATGAAGACACCTGTCACGGTGACCATTCGTAAGCGTCCGGCTATCACAGGTTGACCGGACCGCTCCAGTTGTGAGGCAGTAATTCAGCAATGGCACTGTTCTTCTGCGTCGGCAGACGCGCCAGTACATCTTTCAGATAAGCATAGGGATCATGTCCGTTCAGTTTGGCCGATTGGATCAGACTCATTACTGCCGCTGCCCGCTGACCACTGCGCAGCGATCCGGCAAACAACCAGTTGGAACGACCCAGCGCCCAAGGCCGGATCTGGTTTTCCACCCAATTATTGTCGATGGGCACGGCGCCATCCT
>NZ_AQXX01000082.1 GCF_000376785.1 Hahella ganghwensis DSM 17046
CAGATACATCAAGCAGGTGTTTGGTTACGACAAAGTCCGCTATCGAGGCTTGGCCAAGAACAAGAGCCGGCCCTATCTGTTGGCGGCCTTCAGCAATCTGCTGATGGCAAGGAAAGAGCTGCAGGTATAGGGGCAGTGAGCCCAGATGACGCCCCACAGGGGGGGAAGATCCAAAATGGCCGGAAAAACACTCTGAATATTCGGCCATATATCGTCGAGAGTTTGAATTACCTCAGAACCTTGGGGTTATTCAGACTCTCCCTAGATGATCAGCACTCGCACTTATGCGAATTGGGCCTGAGATTAAGAGAGCTAACAGCGGAATCGCTTTCCCAGGTGGCCGTCATGAAAGTAAAGTATGCAGGCCCGAGTACGAATGATGTTTTTGCTCTTTTATTGGCACAACAAGAAGACTGTCCGTTGCTTTCCGGCGATAGGGATCTCCGTGCCGCGGCTGAATCTGAATTGGTCGAAGTACGCGGTACCCTTTGGCTTGTTGAAGAACTTGTGAAGCACGAGTTAATCGATACCAGACAGGCGCATGAAGCATACAACAAAATGGAAGCGGTGGGTCGCAGACTGCCATTGGAAAAAGCCAGACTAAGATTGGCCGACCTATGAGTTCTTAGTATGCCACGTGACTCATTTAACCAAGTTCGCGATTCATTGTTAAACAATATATAACCTAGTGCGAAAAGAGAAAGGCATATGGAAAAGGTGTTTTATGCTTTAATCGGGGTCGTTGTAGGCATTCTGCTTACATGGTTGAAGGATTGGCTCACTCAAAAGGCTAAGAACAGAAAGGACTCAGAATATTTATGCATCCAAGTTGCCTGCCTGCTAGATCGATTTGTATCCGCGTGTTATGACGTGGTTTGTGACGATGGACTATATCATGGACAACCAGATGAAAAGGGCTATAGCAGAGTACAAGTTGTCACACCAAGTTTTGAACCCGAAAAGTTAGAGGTAAATTGGAAATCGATACCAACTAACTTGTTATATGAAGTATTAAGTTATCCTTTACATATAGAAAGTTCTAACTCCGCTATCGACTCTACTTTTGAATATGTGGCGGGCCCTCCTGATTTCTCGGAAGGCTTTGAGGAACGTCAGTTTCGTTATGCAGAGTTGGGAGTTAAGGCTAGTGAGTTAGCAATAAAGCTCCGAAAATATGGTGGATTGCCTGAGAAAGAAAGTGAGGATTGGGACCCGATTCAGCATATGAAAGACAAGGTTATACAAATCAAAGAGCGCAGGGAGAAGCGATATCAACAGCAAGAGAAAATGTTCCAAACACTATCTGGCTAGTTAAGTGAGTACCTAAGGTATTTCTGTGTTGACACTTTTGGGGTAGGCATAAAAAAACTGGAACTTCGATTTCTCGTAAGTTCCAGTTTTTTGAGGGAATTTAAGTAGTGCCCAGAGGCGGAGTCGAACCACCGACACGGGGATTTTCAATCCACCCCTGATTCTTCAAATAGATTAGGGAAAATACCTGTGTGGACATTATGTGGACACACATGAGAATTTAGGCGCTTTGGTACCTATCAGGTATTGTCTAATCTATTGAATATAAGGGAATAAGTTCTAGAAAATACAATAAAGGAAAGGACACAGCATCCATGCTGTGTCCTGCAATATGCGATTTCCGTTGCCAAATCCTATGGCGTCACAATCATCCTTGCCGCGTCCCTGCTCCGTATCCTTACGTGTTAGTTTGCGTCCTTGCGAGATTAATATTAGGCAAATTGTCGCGTCGGAAAAAGTCTATATCTCCGCAATGACTGTGCGACATGTCTTACATCAGCTTTTTCGTTCGAGATGCCCCGTTTTATCGATGGTTTTACGAGGTTTTGTGCACCTGTCAGCCTTTCCAGAAAGTCCTGGTAAATAGAATCATGACCGCCAGAAACTCCAGTCTTCCAAGCAGCATGCCGATTGTCAGTAACCACTTGGCGCTGCTTTCTATGTTCTGAAAATTGCCAGCCGGACCAATCAGATCACCAAGTCCTGGTCCCACATTCATTAAGGCGGTGGATGCTCCGGTGATGCTGGTAATGAAATCCAGTCCGGTCAACGACAGCAGGAAAGTCAGCACAATGAGCGTTGTCATCAGGAAAAACAGGAAGGCGATACAGGACTGGATAATGTCATCGCTGACCGTTCGCCCCCCAAACTTACTGGCAATGACGGCATTGGGGTGCACGGACTTGACCAGTTGTGTTTTCAGCATGATAAAGAATATCTGGCAGCGGAAAATTTTGACGCCTCCGCTGGTAGAACCGGAGCAGCCACCGATAAAAGTCAGGAAAAAGAATAATACGACGGCGGCATTACCCCAGTGTGAGTAATCGGCACTGGCGAATCCGGTGGTTGTGACAACGGAGGTGACGTTCAAGGCACTGAGAGTGAAGGCGTCCCAGAAATCCATCTTATCTTTGAGCTCAAGATCAACGGCCAGTACCAGTGATACCCCCAATAGCAAGCCGATGAGTCCTTTGATCTGGATATCATTGAAGTGGACGAGGTTGCGGTGGGACCACACGCGGAAGTACAACAAAAATGGGATAGAGCCGGCAATCATAAATATTGTGCATATCCATTGCAGGAGCTTTGAATCAAACTGCCCGAAGGATGCGTCTGAGGTCGAGAACCCGCCCGTGGAGACGGTCGTCATGGCATGGTTAATGGCATTGAACGGAGACATGCCGCCAAGCATGTAGGCGATTGCGCAAAGTACGGATAATGCCAGATAGGCGATAATGATCCCGACCAGCATCTGGTGCGCCCGCGGGGTGGCTTTCTCAGACCAGTCTGATGATTCCGTCTGGAACAGGCGCATGCCGCCGACTTTCAGGGAAGGCAGAATCGCAATAGCCATACCGATAATACCGATACCGCCAAACCACTGAAGAATCGAGCGCCATAGCAGAATGTCGTGGGGCGTGTCGTCGAGCCCGGACATTACCGTGGAACCAGTGGTGGTCAAAGCAGATACGGTTTCGAATACCGCGTCCGTAAAACCGAGGGGATTGTGCATTAACAGAAAAGGCAGTAGCCCAAATATTGGCACGATAAACCAGGCGCCACTGGTAATAATGAACAGTTGCTTGGAAATCAGCCGTTCAACCCCTTCGCCACTGGCAATGTAGCAGACTGCTGAACCAAGTAGTGTCACACAGGCGCTGATACTGAATCCTTTGAAATGGACGGGCTCTCCAAAGAGATATAATGTCAGCGGCAACAACATCAGGATGCCAAGTACGAGCAGGGCAATCGACAGGAGTCGGAACAAGGGTTTGAATAGAAGCATCTGGCCACATCCTGTTTTAGGGCAGATCTATTAAAGCGATCATGGTGCAGGGAGGAGTTACCGGTTATTCGTTGATAAATTCCATTAACACCACATGGGTTTTGATGTGCCCGACACCTTCAATGTTAGAAATGGTATTCCGAACCTGCTGGATACGATCCATGGATTTTGCCTTTACGGTCAGCATCATATCAGTATCTCCGGCCACCCCGTGACACACTTTGATTTCCGGGATTCGCCGCAGTTGGCGGGCGATTTCCTCGCATTGTGTGTTGTTATAGCTGATTTCCAGGTAAACGGTGACGTCATCCTGCGCTCCGGAATTCAGAAGAACCTGGTAGCCACGGATAATGCCGGTTTCCTCCAGCTTTCTAATGCGATCAGTGACAGCAGAGCGGGACAGGTTTACTTTTTCGGCAATGGAGGAAACAGACTGCCTGGCGTTTTCACGCAACAACTCGATTATCTTTTCGTCAAAACGATCCACTTTGGCCTCGGAACAAGGTGCCGGAAGATCACGCATTCTGGCGGTCATTTACGACAAATTGCAAGTAGAAGATACGCTAATCTAAGCCTCTGACAGCCTGGGTCCGATGGCATCGAAATACCAGACCATTGTAGCCGAATTCTCCGTGTTTATTGTCAGTCTGTATTACCACTAATCCGGCGATAAGGAAAACTTCGCATGACCGAACTAAAGCCGACGCTCACCCTCATGCAGGGTCTTGGGTTATTAACATCCGCGTTACTAGGCACAGGTGTTTTTATGTTGCCGGAGCTGACCGTCAGAACAGCGGGAACCAGTGCTCTTTGGGGTTGGCTGGTGCTGATTCTGGCGATTTTGCCCGTGGCTCTGTCGTTTGGGCAGTTAGGGCGACGTTATCCCCATGCCGGTGGTGCCTCTCACTTTGTTGAAATGGCTTTTGGACGTATTCAGGGACGTATCGTCGGCTGGTTGTTTTTGGCGTTGCTGCCAGTGGGATTACCCGCTGCGATGGAAATGGCCATATGGTTTCTGGACAGTTTAATCAGTATGTCCGAGTTTCAGCAGGTGGTAGCCAAGGTAGTGCTGCTATTGCTGATACTGGCGGTGAATCTGAGGGGGATCAGGCTATCCGGAGCCATCCAGACGATAATCTCCGTGACGGTTTGCAGTGTGATTTTTCTGCTTACCTGGTTGGCTTTGACTGATACAGGGCCAGAGGCGGTTCACCAATATCACCCCTTTGACGTGTCAGGGATTGAACTGGGAGCCGTTGCGGCTGCCGCGGCACTGGCGTTCTGGAGCTTTATCGGTGTCGAGGCCCTGGCGCATGTTTCGGCTGAGTTTCGTAATCCTCAGCGCGATTTTCCGCTGGCTCTGGTCATCGGGGTGCTGGTTGTCGGACTGGTCTACGCCCTGGGTACCTGGCTGGTACTTTCCTACCCGGATGCACATACTCCCGATACACCGGCAATGGTCGTGTTGTTTGATCGCCTGATTGGATCATGGGGTGGTTTGTGTATTGGCCTGTTCGGGTTTCTGTCCTGTATAGCGACGATGAACATCTATCACGCCAGTACTTCCCGCATGCTCTGGAGTCTGGCCAGCATCTGGAGATGCTCCTCGGGTGCTTGAAAAACTGAATCGGCAACAGGTTCCAGCCAACAGTGTCATGACGATGACGGTTGTGTGCTTGCTCAGCATTCTGTTGTCCAGTCATCTTAAGGTTTCTCTGGAAGGACTGATCATGTTGGCCAATGGCATTATCGTGCTGGTCTATATCATGACCATGATGGCGGCCATCAAACTGTTATCCCGACGCCACAAACTCATGGCGGCGATGGGCATGATCATCTGTTTATGGCTGGCATACACTCTGGCGGCCTCCATGCTTTATGCCGGGGTGTTGTATGCCTTGCTTTGGTTGTGGTTCCGAAGACAGACCCTAAGCCAGGCCAACCTGATGGGAGATGG
Source organism: Hahella ganghwensis DSM 17046 (assembly GCF_000376785.1). Classification (GTDB taxonomy): domain Bacteria; phylum Pseudomonadota; class Gammaproteobacteria; order Pseudomonadales; family Oleiphilaceae; genus Hahella; species Hahella ganghwensis. The sequence goes on from NZ_AQXX01000082.1 coordinate 5,274, forward strand.
TGCCTGAAGCTTTGACCGTGACCTTGGCACAGTTAGATTAGCGGCTAGATACATAACCTGAGGAATTCTTTCTGAAACTTAATGGGGTCGGCAGTTGACAGTATATGAAGGCGTTGAGATCCTCATTGCCATCAGCTCATATAAAAGACCCTGTCAGCCTCTCTGCAGCGTCATGACCGAATGTCATCCGGGAGGCCAGGGTTTCAAGGCAATAGGTATCAAAAGTGCGAATCGATCTCTTGCGGCCGGTCGTCAAAGCCGTGCTTGTTTTATCCACATTCAGTGTTGCCTCCTTGACGTGGGCAAATGACAACTTCCAGCAGTGTGTTGAGGATCTACAGGATAAAGCTAGAGCCCACGGCATATCCAATACGACCGTTGACCAGGTACTGGCCGGAGTCAATTACCTGGACCGGGTCATTGAACTCGATCGTCGTCAGCCGGAGTTCACCACCCCATTTTCTGAGTATCTTGGGCTAAGGGTAACCGAACAGAGGGTTCAGAAGGGCCGGGAGCTTTATCGTCAGCACCAGGACCTGCTGCAGCGGGTAACTCGTGAAACCGGTGTGCCCGGTCACTACCTGGTGGCTTTCTGGGGCCTGGAAACCAACTATGGCAGCTATTTCGGTAAAATGTCGACGCTGGATTCCCTGGCCACTCTGGCCTGCGATCCCCGGCGAAGTGAATACTTCACCGGTGAGTTAATGGCGGCTCTGCAGATTATCGATAGTGGGGATATTGAAGCAGAACGTATGCAGGGTTCTTGGGCTGGTGCTCTGGGGCATGTGCAGTTTATGCCATCGGTATTTCTTCGCTACGCTCGAGATGCCGATCAGGACGGTGCCCGGGATCTCTGGGGCAGCATTCCCGATGCCATGCTCTCAGCCGGAACCTTTCTCAAGGGAATTGGCTGGGAGAGTGGTCTGCGCTGGGGACGTGAAGTCCTGTTGCCGAAAACGTTCAGCTATCAGATGGCCGGTTTGGGGCAAACCAAATCCCTGGCAGAATGGCGGGAGTTTGGCCTGACCGATGCCTTTGGACGAGCATTGCCCGATGTGGATGTCAAAGCCTCCTTGCTGGTGCCTGCCGGACATGAAGGACCCGCATTTCTTGTCTATGATAATTTTGACGTGATCATGCGCTGGAATCGTTCTGAGTTTTATGCCCTGGCCGTTGGCCATTTGGCTGACAGAATCGCCGGGGCCGGTGCACTGCAAAATCCACCCCCTTCAGATTCCCCCCGCCTGAGTCGTCAGATTGTGCTTGAGTTGCAGGAAAAACTGATTGCCAATGGCGTCGATCCTGGTGCGCTCGATGGCATTCTGGGACCGGCAACGCGAAAGGCATTACGGGAATATCAACATCAGAAGGGGTTGGTGGCAGATGGATTTCCTGATTCAACCACCTTTGCAAAACTGGGGGTCGCTTTTCCACAACAGGAGCAACAGAAACAGTAGCTCACCTGAGCTGGTTTTTCCCTGCTGCAATAGTGTCGACATCGCCAATGAGGGCTTCGGTTCGGAATCAAACCGAAGCCCTTGGCCTGTAAAGACCCTAGCTTGTTAAAGTACGCGTGACTCTGCTTCAGCCTGTATCATCAGACAGGCGTCAGGGTCATTGAGATCAATCCCCAGAGATACGCGGCTTAGTTGATTTCCGAAAGAGGAATGCAAATCAAACAGCATGCCTTTTTCGGTAACCAGAATGTCTTCCCCATTGAACCAGGGACCATTCCCGAACGCCAGGGATGTCGGACTCTCGAATCCAAAGGTGGGTGAAGAGTAAATGACAGGGAAGGTTTCCTCACCGGTATCCGGCCGTGTGTAGGAAGCCACATAGTGGATTCTGCCGCTGATAAAGTTCGTCAGTGCGACACCGCCGCAATAAGTCTGGATATCATCCACAATCGCCCTGGGGGCTTCCCACATCACAGTTTCGTTCAGTACCTGGTTGCCATCTCGGTCATTGACATAAATGGGGACATTGTCATTGCCATCGATCGCAAACCGCTTCACCTTCTGACCGTCTGAAACGTAAAGGTACTGGCCGGCAATTTTGAGCCCGTTTGCGGAGCTCAACCCGTGATTGGGACCTATCCAGTTTTTGGTAAAGCTGCGGATACGTGGTGTGTCACCGCTGAAATCCAGATTAACCCGAGCAATGCCGGATGTGGCGAAGAAATTAGTATCAGCAATGAGCAAATCACCTTTTGGGGTGAATGCCATACCGTTAGGAATCGAGAGAGAGTCCATAGGATCATTGCTGGAAGGGGAAATCACCCGAAAGCGGTAGTCTGGTTCATCCAGGTTGGCGGCAAAAAGATAATTGTTTTTGAACACAAACCAGGTGCGTTTCTCACAGGCCGTGAATACCCAGTTTTTATGCTGAGTCAGGCCAGTAAAGGTGCAGGAAAAATCAGGAAACAGAGAGCGTTTACTATAACTGCTATTACCGTTCTGATCTGTTTCCCGGGTGACCTGGAAGACGCCATTTCCACCGGTAACCAGTAGGTCGCCATTACTGGCGAACATCAGGTTTTCGGCGTCAGGCACGTCTACAATATGTTCTTTTTCGATACAGCCACTCAACAATGTGGCAGAGGTTAACAACGCAACACAATACTTGGTCGACATGTTTTTCTAGTCCCTTATGTTATTTTTTATGTGGGTCGGCTGACCCACGAAGGGACACATTATTAGGTAAACCGTCGCGCTTAGGAATCCCCCAAACGGGGCAAACCTGAATCTTTGATCAGAGTTGCCATATTGGCTGCTGCTGCGTCACTACCTTCCTGGTCCTGCCACTCGATATAACGCGAGCATACGGCGGCGACTTCCACCTTGTCCTTAAGAGATTTCAGGTCTTCGGCGTGACGTATGCCGAATCCTACTGCCAGTGGAAGCTTGGTGTGGGAGCGTATGCGGTCAATGTAATCGATAAATTCCTGATCCCATTTGGTGGCGCTGCCTGTCACTCCCATGCGGGCGACCACATACACCATTTTTCGGCTGGCCCGGCAGATGCGTGGTAGTCGGTCGGTAGACGTATTCGGGGTGACCATCAGTATTGGCGACAGGTCCAGTTCATCCAGTAACGGCAGCATGGGTTCCACTTCTTCCACAGGCCAGTCTGGAATAATCAGCCCTCGTATGCCGGCTTCGGCAGCATCCCGGAAACATTGTTCGAGCCCATACCGGTAAAGCGGATTAAGATAGCTCATCAGGATGAAGGTCACCTGAGGGTGTCGCGTGCTGACCTGTCTGGCCAGCGCTAGCGTGGCGGCAACCGAGCCTCCCTGCTGCAAGGCCTGATAGCAGGCATTGACCAACGTTGGGCCGTCAGCCACGGGATCACTGAACGGGACCTGGAGTTCGATCATTCGGACCCCGGCCTCGACCAGCCCATCGATTGCCCGAAGGTTCTCCTCCAGCGAGGGAAAACCCACCACCGCGTGTGACATGACCTGTAAAGGTGATCCGGATTTAAGCATGGCGAGCCTCCTCTGCAGCGGCGATAGACGATTGATCGGCAGGTTCATTATTTTGGCGGTCGATTTCCCGTTGCAGAAATGCGGTCCATTCCGGCTGGGGAAAGGCCCGGGCTACGTTAAAGATATCCTTGTCGCCGCGACCACTGAGATTAATCACCAGATGCTGATCCGCGCTCATTTCAGCTGCGGCTTTGAAACCTCCGGCCAGGGCATGGGATGACTCCAGTGCCGGAATGATGCCTTCGTATTGCATCAGAAGTTTGAAGGCATCCAGAACCTGTTCATCGCTGGCGGAATCTGCAGTGAGCCGGCCACTTTGATGGAGATGGGCAATGATGGGGGAAACGCCCACATAGTCCAATCCTGCAGCAATACTGTGAGTGTGCCCTAACTGACCGTCCTGGTTCTGCAGGAACAGTGTTTTGAAGCCCTGGGCGATTCCAGTTTCAGCGGTATCCGGCTGGAGTCGGATGGAATGATCGCCATCGTCGCGACTGCGGCCACCGGCTTCCACACCAATCAGTTTCACCTCTGATTGCTCCAGAAACGGTGTAAAGACTCCCATGGCGTTACTTCCACCACCGACACAGGCGGTAATAGCGTCAGGCATTCTGCCGATTGCCGTCTGGATCTGGTCTTTGAGTTCAATGCCAATCACGCTCTGAAAATAGGTCACCAGTTCCGGGAAAGGCGCTGGTCCGCAGGCAGTACCCAGAACATAGTGAGTTGTCTCGCAACTGGCCGCCCAATCTCTCAAGGCTTCGTCCATAGCCTCTTTCAGCGTACGTGCCCCGGTGGTCACCGGAACAACCGTCGCTCCCAACTGGCGCATCCAGAACACGTTACTGTATTGGCGCTCAATATCATCGGCCCCCATATAAATGGTGGCGTCCAGGCCCAGTCGGGCAGCCATGATCGCGGTCGCCAGGCCGTGTTGACCTGCGCCGGTTTCAGCAATCACTCGTTTTTTCCCCAGGCGTTTGACCAAGAGCCCCTGGCCGAGCACATTATTCACCTTGTGTGCGCCCGAGTGATTCAAATCTTCCCGTTTTAACCAGATAGACGCACCACCGAGATGTTCTGAAAGTCGATGACAAGGCGTCAAAGGGGTCGGGCGGCCGCTGAATTGTTGGGTCAGCTCAACATATTCCTGCCAGAAGTCCGCATCCTCACGTAAGCGACCAAACATCTCTTCAAGCTCAAGCAATGCTGGAAGTAATATTTCTGGGACAAAGCGTCCTCCAAATTCGCCGAACATACCGTTTTGGCTGCGGATCATGCTGATTCTCCTTTTGTTGCGGATATCTATTCAGGACTGTTTCTGTGGTCTGGTCGGAATTCTCCACCGACTGGGGTAGAACTCCTTGAGTCCCTGATAGATAATGCTGGGGTAAGGTCAATTTAAACTAAACGGTTTAGTTAAAATATAGCGAAAGGAATCAAATGGCAAGAGCGTCAAAGAAAGATTTTATCGTGCAAACTGCCACCGGCGTATTCCTGGAAAATGGATTTAAGGGAACTTCCATCGATATGGTGGTGAGTGCCTGCCAGGTCTCCAAGCCGACGGTTTACAATCATTTTCCGGATAAATCGGAGTTGATGGGTGCAGTTATTGAAAGATGGCTTCAGCAACATCCGGTAGCGCTGGAGGAAATATTCTCTGAAAAACATTTGGAAGAGCGGCTCGCGACGTTGTGGTGGAATTCAGATGTGATGTCGCTGTACCGCCTGATCATCGGTGAGGGTTGGCGTTTTCCCGCATATGCCAAGTTGTTCTGGGAGCAGTTTGACGCCAGGTGGCATGATCTTGCGATCACCTGTTACAAAAACCTGGAGATTCAGAGTATGGGTGATGAGTATCTTCAGGCCTGGATCAGCCATCAGCTTTGGAGTCGTCTCAGAGACGCTTAGGAAGCGCAAAGCGAACCCTAAGCTTTCCCCGGTGAACTTCGACATTTCTCACCACTGAACGCACCAGTCTGTGTTTCAGGCTGGTGCTCCGAAACCTGAACAGAGGCACGCTGGTAACAAAGCGTGACAGCAGGCTTCTCACAAGAACTCTGACTGGCGTCAGGTATCCCCTTGGGATTGACCCCAGTGAGAACTCACAGATTTCCGGCCGGTTAAGATAGAACGCACCTTCCTCCGGGTCGTACACCAGATTACCTGAAAGCTCCAACTGTCCTTCGGTCGTGATCTGACCAGGCAGGCGTACCAGCAGATTCACCCTCAAGTGTATGCGGTTTGCCCGTTCATCCAGTTTGACCGTGGGGTGGGACAATTGCAGGTAAATACCCAGCTTTCTGGCTTCAAGTGGGAAGAAGCGGGCCAGGTGCCGCTCCAGCGCTTTATCCGTCAATGCCAGGCGGTAAGCCAGAGCGCGGACAATATGTCGGCTGATATGATAAGGCGAAATGACATTGGGTGTGTGCATGGCGTGATTATCCGTGCTCTTACTGCAATAGCGTGCTATTGCAGCCTAATCAGTCCCGTGAGCGGAGTCCAGCCGGGATTTTTCAGAGCGTGAAATTTGTGCCGGCGTTCAAATCCGTTCATTAATATCGAGTGTTTTTCCACCTCCTGATATCCGCACCTTGCCCACAAGAAACACCTTTGGTCTGTTCATTAAATAATGGAAGGCTGACAAATTAGGTTTTAACACTGGATGGAGATCATGGTATACACAAAAGAAAATTTACTGACCGGAATCTTTCAATACCATGAAAATCAAATCAGTTCTGACACTGTTTTTTATCACGTCTCTTCTATCCGCCTGTGCCACATGGTCGCCACTGAGCATCAGTGAAAACTCCCTGGAAGGCTATCTCCAGGAGCAAGTGCACCGGTTTGACCAAGAGCAGCTCAAATCCGGTTCTCCCCTGAGCGTGAAACTCAGTGATGTGGATGTCACACTGGGGCCGGATGGACGTGATGTCGCGGTGTTAAGTGTTCAGGGAGAAGTAGCTGTGAACGCACTGGTAACCAAAATCCCTGTGGATGTTTTCCTGAAGGTGGAAGGTGCTCCTGTTTATAAGAGTGATGAGAAAGCGATCTATATCCGCCGCCTCAATCTGATCGATAGCCGGGTCGAATCCAGCCTGTTCAAAGGCGATTTCAAACCGGTAGCCGAAAACCTGATGCGTGCTTTGGCGCAAATGCTGGAAACCATGCCGGTTTATCGGTTGGACGAATCCAATCTCACCGGCCAGTTACTGGGTTTGACTGACCTTGATATTAAAGTCGCGCCAGGAAAACTCGTGTTGGTACCGGCAGGAAAGACCGGTTCCTGATCGGATCGGCAAGTTGAGGCCTGAATATCTCAGGCAGGGGTGCTGGAGGCCTTGATGACATTCACAATGACCCGGTTGCGTCCTCCCTCCTTGGCTTTGTACAGGGCCTCATCGGCTTTTTCGAATAATTGGTCATAAGGGGTGTCACAGGGCGCTTTGGTCAATCCAATGGAGACGGTCATTGTGATGCTCTTTTCTTCATAGCGCACCGGATGCTCTTCCACGATATGACGAATGCGTTCCGCAATCTGCTCGGCCAGATCGGCGTCAGCCTGGCCCAGAAAGATACCAAATTCCTCGCCGCCGAGCCGGCCAAAAATATCGTACTCCCTGAGTGTCTGTCGAATCAGGCTTGCCATGTGAACCAACGCCGCATCGCCGGCCTGATGACCATGCTGGTCGTTCAGATTCTTAAAATGATCGATATCAATCACCATCAGGGCCGCCTGAGCACCGGAGCGCCAGCATCGGTTTAATTCCGCTTCGGCAGAACTGGTAAAGCAACGTCGGTTGGCAATGCCGGTCAGTTCATCGGTGAGCGCCAATTGTCTCAACTTATGGTTGCTTTGTTGGATGCGTTCTTCCAGGCGTTTTTGCTCGGTGATGTTTTTGGCGTGAACCAGCAGTTCTTCTTTATCATTTAATTGTTCGGAGAACAGGAACCAGCTTCCATCGGTCAGGTTGACCTCGTAGATTCGAAAGTCTTTGGAGCGTCGCACACTTTGTGCGTACTGCAGCCACCCTTCCAGGTCGTCCGCATCAATGCGCAGACCTTCATTCAGTTCGTAAGATTGTTTGGCCAGATCCTCAAAGGTTTTCCCCATCAGATCTTTGCATTCACTGTTGAAAATGCTGGCAAAGGAACCGTTGCAGTAAATCAGGGTGTCCTCGGCGCTGAAGACGGCATAGGCATCGCCGCTCTTATCCACAAAATCGAATAACTTGCGTTGTATTCCTTTATCTTTGGAGAACATGCCGGGCTCCGCTTCCAAATAATTTCTATTATTGTTAAGTGTTTGTTTCGCACGATTCGGGTCTGCGGTTAACTGACTAAGGGAATTCCCCGGATGAAGTCAGTAATGCTTTAAGCATAGTCCTTTTTTGGCAATATTGAATGATTAGTTTGTGGCAATTCTGTATATATTCAACATAGAGGATGGATGGCCAGAAGCTTATAATGAGGTATGGAAAAAATAACGGTGTATTACGATGCTGCCTGCGCCGGATGCCGTCGTGACAGGCGTAGATATGACTTCTGGGCAGGCAAAGACAGAGTTCACTGGTTCGATATCAATGGACAGGAAGAGATGCTGCGTGCAAAAGGCATTGATCCTCAGGAAGCACGACTGAAACTGCATATCGAGCACCCTGACGGGCGTATTGAAAAGGATATTGAAAGCTATATTGTGCTGTTGGACCAGATTCCCTGGCTGAAACCTCTGGCCTGGATGATCTCATTGCGCTGGATCAGAGAGCCGTTGCGCCGCAGCTATCGTCAGTCCGTCACCAGACGTCTGGAGCGGGACGGGTATCTTGTCTGTGATCAGTGTGAGCGTCCGGACCCGCCCCCTGAATCCCGCTGATAGTGACTGTACGTCGATACTGATTCTATCGCCTATATTTTGAACCTGTGCACCAGTTTGCTCATTTCCTCGCTCAGTTCGTTCATGTCTTCACTGTGTCCGGCACTGCGATGGGCTTCCTGATCGGTATCCCGACTGATACTTTCCACCACCTCAATACGTTGATTAACGCTACCGGTAAGAGCCATCTGCTCCTGAGTAGCGGTGGTGATTTCATGATTCATATTGCGCAGATTATTGATGGCGCTGACCATCTCATCCAGATGGGTTCCGGTTGCACGGGCTTCGTCCACCGTTTCGTTACCTTTGATCTGGCTTTGATGCATAAAACTGGTGGCGTTTTTGGAGCCCTGTTGCAGACGCTCAATCATGGCCTGAATATCCGCAGTGCTCTCCTGAGTACGAGATGCGAGTGAACGAACTTCATCGGCCACCACCGCAAATCCACGGCCCTGTTCGCCAGCACGGGCGGCTTCAATGGCGGCATTCAGGGCCAGTAAGTTGGTTTGTTCGGCAATGGAATTAATAACGCTCACCACGGAATCGATACTTTCAATTTCCTCACCCAGATTGTTGATAATTTCAGTACCATGGCTGATATTTTCCGCAAGCGCCTCGATGGCAGCAATCGAGTCTTCTACCAGTACCTTGGTCTGCTCACCGATATGAGCGGTTTTTTCCGCCAGGGTAATGGCCTGCTCAGAAGATTGAGCCACTACGTCGACCGAATTGGACAACGCTGACATGTCATTCATCAACAGTGAGGTTTCCTTGCGCTGTTTCTCACTGAATTCGGTGGTGTTGTGGGCGCAGGTATTCAACTCATTGCAATTGTTGAGCATATTCTCACTGGCATCGCGAATATGAGTGATGACCTCTTGTATCTTGCTGATAAAGGTATTGAAATGAGACGCCAGTACGCCGATTTCACCTCGGCTGCCCAAGTTGATTCGCTGAGTGAGATCCCCTTCGCCTTCGGCAATATCCAGGACTCGTCTGGTAATTTCCTTAATGGGTTTTATGACAACATTGAGCAGGATGATGGCCACCAGGACAAAGGCCACAGCGGCAACCAGCACACCGATGGAAATCGCTTTGGTCACCTGGGACACCACTTGATTGGTGGACTCTCCCGAGTCGCTCATTGCCTGTATGGATACCTGTTTGATCCGGTTCACGGTGGCGTCCAGTTGTCCGATAACCACTTCAATGTCACTGATCAGTGAAAGGGCTTTAGCCCTGGTTTCCAGTTGCGTAATTCTGGACTCGAAGACTTTGTCTTCCTCCACCGCTTTTGCCAGCCAGGATTCATAGTTGGTTTTAATTTTAGCGATATCCTCCAGCGTCAGCTCATCCTCGACCATACGGCTGAGAGTTTCCAGCGTGGCGATCCCTTCCTTTTGCTGGTCCTCAAATTCAATACGCAGCTTATTCAGCGTGTCCGGGTTGCGTTCGGACATGAACTCAGTCAACACGATCTGTAGGGTCAGGAGCGTTTTATTGAGATTCTGGGCTTCAATGACGACCGGATAGTCACTGGCAAACATATTGATAAGAGATATCAGCTCTTCTAGCAACTTGGAGACTTCATCACCCCTGGCCTTGAAATCCTCGATTAAGTCCAGGTTCTTATCATCGAGCTGAAGTGCCTGAATCTGGAACTGCACCACATTGCCCACCAGTTTATCGAGCTGGGTACGGCTTGCCAGAAGTTTGCGTACATCGCCCTCAGTTTCCGGTAATACCCCTGCCAGCTCTTGAGCTTCTTTAATAAAATCAGGCGTCAGCGACTGGATTGTGGCGTGTTTCTGCTGTATTTCCCCCACCTCGCTGACAGAAAGGATTTCGTTCACACCCTTGGTGGTTTGCAGGTAGTTGACGGTGAGAGCATCAGACAGGTCATCCGCCTTACTGACATTGTTGATCAAGTGGCTGAAGCGCTCCTCGATCTGCCCGAGTCCATTCCATGTAAAGGCAAAAATTCCAAAGATAATCACGGCGGTAAGTATCAGTAAAAACACCACACGAAAACTGATGCTGTTGAACTTTGAACTTACCTGCGAGGGAATCATGCTTGCCATGTTAGACCTCTATCGCAGAGTTTTTGTTTTAATTCAGTGTATTGTTTTATTTCAGAATAGTTGGCATCCGGGTCATTGACCACATGGAATACTGTAATAGGTTGTTACGAAAAATTGTGGCGGGACTTGCGCAAAATAAAACTCCATAAATCTCCACAGGTTAACCGAGCCTGCTTCAGGTATGGATGAAATTGGAAGCTTGTCGCGGATTAAAAGCTGTCCGGAACTAAAAGCTGTCGCAGGATTTAAACCGGTTGCCGTTATCCATGATGCGCATTTTCGGGAACTGCCAGGGCTTCCTGTTGTCATAGAGATCAGTGTAAGAGGTGAGTTAATGGCCTCTGTCTGAAATCTGCATTATCCGGGAGCAAAAATGATTCTTAGCCAATGGGCAGGAAAGACATTACTGGTACTGACGACCCTATTGTCCATGCACGTGTTTGCCGCCGATACCGACGACTGGCGGCAGAGTGATGAACTGAATCGTTCCTCCATCGACCACAGCCGGTGGAATCAAGTTCTGGCAACTTATCTCGACGTCAATCATGCTTCAGGTGTTCACCTGTTTCGATACAGTGATGTGACCTCTGAAGACCATAAAAAGCTGTCCGAGTACCTTCACAATCTGGCAGAACTTGATCCGAGAGAGTTCTCCAGGGCAGAGCAAAAAGCTTATTGGATTAATCTCTATAACGCTTTGACAGTTAAGTTGATACTGAAACACTATCCCGTGGAGTCAATTACTGATCTGGGGGAGACATTTTTCGCCTTTGGCCCCTGGGATGACGATGCCGTGACCGTGGCTGGCGAGGAACTGACCCTAAATGATATCGAGCACCAAATTCTGCGTCCCATATGGCAGGACCCTCGTATTCACTATGCAGTGAACTGTGCCAGCTTCAGTTGTCCGAATCTTGCCAGTGAGGCCTATACCTCAACCAATCTGGAAAGATTGTTGGAGCAGGGGGCTACAAGCTATATCAATCACGAAAGAGGCGTCGATCTGGAGGGCGATGAGTTGGTGCTGTCCTCCATATACAAGTGGTATCAGGAGGATTTCGGCAAAGATGAGCAGGATGTCCTTCGGCACCTGAGCAGCTATGCCAGACCAGACTTAAAAAAAGCATTGGAAGGATTTGATGGCGATATCGATTATGAGTATGACTGGCGCCTCAACGAGCTAAAATAGATCCCTGTTTTTTATAGGCGTTCTTCACTGCTCACTCTCAGCCATAGGAGGAAGCACAGCATTGAGCCGGTACCGAGCCTGATACGGTAAAATACTGATCTGGCGAAGCCCGCAACGAACATGCGAGAATCATTATTCAGTCGCAATCGTAAGGGGTTATAGTGAAGTCTGCGGTACCAATCATCCTGCTTCCATTTGTGCTTACCATGGTGTTCTTGGCGGGATGTTCCGATCAGGAGGCGGACATATCTATCAGCCTGACGCCGGATCAGCTCGACTGGGTAGGACAGAAAATTTTCCAGAATGAATGTGCCGGTCAGGAAGCTTGCCTGGTCCACTGGAATGAAGGCGAGTCGTTTCCTTCCCTGGGCATTGGACACTTTATCTGGTACCCCGCACAAGTAGACGACCCTTTCGTAGAAAGTTTTCCCTCATTAATTGCTTATATGCAAAAGGCCTCCGTATCTCTGCCGCCCTGGCTTGAAACGCTGGAGCCCTTTGATGCTCCCTGGCCAGATCGAGACAGCTTCCTTTCACAACAGAACCATTCCCGGATTCAGTCTCTGCGCGAGTTTCTATCTTCGACCAGAGGTGTTCAGGCAGAGTTTATGTTTGCCCGTGCAAAAGCGTCGTTGAAACGAGTCATTGAAGCCGCCCCTGAGACGGAGCGTGAAACAATCCGCCAGCACCTGGATGCGTTAACGTCGGCACCGGCGGGCGTATATGCCCTCATCGATTACGTGAACTTCAAGGGCGAGGGGCTCTCTCCTGAAGAATCCTATCAGGGGAACGGCTGGGGATTATTGCAGGTGCTTCAGCAGATGTCCGAAGACGATAGCATGAGTCCTGTCACACGTTTTCAACAGGCGGCGATCGTCGTCCTGACACGCCGGGCGAATAATGCCCAGGACCCGATAGAACGGGAAAAGTGGCTGCCGGGCTGGATCAACCGCTTGAAGAGTTACCAGGGCGGTTAAAGTCATTATGTCTCCTGGGCCCTATTATTTCGCGTAAGAGGGAGCAGGAAACTGCTCTGTCAGCCAGAGTCGGATCTGGTCGCGCACCTGGCGGTAACAATCAAGCCTTTGCTCTTCACTCATGTCCTCTCTGGCCAACCTGGGAGGATCGGGAAATGGTTGGTGAATGCAGGAAACCGTGGCCGGGAAGGCAGGACAATGATCCGAGGCGTGGTCACAGACCGTGACCACATAATCGAAAGCAACGTCGGACAGCTGTTCCAGGGTTTTCGAATAATGTCCCTGCATGGAAATGCCCACTTCCTCCATCACGGCCTCGACATTCGGATTCATCCCATGTGCGACAATGCCGGCAGAATAAAAATCGAAGTGGTCGCCATGAAGTGCCTTTGCCAACGCTTCTGCCATCTGGCTGCGGCAGGAATTACCCGTACAGAGAAACAGCAGCTTTCTCCGCTCAGTGGCTGATAGATCCATAGGTGGCTCCTGTGCTGCGATAAACCGGTAAAGAGTGGTAAAAGAATATCAACAACATCCGCCACCGGACGTGCCTGCGCTACTGGTCATGCTGCCATTGGAACCCGTGTCATAAGGCAAACTGGTGCCGCAGCCTTCGAAGATACCGTAGTGGGTACTCCAGTCACCATAGAACTCGAAATGGGATTGGAAACGGGTGTCATGCAGCATGCGGTAAGTATTGCCACAGACTGGGAATACACGACCTGTTTCAATCACATGATGTTTGTCCAACACAAAGCGGTCCGGATTATGGCTGATGGTGCCTTTGTAGCGCACGGCCTGACCATAGTCTTCGCAGGCAGGTTCCAGGCCATCGAGTTTGAACAGTCGATAAGTGGCAGAGAAAAAACGCAGATTGCCGACTTTGCTTTCCAGTTTCGGGTTATCGATGGTCAAAGGTCGATCTTCCACCAGGCGCGGGTCACCAAAGCCGGCCTGCTTTGCAAGATTCTCAAAGTCATTCCAATACAGGGCGCCTGACAGGCACTCGCCATAAAGAACCGGATCTTTGGTCAGGGCTTCAGGGACACGCCGGTCGCAATAGACATCAGAAAAATACAGCTCGCCGCCTGGTTTTAAGAGCTCATAGGCATGACGAAGTACCGCGGCCTTATCAGTGCAAAGGTTCAACACGCAATTGGAAACAATAATATCGAACTGCTCTTTCTCCAGCTCCAATTCATGTAACTGTTCAAGATACCCATGCAGGAATCTGACATTCGGCCTTTGATAACCAAAAATATCCCGGTGGTAATCCACATGCCGACGGGCCACCTCCAGTTGCTCCTCGGTCATGTCCACGCCGGTCACACTTCCTTGCTCTCCCACCAGAGCGCTCAAGACATAGCAGTCACGCCCGGAACCGCTGCCCAGATCCAGAATATGAGTGCCTTCCAGATGGTCTGGTGCAATCAGGCCGCACCCGTAATAGCGGGTCATGACTTCATCGTGGATTTTGCCCAGAACAGGCTTCAGGTGTTCAGGCATGTCTCCTGCTGTGCAACAGGCATTGGTTTGTAGGTCGTCAGAAGAGGAGAGCGTTTTACCGTAATAGTCTTGTACTTCGTCGCGCATGTGGAATCCAAGTTGGGTTGTGCTGAAGTCAGAAAGCGGACCTATGCATGACAGGCCCAATCAATCGTTATTGGAACCCTGATTCAGCGAAAGGTTCAATGAAATTTCGTTTGTTTCAGAATTTGTGCTGCTGAGTTGAAATTAAGTTGATGTACGGCCTCATCCAGTTCTTCCAGAGCGTCTGGTGTCATATGCATATCCAGAGATGGCTTTAGCTCTGGATAAAGCGAGAGCGCTTCCATATTCTGAGCTTCCAGATGCTCAATAAGCCGCTGGATCTTCGTTTGGTCAAAGTCTGTATCGGTTTCTGGTTGGGGGGGCTCTGACTCGATACTGTTTAACCACACAGACGCCAATTGGAGCATTTTATCAAGATCCTTTTTGACTTCACTGATATTGGCCAAAGTGGTTTCTTCGGGAACTTCCGGCATCGATTTCTCGGCCCGGAAAGATGAATCGACCAGCTTTTTGGCGCCGACCGTACCGCAGGAGCCTCGTAAAGTATGAAGTATCCTGGCGGCTTCTTTCTGGTCGCCTTGCTTGAAAAGTTGCTCGGATCGCTCCACTTCCGCAGGCCACTTTTTTATAAAGTCTGATATCAACTGAATGATTTGCTGTCTTTGCTTGGAGCCTAAACTGACCAATCGATCAAGCTGAGCCGGATTGAAGATATCTCCTTCCTCTGGATCGATAGGTGGTTGTGGGGTCATATAGTCTCCTGGAACCAGTGAGCAATTAAAACACAACAGATTCTATATAGTACGCTCACTGCAGAGTTTTTCCAGCCACATGCCGGTGACCATCGCCAATACGAATACCAGGGATTCCGGCCTCAAATAGGCCAGACTGGAAATGGCCGGCCCCGGGCAATAGCCGTAAAGCCCCCAGCCAATACCAAACAAGGCGGCGCCGATGAGGAGTGGGCGGTCGATATTTTTGTTAACCGGCAACGAGAAGGAGCTGGCAAATGCCGGGCGGGCCTGTTTCTGGACGATATGAAAACCGACAAAAGTGGTAACCACGGCTCCACCCATCACAAATACCAGTGTCGGATCCCAGGTGCCGAAGAGATCCAGAAAGCCCAGCACTTTATGTGTATCCGTCATACCTGAAATGGCCAGGCCTATTCCGAAAAGGGTTCCGCAGATCAGGGCAATCAGTTGTGTCATGTCATGCTGTCCTATTTGTTAATCTGACAAAGTATGAGCCTCAGATGGCTCTCAGTTGGTCAAAAGGTGTCGGACGATGAAGACTGTCAGGATGCCGGTCGCCATAAAGGTAAGGGTGGCACTAAGAGAGCGGGGAGAGCGGCGTCCCAACCCACAGACACCATGGCCGCTAGTGCAGCCACTGCCCAGTCGTGTTCCGAATCCTACCAGTAGCCCAGCGACGATAATGAGCAACCAGTTTTGGCCTCCCGATTCGGGGATGGGGAGTTTCAGGAAAAAGTGAGCCAGAACAGGACCAAGAATCAGCCCGCCAATAAAAGCCAGTCGCCAATGACGATCTGTTTCGACTATCGACGTCCAAAGAATGCCGCTGATACCTGCAATACGGCCCAGTAGCCACAGCATCAGAACAGCGGCTAAACCAATCAACACTCCGCCCGTGAGCGGCCAGACAAAATCAAACGACAGAGACATAGTAGATCCTCGTAGTAAAGGACGATATTCGTCAGCTCTCGGGACAGAACAACTCTTTCAGCACAGCAATTACTTGTTGGGCAGCGATTCCCTCCAACCGATACCAGACAGTTTGTGCTTCGCGCCGGGTGCTGACCAACCCGGCTTTTCGCAGCGCTGCCAGATGTTGCGACAGAGCTGACTGACTCAAAGGAACCACGCGGTTCAGCTCACCTACTGTCAGCTCCTTCTCCAAAAGACTGCACAGCACCATCAATCGGTTCTCGTTGGCCATCGCTTTCAACAGTCCGGCAGCTTCTTTTGCGTTTTCAGCGAGTTGTGACATGCCGGTGTCGGAGTTGTTCTCTTGCAGGTTCATAAGTCGAATTTAACCTACGGTTGAATGATTTTTAACCTGTTTGAATTTTATATTAGTAAAATCTAAATTAGCAATAACTAATTTGTCTTGTGTAAAAATCAAACAAAACCATTCACTTAGATCTAATACTAAAGTCGTAAAGTTGATGTGACGCAAATATTCATCAGTTTTATATCGAGTATCGATTATATATATTTCATTTATTCTGCTCGGTTCCTTAGACTTCATTTCGAACATTGAAACAGGCCAGTCGTATACCAGAATGGTCTCACTAAATAACGGATATCTTGAGGATCAGCACATGTCTCAATTTCAAAATGACATTCAAGCTGTAGCAGCTATCAAAGAAACTGCAGGCAAGACTTGGGACGCAATCAACCCTGAGTATGCCGCTCGCATGCGCGCCCAGAACAAATTCAAAACTGGTCTGGATATCGCCAAGTACACCGCGAAAATCATGCGTGAAGACATGGCTGCGTATGATGCTGATACTGCTCAGTACACTCAGTCACTGGGTTGCTGGCACGGCTTTATCGGTCAGCAAAAACTGATCGCTATCAAGAAGCACTTCGGTAATACCAAGCGTCGTTACCTGTACCTCTCTGGCTGGATGGTTGCGGCTCTGCGTTCAGAGTTCGGTCCTCTGCCTGACCAGTCCATGCACGAAAAAACCTCTGTTGCTGATCTGATCGAAGAACTGTACACCTTCCTGCGTCAGGCTGATGCGCGTGAACTGGGTGGTCTGTTCCGTGAGCTGGACGCTGCACGTGAAGCTGGCGATAAATCAAAAGAAGCTGAAGTACAAGCCAAAATCGATAACCACGAAACCCACGTTGTGCCGATTATTGCTGACATCGACGCAGGTTTCGGTAACGAAGAAGCTACCTACCTGCTGGCCAAGCGTATGATCGAGGCAGGTGCTTGCTGTATCCAGATCGAAAACCAGGTTTCCGACGAAAAACAATGCGGTCACCAGGACGGTAAAGTTACTGTTCCTCATGCTGACTTCCTGGCCAAGATCCGCGCCGTTCGCTACGCATTCCTGGAACTGGGTGTCGATGATGGTGTCATCGTTGCCCGTACTGACTCCCTGGGTGCTGGCCTGACCAAGCAGATCGCTGTCACCAATGAGCCAGGTGACCTGGGTGACAAGTACAACGCTTTCCTTGACGGTGACTACGTAGAAAGCGCTGACGATATTGCCAACGGTGATGTGGTTGTTAAAGCCAACGGTAAACTGCTCAAGCCTAAGCGTCTGCCGTCAGGTCTGTTCCAGTTCAAGAAAGGTTCTGGTGAAGATCGTGTTGTTCTGGACTGTATCACCTCCCTGCAGAACGGTGCTGACCTGCTTTGGATTGAAACCGAGAAGCCTCACGTTGGTCAGATCGCCGGCATGGTTAACCGTATCCGTGAAGTGGTACCCAACGCCAAGCTGGTTTACAACAACAGCCCATCCTTCAACTGGACTCTGAACTTCCGTCAGCAAGTGTTCGATGCCTGGACGGAAGAAGGTAAGGATCTGTCTGCCTACGACCGCGCCAAACTGATGAGCGCTGAATATGACGAAACCGAGCTGTCTGTAGAAGCTGACCGTCGTATCCAGAGCTTCCAGCGTGACGCTGCTCGTGAAGCGGGTATCTTCCATCACCTGATCACTCTGCCGACTTACCACACTGCGGCCCTGTCTACTGACAACCTGGCCAAAGAGTACTTCGGTGAGCAAGGCATGCTGGGCTACGTCGCTGGCGTACAGCGCAAAGAAATCCGTCAGGGTATCGCTTGCGTTAAGCACCAGAACATGGCCGGTTCCGACATGGGTGACGATCACAAAGAATACTTCTCTGGTGACGCCGCACTGAAAGCGTCTGGTAAAGACAACACCATGAACCAGTTCAGCTAATCGGATTTCCGATGTAGCAAGGGG
Source organism: Hahella ganghwensis DSM 17046 (assembly GCF_000376785.1). Lineage (GTDB taxonomy): Bacteria > Pseudomonadota > Gammaproteobacteria > Pseudomonadales > Oleiphilaceae > Hahella > Hahella ganghwensis. The sequence continues at coordinate 23,402 of NZ_AQXX01000082.1, forward strand.
CAGAATTTTCTGCCCCTTTTTTATTTCCGGCTCTACGCCTGCTTGGGAATCCAACGCTTTCCTGGCCACAAAAAACCAATCAGCAATGGTTTCTTTATACCTGCCTGTACCAGGACTTCCCTGGCACTTTCTACATCCCCTGCTTTCCTGTACCACTCATACAAGGCAGCCGCTAAGCGCTCTTTCTCATCATTAAAAGGCTTTTCTATCTCTAGTTGTTTAAATCTCCGTTGAGCAAGAGGAAGCCACAAATCGGGAACGGTTTCCCCGACTGACTGCGCACATTTAATCGCATTTATCAGGAAGTATTGGGTGTTTCCTCCAATCCCCAGGGATAATGCATGGAGAAAGTAAGAGCTCATTCTCCTGGCTTCCATACCCAGAATAAGAAGATTATTCATAGCAAGATCATGCAGAGGGTCCAGTTTCAGTACTTGCCAGTAAGTTTCTATCGCTAATGTATGTTCCCGGAGAAGATGATGGACCCTACCTATGCGAGAGAGACTTTCCACTGAACCGCTTTTCTTGTATGCCTCCTGCAAATAGATCATAGCTTCCGTGGGGTTGGTGTCCTCCAGAACTTTACCCATCAACAAAATGGCATTGGTGTCTTCCCGATTCGCCTCGTAGTATTCATGGACGAGTTTCTCGGCAGCGGCGTTCTGGTCCAGAGTCAAATATTCACCAGCCAGAACTTCAGTGAAATAGTCATCCAAGGGGAAAATCGTAATGGCTATTTCGAGCCATTTGATAAGCAGGTACATATCAGTGTTCTGCCCGAAAAACTGGGTCAGGTAACGGGCAAGTGCATAATTTGCTGCCGTGCCTTCTTCACCAATAATCATATCTCTGGCTTTGGAATAAACATTCTCAGTGACTTGTCCGTCTTCCAACTGCTCTTTGATCCAGCAATTAACCAGGTTTTCCGTTACGACATTCCTTCCCAGACAGGCCGCAACAAAGCTTCCCATGCTATTGGGATCCACTTCGCTGAGAGTGGCCAGTCTAGCGTCGATAAACCAGTGATCATCTGGCGCGCGCTCCAAAGCCTGGTCACATAGAGTCATGGCCATTTGCCAATCCTTTAGCCTCAACGAGCAGTGGACGCGAGTGACGAGTATGTGCCTGTCCAATTCAACGTCATTGTCGATTTTATCAAGCTCCGCCAAGGCCGCCGTATACTGCTCTTGTTGTTCCAGGAGGCGGGCCCGTATGGCGCATAATCCGGTATTGGTTAAATACTTTGCATGAAGTTCCAACTGCCGGAAGGCTTCCTCCATTCCTTCAGCCTGGGCAACAAAATTAATCCAACGTTCAATACATTCAAAATTGTAGGGAGAAATTTTCTTCAGATAGGCTGACCAATAAACAGCGTCATCATAGCGTTGGTTGTCGGCGTAAATGTCGACGAGTCTTCTGGCTGCATTTTCAATACGAGGAGAAATAGTAAGACTGGATTCATACTGCTTAACAGCCTCGTTGAGCATGCCTTTACGATCAAGTACGGTAGCTAATCGATAGTGGGCAGCGGCATATCCCGGAACCTTTTTCACAATATTGGAGTATCGGGTCTGTGCTTCATTTAGAAGTCCAGCCTGTTCTCTTAAATAGGAAAGGTCAAAATCCACATCGTATCGCCATTCAGACCCACCTAGAATAGAGACTTGCCACTCATAAAGGATATTGCAGGCTGATGAGGACAGGCGGATGTATTCGAGTGCTCTGTTAAAGCTGAGAACGGAATACACAGTGACGCCCGGCAAAGACTCAGGAAGCCTGCTCCTGAGTTCATCAGACGAACGTCCCTCACGATCCGCCAAGGCATAGGATATTGCCCAAAGCTGGACTTGCTCCCACCAGGAAAGCTCAAGTTCTTCAAAATCTCCCTTCTCCTTGTCTAACAGAAGTGAGAGAAAACTGATGTCATCTTTCGATGGTGAAACCTGTTCCAACCACCTGTGGATAATTCGTCTGGCATTTGCTGCCGGTTCTAATGGTTGATCTGTGTCAGAAGTATCAAGCTCCGTTAATTGCTCTTCCTGTGTTCTTGCTGTTTCCTGGTCCTCTTCGAACGGCTGCTTTGGCAGGTCTTCCTCTGTCAGGTGAAGTCTTGCCTCCTGCATGATCGCGCGGGCAAGATCTACCCGGTTCTGATTCAGATACCAGTTCGCCAGCTTGTTGTAATTCCAGGGGAGCAATGGGCGCTTTTCGATACACTTTTTGATGGCGGATTCATAGGCAAACCCATTTCCGCCCTGTATCAGGAGATCTGCATACTCTTCCTCCAGTTGGTAAACTCCGGGATATTCATCAATGTGCTCCTCCAGGCTGGAAAGCGTGGTGGAAAATCGTTCCTGATACGGATATAGCCGACGCAAGCGCTGCTTTATCGAATAGGACTTTGGAGACAGATCCTGGGCAATCTGGACACTCTTTCTGGCTTCTTCCAGAAGACCCAGCTCAAGCTCAGCTTCTGCCTTATTGATCCATAACGCGTCACATGAGGGGGATTTTGCCAATAGAAAACTGAGTTTTTTCAATACCAGTTCAAAGTCCCTTTGATTGAGCGCCACAAGCATATCCAGATAGTGAGTGAAGCTCTGGCTGACGTCATTGTTGTCTGCAATGAACTCCTGAACCCATTGCTCAAAAAACTCACTGTTCTGGGTATTCATAGCTGCTTTCAGACGGGTGACTTCAGCCACATCTCTATTATTCGCATATTGCTTCATTGCTTCTGAATACTGTGAGGGTGAAAGGCTAACGCCGAAACCATAGATATCACGAATAAAAGCACAGTCACTGTGGTCAGGAATGCCTTTATAAAGCTTTAGGGCCTCTTCAGTCTGACCCTCTGCAACCGCTCGGCTGAGCGCTATTAGATTGTTTGCTTCATTGTTGATGACTTCCTTGTCGATTTTTCCAAAACGACCTTTGGGAGCAATGGCGATCAGATAATTACCTGCTGCCTTGTATGCCTGGCTTATATAGTCTTCATTGACAACATTTGGGCTCAGTAATTCGGGATCCCTGATAAAAAAGCGCTTCATGCCCTCATCGTAGCCTGCGATCACCTCGACGTGAGCACTGAATAACGATAACAATGAACCAATGAGAGGAATACCGTTATCGAGAAAGTACTTAACCGTGCACACATCAGGTTTTAAATAAAGAACTTCAAACCCTAAGGTTTCCAGGTGAGCCTGCATGCGCCAGATCTCGGTGCCGTCGTTACCGCGCATGGCTTTAAACAATTCATTTGGATTTAACTTGATGTCGAACGCTGATGCACACATTGCCACCGTGGTAGGGACACACATCAACGGCTCCTGAGTCATCACCGGGAGGGGAATAAGAACCCTCTTGGACTCCAATGGAGCTTTAACCAGCTGCTCATAGAGTTCGCTGTCGATTTCCTTTGCAAGCTCTTGGGCGGTTTCGATATTTCCCTGCATCCAGTTCAAATGAACAATCGAATGGTCAATGGAGTCTGGAACCGAATCGGGCCAGGTTGTTTTTAGTTGTTGTAAACGCTCCAATGCGAATTCCAAGTTACCCAGAAAATAGTGAAATTGGCTTGCAAAGTAATCAGCTGGATAAAACACGCCTTTTTGCTGGTCCAGACTATCAAGCAGCTTTCGGGCTTCTGTTAAGTTTCCTTGGGAGAGTAACGTGGATATCAGCAGAACTTTGTTCTCTTGTTTGGAATCGCAGGAGAGAAGTTGGCGGCCCGCTTTAACCGCCCGATCCCAGTTTTTAAGCAATGCCGAGGCGATGCACAGGTGCATCCAGCCTTCTGTCTGTCTTTTGCCGAGGGACTGCCATGCCTGAAGTAAATGCTTTTCAGAGGTCTGAATTACCCCGAAACTTGCTGCTAGTCTGGCGCATACGGCGCTATGCAGAGCTTCCTCACTTTTTGACTGACAGAGTGAACGGAGATTCTGTGCCTGGTCCAGTAAACTCAACGAGTTGCGAAATTTGGATTGGACAATTAACCAATTCAGCTGTGTTTCCAAATGTTGTTTAAAGAGACGAGAGGAAATACGAATGATCGCATTGGCCGTTTTGAATTTACCGACAGCAATGAGCACATCACGGAGTAACAATGCGTCGCCAGGTTTTTGAAGAAGTTTCTCACCTGAGGACCTGAGCACTTTGAACTGAGAGTAAGCCTCGGAAGTCTGCTTTTTACAATAAAGGTTCCTGATGGTCTTTAAGTTATTGGAAACGTTAGGGTAGATAGTCCTGAACCAACTGATCATTCATACACCTTCTGATCATATTAATCTGGCAGTTACCTGACAGGAGAGCCTTGGGTCAAGACAAACGGGTATTGGCCTTATCAGGTAATTTGGTTACTTCGTATTCAGGGACACTGAGGAGCTTTGGCTTCAGATTTCCTGAAAACATGTGCCGTCCTGGCGCAACAGGGTGCGGGAGAGGCTAACGACTCGTTCTACATAGGGTCGGCAACGTCGGCAGTAGCTTAGCAATTGCTTCGCTATTTAAAAAGTAACAACCTAGCATTTTTATTCGGTATTCTAACTAACATGTGCGGCCCTGTGCGTCGGTGGTTTAGAGCTGTTGGAATGTGGAGTTGAAATGGATTCAGTTGAATAACCTGAGTATCCTCCTTGCGACTTGCCCTGCTTGGGCCTATAACATAGAAGTGCGAATTGGAAGTTTGAGGTCAATATCTCACGCGGGCTGAATTGACTCTACGACAAATAAGGATGTTGTAGCTTTCATGATGAATCACTCTATAAGTCGCCAATTTGTTCGTTCCTTGCGATACCTGACGCCCGCCGTTGTGATTGTCGTGACAATCTCCGTCATGACGGGATGGTTCTTCAACAGTTCCAGACTGGTTCAGGTTTATCCCTCTTTTGCTCCCATGCAGTTCAATACGGCGCTGTCGCTGCTACTGACAGCGTTCGCGGTGATCTTTACGGTTCAGGCACGTCAGCGAGCTGCCATCATCTTTGCTTCTATTCCCTGCCTGATCGCCGTGATGACTCTGGTGGAATATGTTGCCGACATCAATCTTGGTATAGACGAGCTCTTCGTTGACCACGGCATTACCACCAAGACGTCTCATCCGGGGAGAATGTCTCCTAATTCAGCTACCTGCTTTTTCCTGCTGAATACCGCCATCATCACCTGGCATTGGTTTGAGAACCGGGCACGTGTGATAATTTCGGTCATCATTCTCAGTGGCATCGTATTGTCCCTCTCTTCGACAGCGTTGATCGGTTACCTTGCTTCCATTGAAGATGCATACGGGTGGAGCGAGTTTACCAGGATGGCTGTGCACACCTCCCTCGGATTCATTCTGCTCTCATCCACATTTCTTGCCGGCCGGTTGAACCTGATCAAGCGAAGGCCGGAAACCGATAGATATCTTCCATTTGTGGTGTTTTATATCTGTCTTCTGTTCACATTGTTGCTGGGAGTGGCTTTAAGTAGCGATAACCAGCGGTCAATACGGTTGGAGTCTGAAAAATCCGCGATCAGCCTGCGTGAGATTGTGTTGAATGTGTATGGTGATCAGTATCAGGCATTAGAGCGAATGGCCTCCCGGCTGACGCAATTGACCGAAATTGATGATGTGAACCGGGAGGAAATCTGGCGGCAGGACGCAAAAGAATACCTTCAGGATCACGATATATACCGCAGTATTTTCTGGCTTCAGGAGGATGGTGAATTACAGGCGGAGTACAAAGACGCGGAATTTGGACAACCAGAAACACTTAACCGCATCAGGAGCCGCCATCCTGGCAACTTGCCAATAGTGGATGTCTGGGAAACCGCGACGGGTTCTTATGGATTGATTGAAAGAATCTCCCTGGGAAGAAAAACGGCAGGAGCAGCGAGAGAAACACCCATGCTGATTTCTTATCTGGCGCTGGATTCTCTGGCCGAAAACCAGTTTGTACTGTCTCGCCTGGATGGATACCACTTCATCCTCTCCTTGGATGGATTTCCGATCCTTCAAAAAGGAGTGACAGGGGAGGCAGTGATTAACTACCAGTATCAGACCGAAATGCAGTTTTCCTTGGGGAAACGGAATGTGGACCTGTTGATTGCGCCTTCTGATGACTTGGTAAATGAGCTGTCTACACCTCTGGTGTCACTGGAATTGATACTCGGTACCATGCTTTCGCTTGCGATCGGATTCATGACGTATTTGAGCCTGAAATCGGAGCAGAAAAACCGCCAGCTCACGCAATCCGAGGAATCCACCCGAGCGATACTCGAATCGGTGGGGCAGGGGGTTCTGGGACTGGATGACGAGGGCAAAGCCACCTTTATCAACCCTGCAGCATATAAAATTCTGGGATACTCTCCTGATGAGTATATCGGTCAATTGATGTTGCCCGTCATTCAGTGCAGGAACAAAGAGGGACAGCCATTCGACGCTGGTACCAACTCCATTGCCAGGACTCTGGCCACTGGGGAGACTGCCCGCATTAATGATGAAATCCTCTGGCGGATAGACGGTCTCGCTATCCCCGTCGAATATATTGTCACCCCGGTCAAGGACGGGGATCGCATCACCGGAGCTGTCATGGTGTTCTCCGACATCACGGAAAGACTGACAAAAGAAAATGAATTACTGACCAAGCAATCCAATCTGGAGGCAATCTGTCAGTCATTCGGTGATATGTATTTCTGGCTGGATGCCAATGACTACATCGAAGATTTCCGAGCCAGCGACCATAGCGGCCTGTACATGGCGCCCAATGAATTTCTCGGCAGGCGTATGCAGGAGATACTACCCCCGGACGTGGGGAAACAATTTGATGAGGCGATAAAAACAGTACGCTATGATTTCTCCTCAATCCTGGTGGAATACCAACTTGATCTTAAAGATATAGGCCCTCGTTCTTTCGAAGCAAGGTTGGCAAGAATACACGGAAAGCGGATTGTTATCGTGGTTCGCGATATCACCTCCCGCAAGGAGATAGAGGCAGAACTTCTGCGGGCGAACCAGTATAAGTCTGAATTTCTCGCCAATATGAGTCATGAGATCCGCACACCAATGAATGCAATCCTTGGGTTGACCCAGTTGGTATTGGGAACAGAACTGAATGATCAACAACGATCCTACCTGGAGAAAGTGCGCGGCTCATCCCAGTCATTGCTGAATATTCTCAACGATATACTGGATTACTCCAAAATCGAGGCCGGCAAGCTCGATATTGTCGCGGAGGACTTTGATCTGGAAAAACTCCTGCTGAATACTTCCGGACTTTATGCGCTCAGTGCGGAAGAAAGGGAAGTGGAACTGTTGTTTGATATGCAGGCGGACATGAACCGTTTTTATCATGGCGATGCCATGCGTATTGGGCAGGTGTTGAACAACATCGTCAGCAATTCCATCAAGTTCACTGAGAAAGGTCATGTACGTATTCGTGTGAGTGAAATGAACTTTCAGGAAGATAAAACGCTGCTTTATTTCACCGTAGAGGATAGCGGCATCGGGATGAGCGCTGAACAGGCCAATCGATTGTTTCAGCCGTTCTCTCAGGCAGACACTTCAATTACGAGACGCTTTGGTGGTACAGGTCTGGGTCTGACGATCTGTAAGAAACTGGTCGAACTGATGGGGGGCGATATTGGTGTTATCAGCCGGCAAGGTGAGGGTTCGACATTCAGTTTTTCCGTGCCGGTCACTGCAGTGGAGGGAAGGCAGCCTGACTTGGTGCCCCTGAGAAAAATGAAAACGCTGGTGGTCGACGATCAGCCGGAGTCATTGGAAATCATCGGCAAGATTTTTCAAAGCTGGAAATTTGACGTGCTCCTGGCGCAATCCTCCGAAGAAGCACTGGCCATGATTGAGGAAGCAAAGCAGCAAGGCGATCCCATTCGGCTATTCATTATTGATTGGCAAATTCCGGAAATGGATGGATTGGAGCTGGGACGGTATGTTCGTCAGATATATGCGCGCGAGAATATTCCGGTAGAAACCGTGGTCGTTATGGTCACCGCCCATGGTCGTATGCAAGTGCAGGAAGCAGCAGAGGGCATTCCCATTGATGGTTTTTTGGAAAAGCCAATCATCGCTTCTCAATTACAGGATACGCTGGTGGAACTGCAGAGCTTTGAGACCCAATCCAGAAAAAAACACAGACCCCGGGTATCCCGACAAATGGCTGATCTGCCGGATATGTCAGCCATTCAAGGGGCGGAAGTTCTGCTGGTTGAAGACAACGTCACCAACCAACTGGTCGCCGTTAACCTGATCAAACAATGCGGATTAAAACCCGCCGTCGCCAATAACGGCAAAGAAGCTGTGGAGTTGGTCAAGGAACAGGATTTTGATCTGATATTAATGGATATCCACATGCCGTTAATGGACGGACTGGAGGCCACCCGTCGTATCCGAAAGACTCCCCGGGGAAAAAATATACCTATTTTGGCGATGTCCGCAGCCGCCATGGAGGTGGATAAAGCCCGTTCCCATGAGGCTGGAATGAATGGGCATATCGTCAAGCCCATCGATTTCAGGGAATTTGCGTTCGCCTTGTTGCAATATATTCAGCCCAGGCCGAAACCTGCTTCTGAAAAGGAAAAGGAAAAGGAAAAGGAAAAGGAAAAGGAAAAGCCGTCCCTTGATCTGGAGAGACCTTTCACGATTGACGGGGTGGATATTCAGGAAGTTGCCAATCGGGCGCGAGGAAACTGGGTCCTGTTAAGAAAAATCTATGAGAGTTTCTATCTGGAGTTTCAGGTGGCTGAAATCAAACTCAGGGAATTCATTGATCAGTCTGACGATGAAAAAGCGATCAACCTCGTGCATACCCTGAAGGGCTCCAGCTTGGCCATTGGCGCCCATATGCTTGCCGATGCAGCGGATGATGTTGAGAGCAATCTACGTGCGGGGAAAGCCGTTTCAGTGGAGCCTTTACTAAAAGAATTGAGCAGAGTACTGAAGGAAATCTCCAAATCCCTGTTATCCGGCTCTGTGAATTCCTAACAGCGCTATACTTGGAATATCACCAAGTATCTGATGATACCCGTCAGCCCCTGATACTGACCGCTAAATCAGCTGCATTCAGTCGTCAGTCGGTGATCTGGATTTTCGTGGCACTTTGGACGTCTCAAAAGAAGCGCCGGTTGAGGTGAATACGGTGGTTGGGAAAGGTAATTAACTGTGCAGTTCCACCATAGACATGATGCGTCTGGCATCCTGCAGCATTCGTTGTAACCGGCTTTCTCGGTCCCCAGCCTCAAAGGTAAGCTTGAATCTTACGGTGAGGTAGTAATTCGCATCCAATGGGTATGCCCAATAATCACTGCGACGAAACATACCGCCGCCTTCTGAGCCAAAATGGTAGGACAACCAGTCAATACCGTTAATTCGATCTTTTTCATATCGCTCCGGCAATAGAGCGAGGAACTGCGCGGGTGTTTCGCCTTGACGGATAATATTGGAGGATTGGCTGCGTTGGCGGGTTTTCCAATTAACCCCACCCTCGGCTTCGTAATACTTATCCAAGTCATCTTTTAGATAAGTTTCCAGGCTAATCAGGTCTCCTTTCTGGAGGGTTGCATCTCCTTCCACTTTATTCACATCGATATGCAGGCATAAATCACACAACTGCCCCTTATTTCCCTGAAGTATGAACCCCTTATATGCCCACCATCCAAAACCGATCGTGATATGTGTGCGATTAAATGTGTGAGTACAACCGGAATCAAACAGATCTGAACGAAGATTTACCTGGGTAGGTAAATTTTCCTCAGGTCTGTTCTGCATGTAGGGATTGCCGGGAAGTCTGAACGTCAGCCTATAGCTGCCAATGCCGCATTCTTTTCTCTGCAGATTAGAGAAGTCTGGCCCTGTACCGGTTAATTTTGGCATTACGACTATCTATACATGCTCTTAAATAGGTGCGGCAGAAGCTTTACTTAGCTCGACCATGGACATGATACGCCTGGCATCATCTAGCATACGCAGATAGCGAGAGTCTTTGTCTCCCTGCTCTGATGACATCCAGTAACTGATGGTCAGGTAAAAGTCGCTATTAATCGGGTAAGCCCAGTAATCATTCAGCCCCCTTCCAACGCCCTCTCCCTGAATTTGGTAATGAAGCCACTCAGTGCCATTTATTTGTTCGCGCTCATAGCGCTCGGGCAGTTGGACCAATGGGGAGCCGCTGTTATCAATGTAGGGATTGTTGGGATCTGTCCTGTTGCGTTTCTCCCAGTTAGCGCCTGGTTGCCCATCTGGGTTGCTCTCAGTTTCGTAATATTGCCAATAGTCTTGTTTCAAGTAGTCTTCGAAATGACTGAGTTTGCCTTCTTCAAAGCTGGAATGAGGCTCCCTGCGATTGACATCAATGTACATACTGAACTGACTGAGATTGCCCAAGTGTCCCTGAAAAAAAAGCCCTTTATAAGCCCACCACTCAAACTCAACTCTTACGAAACGACGGTTAAATTCTTTTTCGCAATCATAGGCATCAAAAAGAGATTTCTGGAGGTTTACCTGGGATGGCTTTGCTTTTTTGGCGTGTCCGGAGTTGATTGGATTACCCGGCAATTTGTAGCGTAATTGGTAGTTACCCAAGCGGCACTCCTTTTCATCCAACAATGAAAAGTCAGGTCCTTTGCCGGTTAGTGCTGGTTTCATAAATTGTTTTATCATGACTTACCGATTTCTTTGGTAACAAACCCTGCCAGTTTTTCTGCTTTATCATGATACCCGCACATTTGTAGCAAACGAATACTGTATTCTGCGCTGAGGTAGGGAAGTGTATGTGGACTGGCTTCCACAGGACGCTTGCTGCCTGCCACCAACGATGCGTGACTGGCGCTGCGCTTAATTGAAGACCAAGACAGGTCATTCATACCAGCGATATTAGGAACAATATCACAGGGATGATCGCGTTTGATATTATCGATGGTCATTCCTGCCTTTAGGAAGGCTTTTTCTGCTCTCTTTTTCTTGTTTCCTCCGGCGTGAATAGATACCCGTTGTCCATCCAGACGAATATTGCGTTTATTCACAAGTTCTACAGCGCGCGTAAGAATAATCCCACCTTGGCTATGAGCGGTCCATTTGCGCTTCTTACCTGTTTGCTGACTCTCTACCATCATCACTGCCAGAAACTCAGCCAGCTTGCTGGTGCCGATTTTGTCTAGTATGCACTCAAAAAAGTCAGGAATACCGCCTCGAGTAGGGTTATATACCAATGTATAGATCTTCGCGTAGTCATCCCAGTAGGCTGTATCCATATGAACCCCCATCAGCCAGGAGGCTTTTTCCAGATCATTGAGCATCCCGTTGATAGCGACATGTTCGGTACTGATTTTGGGCACAGCTTTGGGCTCTCCCCAGGCCCTTGTTAGTTTCGCAATATCATCTGACGAAATGCTTTCATGCCATCTGATATTCGACGTTCTGGATACTTCAAACAACCCCATTTGCTGCTTGTTGGGAGGGGTGTGCAGGCTCGTAATATGGCGGTCGAGTTTTATCTGGTTAACGACGATCATTTCCGGATTCACGCTGTACATGAAACCAAGACCGCTGGAGCAGGATTGGTAACGCATAAACATCGGAGACTTTTTGAATCCAGCGCTATTTAACCCATAACCTCCATCGCTGGTTAGCTGTTCGGCAGCTTTATAAACCCGCGTTTTATCGTACATGTTTAGGTTGCGCATGAAAGCGTCGGCTTCTTTGGTAATCATCAAAGCCTTGCCGGTCGCTTTCTGTTTAAGTTCCCACTTTGGGAGGGGATTCTCCAAAGGAATAAGCTGATGATGGTCGGGTAGATTATTGTTTTTCATGGCACATCCTTTTTTGCCTTATATTTTTAAGCGCCCTACCTGGGCGCTTTGTCTTGTAAATAGCTGTGTAAAGAGCTTCTTACAGAAAAGCCGCAAGGCTTAGAGTTTCTTACCGGCCTCCAGGTCGTATCCGACACGCTCCGGAGATGCGCCCTTGTTGGCACGGTCTGCGGCGATGTAGCTCATGGTGAGCTTGGAGTAGCTCAATGAAAGTGATTCGGTCGGCGCGGAGTCACCACCAGCAGAGACGGTGTATTTGCTGATGATCACGTCTTCCAGTTCGTAGGTGGCGAACTTTTCGATCTTGTCTGCGGCAGTACGCACAACATCAATCACGGCTTTCACCCCGGCATCACCGGTCAGGGACTCTTTAAACAATCCGGAAGAGGCAGAGTCCATCAATTTCTGGATAGACAGTGTGCTCAAAGAGGGACGAGTCGCTTCCCGGTTGGACATATGCCCCGCTTCCATCGTGATATGACGGCTGACACCGAATTCAAAACCATCGAGTCGAATCCAGTCTTTATAGCCTTCAGCGGTTACATTGCCTTTTACAGAAAGGTTGTTGAAGTTCAGGTAAATTGCCACAGCATGCTCCTTGTTGTTGGCGACAGAGATACGGCCAGATTCCGCGGCCGCAACTTGAACAGACAATCACCCTAACGACCTGTTATGTATCAAACAATAGGGATTAGCGAGTAGGTCATAAGGTATAGACCTTCCATGTGGTAGGTAGGTTAAGAGAGCTTTGGAAAAGATGCAAGAGGGAGGTGCAATAGTTGGGGGCAACAGAGACGTGTAATAGAGAGAGATGTAATAGAAAAGCGAAGAGGGCGGGATGATTGAAAAGGGGCCGTTGGCCCCCTAATGATATGGCGTGCCTTTCTCAATTCAGGTCACTTCTTTGGCAGAGAGAGCACCAGCTCAACCCGTCGGTTAAGTTTTTTGGTTTGTAAACTGCCAGTTCTGGATTGTGGCACCCAGGGTCCGGCTCCTCTCGGCATAAGGCGAGCGCTGGCAATGCCGAAGTCTTTGGTGAGTGCGTTGGCCACAGATTCAGCCCTGGCCTTTGAAAGATCCAGGTTGTGCTGCTCTGAGCCGGTGTCATCGGTGTGACGCCTTTTCTTCAAGAACAGTCTGGAAGTCTCTCGGGCTATACAATCCCGCTTCAAAATACAGGAACACATAGGTGTTGCCAGTGTCTTTGGTCAGACGGTACAGCCAAACCGGAGTGTCACCCCCATACTGATACCAAATGTCGCTGGTCTTTTTGGCTTCAAATAACGCATTGATTCCGGGGCCACAATCAGAACCGGAGCAGGAGAACAACTGCTCCATCCCGGCAGCCTCCAGTGCCAGTTTATAATTCTCTGTCACAGCCGCCATCGATGAGCCTTCTGGAGTATCGTACTGATAGAAGTGAGCACTTCCGGAGACCGCGAGATATTTGCCCTTGGCGAGATCCTCAGGAACCGCCGCTAACGGGAATTCCGCTTTGCTAAATTCTGAAGACTTATAGTTCCAGACGCTTGAGCCCTGGTAAGGTGAAATAAGCGGATGCGCCATGGAATAATCCACAGCACTAAAAGCAATCTGGCTGACAAGCAACAAGCCCACCAAAAAGGTAATACGGAACATGGTTTATTCATTCCTGAAAAGTATGATATTTCTCACGAGGGGAACCCATGATCGTTCACCCCCCACTACATACAGCCGCGCTTATGCTGGCAAACTATCATGATCATTACCAGCATTTGATGAGCCCCTGAGTATGCGAATTGCCTTTGACCTGGACGACACACTTATTCCGACCACCCGTGCCTTTTCTGTCGGAAGCAAGAAGGCCCGCTTTCCGTTTAGCCTCATCTTTACCGAGCCCCTAAGAAATGGTGCGCCTGCTTTAATAAAGAGCCTGGCGGCTGAACATGAAATCTGGATCTACACCACATCCCTGCGTAAGCCCTGGCATATAAAAGCCTGGTTGCGCCTCTGGGGAATTGATGTCGCATCCATTATTAATCAGGACGCCCATCATCAAGCTGTGTCAGGTAACGCGGCGTATGCCAGATTCAGCAAATCCCCCGCAGCTTTCGGGATCGATCTCATGATCGACGATCTGCCGGGAGTGGAAATCGAGTGCCGGCAACAAGGGTGCCAATCATTGATTATTCATGTCGATGATGACCACTGGGCTGAGCGGGTTATGATGGAAGTTGAAAGGCTGAGTTCTGGGTGAAAGTAATGTGCCTAATGGGCTGGAGCCGGCTGCAGATCCCAAATGGGTTGATAGAGCTGCAGAAACACCAGCCCCAGCAGTCCCACCAATACAATAAGCCCGGTAACGTTGCTATAAAACCGAACATGAAACGGCTTGATGACAAGCTCCTTGATCAACAGGATTGCCAATGCTCCCCACAGGAGGTTGCTAATTACATCTGTCATCAGCCAGTCAAGTAGTCTGGAGTTGAAAAGATATTCTGCACTGGGGGTAACAAGTTCGGAAAGAGACTGATAATAATCGCGGGAATATACCTGAGAGGCCAGGATACATAGCACGAGGGCTTCTATGGTAACAAAGAGCCAGTTAACAAATTTCCTTGTACGTGTGGGGTTTGAAGCATTATCCATTCAGTAGCTCTCGTCTGTCATGGCGTCTGTCATGGGATACTATTCACCTTACATGAGATGCTTTTTCTCTATCATATGATAGCTATCTGGATTCAGGAAAAGGAAGCACTTTAGAAAGAATACGCTCTACCTTCAATCGGCCCAATAGCCGGTAGACGATGAGTCCCTTGAAAGGTAATGTCTTCCGTCATTGAAGGCCACCAATAATTCACCTGCGAGCGTTTATGAAGACTTTCTGGATAATCGACACCACGGTAACCGCGCTGGAAGGTTGTGACCTCAGTGATGACGGTTCAAAGTATAAATTTGGCCGCAGTGTCGTACCTGCCGATACTAAAGAGGAAGCGGTTTCGGCACTCAAAAACCACCTTGAACAAGCCCGAATCCATGTTGAAGAAGTCACTGCCGTTGTTGCTTATGACGAAGGTGATTGGAGCGATGATCCACATCTCCTAAGCAAGGCATATAAGTTGGCGAAAGCGACTAACCAAATTCGAAGCGGGGCTTTTATCTCTGAAAAAGCTCGTGAATTCACTGAAGGAAAATCCAAAGGATAAAATGTCTATTATTCATTCCAGGTTGGTTACCTTTCTACTTATTACTCCGCTAATTTCGTTAGTAACCGCCTGCGCTACGAATACCCCTTCGCACGTAAAAGAATCCGCAGACTTCTGCGAAGTACATAACCCTGAGCGTTGGATGAAAGTCTGGCAAAACGGAGATGCTGAAAGCACGGAGCGGTATTATCAAAATCTTGCCAGCGATATAAAGACAACGATCAAAACAGAAGAGTTTAGAAACATATTCAAGGAGCAACTCGAAATTCCCCCGAACGAATACAGAAAAGAGTATTCGAATGATTATGTTTACTACAGAAAGAAAATTTCAGAGCTTCTTGGTGAGGAATGGGATTGTGAGTATTTGAAATATCACTATGTCAAAGAGTTTGAAGAAGAGTAAGCGTTTACAAAGGGGGCGCTAGGTCTTTATCGCTCACTTCCCTTCCTCTCAAAATGTTATGCAAGCTCAGGCATTTCGGTAAGTGAATAGCCCAAGCTAATCCTTAGTTCCCAAGGTGAGGCGGTAAAGCCCCATATTCCTTTTCAAACTCCGATTTGATGTGACTGAGTATACCCTCAAGATTCTGCTGATCAGTGTACATGTCTGCCAAGTCATCTTCGTCAATAGAGTCAGGGTCCACTGACGCCATGATTTTTAGTTTGGCATCAATTGATTCCATGATAAGAACCCAATCACCCATGGTCATTGGGATTGGTAGGCTATCTAATTGTGGCATTGTTCTCTCCTAACTGACCGATTTATATCATTCAGAGAGAAATGAATTATCCTCACTTTCTATATGCTCATTTCTTGGGATGTTCATTCGTTTGAAAAAGCTAGACTAACGTTTTCAATGGGAAAATTTAATCGGCTAAGTGGCTGATAGTTAGGACAAAGCCCCTTGGGTGTCCAGTCTTAAAGGGGACTGAGATTGCTTTTTCCCATAGTTTGGAGATTGCTCTCGAACCCGCCAACTCTTGATAAAAATCAAAATATCACATAGCCCTTTTGGTCTAGGGTGACAAATTCTGATTATCTACTACTCTGAAAATTGAACATCGATTCGGCACTATTCCCCGAGTCGATTTTGGATGAATGGTTTACCCACTAGATCATTGAAGCGCTAAGGATGTGGAGTGTTGTATGGCGGTTCGAGATGGAGTTTGGAAATTTGGCGAGATACCCAGCGGGTTATCGCTGCCTGCGTTGCTGTTTGAAAAGATAGACCCTTCTCGATTTCTACCCCTTTGTTCCCTTTCTAGTCCTCGGCCGCTAAAAGTTTCGGTGGTATTTGCCGATTGCTAGAGGAGAGCAAGATGAAACTGACGCAAGTTTTGGGGCAACTGAATCAAATCGAGAAATCAAAATTCATTAATGCTCTTGATAAGGTTTGTCAGTCTGCGGGTGATACCGACAGCAAGCTGTCTAGAGAACTCAATAGTATTGATGGTCAGCTTAAGAGTGCGTCGAGTAATGAAATCACTCGCTTGTTCTTCGCGGTCAAAGCACATTTTGTTCAGTACCTGAAAGAAACCCTGGCACTGGAAGGTCCTCAACTAACACTTCTAACCAACATTCTATCGCGTGATGGTAACTGTGTTGCCAGAACAAGCTGGATAGAGAAGCTATACGATATTGAGCATCGAGGCTTAACCAGGCTCTCGAAGACGTTGGCAGAAGAAATAAAGGACGCTAGTGATGCCAATAAGTTTGATCGAGGGAATAGGCTATCAATCTATCGAGATTGTTTTGAAGTCGCCTATCACAATGACGAGCGAATCAATCGTCAGGCCAAGATTAGTGACGACGAGCGGACCATTCTGAACATACTAATGGAGCGCTTGGATATTACACGGCAAGAAGCCGCAGCCATTGAGCACCAAATTATTCCGGTACCTGCCAATGGGGTGTTAGATGCCCTCAACAGTCTGCGCGAATATGGGATTGTGTTTATCAATAAACGAACGAATAAAGTCTTCGTTCCCGATGAGATCGTCCAAATTCTTAATACGATCCAAGGCAAAGCCCTTCCCGATAAGTATCTAGTGCGCATTCTGAGATCAATGTCTGACCCCGAACTTTCGAACATTCTTAAAGCTCACGATCAGCAAATACGTGGCGTTGATCGTCAGGACAAAATTAAGTATGTACTTCGCGCAGGTTTTTCAGTTCACAACCTGTTAGCAGAAGATATGCACGACCCGAAAAGCCAAGTCAGTGATCGCAAAGACAGACTCAAATCAATGATTGATGATTTGGATCTTGAGGTAGACAAGATTGGCACGACGATTCAGGAAAGAATCGACTTAATCGTCAATTCACTTAACGGTGCTGAAGACAGAGAGTTCAAAGCGCTCACCTCATCAGGATTCAATGAACTTCTGGCGTTTCTTGAAACCTTAACACCAGCTCGAGAGCCCACTCCTTCATCGGTGATTAAACGCTTACAAGATACGTTCGAGATTGAACCTATCGAGATTATGGATACTGAAGCCTTGCGGTCGCTGTCCATCACCCCTGTGGATATTCTTTACCTCTACTCGAATGATGAAATGAAGACGATCCGCAATGATTTAGGATTGTCTAAACGACAAGACCCGAGAAAAGCAATTCTCGAAAGTTTTGCCAGCGCCACGGACAAACTCATTGAGAACTATGAGCTATTAGCACAGAGGGATATGAAAGGACTGGAGACTGCCGGCGTCCATATCCGTGAATCGGAACTAGGATCCAAGTTTGAAGAATCCACCCGTGCGCTACTAGGACAGCTGGGACTGGATGTGGACGAAGAACTCCGAAAACAACTCAGCACCACCAAAGACAAGATGGACATTGTGTTGTCCCTTTCTGAAGACGATCTCATTGTGGGGGAAGCAAAGTCATTCAAAAACGGCGATTTCTCAAAGTACAGCACGACATCCCGGCAGGTTAAGTCCTATGTCAATCGCTGCGAAGGGCAAGGAAAGCGTGTCCAGCAGGTTTTGATTATAGCACCTGGGTTTTCTGAGGACTTTATTGAAGCGGCTGAAATGGATGCGGATGTGAATATTTCTCTGCTGGAAGCTAGGGGGTTGAAGAAGATTGTGGATGCCTATAAAGCTCGTCGTAATCCTAAGTTTACGGCGAAGTTGTTGAGTAAAGGTGGGTTGCTGAAGGCGGATTTGATTGCTAAGGAGAGTCTGAATAACCCCAAGGTTCTGAGGTAATTCAAACTCTCGACGATATATGGCCGAATATTCAGAGTGTTTTTCCGGCCATTTTGGATCTTCCCCCCC
>NZ_AQXX01000083.1 GCF_000376785.1 Hahella ganghwensis DSM 17046
TATTCGGCCATATATCGTCGAGAGTTTGAATTACCTCAGAACCTTGGGGTTATTCAGACTCTCCCTAGTGTTGAAATTGAGGATAAAAATAGAGTTCTTTTCTTTTCCTCATCTAACTGTGCTGAAACTTTTGTTACTAGTTCTTCCGCTTCAAGCGCCTTTTTTTTCTCGTGCTCTTTTGCTTTGCGTTCTTCTTCCGCTTTTGCCCTTGCTTCTTCCTTGGCTCTACGTTCCTCGTCTGCTTGTTTTCTAGCAGCTTCTTCAGATCGACGTAGCTCATCAAAACGCTTTTCAGCGGCTTCGATATTTTTAAGGAAAGTTTTGTCTTTTGATTTTTCCGCGATTGCTTTAAGGCTTCCGAGGGATTCTTCGAATTTTGACGATCTTTCGCTAAGGATGCCTATAAGTTTTTGGCTGTAATAAAGTAGTTCAATTTCTTCATTATCTATTAATTTGGCTAAAGCAGAAGCAACCCTAGCCTTCGCAGGATCAGTCAATAAACGTGAAATATTTTCAGAAAGTCGATCCTCTTTATCAACGAATGTTACAGGAATAACGTATCGTTCCAGACGTTTCAGGCATAGATTTCGAAAACAAGATTGCAACTCATCCACAGCAGGGCTGTCTATAAGTCCGGTATTTCGACTAGATGCCTCCATAAAATGCTCATCAGAGCCGTAAACATCTAGCCTACCTATGACATCACGAGTGCCAAGGAATCTGGCATATCCTTGCTGCTTTCTTCGGTCCATCTTGAACCAATCATCTCCTTCTTCCCCTATGGGGAATACTCGAAAGTTATTGCGAAATAAAAAAACAGATCCAAACTGAACTGAAGGAACCCCCATACGACGAGCAAAAGTCATTTTTGCTGAAGTGTTTAGAAAAAATAGAAGGCAGTGGAAATTCGAATCTTGTAGTAAAGGGTAGGTATTTGGCTCTCTAATTTTATAAACTACCTCGCCTCGGTCTGTTAGGGAGCTTTCTATTTGATTCGTGGTAGGGTCAATTTTTACCTCAATAAATGTCGTTTTTTCTTGAAGGGTAGTGAATATGAAATTCCCAACCTCTCCATTTGCTAAGTCATTGGGGGGTAAAACTAATTCTTTCTCATCCGCACGCTTTTGCGCATCTTTGTCTGCCTGTTCCTCAGCAGGAGCATGAATGACTATCTTGAAGCCATCAGCGTCAGATCCGAAGGGGTTAATTAGCTTCGATAAAGCGGATTTTATACGACAAATCTTTTCTCTATTCCAGACTTGTCTTGTGTGCTTTATAGTTATTACTGTTCCAGAATTAAGCCTTGGCAACTGGTCTGGAATATCGAAACCTTTTGGATTGGAGATGTAGGTAACATTTACTTTATCAAATCGCTTTTGATGGTTTTTGTCAAAAAGAGACCAGTCTATTGTTAGGTTATGTACAGGGTCTTGGAGCTCTGATTGATGACGTGTCTGTAATATTATGATTTTACCTAATCTGTCGGACGAAAAACGACCTATTCCCTTACTTCCAGCGTAGTATTTTCGGTTCGCTATCTCTTCTCTGTAATTCTCAGAGTTCCCTTCTTTCTTTGATGAATATGCTACAAAGAGCCATTTTTTCTTGATGTCGTCATAGGTCATGCCTGTGCCATTATCTGCAATGATAATCTCATCATTTCCGAAAAAAATATCAACTTGGGGGGCTCTAGCGTCGAATGAGTTTTTTACTAGCTCGAAGATTGCAACTTCATCATCTGTGATAAGTTCGCTTCCAAGTACGGTTTTTAGCCCGCTGCTGACATCAAAATGCAGAGGGGTTGGCGTGGTCATGAATCGTCACTCCTTGATAATAATAAGACTATATTTTAGGCCTTGAGATGATAACCTAAAAAGCTAAAGCAATAGGTTGAGCTGTGCTTGATATATATCAGGGTTTACTGCCTCGTGCCACCTTAGTTCTTTAAGTGAATGTTGGAAAACTGGCCGGGGGAGAGTGTCCCGAAAAAGGAAGGGGGTCATAACTATGCTTGCGGAGGATGATTTCTCAGTAGTGAAAATGCTTGAGTTGCTATTGGTCTTAATGAAGGCGGTACCTCTATAGACTCGTGATCTGTTTTGATAAGCAGATCATTACCTGACGTGTACAGACGCCAAGTTGATAGGTCTATGCTGTTTAAAGGAAAGCCAAATGCTTTGGCAATTATGCTATGGAGGACATGAATTGGCGTATTTTCAACTCCTCGTTTTTCTACCTCAGCAAGCAGATTTTTCAGCTCTTTGATAGTACGAGGTTGTTTCTGGCCACTACTAGTAGATTTCAGCTCTGATTTAGAGGGCATTGATACATCCCAGGATTTTATTTTTCGGCAGTAGGTGACGAATTTGTGTAGGGACGCACGTGAGCTGGAGTGTTTTTGAAGAAAACTCTTTAACAGCGTTTTCTTCCAGGGCTGGAGTGAGTCTAATGAGCCGTATTGGCAGAATTTTTCTGCAGCTCGTAAGTAGAGACGAATTGTCCTTGGCTGAATCTTGCTGTTCTTCAGCCACTCCGAATACTGTTTGAGAAGGGCTCCCCAGGGTTCCCGAGCATTAGATGCTAGCTTATTTCTTATAATGTCTTTTTCGCTTTGATCATGCTTAATCTGGTCTGGTATTTCTATTGAGAGTTTATTGAGCAGAAACTGGCTGGATAGCAGGTATTTTCTGAGTTCTGCTACAGTGAAAGCTTTAAGTAACTCTTCATAGTTAATGGTATCAGTCGATGGAAAGCTCGCATCGAGCCTTTCGAAGAAGGTCTCGTGAATTATGAGTTTCCGGCGCAAGTTGGGATGGTTGCCCTGAGTTTCCAGCAGCCACTCTGAAAACTGGCTCAGTAGTTCTCTGGACCACTTGTGATTCAAGGTATTCTCATGAAGTGCTACCTCTTTTCTGAGTCTTCTTGCGTTGAGGCATACCAGGCATCGTGACCGACCAGTTCCTGATACGAGAATGCCACAATCAGGACAATTGTGTTGTGGGTTTGACACTGAGGAACAGTCCATACAAACTGGCTTATTTTCTGGAGTGTAAGTACCAACCTTTCTGTACTTTCGACAAATGATGCAGGTTTGGTGCGTAAACTTGTTTCTGCAGGAATCACAGATCTTCTCATTAATACCAAATTGCGGATGCCTTGAAAGTCTAGGCGTCAATTTGTTGCATAGGTGACAGTGTTCAGGTTTCTTAAAATAGGGTGTACAGGCAGGACATACTGCGGCGCCATTATTGGTCAACATCCCAGCCTTAGGTACAGGACGCTCACACCTAATACAAGTCCTTTTGGCAATTTTACACTTTCTGCAAATGGGCTCTTCATTTGAGTTCCTGTGGACTCGGTAGTTATTTCCGCACGTTGCGCAGTTTGTGGAGACGAAAACCCGTGCGTAGCAGGAGGCGCAGTAGTCGAACCCTTTGTAGACACGATGGGCTTTTTGTATGCTTCTGCCGCACTCGTCGCAATACCTGCCATATTTTGCATCAGTGCCCATATTTACCTGCCAGCTCCATTAGGATTGATGCTCTCTGGCTTCGCCATCCAGGAGGCTTTCTGCGTTGAAGAGATCTGAGTTCCTCCAAAGGGGACCTCGATCTTTTTATTCTTGTTCTGTGTTTACGTGAATAAATCGGAAGTCTTTTTATTTCTATGTCTATCCAGTTAGGAATAGATGAGTGATTCGAAAAAGGTTTTTGATCTAAACAGACTTGACGGGATAAATCTCTGAAAGATTGAGGCCATCCTTCTAATAGTGAGTCCATGAAAAGCAAGACTGTCATTCGCTCTGAAGTGTCAGAGAGCTCAATAGCGCCTACACCAGCGTCGTCTAATTGGCTGTATTTCGAGCAGCGTTTTTGTCTTAGGGCGCTAAGTAATATATGGGCTCCAGCAAGCACGTCCCTGCCAGGAATCTCTTGTCGTCCAATGTTTACTGGCAATCCATGCAGAGCTTTGAACAATTTATTTTGGAAATTGATCAGGCTATGCATTTGAGAGGTTTTACCAAGAAGAGATCCAGGTGCCCTATCCAATCTGAAATTACAATTATGGCAATTCAGTGTATGCATGTGATTTCGATGAGGAATGACTGGGGCTCGGCATTCTGGGCACCGATCTAGCAGGCCTAGTTGATGGGATTGGCATATTGTGACAAAGGATAGCCGCCAACTTTTTAGGAAGCCTGGTGATTCCTGGAGGCATTTAGGGCAGTATTGTAACCCAAAGCGCTTTCGATCACGGTGATACACGCCAATAGCGTTGATCCAGGGAGCAAATCCTTGGATCGGGCTGTGCGCACTTCCTGTCAGGCATGTCGTTAGCTCATACTTTCTGAGCGTCATCTTCTCTACTGATTTGCAAGAAAGCGCCGAGAAATCAGAAATCCTTTGAATAAGTGATTTTGGTGCGGAGCGGTCTATGTCTCTATTCCAAATAGCCGTTTTAGTGCCAAAATGGTGCGAGCAAAAGCTATATGCAGTAGTACCATATTGGTGTGAGGTGCGCACCAAGAAAGAACTTAAGAGTTCGTTATCGATTTTATGAGGAAGGAAAGGCCAAGTCGGCATAGTCAAACTCTGCGAGCGACTTCTTCCCAATCACCGGGGCGAACCCAGTCAAGGTTATCCAAGAGTTTCGATGTAATCTTCTCTTGGCCTGTTTCAATGGCCTGAACGGCTGCAGCTTTTAAAAGCTTGACAGTACCTCCGATTGTATCCCCCATCATCCCATATAATTTGGGTGCTATTTCGCGTGAGGCTAAATTAGAAGGTTCGGCTAAAGGTAGTAACCTTTCATAACTGGCTAAGAATCTGAGGTACTCATGATTCAATTGCCATCGATCCAAGGCAGCGGGTTCAAAGCGAGACTTCATTTGAGGGTCAGAGTTCAACGCATTGATAGCTGTTTGAGTTCCAGCAGCAACAATTGATATTTTGAGGTCGTTGCTAAGCCCTTTTATTGCCGCAAGTAGATCTCCTGCAATTTTGCCAGCGTTGGTCAAATTGTTGAATTCGTCTATAGCCAGCACTCTCACTTCGGCGTATTGGAGAGTAGACTTTACTTCCCGCTTTTTGATTGGTGCTGGGTCTCTTTCTCTGTGTGATATGCCTAGGTTCCACAGAATAGTTGACCAGAACTCAGATTCGTCCGGAGTTTCTGGCATTTCTATACGTAAAATAGGGGCTATGGGCGTTCCACTTGGTGTGATTTGTATCGGGTGCCAGTGACAGAAACGTTCCAAGATTGAGCTCTTACCATTCCCGCTTCTGCCGACGATCAGCACATTGGGCATCCGAAGGCTTTTGGGATGAGTCAGCAGTCGATTTAGCTGATTCAGTATTTGTGTTGCTCGTGTATACCCAATCCAACGGTCTGTTTTGCAGAAGGTCGCTCGTTCATTAACAGGCAGATCAAGCATTTCAATGACATCTGGGCTAAGGTGAGAAAATTTGCTCATCGGGTTAACAATACCTCGTCAAATGGCCTGACTGGTGTGGAAAACAGGTCGTCTTCAACTGAATTAGGGGCCATGGAGGGGGAACTTTTTGGCTCCGACTTGGATGGCAGCGTTTTGGGAGTAGGTTTTGGTTTTCGCGTAGCCTGTCTTCTAGCTGCCTTGGTTTTCTTTTGTGCCTCTTCTACATGGGCTCTCATACGCTCCAGTGCATCAAAAATCAAGTTCTCATCAATATCTTTTCGGCCTTCATTCTTAAGCCTTGTAAGGACTTCATTCAACTCCCAAACACTCATTGCCGGGAAGCCAATATTTCGGTACGGGATGGCAATATAACGGTTATCAGCGGGGTCAAAAAAATATACTTTGCTGATGTCTCTCGGATCGCGCCGAATTAGGAATTTGCGCTTTGCTTTAGGATTTTCTGGATCTGTAGAGTTAATGTAGGGATCGAGAGAAGACTCATAATAAGTAATGTTGTCTATTTGAATGCCGTATTGCTGTACTGTTCTCTCAAAGAAGGGCATGAAGTCCAAGCGAATACGTAAGGGGTCTTCTGGAATTGGGAAGAGGCCTGTACCAAGTGTGTGTTCATCTCCCAAGACACCAAGCTCCCACTTTTTCCTTGGTGACATACCCAGTTGGTGGTGTAGGCGTTGATGATAAACATTTACTGTGAAATCGATAAGATATTTCTCTAACTCTGCCAAGGTTAGAGTGGCTTCTGATTCGGAGTTGTAACCCCGGCGCTGTTTGGGGTTAGAGAAAGTCGTGCCAGGTAATTTGCGAATTTCATTTGCCATCGTGCCCATTAGGCGCTCTACATGTCCGCCGAAATGGGGCAACTGCACTGGCCTCCATTGAAGGTCTATTGCGTAGTTCTCACAAGCCAATTGGAGAACCTTACCTCGGAATTCTTTTGCGTTGTCTGCATGGATGACATCTGGTTTTCCCCAAACGGGCCACTCGCCAGCGACACCTAGATCTGCTAGGTATTCTCGTTTGGGACACATCGCGTTTGCCATGCACATGCCCACTGATGCCGCACTTGGCCTTTCAAATGTCAGGTATAGCCCAACAACCATTCGGCTAAAAACATCTATAGCGAGAGTCAGCCATGGCCTTCCAATGGGTTGCCGATGAACTTCATCAACAAGAATGAGATCCGCTTCGGTGTGGTCGATTTGCACGATCGCCAAAGGATGATCTGCTCCAGGAAACTCTCCTTGGATAGGCGCATAGCGATTTCGGGCGATATCCTTGAAGCCCCTTCGCCTGAGTTTATGTGCAGGATTTATCAAAGAAATTCTAGATCTGACAGTATTCGGGTGAGGAGGGGATATTTTTGCCAGACGACACCTTCTTAATACCTCTTCGGCGACATCTGTAGGGTTATGCCGCTGTTTGGTTAAATATAAATCTTCAATGGCTGACTCGATGACCTTCTCTTGCTCTGTTGTTAATAAGAAAGTTCCTTTCTTTCGGCCTCGCTTACTCGGTACTAATGCCGAAACGTGGCCGGCATCCTGATAGAGCTTTAGCCATCGATACAATGTAGCTGCATGGATTTTGTGTTCTTGAGCGAGCCTTTCTACGTCGTCTCTTGATCTAATTGGGTTTGCCAGAAGAGGTTTGATTGCACGGAATCGGTCTTGCGCTTCTTCCCATTCTTCCTTGCTTAGCTGCCATAGCTCCCTTTCACTGGGCTGTGAAGTGTGCTCATTTGCTTCTGGGTCAATCGGGGTGACAGTTTCTATTCTGAGTCGTTGGGTCTCCTGGGTTTCCAGATTAACGGCAAGAATGCTGTCCAACGAAAGAAGGTGTGTTACTTGATATCTACTATCCCCAAAACTTACTAGCTGCCCTGGTTCTATCTTGAAAAAGTTTCTGGATATGCCGCTCATAACTTTACTCTGCTAACCATATAGAGGATTTCATCGTGAGAGTGTTATGCAATGAAGCAAGGATTTCTCGCTCCGCAATCATTTTCCATAGGACAGGCAGAGCCTCCATTCGGCTGTCGTCTCTCCAATATGCCGCAGCTAATAGTGCTTGTGGGGTCGTCTTGCCCAAGGCTCTTAATGTATTCATTAGCTGTTGCTTGATGAGAGGATTCTCCGCCCGGTGCTGGTATTTGCGAAGAAACTTGGCGTTTTGAAGTAGTGGGGTTCTGATTTCCAATTCGGTCATGATCTTAAACCTCCATCCATGCGATTTGCAGTGCTTCACAGCTGCTTTAAAGCGAGGTCTAAGTTGATGCCAATCAGAGTGTAGTTCACTCCTGTGTTTGACTTCGTAGACGATGATCCTAGGTGAATCGCTGTTACATTGAAGCTCGGCTAAAACATCAGGAGTGTAACTCCGCATAGTCCCATTGAATTGGTATTCAAGAGTAAACGGTTGAACCTTAATTCCTAAAACGTTGGGACTAAAGTTCAAGCATATTAGCCAGTCCCTTTCTAGTGAGGATTCAAACTCAACAGCTCCTCCCTGTGAGAGGCTAACCTTGCCTGTAAGGCTGCGGCGATTGGTTCCAATCCTTCGAGCTGGTGCCCCACTAGCTAGTCGCGCCATTAGTTATATTCCTCAATCCAATCGCATAAATAGTTGTACTTTGGTCGCATAATATTATGTGAATACTCGCTCAGAAACCCCTAAATGTAAACAGAACTGTCGCATAGTTAGATGGAATTCACAGTGGCTCTAATCCCAGGCCGGGAGAAATCTCTCTTGCTCATCATGGTGTACTGTTTTTGGACGAACTTCCCGAGTTTGACCGAAAAGTGCTGGAAGTCCTCCGTGAACCGATGGAATCGGGCGAGATTGTCATCTCGCGGGCCGCTCAACAAACCACTTTCCCGGCCAGCTTTCAGCTTGTAGCGGCCATGAATCCATGTCCATGTGGATATGCGGGGCATCCACAGATCGCCTGCCAATGTACTGAACAGCAGGTGCAGAGATATCGGCAGAAAATATCTGGTCCGTTGCTGGACAGGTTCGATCTTCATATCGAAGTACCTGCCATTGGACTGCGGGAGCTTCAGATGCAAGGTGCTACGGATACCACTGAACAGGTTCGCACACGAGTCGAGCAGGCCAGAGGGGCTGCGGTGGAGCGTAGTGGTGCTGCCAATCAGTATTTGTCTGGAGGTGCACTTGAACAATTCTGTGCTTTGGAAGAAGCCGACAGGCTGATGCTGGAGCAGGCGCTGCAGAAACTGGGAATGTCCGCGAGAGCATATCACCGGGTACTGCGTGTTGCCCGTACTATTGCTGACTTGTCAGGGGTTGAGAAGATTAGCTCCGCCCATTTGCTGGAATCTTTGAGTTTTCGAGCCCTGGACCGACGACGTATGACTCAAGTGATAGGTAGCGGCGTAACAAGTAATTGAAAGTATTAAAAAAAGGAGTCCGAAACCGGACTCCTAAATGGGGTTTAGGAAGACAACTTCGATCGCTTCAGATCGAATTTGACGTGCCGACCTATGCCTATTGCTTAAGAGCAGATAAAGCGTATGCCGACACTTGTATTGTATAAAAAATAGACAAATCGATCTAGGAAACAGTTCCACATGGCCGTAAATTTTCTGTAAAACATTGTGGAATGTGGATGCCTTTCTGCGGCTTTTCTGTTTAGGTCCTATCAAAGAATCAGGTGCCTGTATTAATGGAACTGTTGTTGATCCAGCTTTCCAGCTCAGTATCTGTCGCACTTTTCAGTCGCTTGAACCCGCTTTTAATATATTGCTTGGTTTGAAAGACCAACTGACTGTTGTTGTTAAAGAACGTGTCCGCCGCAAGGCTGCCGCCCGAGGCTTTCGGCAACATGTTGTCCTGTATGTTCTGTTCGATTTTCTCCCAGGTATTTATCAAGTCGTACCAGGAGTGAGTGGTTGGGAGCAATGTATCCAGATCATGCATGGCACTGAGATGCTGTGTTGAGCGGGTAAAGTAACGGCTAAGAAACCCCAGCCGGTCAGCAAAAGCTTTTTCCTGAAGACTGGATGCCAGGCAATGTGTGCCTATCCCTCGAACCTGGGCTGCTGTTTCCATAAGCTCGGGGAGCTCATTCAGCGTAAGCTTGGCAATTGGCTGGTGGGCTTCATCAAGGTGGCTGAATAGTGGCCCGTTCAGGAAATCCTTGAAGATTTTAAGCAATTGCTGAATCAAGTGGGTGTGGAGTTCAAAATTATGAAATGCGCTGTCCTGGCGCCAATGATAATTGACTGTAAACCATTCTGCACAAAGGCTTTCCCAAACCTCATCCGTGATCAGATCTTTACGAAGTTGTTGTACTTCCTGTAAGTCTTCGAGCACATAAGGTTTTATGGCGGCCAGGCGCATTTCAAAAAACTCATCTCCCGCCAAAATTGCCAGTGTAGCCCCCCGGTGCTGCTGGACGTGACTGATTAACTCCAGTAGCTGCAAAGAAAGGTTGAGGCAACGCTGCCGCTCCTGATGGCGTTCATAAGCTTGTCTGATTTTTGATAGAGCCATAGTGGTGTTCTTTTTTATCGATATGTAATCAAACCCTTGAGTACTAATGCTGAATTAGCAAATTAAAGGCCAGAAAGAAGAGTTAAGAGGTATTGTTACGTTCTTAATCCCGGATGTGCTCTAAACGCTCAGGAATTGGGCGTTCGCGCGCTAAAGAGATTGGGAGTACTGATATTTATCTTCGGGAGTTGTGCGTTCTTTGTGCTAATGACAAGCGCGTCAGCGATATTTTGCACAATGCTGGTGCAACCCGGGCAAATGACAAGCTAATTGCCCGTCATTTATATGTACCAGAAAAGGGCAGGTTGTCAGTCATCCTTTAAAATATGATCGTGAATGAAGGGTGAGGACCTAAAAACTGCTTGTTTTTTGTTCTAAGGTTTTTATCATAGCTCCCCCTGAAAAAATGTCCCCACACCACCTGAAGATCAGTTGAAGTTATATGGAAGAAAGTAAGCCTTTACGCAGTATCCGTAGTTTTGTCATTCGAGGCGGTCGTATGACGGCTTCCCAGCAAAAGGCGTTCGATAATCTGTGGCCCACTCGAGGGCTGACAGCTGAGAATGGATTGATTGACCCTGTCTCTCTATTTGGTAGAGAAGCGCCTCTGGTGTTGGAAATTGGCTTCGGAATGGGACAATCCCTGGCAGAAATGGCTGAGCAAGCGCCGGATATGAACTTTATCGGTGTTGAGGTCCACAAGCCGGGAATCGGTGCGTTGATGCGTGAAATCGAGATCAGATCTCTGCAAAATCTGCGCGTTTACTGGGAAGATGCCAATCGGGTGATCGATGATTGCCTGCCAGAGGGCTGCCTGGATCGTGTGCAGTTGTTTTTCCCGGATCCCTGGCACAAAAAGCGCCATAACAAGAGACGCATTGTCCAGCCTGAATTTGTACAGAGGATTCGCAATAAGCTGAAGGTCGGCGGCATATTTCATATGGCAACGGACTGGCAGCCTTATGCCGAACATATGATGGAAGTCATGGAAGCGGCAGAGGGCTACCGCAACCATGTTGGACCTGAAGAGTATTCACCCAGACCTGATTATCGTCCGGTGACCAAGTTTGAAAAACGTGGTGAGCGACTCGGGCATGGCGTGTGGGATCTTCTCTACCGTCGCGAAGTTTAAGCGGGTAGATCCTTTGAGGGAGGATCGTCGTTATTGGCTTCGTTGGAGGCTTCAGGCGCGTCGTGGGGAACACTGAGTAT
This sequence comes from Hahella ganghwensis DSM 17046, assembly GCF_000376785.1. GTDB lineage: Bacteria > Pseudomonadota > Gammaproteobacteria > Pseudomonadales > Oleiphilaceae > Hahella > Hahella ganghwensis. Next base: position 11,180 of record NZ_AQXX01000083.1, read on the forward strand.
CCTGGCAATATGGCGCCTTGATATTTCTCCTTCCAGTTCCCCTCTTTCATTGACCACAGGCAGAGGGAATTCGGACTCCAGAGTGTCCGGTATTACTTCTTCAATGATGGCATTGGGAGACAGGACATGCCCAGCATTCACCACGGATGTATCGATGGCGCGATCTCCCTGCTGTTCCAGGGCCTGTTCAAGGCTTTTACGGGAAACGGCACCCTGATACCCCTGCTCATTGACGTAAAATCCATACTCACTTTTTGATTGCTTCATCTGTCGGATGGCTTCAGAGATAAGTTCTGAGGCAATACGGCACGATGGTGGTTTCATGACGGTATCAACCGTCAGAGCCCGGGCCCTGTTGACATCGCGTACAAAGGCCTCAACATAGTCATCGGCTGGTTCAAGCAATATATCTTTTGGTTCACCTACCTGTACAAGCTCTCCATCCCTGAGAATCGCAATCCTGTCACCTAAACGGAGGGCTTCATCCAAGTCATGGGTGATGAATATGATCGTTTTGTGCAGCTTTTCCTGAAGTGAAATCAACTGGTCCTGCATTTCGCTTCGGATCAGTGGGTCCAGTGCGGAAAATGCTTCATCCATCAGCAGGATATCGGCATCGGTACACAAGGCCCTGGCCAGTCCTACCCGTTGTTGTTGTCCGCCTGACAACTGGCTTGGATATTGATCTCCATACTCCCCCAGGCCGACGGTAGTCAGCCATTCCTGAGCTTTGGCGTTCCGAGTCTTTTTGTTGATGCCCTGGGTTTTCAGTCCGAAAGCGACGTTATCCAGAACGGTATAGTGAGGAAGCAAACCAAAATGTTGGAAAACCATGGACATTTTCTGGCGGCGGAAGTCCCTGAGCTCCGGGATTCCCAATTGCATAATATCGGTCCCCTCAACCTTGATCTGGCCCTCGGTGGGATCAATCAATCGGTTGAAGTGGCGGATCAAAGTTGATTTTCCCGAGCCGGAGAGGCCCATGATGACAAAGATTTCCCCACGGCGAATTTGCAGGTTGATATCTTTTAACCCAAGGGTGTGCCCAGTCTGTTTGAGAATGGTATCTTTGGGGACTCCCTCACGCACCATCGGCATGATTTTCTCGGGAGTCTTGCCGAACACCTTGTACAGTCCGGCGATTTCTATAATTGTATTTTCTGTCATGGTGTCTGTTATCTGCCTCAGCCTGTCATCTAAATGCCCGTTGTGGAGTTTTCGGGCCGCTACTGCCTTGATCCAATATGCTGTTGAGAGCGTTTGGCATAAGCCTGGGATACCCGGTCAAATACAATAGCCAGAGCGACAATGGCCAGACCATTAAAAAGGCCAAGGGTGAAGTATTGATTGGTGATCGACTTAAGAACCGGTTGGCCCAGACCTTTGACACCGATCATTGATGCAATTACCACCATCGCAAGTGCCATCATGATGGTTTGGTTTACGCCGGCCATAATGTTGGGCATTGCCAGGGGAAGCTGAATATTGAAGAGTCTCTGTGTGGGGGTGACACCGTAGGCGTCAGCGGCCTCAAGGACTTCTTTATCAACGAGTCTGATACCGAGGTTGGTCAAGCGGATTACGGGTGGTATGGCGTAAATCACCACGGCGATCAGGCCGGGAATTTTCCCGATTCCCAGTAACATTACGACCGGTATGAGGTAGACGAACGCCGGCATGGTCTGCATGACATCCAGAATTGGAGTCACTATCGTTTGGACTCGATCTGATCTGGCCATCGCGATTCCTGTCGGAATTCCGAGGGCTATCGCCAGCAGAGTGCAGACGGTAATGATGCTCAGTGTCTGCATGGTGTTTTCCCACATGCCGAAATAACCGATGAGTATGAAGGAGATCACAACTCCAATCGTCAGCCTCCAGGAACGGGCGGCAAAGTGGGATATGCCGGCGAGTATCAGAATGACGAGCCACCAGGGAGTGGCGAGTAGAAGTTTTTCAAACCAGACAAGAAATGCCAGTATGGGATCAAACCAGGATTCGATTGTTTCGCCATAAGCACGGGAAAATCCGCGATAGGCCTCATCAAGGGTCTGGCGAATACTCAGGAGGGTTTCACGATCGAGTTGTGGAACGTCAGTCAGCCAGGATTTTTCAGCCATATGGTACTCCGGTAAATGGGGGGCTGGGAGGTCAGCCCCCTGACTGGGAAGGTCTAAAGATCAAAGGTTCGCAATGGCCTCCTTGATACTTGTCGCTGCTTCCGCGCTAACCCATTGGCTCCATGTGTTTTCATGGTTCTTGATAAAATACTCAGCGGCATAGGACCCGTCTGCCTGATTCTGTTCCATCCAGGCGAGGAATTCATTCATTTTTTCATTGGTGAAGGAACGTTTGGTGAGGTATTCATAAGCCTGTGGTGCCTCGGAAGCGAAGTTTTCGGTGGTGACCGTGTGCACTGGGCTGGGGGGATACATGGTGACTTTAGGGTCGACGCAACCTTCTTTGGACGTACAGGAAATGTACTCTTCAGGGTCTGCACCGGTGCCGAAATCCACTTTTACCATTTTGTATTTGCCCAAAACAGCAGTCGGCGCCCAATAATAGCCGAACCAGGGTTCTTTGTTTTCGTAGGCTTTGGCGATAGCACCGGCCAGTGCGGCACCTGAACCTGGATCAACCAGTTCAAATCCGGCGTCTGATAGGTTGAGGGCTCGAAACAGGTTTCCGGAAGTGATCTGGCAGTTCCAGCCAGCCGGGCAACCCATGAACATGGATTTATCAGGATCTTCCGGGTGTTTGAAAATGTCGGCTTTGGCAATGACGCCCTCAATTTTGGCGAGACTTGGATCTTCTTCCACCATGTACTGGGGAACCCAGAAACCTTCCTCTCCACCATCGGACAAGGACTTGCCGGCGTAGCGCAGACGTTTTTCCTCAACACCGCGATCAATGGCGTCTTTCAGAGAGTTGCTCCACATTTCCGGAGCAATATCCGGCTCACCCTTTTCTATCATTGAGGTGCCGGTCGGCATCGTATCTCCCGGCATTAGTTCAGCATCACAGCCATAACCTTGAGAGAGGATGAATTTATCCAGATGAGCCATAAAGGTGGCACTGTTCCAGTTCATATCAGCAATAGTGACACGTCCACAAGAGGATGAATCGGCAACCTGTTCCTTGGCAGCAGTCGTGGTATTGGTTTCCTGAGCAGGTTGTTCAGCTTCCTGTCCACAGGCGGTCAGCAGAACCAGACTGGCAGAGAGGCAAAAATGTTGTACTTTCACGGAACGCTATCCTTTTGTGATTTATTAAAATGAAGGAGCTTATTTATTAGAACTATAAATAATACTTAATCCGTCTGCAAAAGATGAAGAAATTGTATTAATTGAGTTAGAAGAGAAAAAAAAGGAGGAGGAGGGGGTAAATCTGAAGCAGGTGCTTCTTCTTCAAACTAACTCGGCATCAGGCCCAAGGTTTAAATGCAGCGTTCAGTATTAAAGCGTTACCGAATATCAGTTTGTTCCCCCAGACTCGATGGCGAGATGAGACTGGGGGACCGGAGAACGCCTGTAACGTTCAATACAAAAGGAAGACTCTCTTTTTCTGAGAGGCTTTAGGCATCAGCTTGCCCATTTTTTGATGCGATCACCAATTTGTTGCAGTTTGTCTTCTCCTACCTCTTTGACTTCTTTGAGAGTGTTTCGAGCCTCATCAATGCGGGCCTGCAATTGATGAACTTTGTTTCTCACGTCTTCCTTAACTTCGGCTTCGGCCTGATCACTTTTAGCCTCGGCAAGTTTTTCCTCTGCCTTGGCTTTTTCAGCATCCACGTGCTTTTCCAAGGCTTGGATTTGTGCTTCGATTTTTTCAGTGATTGATTCGCGTAAGGCCATATTGATCTCCTCTTTACCAGGTTTAGTGAATGTCGGGTGGAAATTATTCATTTCGATCGACATCAGTACGTCTGATTAAGATATTGCAGTCCCCATGCCAAGTGATGGAAAACCTTAAAAGTTCTTTAATATCAGCGAGGTAATATTATTTAGAATGAGCTGCCTGAATGGGAAAGGGAAGAAGTAATTACAATGGTTTGTAGAATCTACAGGACTGGTAATTTGATGCTGCTGGTATTTGAGAAGTGGAGAGAACACCTCCCTGAGGAGGTGTCTGTTTTACTACTTAAGAGCTCTTTGCGGTGTCCGGGGAACACTTTGTATACGTTCCCAGACTTTAAAAACACCCTGGGACAGGAAAAATGCCCAACCGCTGAATAAAAGTAGAAACTTCAAACTGGCGAAGTAATAAGCTGCTGCAGTCAATTGCGGATAGACGAAGCCAGCAAGAATCCCACTCAGTGCGAGATTTTCCACCAGGTCACAGAACCCCGCGATCATAAAGCCCACAGCAAATAGCTGACGGAGATCGCTTTTGGATTTAAGGGTCAATAATGTGAAAAGTGTGGAGTAAGCCAGAATAAAGGGGAAATCGACTACCAGGCTCCAGATAGCCAGATATTGGCCGTCTTGGTTCCATGATTCAAGAATCAGGTTGGCTTGCTCTACATGCTTGGCCAGCTCAAAGCTGATGATGCCGAGCGGAGAGGCTGGGGAAATAAGAGATTGATCAATCCAGAAAAGTATCGCGCCAAGGATGGCGGTTAGAGATGCGGCAATCCAAAGTCGTCGCGAGGGTGTCGGGTCCGGGTCGTCCATTGTCTCACTGTCGGTTATTAAACAAGTGAGTATTTAATACTCAATGCGGGGGGCTTGGCAAGTACTGAATGCAACCTGGGTGAATTACATGAATTGTTGCAGGACCTCGTTAAGATAAAGGTAGCCCTGTTCTGAACACTGCAGCCTGCTTGTTGATAGAAGGCCTTTGTTGCGTAGATCCTGCAAAGTTGGCGCAATGTTATTCTGTGGAAGGCCGGTGCGTCGGGAGAAAAGCTCTGATTCGACTCCCTGTTTCAACCTTAAGGCGTTCATCAAAAATTCGAACGGAAGATCCTCCGCTGCAATGGATTCCTCTCCGGCGCGGTAATGGTCGATTCGATTCAGGTAGTGCTGGGGCAGGCGAGTTTTCCAGTAGCGTTGAATTCGCCCTTCTTCCGGGATGGTTGCTTTACCGTGAGCACCGGCGCCGATCGCAATATAGTCACCAAACTGCCAGTAATTAAGATTATGCTGGGCTTGCCTGTCCGGTTTTGCAAAAGCTGAAACTTCATACTGCTCGAATCCAGCTTTGCTTAAAGTTTCAATTCCCTTCTGGTGCATATTCCAGAGGTCATCGTCCTCAGGTAAGCGGGGAGGGTGGCGATAGAACTCAGTATTGGGTTCAATGGTGAGCTGATACCAGGAAAGATGTTCCGGGGCCAAGGCCTGAGCAGTTTGGATGTCGTGCAGGGCTTCCTCTGTGGTTTGGTCCGGCAGACCAAACATCAAATCCAGATTAATGTTATCGAAACCAGCCTCCCTGGCTACCGCAATGGCGTGGCTTGCCTCTGTGCTGGTATGAATTCGGCCCAGTGTTTCCAGATGACGGGGCTGGAAGCTTTGAATGCCGATAGAGAGGCGGTTGATGCCGGCTTGTCTTAATCCTTTAAATTTATCTGAATCGACAGTGCCGGGGTTGGCCTCCAATGTGATCTCAATGTTGTCTTCGAAGCCGATGGTGTTTGCAACGTGTTGCAGAATGCTTCCAATCGTTTCCGGCTGCAGCAGGCTGGGGGTGCCTCCACCAAAGAATATGGAAGTCAGCCTGCGGAGCGTATTAGTTTGAGATAGGCGTTCAACTTCCTGGTCCAGGTCTCGAAGCAGAGCTTTAAGATAGTCTTGTTCTGGAATCCCCTCGCGGGCCTGATGAGAATTGAAGTCACAATAGGGGCACTTGCGGACGCACCATGGTATGTGAACATAAAGGGAGAGAGGAGGAAGCTCTATCATACTAAAGCCGCTGTCAGCCGTGGCGTTCCTGCAATGTTTGCAGGAGTTCCGAGACTGCACGCCCTCGGTGGCTCAACGTATTTTTACGTTCGGGGGTAAGTTCTGCCGATGAGCATTGCTCCTGCTCTACCCAGAAAAGTGGGTCGTAGCCAAAGCCTTTGGTGCCGGTAGGCTTGGTTAGAATCGTACCGTACCAGTGCCCCTGGCAGATAATCGGATCCGGGTCCTCAGCGTGTTGCATCCAAACCAGGGTGCAATGAAAGTGTGCTGTTCTCTGTGCTGCCGGTAGATCTTCCAGAGCTTGCAACAGTTTATTGTTGTTCTCCTGGTCTGTGGCATCCTGTCCTGCATAGCGTGCGGAGTATATTCCGGGCGCCCCTTGCAGGGCATCGACCACCAGTCCTGAATCATCTGCCAGCGCGGGAAGTCCTGTCGTGCGGCTCGCGTGGCGTGCCTTTATCAGCGCGTTTTCGACAAAACTCAAACCGTCTTCAGGGACGGATTCCACTCCCATGGAACCCTGGGAGATGACTTCCCACTGGAAGGGTTTCAGAAGCCGGTTGAATTCGTTGATTTTGCCTGAGTTATTGCTGGCCAGTACAATCTTGGACATATTTCTGCCTGCGGGATAGGTGGTATTGAGATCGGTTTACTCGGGGTAAAGTGATTGGCTGAAACGCAGAGAGAAAGGACCTTGCTCCGGGTCTGCCTGAACTTCCAGTTCAAACACCATATTCTCTCCTTCACTGTACCAGAACTGCGCTATCTGGTAGACGGCAGAACCTTCACTGACTCGTGAAAACTCCAGCTCACGCTGTTGTTGTACCAAATTGCGAACATGCCCTCTGATAAAAGCAGATATTGCTCGGGTGGTGCCGTCCGGCTGTTTTTTAAGGACCGAGATATTCAGAAAGCCAGTGCTTTTGCTTCTTACCAGGTTATATTGTTTGGCGATCGCCGGATCCAGAACGGTCGTCGGAAGTGCTATGTAATGAACTTCATAATCGCCGAAAACCTGCTTTTGCTCTGCATTTGCAGCGGTTGTCAGGAAGAGCAGAGTGACAAGGGCTAAAATGTTTGTGAGACGTTTCATCTTATATATACCGGCCAGCAGTTTTATCGGGTGACATGGTAAATGGCAATCTGGCCCAGAAAGTTCGGCCAGACCTTGTTGAACCACCGCTGACGATGCTCATTGTCTACTACGGTACGGTTCAGTATATGGATGTTTTTCTGGTAGCAGAGTGCCTCAAAGTCCTTGAAAGTACATAAATGGATGTTCGGAGTGTTATACCATGTGTACGGAAGTGTTCTGGAAACCGGCATGCGGCCTTTCTGCATCAGATATAGCCTTAATCGCCAATATCCAAAGTTCGGGAACGTAATAATGCATTCTTTCCCAATACGCAGCATTTCTTCCAGCATGATATCCGGATGACGAACTGCCTGTAGGGCTTGGGTCATCACCACCACGTCAAAACTTTTGTCTTTAAAGTTGGACAGGTCTTTGACATCAAGATCCTGTTCAATGACGTTGACACCTTTCTTCAGGCATTGGGTGATATTGGCGCTGTCGATTTCCAGGCCATAGCCCTGAACCTGTTTATGCTCAGACAAATAGGCCAGCAAAGTGCCGTCACCGCAGCCCAGGTCGAGGACGTGGTTTTGCGGGCGTATCCATTCGCGGATAATCTCAAGATCAGCTCGCACCTTTGGTTTCCTCCGCAATCCGGTTCATGTAGGCGCTGAACACGTCCATATAGCGTGGGGTGGGAATCAGGAAGGCATCATGTCCGTGAGGGGCATCAATTTCCATATAGCTGACCTGCTTCTTCGCTTCCAGAAGCGCATTTACCAATTCTTCAGAGCGTTCTGGGGAAAAGCGCCAGTCGGTGGTAAATGACGCGACGAAGAAGCGGCATTTTGCGCCTTTCAGTGCAGCGGCGAGATTGCCGCCATGTTTTCTGGCCGGGTCAAAATAGTCCAGTACCCTTGTCATTAGCAGGTAAGTATTGGCATCAAAGTTCTTGGAAAACCTTTCTCCCTGGTAGTGGAGGTAGCTTTCAATCTCAAATTCTACATCGAGCAATCCAAAGTTGAATGCCTGATTACGCAAATCTCTGCCGAACTTTTCACCCATGGATGCATCAGATAGATAAGTAATGTGGCCGACCATGCGGGCCAACATCAGTCCTTTGCTTGGATAAGTGTTGTGTTCGTAATAACGACCGTCGTGGAAGTTCGGGTCTGATGTGATCGCCTTTCTGGCCACTTCGTTGAAGGCAATGTTCTGAGTGGTCAGTTTGGGAGTGGAAGCGATAATCAGTGCATTCCTGATGCGGTCAGGGAATTGAATTGACCACTGTAGTGCCTGCATGCCTCCCAGGCTGCCTCCAATGACGGCGGCCCAGCACTCTATACCGAGGGAATCGGCCAGCCTGGCCTGGCTAGCCACCCAATCACTGACGGTGACCACTGGGAAATCCGGACCATAGGGTTTTCCAGTGGCAGGATTGGTCGTATTGGGGCCAGTGGAACCATTGCAGCCGCCGAGGTTATTTAACGACACTACATAAAAGCGATTGGTGTCTATCGGCTTTCCCGGACCTATACAGCTGTCCCACCAGCCGGGTTTGCGGTCTTCCATACTGTGGTAGCCCGCGACATGGTGGTTGCCGCTTAACGCGTGACATATGAGGACAGCATTGGAGCGATCTGCATTCAGTTCCCCATAGGTCTCATAGATCAACTGGTAACTGTCCAATTGCTTACCGCACTCTAGGTGCAGCGGTTCGTCAAACACCGCCATCTCCGGTGTGACGATACCAACCGAATCCGGTGGAATGGTCTCAGGCATGAGTGTTCGGGAGTCCTGTTAAAAAAGCGTGTGTGAACCGCGCAGTCTATAAACCCCTTGGAAATTGCGCAAGAAATAATGTTGTCTCGCCAAAGCAGTGATTTGTGGGGGGGGCTTTTTCTGATGTTGTAAATAAAACGAAAGCCATGATCTTACGATCTCGTAAAAATGGACGATTATTGCGTAATGGAATCTTACTATTACGTAATATTTACTAAATATCACGTAAGTCATCGCAGCCTTTCCTTCCTACCATGGTGGTGTTTCAGCGTGTCCCTCTAAAGTCGAGATGATTTCTCGGCAGTGTCGAGAAGGGAATTTCCGGAGATCCGGGGCGCTTATACACATGAAAACAACAATAGGAAAACTGCAAGTATGATCAATAAGACTCCCTATAAAACACTTCCCTTCATGGCTCTTTCGTTAGTCCTGGCTGTTTCCCAGGCAAATGCCGAATTTGGTATTGGTGCGAATATTGAGCTGGACACTGATGTGATTGACAGTAAAGCCAATGATACGACTTATGAGCAGGGAGGCAGGATAGAAGTTAATGTCACCGGTAAAAAAGAGCTGAACGGCTATTTTGTCGAAGGTAAGGGCTCTGGTTTGTTGAAGAAGGATGGTAGCGCTGCCACTGATGATATGTGGATAAAGTTCGGCAGCGACATGTGGGACGTTCAGGCAGGACGTTTCGAAGCGATCAACCTGTTCCCGCTTGGAAAAGATACGGTCGTTTCTCATGCCGGTTCCGATGGCGGAGCAGAGGTATATGAAGCCAATCTGGTGCGTGGCCGGGCTGGTGATAATGGTGGGCAGTTTGCCCTGAGAGTGCGTCCCAGTGACATGATCTCATTGGAGCTGGACACTATCTGGGGCGATGCTGATTCTGAAGGCGACAACAAGGAAACCTTCTCCGGGGTACGTCCAAGTATTACTTTTTCCGGCGATAGTTTCAGCATTTCAGCCGGATATGAAGCCCTGAAATATGAATATTCGGATGAGGCTGCAGATCCCAAAGAAGTCGATAAGTCTGGCTTCGGTATCACTGGTAATATTAACGCCGGTGGTGCGAGCATAAACTTGAATGCTGCGATGGGGTCTGATGATATTAGCAATGCTGATGTCACAACTTTCGGTGCTAACGTCACCTATGGTGCTTTCGGTTTGGGGGCGGTTCACTCAGAAACTGATCTGGATGCGTCTGATGACGATCCGACTGTCACGACCGTTTATATCGCCTATACCCTTCCTTTGTTTGACATTGATAATGCCTCCGTCACATTTGCCGGTTCAACTTCGTCTGCTGACAATGTGGGTGATGATGACGAGCTGAATCAGTTCCGTACCCGCTTTAACTACACGTTCTAAAACGACCAGACGTAGTCTTCAGGTACAGGGATGGTGCCTGCCGGCAGGTAAGCCGGACCAAGCATATGCTTGATCTTCCGACGTTGTGTGATTGCGCCGCCTTTTCAGGCGGTGCTTTTTTTTCGTCATGGGTGATTCAGATGAGAGTGTCGCTTGCGATATTGCAGGGGTGACTTTTGATAGTATCTGCTGAAAACCTCGTAGAAACGCGTCACCGAAGTGAAGCCGCTGTCAAAAGCAATGTTGATGACCTGTTCCTGAGTGTGAATCAATTGTCTCCTGGCATGGTCTACCCTGAGGCTGGTGAGGTATTCCAGGTTAAGTTTATCGGATCGCTGAACCGAAAGGCCTACCTGGCCTGAAAATGAGTATCCTCCTTACCAGGCGGGGGAAACGAAGTTTTCCCCGGAAAACACGGATTGCACAAGAGCCAATATCCATATCGGGCAAGAGGCAGCCGGTCCCTTGTTCCCTGGACTAAATGTTCTGAGTCTCTTTATCGGGTTTACGGGAAACTGAAAGATATGATGAACAATTGGGAGCGATTGAATTGATATGCTGGGGAGGCGGGATACTGTGTCTGGGGCATCGTTAGTGTTCTCGTTCATGTTGTTATTTTAATGGGCGGAAAACGAATCCTAGCAGACCCAAAAGTAAAGCATTTTAGTAAAATGATAAATATCGAATAAAAATGATCTAAAAACGAAAATGTATGATTTCGAATATGTTGATCATATAGAAAAGCAGCTAAGCGATCTGAAGGCTGTTTATTAGACGGTGTGCAAAGGAATGTTTCCGGAAAAGTGATTGAGCGGATCGTTAGTGGGTTTGAAATATTTCTGTCATGGAATGTGAGACAGGGTGTCATATTCCCTTGCTAATTTTGGCGTTCTCAAAGAAACGTCAACAAGAAGTGAAGGGGATAACAATGAACCTCCAAAGATCAATTCTTGCCGCAGCTGTCACTTTTGCGGCGTTGACCTCAAATGCACAGACCGGTGGATTCGGCCATACTAAGCAGGGGCAGAACCAGGATTCTTCAGACTGGTTGTCGGATCAGGCGTTACAGACATTTGCCCCATTCTTTGGCTATTTCCACCGGGGTAAAACGATTTTTCCTGTGTTCCTAGAGAACACTTCCGAAGAAACCTCACAAGGACCTCATCGGGTGCTGGTGTACAGTCATCGAAAAGTATTCAATGCCGAAAAAAGGTATCTGAACCAATAAAAAAGCACCGCAATTGCGGTGCTTTTATGGTTTGGAGAAGAAGACCTGACTACCCCAGCATGCCGGGAAGGTTGACGACCTTCTGTCTCAGCATTTGCGGAGGTGGTCGGCGCAATTTCCGCTGGATATTTTCCGCCTCTGTTACCTGGGCGTGAATTTCACCCATCAACCCTTGCAACTTACGGGTTTGTGAGCGGGTATCCTTGGCGTTTGCCGCAAGCTCCTTCAGGCGCTTGATTTGATGTTCAAGCAACTGCTTTTGCTCAATTGTGTGCTGTAGGATTGGTAATAACGCTTCTTGTGGCCAGCGCTCAGTTTCAATTTCAATTTCTGAGTAAATTCTTTTGGCCTCACTGACCAGCGTGGAGAAAAAGCGTTTCACCACAATCGTCTGTTCGGTCATCAGGGTGCGAGGGTTACGCCTGAAACTCTCTGCCCGTTTTTTCAGATTATTCAATTCTCTGATCTGACGGGTAATATTGAAGTTAATAGGGCTCAGGTGCCGGGATTTGGGATCACTGGAATAGCGCTCATAGATCGAACTAACCATTTTCTGAGCCAGACGGGCTTCATGATTCAGGTTGCTCAGGTCGTTCTCGATCGCCTGGAAGAAGCCTGCCATTGCACGCCCCATACCAATCGTCGTCCAGCTGTTAATCAACTCCTGGCGAGTCTGCTTGGCATGACCTTCAAAGTGCTCCAGGTCTACGAGGCGTTGAAGAATCATTGCCTGTGACTTCATTAGTCGACGACTGGAACGCAAGGTGAATAACTTCTTGTAGTAGAAGTTGTAGTCGTCCTGAGTTTTTTCCGTGAGGTTACGCAGAAAATCCGTGCTGACGCCTTTTTGCTCGCACTCTTCAAGCCTTTCTTCATAGTTCTGCAGGCGTCCCTGGAGAATCGCTTGACTGTTTTGCAGCATTCCCAGAACGTCGTTGACCAGGGTTTGCGTGATCAGGCGTTCCTTCTGGGCAAGAATCTGGTTGGAGAGCAGATCTTCCAGTGTATCCAGTTGGCTTCTCTGCAGACGTTCCTCATCGCCTTTGATGCGTCCAATCAGAGCCTGCTTGGCTGAGAGCAGTAATACGTCCTTGGGTTCCAGGCCCAGCTGTTCGGCTGTTTTCGCGCGGACTTGGGTGATTGCCTGCTGTGTGTGCTCCTCGCCTTGAATGTCATCCCAAAGGATGTCGATTTTATTGAGCACAGCAAAGCGCCCGGCACGGTGGTCGGCCTGGTCGGTAAATATGAAGTCTTTCCAGATTTCCATATCACTGGCAGTGACGCCGGTGTCCACTCCGAGCATGAAGATAACGGCGTGGGCATTGGGAATCATGCTGACGGTTAATTCTGGTTCTGAACCCAGAGCATTAAGCCCAGGAGTGTCCAGAATACGCAGGCCTTGCTGCAGAAGAGGGTTTTCCAGGCTGATCAGGGCGTGTCGCCAGGCTGGAATGATAACCATGCCACTGTTGACGGTATCACGTTCCAGGGATGAGGGGTCAAAGCCCAGAGCCCGCGCTTCTTCAAAAGGAACGGATTTGGTTTTCGCTACCTGGTCCAATGATTTGCGCATGGCTTCAGGAGAACTCATATCAAGCGGGAATATGATCCAGTCATTTAATGACCGCTTGAGTTCTGCCAGAGATCTTTCTTCCTGCCGGGTTTCGATTGGCAATACTTTTAAGTAGCTGCCGCCGGCATGATCGTAGAAAAGTTCTGTTGGGCACATTGTGGTGCGGCCGGCTTGCGACGCCAGCATGCGTTGTCCGAACTCAGCAAAAAACAGGGCATTGATCAGCTCGGTTTTCCCACGGGAAAACTCACCGACAAATGCAATCGTCAGGGTATCTTCATGCAGCAGCTGAGTACTGCGCTGGAGCTTCAGTTCCAAGTCATCCGAGGACAACTGATTGGTACGAAGCCAGCTTTGATAGTGGGCAATCTCCCGGACAAGAGATTTTTTCCACTGTTGGTAAGCTTCTACTTGATGACTTAATCCGCCGCCTTTCATCCTGGTTCTCACTTAATACGGTTAAGACCTTAATTATAGGTAATTATTTGGCGCTGATAGCGGAATATACCACGAGACGCCAACTATCCTTAGTATCGAAAGGAAACGGCATAAAACCTTATCAAACTTTAAAAATCAATATATTAACCTGAAAAGTTGAAAACCAAAGATGTGTAATGTTTTGTATAGAAAGATGTCATTTTGTAGAAATGTGAACTCGGGAATGACTGGAGAATGACGTTGAGTCATGTGAAGGCCTCAATAAAGAGGCCTTGAATAAGGGGCTGGAACAGAACAGCACGGACGACGGTTTTCCTAGTAACCTGACGGGCGTTTAAGTCGTTGTCTGACAATATGCCTGCCAGTTGCCCAATATTTAGCGGTTGACCAGTGGCTAATAGTTGCCCGACAGAATGCTGCCAATCACATACAGGAGCAGCAGAAGAATCATCGGCGAGAAGTCCAGGCCTCCCGCAGAGGGCATAATGTTTCTGATCGGCTTCAAAAGTGGCTCTGTAACTTGATGAAGCAAGATCGAACCAGGATGGTAGTTGCCTGGTGCGACCCAACTGATAATGACAAGAATCAGAATGGCAAATGTGTAAAACTGGATCACCAGATGCAGCAGGCCGATAAGTGAGACAATAAAGATCTGCCCCAGAAGTGGGATGATGTGACCAAGCGGCACCAGTTTTACGACACAGACGAGTATCATGTGCAACAGCAAAGCCAGCACCAACGAGGCAATATCGAACCCCTTCCAGCCAGGTATCAGCTTCCTGAGGGGGATTAAAAGAGGGTTGGTTGCGGTGACTACAAACTGTGAAATCGGGTTGTAGAAATCAGCGCGTGTGAGCTGCAGGATAAACCGTAACAGCACGATAGTGATATACACTTCGCCGATAATCTCCAGGACATTCAGAACTAATTGCATTGAGGTATTCCAATTCCGAAATTATTTAAACCGCTGACTCTGAACAGGCTAGGCCAACAATGTTGCAGTCAGAGGATAAGCGTCTAGGGCTGAAATTTCTAACATAGTGAATGCTTTATATAACAAATCACTATGAGATTAATTGTTTGGCTCTTCTCCGGCAAGCTCATAAGAGCGGGTCCAGGCATCACGCATGGCAGCAGCCACAATTTCCGGCAGCTTTTCCTGCTCGAATCTCCACACTGCTCTTTCTGTTGTGCCGCCTGGTGACATCACACGACGCTTGAGCTGCTCAGGGGATTCATCACTGCGAGAGGCCAATTCTGCCGCGCCGCGCATGGTTTGAATGGCCAGGGCACGGGCGTCTGAATTGTTCAGGCCAAGCTCTATCGCCGCTTTTTCCATGGCTTCGATAAACATGAAGCAATAGGCAGGGCCGCTACCGGATAATGCAGTAACAGTATGCAGGTCCGATTCTGATGATACCCAAGCCACCAATCCGATGGACTCAAAAAGGCGGGTTGTCAGCGCTTTCTGATCCTCACTGACTCTGGCGTTGGCAAAGAGTCCGCTGGCTCCAATGTGAACCTGGGCGGGGGTATTTGGCATGCAGCGAACAACAGGTAATTCTCCGCCAAGCCACTCTTCAATTTGTTCAATCGTAACGCCGGCAGCGATAGAAACGATCAGGGGCTTGCGGGCCTGAACGCTATCGCGAATTGCCTCACAGGCTTTTTGCAGCACTTGAGGTTTGGTGCAAAGCAGCAGTACATCGGTTTGCTCGAGATAGGTGGTGTTATCCAGGCTGGTCTTGATCTGAAAATCCATTTTCAGGCTCTCCAACTCGTCGTTGCTGGGAGAGCATGCAGAAATAGAGGACGCGGGGTAACCTTTATCAACCAGACCGCCGAGAATGGCTCTGGCCATATTGCCGGCGCCAATGAAATTCAGATGTGCTGTTGCCATGAGTAACCTCTTTGCTTAGATCCGTCCGATATCCAGTAATGATCATCGGGCGGGTGGGTGAGTATTGATGTTCAGCGTGCGCTGTAATCCCGCTTTCCGAAAATGGCGGTACCTATTCTGACGATCGTAGCGCCTTCGGCGATGGCGATTTCCAGATCCTGGCTCATCCCCATAGATATGGTATCGATCGTTTTGTGTTTTTTCTGTAAGGCTTGAGTTGCTCTGGTGACAGCCTTGAAGCTTTCGGCCAGTTCGCTGTCAGACTGGTCCGGATCCGGGATGCACATCAGGCCGCGCAATGTCAGGTGCGGTAACTTAGTGATGGCATCGGCAAGCGCATCCACTTCTTTCAGCGTCACGCCTGATTTACTTTCCTCGCTGTCTACGTTGACCTGAATGCAGACATTCAGCGGCGGTAAGTCCGGAGGTCTCTGGTCGGATAGTCGAGTGGCAATTTTCAATCGGTCTACCGTGTGCACCCAATCAAAGTGCTCGGCCACAGGGCGTGTCTTGTTGGATTGCAGGGGGCCGATGAAATGCCAGCGAATCGACAAATAAGATAGCGACTCTATTTTTTCAATTGCCTCCTGCAGGTAATTTTCGCCAAAATCGCGCAACCCGGCAGAATGGGCTGCTCTTACAGCATCTGCAGGTTTGGTTTTGCTGACAGCCAGAAGGGTTATGTCTTCTGGCTTACGGCCCGCAGATTTTGTTGCATTTTGTATTCTGAGGCTTACGGATTTTATGTTGTCTGCTATGCTGATCATAGTATGTGTATCAATAGCTTAGGATCTGGGGAAGAATGTCGTAAATAACTCCGGATTCATTGGGTTATTTAACATTATCGAGTTATTTAAGTTTAAAGCAGCCAGCATTTCGACGATTGTTATATCCTTAACCATAATATTTTCTGGTGTGTGGCCCGTTCTGATCTGTACATAGGCCAGAGGATTGTGAATCCGACCAACGGGTACCTGGGGTATACGAGATTCCGAATGCTGGACGCGCTGATTGTAACTAACCTGCCTGCAAAATAAAGAGGTTGGCCAATATCCATGGCTGCTTCACTCCTCATGGCGGGTTGGAGTGAATAGAAAAATCTTACACGGGGACCATTATGGATATTACCGAGTTGCTCGCGTTCTCTGCCAAGCAGGGCGCTTCCGACTTGCACCTTTCCGCCGGCTTGCCACCTATGATCAGGGTGGACGGGGATGTCAGACGTATTAACCTCCCGCCCATGGAGCATAAAGAAGTTCATGCGCTGATATATGACATTATGAACGACAAGCAGCGTAAGGATTTTGAAGAGTTCCTGGAAACAGACTTCTCATTTGAGGTTCCCGGAGTTGCCCGTTTCCGTGTTAATGCTTTCAATCATAATCGTGGCGCTGGCGCTGTATTCCGGACCATCCCATCGAAGGTTTTGACCATGGAAGATTTGGGGATGGGGCAGGTCTTCAAGGACATCGCTCTGAAGCCCCGTGGTTTGATACTGGTTACCGGACCGACTGGTTCTGGTAAAAGTACCACTCTGGCGGCCATGATGGATTTCATCAACGACAGCCGTTATGACCACATCCTGACAATTGAAGATCCGATAGAATTTGTACACGAAAGTAAGAAGTGCCTGGTCAATCAGCGGGAAGTTCACAGGGACACACTGGGGTTCAGTGAAGCTCTGCGGTCCGCTCTGCGGGAAGACCCTGATATTATCCTCGTGGGTGAGATGCGGGATCTTGAAACCATTCGACTGGCTCTGACTGCCGCGGAAACCGGGCACCTTGTATTCGGAACCCTGCATACCACCTCTGCAGCGAAAACGATCGACCGGGTGGTGGATGTTTTTCCAGCGGAAGAAAAATCAATGGTTCGTTCCATGCTCTCGGAGTCATTGCAGGCTGTTGTCTCCCAGACCCTGTTGAAGAAAGTTGGCGGCGGCAGGGTTGCTGCACATGAAATCATGATTGGTACGCCTGCGATTCGGAACCTGATCCGGGAAGACAAGGTTGCGCAGATGTATTCTGCCATTCAGACCGGTGCCGGAATTGGAATGCAGACTCTGGACCAGTGTTTGTCCACTCTGTTGTCCAAAGGTCTGGTTAGTCGGGAAGCCGCTCGTGAGAAAGCCAAGATGCCGGAAAACTTCTGATAATAAAGAAATAAGAAGTGAAAAGTTTTATTGATAGCTGAGGATGGATTAGAGCGACGTCATGCGGAATTACCGGAATATCGGAACCGCATAAGGACGCATAATATAGCCATCAGGTGAAATTATGGATTTTGATAAATTACTGAAAATCATGGTGGAAAAAGGGGCCTCCGACCTGTTTATAACAGCCGGGGTACCGCCTAGCATCAAGGTGCACGGGAAAATGATTCCGATCACCAAGTCGCCCCTGTCTCCTGAACAGACCCGTGAGACGGTCTATTCCATTATGACGGAAAAACAGCGGTCTGAATTTGAAGTCGCACACGAGTGTAACTTTGCAATCAGTGCGCGCGGGATTGGCCGTTTTCGGGTAAGTGCTTTTTTCCAGCGTAACCTCTGCGGAATGGTTTTGCGTCGGATTGAGACTAATATCCCCAAACTTGACGACCTGATGCTGCCGGAGATTATCAAAAAACTCTCCATGACCAAGCGCGGCCTGATCATATTTGTCGGGGCGACCGGTACTGGTAAGTCTACCTCGCTGGCAGCCATGATCGGACACCGGAACAGGAATAGTAAGGGGCATATTATTTCGATTGAGGACCCGATCGAATATATCCACCAGCATCAGGGTTGTATCATTACCCAACGTGAGGTGGGGCTGGATACTGAAAGTTTTGAAATAGCCCTGAAGAATACACTGCGGCAGGCTCCGGATGTCATCATGATTGGTGAGGTTCGTACAAGGGATACGATGGAACATGCGGTTACCTTCGCTGAGACCGGTCACTTGTGTCTGGCGACTCTTCACGCGAACAACGCAAACCAGGCGCTGGACCGGATTATCAACTTCTATCCTCCTGAGCAACACAATCAGGTGTGGATGGATCTGTCCCTGAACCTTAAAGCCATTGTGGCTCAGCAATTGGTGCCCACGCCTGATGGTAAAGGACGCCGGGCGATTGTCGAAATCCTGATCAACTCACCTTTGGCTTCGGATCTGATTCGTAAAGCAGAAGTGCATAAACTGAAAGAGTTGATGACCAAGTCCGGTGAAATCGGGATGCAGACTTTTGATCAGGCGCTTTACAGAGCGTATGCATCAGGAGAGATTACTTACGAAGATGCCTTGGCTCATGCGGACTCGGCCAACGACCTGAGACTGATGATCAAACTGGGCGCGGATTCGAACACCCAGAAACTACAGGGCGCTGCTGATTCTCTGAGTCTCAGCGACGACGAAGGCTATTAAGTTTGCAGGGCCGCTTTTTTGCGGCCCTTATTCAATTTCAGGATAGCGATTAGCCTGGGAAGGGGCGCACTTATGATGTGCGCCTGACTAGAGGTCTCCTAGTGCGCCTCGTCCCAGTTATTTCCGATACCGGCTTCTACCAGCAAGGGAACATCCAGTTCAGCGGCTGAGGACATCAGTTCCTCCAGATGCTTCGCGACATCTTTTGCAACTTCTTCTTTCACTTCCAGAATCAACTCATCGTGGACCTGCATGATCATTGTGGCATCCGGCTTTTCAGTACGGAGCCATTCATCCACCCGGATCATTGCCCTTTTTATGATGTCAGCGGCAGTCCCTTGCATTGGTGCGTTGATCGCGGTGCGTTCGGCCGCCTGCTGCAAGCCTTTATGCTTGGCATTGATATCCGGCAGGTACAGGCGTCGACCAAAATGCGTCTCAACATAACCGTTTTCATGGGCTTCCGTACGAATTCGGTTCATGTATTCCTTAACACCAGGGTAGCGTTCAAAGTATTTATCGATATAACCCTGGGCGACTCCTCTCTCTACGTTGATCTGGCGGGCAAGGCCAAAGGCAGACATTCCGTAGATCAGGCCGAAATTAATGGCTTTGGCGCTGCGGCGTTGATCTGACGTGACGTCTTCCAGGGCAACGTTGAATACTTCTGCCGCTGTGGCTTTGTGAACGTCCAGCCCTTCTGAGAAGGCCTTCAGTAACCCCTTGTCACCACTGAGGTGTGCCATGATACGAAGTTCAATCTGGCTGTAGTCAGCGGAAATCAGTTTGTACCCGGGTGGTGCAATAAACGCTTGCCGAATGCGACGCCCTTGCTCATTGCGCACAGGAATATTCTGTAAATTGGGCTCAGTGGAAGACAGTCGACCGGTGGCCGCCACTGCCTGATGATAGGATGTATGAACCCGTCCTGTCCGGGGATTGATCATCTCTGGGAGCCTGTCAGTGTAGGTGGACTTCAGTTTGGACAGACCCCGGTACTCCAGCAATACCTTGGGCAATTCATAACGTTCCGCGAGTTCCTGCAAGACAGGCTCTGCGGTAGAAGGCTGGCCTTTTGGGGTCTTTTTAATGACATCGAACCCCAGTTTCTCATAGAAGATGGTCTGGAGCTGCTTGGGCGAGCCCAGATTGAAGCGTTCTCCGGCCATGTCGTAAGCCTGCTCTTCCAGCTCAAGCATACGTTCCGCCAATTGCTGGCTGTGTACTTTCAGGCGTTGGCTGTCGATCAGGGCTCCATAGTGCTCCATGCGAGTGAGAACAGGCACCAGGGGCAGTTCAATGTCTTTGTAGACCTGTTCCAGTTGACCGATCTTCTGGAGCTGAGGATAGATGGTTTCGTGTAATCGAAGTGTGATGTCCGCATCTTCAGCAGCATAGGGGCCAGCTTGATCCAACGAGATCTGGTTGAATGTCAGCTGTTTGCTGCCTTTGCCGGCAATATCTTCAAAGTGGATCGTTTCATGATCCAGGTATTTGAGGGCCAGGGTGTCCATATCGTGACGGTTGGCCACTGAGTTGAGGACATAGGATTCCAACATGGTGTCATGCTCAATACCCTGCAGCTCGATGTCATAGTTCCTCAGGACATGGGCATCATATTTTAAATTCTGACCTACCTTTTTCATCTTCGGATCGGTCAGCAGTGGGCGTAGCTGCTCCAGAACCCAGTCCCTTGAAAGTTGCTCTGGTGCATCCATGTAATCATGAGCAACAGGAACATAGGCCGCCTGACCTGACTCAATGCTGAAACTGACACCGACTATTTCCGCTTCCATATAATTGAGGCTGGTGGTTTCAGTATCGAAAGCAAAGAGTTCAGCTGACTGAAGGCGTTCTAGCCATTGATTGAAGTCTTCTTCGGTGAGGACAGTCTGGTAGTCTGCTTTGACAGCTTCTTTCTTCGTACCTCGTTCACTATTCTCACTACTTTCTGGTGGGGCAGCTTCAGGTGCGGTTCCGGATTCAAGTTCCCGAATCCAGTTCTTGAACTCGTATTCCTTGTAGAGTTTTAGCAATGATTCGCTATTGGCTTCTTTGGGTTGAATATCTTCCAGGTTTTCAGGCAAATCCACATCAAGCTTAATAGTGGCCAGTTCCTTGGACATGGGTAACTGATCCAGACTGTTGCGGAGGTTTTCGCCAATCTTGCCTTTGACTGAGTCAGCCTGCTCCATGATGGTGGCCAGAGGGCCGATTTCGTTCAGCCATTTAACGGCTGTTTTGGGGCCACATTTAGGTACGCCGGGAATGTTATCCACGGTATCACCGATCAAGGCCAGATAATCGATAATCAGCTCCGGAGGTACGCCGAATTTTTCAACGACGCCTTCCCGGTTCATAAAGGTTTCAGTCATAGTGTTGATCAGGGATACGTGATCACTGACCAGTTGAGCCATATCCTTATCGCCGGTGGAAATGATCGTCTCCAACCCCTTCTCTGTGGCTTCCTGGGCCAGAGTACCGATAACATCATCGGCTTCGACTCCCTCTACAACGAGGAGCGGCAATCCCATGGCCTGGACAATCTCGTGAATTGGTGCGATCTGGCAGGCCAGATCCTCAGGCATAGGAGGACGATTTGCCTTATATTCAGGATACATGTCGTGCCGGAATGTTTTTCCTTTCGCATCAAAAATCACCACGACTTTGCTCTGTGGGTAGTCCTGCTGCAACCTCCGCAGCATGCTGATCACTCCGCGGATCGCACCGGTTGGGTGTGACTTGCTGGAAGTCAGTTTAGGGAGCGCATGATAGGCGCGGAAGAGGTATGAAGAACCATCCACCAGAATGATGGGGGCGGTCGAAGTGTCTTTACTCATAGGAGGTACTGGTTTCTAATGTCAGAAGATAATGTGGATGGCTCGAACCGGAACTGAATAAAGATTGCTCAGTACGCGATGGTTGGGCCAAGGCTGTGAGGAAGATTACCAATGTCGTTTGTGATTCGTAAAGTTTGTATTGTCCTATTGATGGCGTTGTTGGGTACAGGGTTGTCGTGGGCGGAAGAGGAGCCTGATATACAAATACGCTATGGTGAGGACAAAACCGTCTACGAATATCGGGTAAACGGGCAATTGGTCGAAATCAAGGTTGTGCCGAAGATCGGTCCGGCTTACTATCTCGTCCCCGTCGATGGCGGCGGATTCGAGCGTTCGGACTCATCTACAGTGGTCGTTCCGAGTTGGAAGCTGTTGGAGTGGTAGCCGGAACGTAGTAAGACAGAATTGGTTTGATGTGAAAAGGTTGGTATGGCGGTTTTTACCAAAGTCAGTGAAGAGCAGCTGCATTCTCTATTGGAGAGATATTTTGTAAATCCCGAAATTCGATTGTTTGAAGGGATTTCTGCCGGCATTGAAAACACCAACTACTTCGTTGATGTACAGGATGAATCCGGTTTTAGCCGCTGGGTTTTGACTCTGTTTGAAATGGTAACCCCGGAAGAACTGCCCATATTTGTTGCTTTGACTCAACAGTTGGCTGCAGCAGGTGTTCCTGTGCCGGCTGCGCTGGCCGATCATGACGGCCAATCAATTCAAAATATTGCCGGAAAACTTTGCATACTGGTTCCCAGGGTGACCGGTCGGCAATTGGAAGATCCCTCAGTAGAGCAATGCCGTCGCGTTGGCCGTTTGATTGCCGAGTTGCATTTGGCAGCAAAAAATATTGGTGAATACCGAGCGGTAGTTCGGAATCAGGCCTGGCTTGAAGATCATGAGAAGGCTCTCGAAGGACATATGCCACAGAATGATGCTGCTTTGTTAAAGGGTGAAATTCAGTATCATCATGATGACCGAAGTAATTGGGGGGATTCGCCGAAAGGTTGGATCCATGGGGACCTGTTTGTAGACAATATTTTGTTTGATGCAGAGCAGGTCAGCGGCATTATCGACTTTTATCATGCCTGTCATGATTATTGGTTAATGGATCTGGCAGTTGCCTGTAATGACTGGTGTTACGCCCTTGGTCAGGGGTATCAACAGCAGAAATTGGCGGCGTTTGTTGAAGGTTATGACTCGGTAAGACCATTGACAGACTCAGAGAAAAAGCAATGGTCATCGGCATTGCGCCTGGCGGCGCTTCGTTTCTGGATATCTCGCCTGATCAGTCTTCATGGTGGCGGCTATCAAAGTCAGGCAGAACAAGGTGAAGTGTTCAAGAACCCTGATGAAATGAAAGAAAAACTTCTGGCAGCCTGTAAGCAGAGTTGTCCTGTTTAGGCGGCTCTTTTGGTTTGATTATATTTTGACCAGGGTGACCGTCAGTATTCCGGAAAGGGCGACCACAATCATGGCGCCCAACACTCTACCTCCTAATCCCGTTTTCCCTACCGACCAGGCTAACCCGCCTTTTACCAGAGAATTGGCGATCGCGGCGATCAATATTCCCCAAGAGGCGGCACTTACTGTCAGTCCATCGGCGGCTTTGCTCATTCGGGCGAGAGTGAGACTAATGGCATCGACATCTGTCAGTCCCGACAACGCCGATAGAATGTAAACTCCTTGATTGCCAAAAGTGTCACGCAGGGCATGTGACAGCAAGAGAATCAGTAGCAGGATGATGCCGAATAATAGGGCTGATGTGAGCTCCAGGGGGTTCTGCTTTAACGAAGGCTGGGCGACTTGAACCTGTGTCTGGCGACTCCAGAATATGAAGGCAGGTATGTAAGTGAACACTCCCATTACAGCCAGAATCGGCAATAGCTGCCAGGCCAGAGCAGAATTAACGACATAAAGAATAAACCAGAGCCGAGGGAACATTGTGGCACAGGCGATCAATATTCCTGCGGCCAGAAGCCGGTTTAATTCTGGATTCCGTCGTGCCAGTCTGGAAAAGTGAAGGGTCAGGGCGGTGGATGAACTCAATCCGGCAAAAAGTCCGGTGATAAGCACACCGCGAGTAGCCCCACCAATCTTGATGGCGAAATATCCGGCAAAGGAAATACTGCTGACCAGCACCACCATCCACCAGATTTCATAGGGGTTCAGGGCATTCCATGGACCATAGCCTTCATTGGGAAGTATCGGCAGCATGACCAGGGTGATGACCAGCAATTTCAATCCGGCATCAAGTTCTTCATCACGAATTTTCTTCAGCAGACCATGCATCTCTGCTTTCATATCCAGCAGAAAGGTGGTAACAACGGCGCAAATGGCTGCAACGGTAAAATATTCCAGCATGGCCAGAGCGCCGAAGACGAATGTCAGCTGGCTGGCCATCAGGCTGGTAATACTCATATCGAGCTTGGTTCTCTGGCTGCTGATATAGGCGGACACCAAGACAATGGTCAAGGAGACGTAGGCGACTCCGAGCATCCAGAATCCAATTAACTCGCCAAGCCAGGTACTCAGAGCTCCCAGCAGGGCGATCAGTGTATAGGTTCGCACCCCGGCAACTCGAAAGCCGGGTTCCAGTTCTCTTTTGACCCATCCTCGCTGAATCCCGACGATCAGTCCGAGCATGCTGGCCACAAACAGGTGGGGGAGTGGGCTGTAGTCGTTCAGAAAATCAGGCATCTATCAATTCCATGAAGTTGTTCCCATGTTAATACACCCTGTTACTTATCTATTTGTTGGATATTGTTTTTTAGTGACTTTTAACCACACGCTTTAGTATGAATATTCTAATTTTAGTACGTATTGTGGACCGATGAAAAAGCAAGAACCGTTTAGGTTCAAAGTCATCGTTGACCATGGTAGGAGACCAAAATGAGCAAACTGAAGTCTTATCAAGAACAAGTGCAACAAGCTGTAGAGAAAGGCATTAAAAGCTTCGAAGAGCAACATCGCGCACTGGCTGCCAAGCCGTTTGACTATGCAGAGAAGCTGGAAGAAGAAGCTAAAGCGTTTTCTATTAAGTCCGTTCGTGAAATTCATGACAAAGCACTGGACACTGTTTATAGCAAGTTGAATGAATGGAACAAGCTGGTAAGTGATTACACTTCCGGGTTGGTTTCAAAACTTGAACCAGAAGAAGAGAAAAAAGCGCCTGCCAAGAAAAAACCAGCAGCGAAGAAAGCCCCCGCTAAAACTGCAGCAAAAACAGCAGAAGCGGCAGCCTAAGTCGAAAAGGCTCTCAAAAAGGGCGCCAGAGGCGCTCTTTTTTTATGCCTGTAAGAGGGCAGGGGCGAGAAAAGGATCAGGATGCTACTGATGTATTTTTTTCATCAGGTACTCAAGACGTTCGATTTGTTCGCCGAATTCCCTGATAATGTCGTCCCGGTCAGATTGGTGACTATCAATTTCATTCTCAAGGGTGCTGTTTTGCTCGCTTAAGCGGCTGATTTCCTGGAGAATCTGCTCCGGGACTTTATGACCCGCGCGTTCCGCGTCTGCTGCCTTGGACTCCAATTCGACGATCTTTTTCGTGTTGGCTTCTATGTTGTTCTGCTTCAGATTGATCAGTGCATCCAATTCCTGTAGACGACGGTCCCGGGCCCGTCTCGCGTCATCCGGGTGGCTGTATAGTCTTAGCAGGGTACGGTCTGTCTCCTCTTGCTGACGGGCCAGCTCTTCCTGGCGAGCCTTTTCTTTTTCCAGGCGCTCCTGCTCGGCAAGTTGCTCAGGAGTTAAAGCGGGGGGGATATCCTTTACCACACGACCAAAGGTGTCGACGATCTGATATCCCTTGCGGGCATATTCAGGCGGAATGGAAGTACCGAGAACGAGCACGCCGTTGTCATCACGGTATCGGTAGAGAAGTGTCTTGGCATCAACCAGTTCAGAAATGCATAGAAAGCAGGTGAGCAGGCAAGTCAGTGAAGCGGTTTTGATGGAAAAAGATAACGTCATGGTGTTTGTCGGCCATTTTAGAGACTTCAATCTGGCCTGATAGTTAGTGATACAGAGTAGTATGAGCCAGCTTATTGTAATGTATCTAATGTTATTCGTTATTTCCCTGCTTGCCAACGGACTTTCTGCTCTTGCCGGTGGCGGGGCTGGATTGTTACAGCTGCCGGTGCTGCTTTTTCTGGGGCTTGAATTCGCTCCAGCTCTTGCCACACACAAAATTGCCAGCGTTGCACTGGGGGTTGGTGCGACATACCGTCATATGCGAGAAAAAAATATATCGTTGAATTTTTCTCTGTATATGTTGGCTGCGGGATTGCCCGGAGTCGTGCTGGGAGCCAATGTGATCCTTCAGGTGCCTGATCGGTGGGCGCAGGGCGTATTGGGGTGTTTTACCCTGGGACTGGGCGTTTATTCGATGGTTTCGCCACAGCTGGGAATGTCGGAGCAGGACCGGAGGCGGAATGTTTTAGGGTATCTTTCAGGTGCATTGGGCCTGTTTTTTATAGGGATTCTGAACGGCTCAATTACCTCTGGTACAGGTTTGTTTGTCACAATCTGGCTGGTCGTTTGGTTTGGACTCAGCTATAAGCTCGCTGTGGCATACACGTTGATTCTGGTGGGAATGTTCTGGAATGGTACAGGTGCGCTGGTGCTGGCCATGCAGGCTCCAGTCAAGTGGGATTGGTTGCCAATGTTGATACTTGGAGCGCTTGCCGGTGGCTATTTGGGGGCTCACTGGTCTATTGCTAAAGGTAATAAACTTGTTAAACGATGCTTCGAGGTGTTGACCATAGTGGTAGGATTGAGTTTACTGTGGCGGGCTGTGTGCCTGCCACAGTAGTACGTCTGTCAGGCCTTGATACCATACTGACTTCGGTATTCCGCAACCTGGTCGTAATGTTGCGCCAGCTCAGGATCTGTTTTGAGAAACTCCAGAATTTGATCCAGCTGGATAATAGCCTGGACGGGAATCTGGTATTGTTGCTCAATTTCCTGTATCGCGGAAAGTTCCTGCTGACCACGTTCCTGACGGTCCAAAGCTATCAGGACTCCGGCAGGTTCAGCGCCTTCGGCTTTAATAATGTCGATCACTTCGCGAATGGCAGTACCAGCGGTGATGACATCATCGACGATTAGCACTTTGCCCTGTAATGGGGCGCCAACGATGGAGCCGCCTTCGCCATGTGTTTTGGCTTCTTTGCGGTTGAATGCGTAAGGAAGATCTAGCTGGTGCTTGTCTGCCAGCGCTACGGATAGCGCGGATACTAGGGGGATACCCTTATAGGCAGGGCCGAACAACAGATCATACTCCATTTGACTGTTGAGCAGCGCGTCGGCATAAAAATTGCCAAGCTGGGCTAATGCCATTGATGTATTAAATAAGCCCGCATTGAAGAAATACGGGCTCTGGCGGCCAGACTTCAGGGTGAACTGGCCGAAATTCAGCACTTTCCGGTCAATGGCGAATTGGATAAAAGATTTTTGATAAGCAAGCATTAGAGTCTCTATTACCCCTGAGTTCTTTTGCACGAAATACGAATTAGGTATCATACACGCAAATTTTTATAGGTAACATCTATGAGGGTAGTAACAATCAGCGTGAACGGACTCAAGCGTGCCGCTGCCGAAGGTTTCTTCGAGTGGATGCTTGAGCAGGACGCTGACGTAGTATGCGTTCAGGACCATCGAATGCGGGTCTACGAACTTGATGAGCCGGAATTCCGGCCCGAAGGCTATGAAGCCTATTTTCTTGATGCCGCAGAACTATCCGATGGTGGGGTTGGAATATACACCCGGCAGATTCCCAAAGCCATTATGATGGGCTTTGCCTATGCGCCAGCTGATATGAATGGTGCATTTCTACAGGCAGACTTTGAAGCGGTCAGTGTGGCATCGCTCATGGTTCCCTGTGCTCTGACTGATGAGTCCAAGCAGCAGGAAAAAGACGACTTCATGGAGGCCTTTGGCAATCACCTGAAGAAAACGCTGCGTAAGCGTCGTCAATTTCTGTTCTGTGGAAACTTGCAGACAGCTCACTTGGTGACTGATGCCAGCAGCCGCTATCACAAGCTTGAAGTCTCCGGATTTCTTCCTCATGAGCGAGGATGGTTCGATGAAGTATTTGATGAAATGGAATATATCGATGCATTCCGTCGCGTCAACAAAGAGAAGAACCAATATACCTGGTGGCCTGAAGCTGCAGAAGGATGGCGTAAGCAAGCTGGCTGGCGGACTGACTATCAGATTGCCACGTCAGGTTTGAAAGGTTCTATCAAACGGGCCTGGATTGATACAGAAACCCGTTTTTCTGATCATGCGCCGTTAATCGTGGACTATGATATCGAGTATTAGTGGAATGGCCTGTGAATGTGGTATCAGGGATGATAGCGATATCAAAAAAGGGCAGTATTTACTGCCCTTTTTTTGTGCTTAGCTCTACCAGTAACCTATGCGTCTGTTATGGCGCTTTCCTGAATGGTGAAAATTTCCTGCATTCCTTGCTTGGCCAGATTGAGCATAGCGCTGAGTTCTGTCTCACTGAAAGGCGCACCTTCTGCTGTACCCTGGATTTCGATAAATCCGGTTTCATCCGTCATGATGACATTCATATCCGTTTCTGCCTGGGAGTCTTCTGCATAATCCAGGTCCAGTACGGGGGTGCCTTCATATACGCCAACAGAAATAGCAGCAACCTTGTGCAAAAGAGGGCTATGCTTGATGGCGCCTTTTGCCATCTGACCCTGAATGGCCAACGCCATAGCGACGTATCCACCGGTAATTGAAGCAGTCCGCGTGCCTCCGTCCGCTTGAATAACATCACAGTCTACCGTAATCGAGATGTCCGGCATCTTTTTCAGGTCAAGCGCGGCTCTCAGTGAGCGGCCAATCAAGCGCTGGATTTCGACTGTGCGTCCCTGTTGCTTACCACGTGCAGATTCACGTTGATTACGGGTGCCCGTTGCTCGCGGAAGCATCCCATACTCGGCGGTCACCCAGCCCTGGTCTTCCCCTCTGAGGAATCGGGGTACACTGTTCTCAACGGAGGCGGTGCAAATGACTTTGGTGTCACCAAACTCTATCAGCACAGAACCTTCCGCATGCTTGGTGTAGTTCCTGGTGATGCGTATATCTCTTAGCTGGTCAGGACGGCGTCCGCTGGGTCTCATAAATCTATCTCGACAGTTGGGTGACTGGTGAATGGCATTTCCGCCATCATAAAAAAGGTGGCAAGTGTAGCACGATCCGCGCTATGTCGACATGTATAGCCTTTATTGCGTAGAGCCAAAAGTGGGTTGAGCTGCAGACAAACAAGGGGACATCCTTGTAGGAAAATTTATTAGCCATTGCATACCATCAAAGATAGCGTGACAATCAAATGGCTTATCAGTAAACCTCATTGCATCGCTGGAGGTTCAAATGCCCGTTATTCGAATTAAGTCCTTGCCGTTAGCTCAGGATACAGACATCGCACGTGTGCTTGAGGGCATAAGCAAGGAATTTGCAGAGTCTGTCGCAGTCAGTGTTGATCATGTCTATCTTACCTGGGAGTATTGGTCTCCGGGTCATTACGCCCATCAGGGAAGGGCGGCAGGCCTACAGGAAAACGATAGCCATCCGATTCAGGTGGAATTGGTGACCCCGGATATTTTCAGTCCGTCAAGGGTGGAACTGATGCTCAGTAGCATTGCTCAAGCCATCAGTCGGAGAACTCATGTACCTGTAGAAAACATTTTTGTCATCCGCACAGTCGTCACACCCGGTAATGTGTTCGACCATGGGAAGGTTGAGCGTTGGGATACCTTTACTGAAGAAGGGTTCCATGGAAGCTGACACGGCTCAATAATGTTGACGCCGTTGTGTGCATGATCTGTGGTGGTCTGTGACTAGAAGGAAGGATGTCGTCAGGTCAGACTGACGGTTGACAGTCTCCTATGTGCGTTATTAAGTTGGCATCATTTCATGGTTTTGACCATGATTATTCATTTATGGGGAAATTAAGGTGGAGAAATTATGATTCGCAGTATGACAGCATATGCCCGGCAGGACGCTCGTGGCGAATGGGGAACGCTAACCTGGGAGCTGCGCTCTGTGAATCATCGATATCTTGAGCCGGTATTCAGAATTCCGGAAGCATTACGGGATATAGAGCCTGCCTTGAGAGATAGTTTGAGGCGTTATGTCCAGCGCGGCAAGCTGGAATGCCAGCTTAAATTTCAGCAGGAGTCCCAGTCCACCGGTAGCTTCAGCGTGAACCTGGATCTGGCCAATGAGTTGAATCATGCGGTTAATCAGATCAATCGCCTGTTGGATAATCCGGCCCACATCGATGCTTTTGACTTTATTAATTGGCCTGGTGTGATGGTGACTGAGGAAACAGATCTTGAGCCGGTGAAGGAAGAAGCGATTTCCCTGTTTAATCAGGCTCTGGGACAACTGGTCACGACCCGGGAGCGTGAAGGCGGCCGAATTCACCCAATGCTGGACGACCGTCTGGACAGTATTGCCGAAATCGTCGAAAAAGTACGTGAAAAACTACCGCACATTCTGGAACGTCAAAATGAAGCCCTGAGATCCAGGTTTGAAGAATTACGCTTGGATATTGATCCCGGTCGATTGGAACAGGAAATGGTAATGCTGGCACAGAAAGCCGATGTGGCTGAAGAGCTGGATCGCCTGGAGGCACACGTGCATGAGGTCAAGGAAGTTCTGGCCAAAAAAGAGCCTGTCGGACGGCGCCTGGACTTCCTGATGCAGGAACTGAATCGTGAAGCCAACACCCTCTCCTCGAAATCATTGGTGACGGAAACCACGCAGTTTGCGGTGGAGTTGAAGGTGTTGATCGAACAGATGCGGGAGCAGGTGCAGAATATTGAGTAGCATCTGCTAAGATCCGAAACTGCTCTGTAAGGCCCTAAATATAGGGCCTTTTTGTTTTTTCTTCAGTAAAGTTCGTAAACATTCGGCCGAAATCCACGTCCAACTGGCGAATAAATTGGAGGGTAAACCGATAAAGCTCTCAGTGAAACTGAGGAGTGAATTTTTCCTGATAGAGCCCTGACGAGGTTTCTAGATAAAGATAGAACTATCCCCGAAGACGAACTTCTCTGCGAACGGATTCTAAAAAAGGACTGGCCATATACTCACTCTCCCTGTGATCTTTATGCTGTATATAAGCACAGTATATTGGAAAGGAGTCAAGAAAGTCGCACGCTTTGCTGTACCGGATGGCTCGGTTTTCCGATGAAGTAGTTCTGAAAAATGTTTTGATTCAATAACTTGGGATCTGGCTTGTTGTGATAACGAGACCCCCAAGAAAGTGTATATGCGCACGCACGGTTTCTCGTAAATGAGGTAGTTTGACTTTCTGGGATTTTACACTGGAATCAGTGGGCTGGAGGAACTATCTTCAAAATGTTGGAATGGAAAAACGCGCATGCGCGATATACACATAATGATATGGACGCTCCCTTTCTATACTGAACAGGCTGAGAAGTTAGTTAAACCTGGAGGGATATATTATGAAAAGTATATCCGTTATTGGTATTGATTTGGCCAA
>NZ_AQXX01000084.1 GCF_000376785.1 Hahella ganghwensis DSM 17046
GTGCTACAACATCATAAGGCGAGAAGCATCGATTGCGGCGGTAAGCTTTGATCGAGCCCCGTCTGACATTCGCTTCAAACCAGTGTGTGATTATATTGCTGTTCAGTTAATTGTGATGGCGGCTTCCAATCCGATATCTGGAACAGGTCGGCGCTTGTCAGAGTTAAGATCGGGAATTAGTAGTCTGTTTTTGGAGAGGCGTCCGAGGCCTACGACACCTCGGACGGTTAAGATATCAAAGACCCGATATCCAGTAGATCGCAATGCTGCTCCTCTTAAGTGAACAGCATTGCCCAGACGGGGGCTTTTTCGATCAACATCAACAATGATAATAATTCAGGATATCCTTTATGAGATACCGGGTCGCTACAGCTTTTACCATTGCACTTATGTTAGCCGGATGTCAGTCAGGATGGAAAACCTCTGATATTCTGGTTGTCAATGATACTCAACCTGTTGGTAATGCCAGTCAATCACTGATGCAGGCCCAACTCTGTTGCCAATCCTTCCCCGACCTTCAATATCAACCTCTGATTCTCGATCAGACTACGGTTACCCGCTTGAATGCCAGCTCTCCGGCCTATTTATTTGATAGCGGCAAAAGTTATGTTGCTGCATTTGAACTTCCCCGGGGTAATCGACCGATTGATATAGAAATCAGCAGCATAGCATCAGAGGATCAAGTGCTTTCGCCATCAGCCTTGATATTGGACAGTCAATATCAGGTTACACGCACCTTCAGTGGCGGGGATTTTATCTACAAAACCGCAGATATCGTCCACGGAGAACGCTTAGAAGCAACCCTAATGCAAGTGGGGGGCTTCAAGGACGAACGCTATCTGATCATTTATACCACCGACCAGCAACGGATGGGCGCCACCACGATGATCCATCCCGCCAAGCAGTATGCAAAGGCCACTAATCGTGTACCTCCTGAAATTGATGACCCCATCGCCCAACATTCGGCCATGGGGGTAATGACTCTTTCCGCCACACAATTGGGTAAAGCGACCCCGGCTGCCGAAAGCCTTATAAGCGTACCTGAGTCTGCATACGGCTCTGCCGAAGAACAGGCGAATGCATTAATCAAGCAATCTGTTGCCGACGGAAATATTGAAGAAGCACTGAGATTGGTGGAAGATGCAGAAGCCAACGGTTCCACGACCGCCAGAAACACCTTTATAGAAGCGGTTAAAAAGCAACAATAATCCTTAAAAAGCAGCCGTTCTCAACGCTGCTTTTTATACGTATCAAACTCGCAACAAACTTTAGCTGCCAGCTTCAACATACACCAATGG
Source organism: Hahella ganghwensis DSM 17046 (assembly GCF_000376785.1). Classification (GTDB taxonomy): domain Bacteria; phylum Pseudomonadota; class Gammaproteobacteria; order Pseudomonadales; family Oleiphilaceae; genus Hahella; species Hahella ganghwensis. The sequence continues at coordinate 1,299 of NZ_AQXX01000084.1, forward strand.
TACGTCGCCACTTACATCCAAGTAGAAGTCATAAGCTCCCGTCTCAGGAGGAGTAAACTTAAAACTCCCATCTGTCGAACAATTTGCTTTTGAAACTTTCCCTATTGTTAGCTCCTGGTCATCTGGCGTTAAATGGCCACAATTAACAGAAGACCATTCCGCGTCCGCAAACTTCAGTTCGTACGGCTGTCCATCCGCTGTCAATTCAGCACTCGCAACGTAAACGTCACGCCCAATTCTTTTTACCTTGTATTCATCCAACGCTTCCCACCAGGCAAACTGCCCACGAAGAAAAACTGTCTGGCTCAGATCTTGTTTGCCACTAATACCTGCACACCCACCTAGTGCCAAAACTGCCAACAAAGCCTTTACCTTGATGTGCTTTCTCACTTATTACTCCAAATGAAGATACTACCTACTATGCTAAAACTATCTAACATCAACCGGATTCTTTAATCAGCTTTATAACAAAATCAGTCCCGTAACCCTCAGACTCCAAGGATACAGCCTTCAATGTTTCTAGTTAGATTGACTTCCGAACCAGCAGTTAAAATTCCAGCTTTACAATGACATTGTTATCGTCTGACAACAAGTTACGATCAAGATTGAGAGTTTGATCGGCAAAGATCACATCCGGGTCATCCTGTTCGGGATGATCGTTCGGGTTACAGGTATATGCGACGGTGTACTCCACCTCGGGTATTGACCAGAACCGGGCAAAATACGCCTCGTACTGATTTTCCAGATCCGGGTCCTCACTGTCGGAGTAATACACCGGCACGGTCATTACAGGCCTTTCGTCAGCAGGGCCATCGACATCATCCGGTTCGACATCATGGCCTGTGAACAGATAGACAGCGCCCGCATAATCCAATGCTCCTGAAGGTGTTCCGACAAGACCACACTGGTCAGCAATCACTTCCGGAGCTATTTCGACAGCTAGCAGGTTGGCACTGCTGTAGGCGACAGATCGCAGAACAGGCTTCAGAAAGTATTCTCCTCCTGCTTCCACAATCGACTTCCGCAAATCAAAATCAACAAGAAACCCATAGCCAGAATTCCTGACCATTGTGAAGGGCGCATTAACTTTCAACCCGGATTCACTGCCACTGGGAATATGAAGTTCGTGAGTGGCACCACTTCGAAGCTTAATATAAGAGTCAGGATTACCGTCAGTTTGGGCATCAACCTTGATGCGAAACCAGCTGTAGTCTCCCTCCGGGATACTTTCGCTCAGAAGTTCTGCCGGAATACCGTTTCTGGTTACCTCGATAAGATCAATGCTTTTGGATTCCTCAAAATCAAAAGATATAACGCTGCCTTCCACAGGTTTTATTTCCACACCGCTATAACTGAGTACGACCTTTGCCGCATCGTCTAACGGGGCATCAGTCACTTCCAGCACAAAACGGCCGGTTCCCGTGGTGTCTCTCGATAAGGTTTCAGTTTCGCCACCACCGCAACCTGAGAGCACTATCACTGCCATCAGAGGAACATATAAGTGGAATCGCATCATTGCATACCCTGTATTTTCCATGGAGTTGGGTTCCGATCAAAATTCATCGACGAATCCTAGCGAGTCCGATAAAAAGAATCAGTGAGACGCAGCCCAAATCCAAGGAAAAGGCGTATAGAATTACTATCAGGAACTAAGGAGCCTCTAAGAAACACTAGTTTTGACGCCATAAGGCAACACAGGTTGTTTTTCGAAGCTCCCGAGCGCGCCCTTTATCAAACTTCAGGATTCAGGAATATAGATGGAACACCTTGCTGCAACTGTACTGTTGGTAGAGGATCACAAGCCACTGGCAGAAACCGTTATTCTGTATCTGGAGAATGCCGGATACACGCTGGATTACGCTGCTGACGGACTCACTGCTTTACATTTGGGCTCGGTCAACCGCTACGATGCCCTGATTCTGGATGTTATGCTCCCTGGTATTGATGGATTTGATATCTGTCATAAATTAAGAGAGGACGCAGGTATTGCCACTCCTATATTAATGCTGACAGCAAGAGACCATCTGGATGACAAGCTTAGGGGATTTCGCGAAGGCGCTGACGACTATCTGGTCAAGCCTTTTGATCTACCCGAGCTGGATGCGCGGTTACAGGCCCTGATCCGCCGTCAACGCGGAGAAATGGATGAACGTATACTGCAGATCGGGCCATTGCAGTTAAATACTCGCACCATGACAGCAACCAGAGAAGGTAAGGCCATTCGCCTGACGCCTACCGGGTATAAAATATTGAAAATCCTGATGCGTGAAAGCCCCAACCTGGTTCCCAGGGAGGCGTTGGAACATGAACTATGGGGCGATATGGTACCCGACAGCGACACCCTCCGCAGCCATCTGTATCAGTTGCGGAAATCTGTGGATAAGCCGTTTTCAAGTCCCATGATTCAAACCCTCCAGGGCCTGGGCGTCAAGCTGACCCAGGAGTCTTAGGGAGTTTTAACAGGCTAGATTGTGGGAAACCTCTACTGGCGACCAACGATCTTTCCCTGAGGGAATTCAATGGTCACCTTTGTTCCCTTGCCCACACCACTGTGCGCTTTCAACTCCCACGCGAAGCGCTGACAAATCCGTTTAACAATCGCCAGACCCAATCCATGCCCTTCCCCATCTGCCGTCCCCCGATAAAACGGTTGAAAGGCTTGGCGCATTTGTTCTTCATCCATACCCTGGCCAGTATCTTTCACGGCAATCGTCTGATCCTCAATAATTACAGTCACGCCACCCGGTTTCTCACCTGCAGGAATACCGTGTCGAATAGCATTACGCAGGAGATTCGTTAACAGGATTGTGAGCACCTTGCTTGGTGCGGATACTTCCAGCAACGTGTGCTGTTCAAAGGTCACGGTATCCTCTGCCACCCCCAGTGCGTGTTGAGTTTGAGAGATGATGGTCGGCACCAGATCGTTCAGCAGTATCGGTGTAGAGTCCTGTTGATTGTCCTCTTCCCTGGCCATTAGCAGCAGAGTTTCTATTAGCCCCTCCATATCCTGGACGGTTTTACGCATTCTCACCAGAACCCCTTGTCCCCGAGAAGAGAAAGATTCCATTTGCTCAAGCACATCCATTGACCCCTTAAGGACCGCCAGAGGTGTTCGCAGCTCATGAGAGGCATCACGGGTAAAGGTTCGCTCCCTTTCAATAAATAACTGCAGACGTGCCGCAAAATGCTCGATCGACGTGGCCAATGCATCAATATCCGCATCGACAGCATGAAAAGGGCGAAGATCAGAGGCCAGCGTCTCAGTATCAGGGATTCGTGAATCTTCAACCACCTTGGCCAGTTGGACCACTGGCGATATCACCCGCTGGGATTGCCGGAAAGTAAACCAGGAAGCCAGGTAAATAAGGATCAAAACCACCGTCAGAGGCGCTACCCCGAAAAACAGCGCCAACCGGGTCACCTGTTCTTCCTTAAAAATTAAATACAGACGTTCCCCGTCTTTTTCCGATATCAGCACCAACGGGGTCTTGCCATGAAACGGATGTCTACCGAAGCCCGGCTCCAACACTCGGAGTTCCTGAGGCAGATGCTCCAACTCACCCAGGCTTGCACGAAAGCCCTGCATATTACGGGTATTCGGAAGTGGATAATCACCATGCTGATCAACCAATTGCCAGTAATGTTCAGCTTCGCCAGTCAAAGCCTCACGAACCAGAATGTCCTCTGCTATCTTATAAGCGGCATAGACTCCAAGGGCCGTTGCCAGGCTGACCAGAGTGGCCTGTACGGCAAACACTCTGATCAACCGTGACTGTATTCCTTTTCGAGGAGACTGGGGCGCCATTTCAATTAACCGTTAACCCGTCCTGTCTGTTAAATAGATAATGGCACACAATCCACTCTCTTCCTCCCTTATACCCGAACAATTCAGCACATGACATAAAGAACATACGCCAACGCTGAATCCAGCGTTCTGCGTTTTCTTCTCCGTATGCCTCGGCAAAAATTCTGAAAACCTCCTGCTTGTGACAGTCTAGGTTCGACAACCAGGCTTCAGCGGTTCTTTGATAATGGGTGCCGGACAAATACCATTGATGCTCCAGCTTCATATCCTGCTGAAAATGGTGGAAAGTATCCGCTGAGGGCATCAGACCACCTGTAAAGAAATACCGACCCATCCAGTTTTTCTCACCTTCAGTTTCAAAGGGATACAGTAATCGGCGATGACAAAAGATATGGACAAACAGTTTTCCATCCTGTTTCAACCAGCCCTGAATATTTCTGAACAATTGCTGGTAATTGCGCACGTGTTCAAACATTTCAACCGAGACTACACGGTCAAAGCTTTGCTCAAGCACCAATTCATTCACATCACAGGTGATGACCTGAATATTCGTCAAACTCCGCTGCCGGGCCTGCTTTTCTATGAATTCTCTCTGGCTTTGCGAGTTGGAAACAGCCGTGATCTTGGCTTTCGGGTACTGCTCCGCCATCCACAGTGTCAGCGATCCCCAGCCACACCCCAGCTCTAAAATTTCCTGGCCATCTTCCAACTCTGCACGCTTGCCGTATATCTCCAGCATTGCTCTCTCAGCATCATTAAGGCTGTCGGTGGCTTCATCCCACCAGCAACTGCTGTATTTGAGGTGGCTCCCCAAGACCAGTTCATAGAAGGCCGCCGGAACTTCATAATGCTGCTCGTTAGCAGCTTCCGTTTCTATGGCAATTGGACTGTCCCGCAGACTCTCCAGGCGGCGTTGATAGGATTCGCCCTCACTTTGCTTTACTATTCTGGACTCATCTCGCAACCGCTCCTGACATAACCGACGGATTCCGAAACGGATCAAGGTATCCGGCATCCACCCTTTTTCTGCCCATTGAATCATCGTCATATTCGGTACGCCTCTCTAACTTGAGTTAATACATATAATCGGAGTAAGCCCACTCCCAATGTGCGTTAATACTTCCAAACCAGGCTTATTCCGCCCTTGGCTTCCAGGGAAAAAACATTGATGTTGTTCGCTGGTAACGACGGTAGGCATCCCCACGCCTTCGCAAGGCCTGTTGCTCGGTAAATGGAATACCAGTAACAAAGTAGAGAAAAATAAACATAACCGCTGGTGCCAGCCACAGCCAACTACCGCCCGCTGTGGAAACTCCAAGTAGGGGGTAGGCAAACCAATGGCACCATTCAAAGAAATAATTTGGATGTCGGGAATAGCGCCATAAGCCGGACTGGCAGACTTTCTGATCATTGTCGGCGGTCTTCTTGAAACGCAGCAACTGGGCATCAGCCACCGATTCCCCCCACCAGGCAACCAGGATGACAGTACTTGCCGAGAACACACTCCAAAGTGGCGGCCACTGCCCATCTGCCAATACCCAGGCAGGTAAGGTAAATATCCATACCCAACTGGCTTGCATCAGATAAAAACCCAGAAAGATGACAGATGACCTGCTTCCGGCCCAACGGCGCATATACAGATAACGACCATCCTCTTCGGCATCGCGTAAAAGTCTCACTGTCAGGTGCCACCCAAGCCGTCCAAACCAAACCAGATAGATCACCCCGACAAGCAAGCGCAAAGCCATATCACCAGTGCCGGCATACAAGTAGCAGACAGCCAGTATTGCCACACTAAACGCCCACAAAACATCCACCCAGCCGGCGTTTTGCTGTTTTTCCTGAATCCACCATCCCAGAAGAAATACAGGTATGAGGACTAACGCTGCCAACATCAGTATATGAACCGACATGTCACTGCCTCAACCTTTTATCCACTGGCTGCGACGATTACCCGGTTTCGCCAGCATCATGTGAACATTGCTGATCGCCCGCTCTCTGAATCCTCCTTCACAATAACTGAGATAAAACCGCCACATACGAACGAATCTGTCATCAAATCCTTGTGCCAGAACTTTCTTCACCCGTGTATTGAAGCGCTGCTGCCAGTCATATAGCGTTTGTGCATAGCTGGGCCCAATGTCCTCCAGATTAGTAAGCCTTAGACCGGCCTGAGCAGAACTGGAAGTCAACACACTCACACAGGGAATAAAGCTGCCCGGGAATATGTATCGTTTGATAAAATCTACAGTCCTTAATGCCTGATGATATCGGGTATCATCAATGGTAATGGCCTGGATTACCGCCAGGCCATCTGGCTTGAGCAGGCTGGAGATTTTTTCGAAGTAACCATCAAGATACTGGTGCCCGACAGCCTCAACCATTTCTATTGACACCACTTTCTCATAACAGCCAGTCAGATCCCGGTAATCTTTTTGCAACACGGTCACCCGGTCTTCCAGGCCTTCAGACCTGACCCGTTCACTTGCTGCACTGAACTGCTCATTGGAAATCGTCGTGGTTGTGACCCGGCATCCAAAGTTCCTGGCCGCATAGATCGCCATGCCTCCCCACCCGGTTCCAATTTCCAGAAGATGATCATTCGGCCCCAGTTCCAGTTTACGACAGATATGATCAAGCTTGGCCAGGGAGGCCTCTTCCAATGTTTCCTCTCCCGTAATATACAACGCTGAGGAATACATCAGGTTGCTGTCCAGGAACAGCCTGAAGAAATCATTGCCAAGATCATAATGTGCCGCGATATTCTTGCGTGATCCCGCTCGAGTATTCCTGTTCAGGGCATGCCAGGCTTTGGCCAAACTCGCTGCCACAACGGCCACTCCACTTTCCATGGCATCCAGATTCCGGCGGTTACGAAGTAATAGCTGAACCAGTCCGGTCAGATTATCTGTATCCCAATCACCATCCATATAGGCTTCCGCTGCACCATTACTGCCGCCGATCAGCAATCTGCGATAGGCTTTGATATGGCGGATAGTCAATACCACTCTGAGTCCATCCTCGGATGGTGATCCCAGTTGAATACTTTCCGCGCCTTCCTTAACAATCAATATTCCCCCCTCTAGCCCCTGACACATGCGCAGGAAAAGTTTTTTTGCCCAGGATTCGACTGCACCGATTGAACTGACAGATGTTTCAAGCTGCATTACACACCTCCATTCACAATATTCTTTTTCTCACAATCATGCTCCAGGTCGGAACCTTCATGTTTTTTCGGGTGAACATGTTTTTTCGGATGAGCCTGTTTTTTCGGATGGGTATAGAAAGGCACTTTTTTCAGCCAAAGACGCAGGGCCTGCCAATAGATCGCAGACAAGACTTTCAGGCAATGCATTGGGTAACCAAAACTTGCCCTCAAAGCCGCGGCGCCATCTAACGGCAACCTTTCCAACGCGAGGCTGGCATCAAACCATTGTTCGTTTTCACGATTTAATTTCATGTGCACGAAAATCCTGCTTTTATCCAGCCGGAATCGCCACTGATAACGTAGATTCATCGGCATAAACGGAGAGACATGAAACGCTTTATCAAAATCGAAACGAACAGTCTGGGGACGGTAACTGACATCATCGGACTCCGCTTTTTCCGGATTTTCTACTAGGGTCTCTTCTGAAGTGACAGGCAAGACGTAGGCGTATCGTTCATCCCAGGGGGTATTATTAATTTCCGCGACAATCGCATAAAGAACCTCCCGGCGGTCAAAGCAGAAATAGAATACGACTGGATTGAAGCAAAATCCCCAATTGCGAAGGTGTGCGAGCATCACGACACGCCCCATTTTACTTTGCAGGCCTGACGCTTCCAGTCGCCTATATACCGCAGTCTTAAGATCAGGAATACCGGGGTCCAGATAATCCTGCCTTCTAAAACTGGTCAGACTGAACCTTCCGGTGGACCAGGAAGGAAGTTTGTCAATCAGAGGGATTTCGTCCAGATCCAGCCATACCATGCTAGTGCGATATTGAAAGTGGTGTTCTTGAGGAAGATGTCGACGGTGACGGACACTGCCCTGACACAAGCCACTATGCAGCAACATCAGCACGTTCCTCCTCAATCATGGAGACCACATCCAGGGCACTGTTTACCCCGTCTTCATGGAAGCCCCACCCCCAATAGGCGCCGCAGTAAAAAGTATTGTTATCTCCGTTGATTTCTTTCCTTCTTGCCTGGGCACGCAAAGATGCGTGGGTGTATACCGGATGATGATAAGTTCTCTCCGCCCAGATCTTTGACGAATCTATAGTCTGTCCGTTACCCAGGTTACCGTTCAGCGTAACGATGAAAGGCTGTTCAACCGGGATGCTCTGTAAAAGGTTCATCCAATAACTCACAGAACAACGTCCGTCTGAAGAGGCCGGAATCCTCGCATTCCAACTAGCCCACGCCCGTCTGTTAGAAGGCATCTGACCGACGTCCGAATGCAATATCACCTGGTTTTCCTGATAAGGAATAGAACCAAGAATTTCTCTTTCGGCTGTCGATGGATCCTGCAAAATTCGCAACGCTTGATCACTGTGACAGGCAAAAATCACGGCATCGAATCTCTCAATGCCAAATGCAGATGTTTCAACGCTCACTCCTTGACCATCCCGAGTGACTTTCTTAACCGGGCAGGATGACCGGACAGCCCCCGGGAACCGATCAAGAATGGCCTTCACATATCTGGAGGAGCCGCCGCGTACCGTTTTCCACTGTGGTCGGCCATCCAGTTGCAACATGCGATGGTATTGCATGAATGAAACGAAGTAATGCAAGGGAAACTCTTCGATAATTTCAGGCGACGCGGACCATAAAGCACAGGCCATGGGGAGAATATGGTTTTCAATAAACACCTGACTGTATTTTTGCTTGCGGAGGTAAGACCCCAGCGTCTCTTCCCCACTACAGCTGTCCAGCACTGAAGGCGCTTCCCGATAAAAGCGCAACAAATCCCAAAGCATTCTGTAGAATCGTGGGCTAATGAGGTTCCGGCGTTGTGCAAAAAGACGGTCAAATCCTTCCGCGCCGTATTGCATACCAGTCCTTTCATTCACGGCGCTGAAGCTCATGTTGCTGTCCTGCCAGGCAACGTCTAATGACCTGAGCATTCGGGTAAAGCTTGGATAGTTGTGTTCATTAAAAACAATGAAGCCCGTATCCACTGACAATGTCTGCTCACCCACCTGAACCGTGTGAGTGTCTGTATGGCCACCGAGATAGCCGTTGGCTTCAAACAGTGTCACATCGTGTCCTGGCCTAGAACTCCCCGAAGACACACTGCCAGAATGACCAGCCGACTTTGCTTCTGGCCCTGAAGCACCACTGAGATAATACGCCGCCGTCAATCCGGAAACGCCCCCACCGATGACTGCAATCCTCACGACAGCACCTCCTCGACAACAGTTGACTTTGTTCCGGTCCGATGGGCCCACTTCTTGCGCTCAGGAACCGCTCTTAAATCCCAAATCAACCCGCACCACTGCATAATTTTCAGTAAATAAAAGCTGATATCGATTTCCCACCAGAAAAACCCCTGTCGGGCCGAGCCGGAAAAGTGATGATGGTTGTTGTGCCAGCCCTCTCCAAGGGTGATCAATGCCAGCAACAAATTATTTCTTGAATCATCTGGCGTTTGATAACGACGACTCCCAAAGCGATGCGCAAAGGAATTGATCGCGAGCGTGGCGTGAATCAATATCACAGTGGAAACACAATATCCCCAGATAAACATTTGCAGGCCGGAAGTCTCCAACTGCGGCAAGAACAGACTCAGCATGTCCCCCGCGATCCAGAGTGTTACACCCAGAATCACTGGGACAAACCAATCATAACGGTCAAGCCACTGCAGTTCGGGATACTTGGCAAAGTCCCGAATGAGATCAAAATTTGTCTCAAAGTAACGTTGACCGAGAAACCAACCACAATGACTCTGCCAGAAGCCATGGCGGGGCGAATGCGGATCTTCTTCTGTATCCGACGTACGATGGTGAAACCTGTGGTGGGACGCCCACCAAAGTGGTCCGCGCTGAGTTGCAGAAGCCCCAAGTATGGCAAACGCAAATTGCAAAGGCCGAGATGTCTTAAAAGATTTGTGAGAGAAGTAACGATGATAGAAGGCGGTAATCGCGAACATTCTCACCAGATAAAGGATCAGGGCCGTCACCAGAGCGGTCGCACTCCACCCCACCCACAGAGTCGCCAGACAAAGCAAGTGAATTGCGACAAACGGCCAGACTCTTACCCAGTCCACGGAAAGACTTTGATGGTCAGCGTCGGACAGCTCCCCGATACCGTGGTCTCGATGTTTGTACTGTTTCATTGAAATCCATCTTCCTGCTCAAACCTTTTGAGCATCCTAAAAAGCCCCACGTGAAAAAAACGTGAAGAAATCCATCTATTTTATTCACACTCACTTCACCCCTGGATTCATATCATCCTCTTAAAAGATCAAGAGATACCGCAATATGAAAACCGGGCATGCAATCAGTCACCTGATCCACCATATTCGTGAGCGTTTTTTCTGCCGAACAGCCTGTTATATCTATGCACTCATTACTTTAGTTTTTGGTGCTACCGGATGTTCATCCTCCCCCAGCAGTCAGGCCTATGAAGACTACCTCCGGCTCGCACCTGCCGGAACCTTCGATCCTCCCACCACAGATGACCGACTGGGAGGCTTTGTCACTTTATTCAGTTCATTGGATACAGAACATATCACCCAAGAACTCGACAACGTTTACGCTGAAAAGCTCTACTTCAACGACACTTTCCACGTCATCACAGACAGACCCAGCCTCAAGTTGTACATGTTAAGTCTGGCAGAAAACTCAGAAACCACCGTCAGATTTCTAGATTCCGTGTCAAAAGGGAATGACGCCTGGCTGAGATGGCACATGCGGATACGCTTCAAGTTATGGTGGAAAGATCTGGACATTCAGTCCGTCGGCATCACCCATCTACGATTCGACCAGCAGGGCAAAATCATTTTGCATCAGGATTACTGGGACAGCACCGAGGGCTTCTACGCTCACCTTCCTATTATCGGTTCTCCGATCAGAGCCATCCGCTCCCAGTTGGGCCCCGACAGTTAAACAGGTTAATCATGCGTCGTCTTAATGCTCTCATCTGGAATGCCCTGTGGATCGCGCAAATCCTCCCATCAATTAGCCTGGCGGACACTGCACCTAAAGCCGGCTTCAGCCTCAGCCACGAGGTCCATCAATTAAAGCTGCAACGATGCGGTGTCGCTACGCTCAAAGCCTACGGAATCTTCACTGTCGGCCAGAGTGCACTGTACCGACAGACCTGCCATGCCACTTGGTCAGCATCAGACATCGAGCCCATCCATATGGTATTTCAGTACAATAGAGCAATACCTGCAAAAGCCTTCCGAGAAAGTGCAATGGAGATTATGCAGCGGAATATCAAATTGAATTCCGAAGAGATTGGCACTCTCAATCAATTCCACCAGGCCTACCAGCCTGTTGAGGCAGGAGATACCTACTCCATCACTTACTTCCCGGAGACTGGCCTTCAACTCCAACTGAACGGAAACCTGTTGGCAACGTTAAAAGATCAGGAACTCGCACGAGAATACTTCAACATCTGGCTGGGAGAAGACCCCTTTGATGACCGCCTGAAACGCCAACTTATGCATTCGGAATGACACCGAAGACAACTCTCTGCCTCACCAATACCGGCAACATTCAACTGATTGGCTATAATCAAATAAACCAAGTGCTCAGATACTGTTTCATGCACTTGAACATTGGAATATCCCATGCCTGCCGGTAGTCTTATGAAACATTCGCGCCAGTCAATTGTCGGCCTCAGAGCCCTAATTCCAGTTTTACTGCTGATTTTCTCATTCGCCAGGGCTGAAGAGCTTCGGATCCTGACCTGGGAGGATTACATCGACCCTGAGCTGGTCACACGTTTTGAGCAGGAGAACAACACCAAGGTCCGATTTATCTACTATGAAGATGACGATGAGCGGGACTTTATTCTGGCCAACACAGATGGAAGCGGGTTTGACATTATCGTCTTTGACCAGACGATGACAGCGCCCTACACGAAAAATGGCTGGCTGCACCTGTTCCGACGGGAGGAAGTTCCCAATCTTGTCCACGTGCAAATGCCAATGTCCAATAAACCACTACCAGAAGAGCTGACCTCAATTCCCTATAGCTGGGGCAGCATTGGCCTTCTGTACCGTAAAGACAAACTCACATCCCCACCCGAATCCTGGATGGATTTCTTCAGGCCGGATGATTATCTGCGCAACCGGATACTCGTGATCAATACCGCTTCCACGACCTTTCGCCTGGCCCTGAAAGCCTTGGGGTTTTCCCTGTTAAGTGAAGACCCGGACCACATTGCCAAGGCACGGCAATTACTCCGAGAGCAGCGTCCCTTTGTCCGGGCCTATCGAAATATTCTCTTCGGAGAAGAGTCAGAGCTCATTGCCGGAAAAGTCTGGATAGCAATGGCCTACAACGGCGACGCCATGACCGTCATGGAGGGACGCCCGGAACTCGGCTTTATATTTCCCAAGGAGGGGAGCATGCTGTGGACAGACTCTATTGCGATATTAAATAAATCTTCCAGCAAAACACTGGCCAAACAATTCATCAACTACCTCAATGAGCCGGAGATAAACGCACAAAATGCTGAGTACATTCAATACGCCACGCCCAATAAGGCTGCAAACGAATTGCTGCCCAAAGAGTTTCTGGACAACCCTACGATCAACCCGCCCCAAACGGATAGATTTGAAGTGGACAGGATTCCCAGCAGCTCTATGATGCGTGACATGATTAAATATTTTATTCAGCTCAATCCCTGACCAATGCTTCAACTGAAAACCAAAGTCACCCTTTTGCTGCTGCCCATCATTGTGGTACCGATGATTGTCATCGGTATTCACTTCTATGACCGTCAGGCAGACGATCTTCTCAAAGAGATTGATTTACGTATTCAGGAAGAAATGAAGATTGCCGGCGAACGGGTCCACAGCCGTATATCCATTGCCAGAGGGAATATTGGCCTGATCTCCCATAGCCATCTGATTCGGCAATACTTTAATCTGGAGACAGCCACCCAGCGCTTCTATCTCTACTACCGACCAATTCTTGAGCTGTTTCGCTCTTACCAACAGGTATTTCCCGAATATATTTCCATTCAACTACTGGACCAGGATGGTACCGAACAAGTCCGAATCGATGCCTCAGAAACCCCTTTCAGCCTGGAATTACCTGTCCAGGGATTGATTGAGGATTATCCACAATCGGGGGCCAGAGACCTGACCAGAATTATTCCTTCCCCGGATGTAACGGCAGCCCCCTATCTCGTGGTGCTAAAGGCCATATCCGCACAAACCTTTACTGACTGGAATACGGACCGCCAGTTTGAGAGCGCCGGGTATATTGTCATCGTGACCCGTCTGGATGATCTGATAAAGCAAACGGAAATGGCCAGAATAGGACAATCAGGCAAGCTATACATGTTGTCAGAAAAAGGGGATCGATATTCCTTTTCAGATTCCAAGAATGAATCCCTGGCCAGAATACTGCAATCGACAATGAACCTTGGCCCGGCCACAGCCACAATCAGCATTGACGGCAGCAGCTACCTCGCCGGGAATACCCAAGTCATGCAAAACCTGCACATTGCTGCGGTCTGGCCAATGTCCGAGCTTAGAGAAAGCGCGATTAATCTGGCACGGCAAATTTCCTGGCTGACCCTGTTTGTCACTTCCATCATCGTTGTCCTGCTGCTGATTGTGATCCACACTCAGTTAATCAGGCCTATTAACTCTTTAACGGAATTTACCCGATCACTCAGCCGCTCCCGAATGGACGTCGGTGAATCCGAACACCGAAGGTACCGGCATATGTTGGCGCGGTATGATGAATTCGGTGAACTTGCCAAAGCCTTCAGAGAACTGGACGGCAACCTGCGAGCTTCCAATCTCAAACTCAGTTATATTGCCTACCACGATAATCTGACGGGATTGGCTAACCGACATACATTCGGTGTTTTCCTGCAAAAAACCATTTCAGCGGCCAAGCGCCACGATTACAAAGTGGCCCTTCTTTACATCGATATTGATGGCTTCAAGCAAGTAAATGATACGCTTGGACATGAAGCTGGAGACAAAGTACTACGAGAGATTGCCGAAAGACTGAACAGTGTGTTGCGCAGCGAGGACATCGTCGCCGACTTTGCCAGTTACTCCCAGCACATAACCTCGACCAAAGTCTCACGCATCGGAGGTGATGAGTTTGCCATTGTGATCAACCATCTCCAGCAACCCCAGCATGCCGGGGCGATCGCAGAGCGCCTGATCACGACCATGCATCCCCCCTTCTACGTGGGCAAGGAAAACTTTCAACTGGGTGCCTCAGTCGGTATCAGCCTGTTCCCCAATAATGGCAGTGATGCCCAGGAACTGCTCAAGTGTGCGGATATCGCGATGTATCAGTCCAAAAGAAAGGGCCGCAATCGGTTCGAGTTCTATGACAGAAGCATTGACGAGGAAGCTTTCCGTAAACACAAATTGACCCAGGATCTTCGGCTGGGCCTGCAGACACATCGGCTGGAGCTCCATTATCAGCCGCAGATACGCACCTTGGACGAAGAAACTGTCGGTTATGAAGCCTTACTGCGCTGGCATCACCCGGAGGAGGGATATATCTCGCCAGTGGTCTTCATCCCTCTCGCCGAAGAATGCGGCCTGATCAATCAGGTAGGTGAATATGTGGTCCACGAAGTCTGCCGCCAATACCGGGAATGGCTTGACCAGGATGTCGCGCCCAAAAAGATCGCTGTCAATATCTCCCCCTTCCAGTTCTCTGAAAAGTGCAATATGGCGGACTATATTTCCAGAACACTCAACCTGTTCAACCTGCCGGGCAATATGCTGGAACTTGAGATTACGGAAACCGCCATCATGCAATCCAATCGGATACATATGGCCCAGTTGGAAGCACTGAAGGAGCTCGGCCTGAGCATTGCGATGGATGACTTCGGCACCGGCTACTCTTCATTGGCATCTCTCAGGGACCTGCCTATAGATCAACTTAAAATAGACAAGTCTTTTGTGCAGCGGATCGAAGACGACCCACAGGGACAGGGAATCATCAAGGCCATTATCGCAATGGCACGCGAGCTGGAAATTGAAGTGGTGGCAGAAGGCGTAGAAACCAAAGGCCAGCTGCAGTTTCTCAGACAACATGCCTGTAGCGTGGTACAAGGCTATTACTTCAGCAAGCCACTGAACGCCGACGCCACCTTTACCTACCTGACTCATCGTCATTCGCTCACCAAGCACCAGGAGGGCTAGGCGACATCAAAGTCTGGCTCACCATGACGCACAAGGAAACATCACTAGAGCAAATAATCAACTTTTGTTAGATTACATCCCGCTTTAACCCTTCAGGGGATATTCCGCCTGGAACCTCTTTAATTTATATGGATCAAATATGTTAATCGCTTTAGCCGCTGTTGTTGCGGGCCTGGTCATTCTGGTCTGGAGTGCCGATAAGTTTGTAGACGGTGCTGCCGCCACCGCCAAGCATCTGGGGATGTCCTCTCTGCTGATCGGCATGGTGATCGTCGGATTCGGAACCTCTGCACCTGAAATAGTGGTCTCAGTTCTGGCCTCCATGCAGGGTAATCCCGGCTTGGCTCTCGGTAATGCCCTGGGGTCGAATATCACAAATATCGCTCTGATTCTGGGGGTGACGGCTGTTCTCAGTCCCATCATTGTTCAGTCGAATATCATCCGTAAAGAATTTCCGCTGCTTATCGCTATCAGTGCACTGGCGGTGGTTTTGTTAATCGACGGAGAAATTAGCCGCTATGATGGCATGATCCTCCTGATCGCATTTGTCGCTGTTATGGGATGGAGCATTTATACCGGCATGAAAGGGGGAGATGACATTCTGGTTGGAGAGTTCGAGCAGGAACTCAGCGAAGAACAGATGAGCCTCAAAATGAGTATATTCTGGCTGGTTATTGGCTTACTACTGCTTGTAGGAAGTTCAAGATTACTGGTCTGGGGGGCTGTGGATATTGCAACCAGCCTGGGCGTATCAGACCTGATTATCGGCCTGACAATCGTTGCTATCGGGACCTCACTACCCGAACTTGCTTCATCCATCGCTGCTACGCGAAAAGGAGAACATGATCTCGCCATTGGCAATGTGATTGGTTCCAACATGTTCAATACACTCACCGTGATTGGTATCGCCGGGGTCATCAGTCCTCTTGGAGTTGACTCTGAGGTGATTTATCGCGATCTTCCTGTCATGTGCGTCCTCACCCTGTTGTTGCTGGCATTCAGTCACGGTTTTGGCAAACAGGGAAAAATCACTCGAATGGAAGGCAGTGCCCTCCTCCTGGCTTACGCTGGTTACACAGCCTGGTTGGTGCAGTCTGGATTGCAACAGGCACTACACCATACCGTGTAGTAACGTCATTAAATACCATTCCCCCTTTCAGCGTTCGCCGCTGAGGCGGGAATGGTAGTCAAAAACCACCTTAAGTCTCGACGACATTTCCGTCACCCCACCTCCTTTTCTTCCTGAAAATGACATTTGTAAACCTCCTTGTAAGCCAAGTCTCATAAGGGATTGAATTTTATAGGATCAGGCTCCACTTATGACAGAATGGTTACCTATAATTGCCGTCATATTAAATTTTTTTATCTTCAATTACGGGTGATTTCTGGAAAAATATGGAAAGTCGGACAATTATTATCCTGAACATCATCTGAAAAAGCCGCTATCTCGTAACGGTAGATAGCGTTCAATCTAAGTGGCTTTCATGTGGTTTGTTACTGGATTGATCACTGATATTGGTCAGAAAAGGTGAAACTGCTGCCATGGGAATAACAGTATTTAAAGATAGCAACGACAGCTCACGCACCTATCTTCGTATAACCAGAGCCATTAATGGCCGCGAACAACAGCGTTATGTCAGGGTCGATGGACCTTCCAAGGCGGCGATGAAACGCGCCATGAAAGAGGCCAAGGAAATAGACCAGCGCCTCCAGCAATGGCAAACAGCAGTGCGGGAACTCATCGCACTTAGTGGCGACAATCTGATACACGAAGATGGAACTGTTGTAGGGCTGCAATTGCAGACCCGTCACAGGGAAGGCCGGAAACCAGCAACCGAATTCAAATTGCGGGTGAAGCTGCCGGACCGGAAACCTTTATTTAAGTCGGTTTCCGTCGACAAACATGGTTTTGACGATGCCTATGAACTGGCAATAACGCGGATCTGTGAACTGCGTGGCTTGTCCGATCAGTCTGAAGCATTTGATAAACTGATTCAGTGCAAAGATGCCTACCTGGATAAATACGACATACCGGAACATCTGGTGGAAGAAGTTGGCAAATCCAGGAAGTCCCGGAAGAAATCCAAGGATGACAAAGGATGGATCGGTCAGCTCACTGGTTTTCTGAGGAGTAGATAGGCAGCGAAGGCAGAGTCACTTCAGACGCGATTTCACGACCGGGGCGTTTGATTCCCTGTGCCTGAAATTGCGCCTCTGTGCGGATAACAATATCTGACTGGAAGGCCTTCTCGTAATGCACATCAAATACATAAGCCTTGGCCCTTAATCTGATGGCCAGCCGGTCCGATAAAGGATACTCGGAAACAGTGAAGGTGATAGGCTTTTTCAAAAAGACAAAACGGCTGGTAACAAGGACCTCCCGGACCAACGCCTGTGCCAGCTTCAGATCGGCATCCAGAGCCAGATAAAAATCAGTAACCACCATCATATCCATGGCGCCCGCATTGCCAGAGGAAACAACCTCTGTAATAAAACGGGAATTCGGGATGGTGACCGTATTATCGTCCAGCGTGGTAATCCTGACGGAGCGAAGACCAATACTGACAATCTCCCCATAGATATCACCAAAACTGACCCGATCGCCGACCTGAAATGGCCGATCAAACAACAACATCAATCCGGCAATCAGTGATGCGGCCACATCTTTCAATGCGAATCCCACAGCCACTACGGCACTGCCACCCAAGGCCAGCATTAATTCCCTGGGGGGTTGCAGAATACCGACCACCAGGGCATAAAGGCCTCCCAGATACCAGATAAAACTGAACAAGGTCACAGTCTGAAGAATCAGAAAACGTTGCCCGGGCAGGGATGCCATCATTCTTTGTGCCAGATGATGAACCAGGCGGTTCACGACCCAAAGAAATAGCGCTCCCAGTAAAAACAATGCCAGTTTGGCAGGATCAAGCACCGATCCCAGGATTTCCAATTGCTCTACAGCCTGATCTTCCATACGGTCTCTCCCTTCAGTTGTAGATCATGTTTTTACGTCCCAAAAGCGTCAGGACAGAACCGTACCAGAGTGGCGTTATACGCCAGCGTCCGCTGATATCTTCTCTGAGAACCCCCTGATCACGACAGGCAGAGATCGTCTGCTCTACTGTCAACGGGGAAGCCGTGGTTATCAGAGCCAGTTCCTCATGGTTCAGAGCCTTGTGGGTGACCAATGCCAGCAAGACAAAACAGGCATCCAGTGGCAGGGTTGAGAGGAACCCGGGTGCCGGACGTTGAGGGAGAGCAATGATCACCTCCCGGCCTTCGTAACTGGCCGCTCCCAGCCACAAGTGCAGAGCCATCTCGGGATTTCCGCCACTTAATTCCCATAACAGGTTAAATACCCGGGTATCCGCGGCACGAAATGATGATGCTTCCGTCCCGGCCATCGCTGACAACAGCAAATCATCATACTGCAGCTTACGACGCGAAGCGTGATGACGAGACAGAATCAGTTTACGCATTTCACCTGCCGTCCAACGCGGCATCGTAATAGTCTGGGTGAACGGATGCTCGTTCCGGAACACGCGATTCAGATAGCTCCAACTCGGCCCATGCATGATAACGAGAAAGAAGACATCAGACCGTCGTTGGTGCAGTTGGCGAAAAAGCTCCAGTATGCCTTCAAAGTGACCTGTCTGGGCCAGTAGGGTATTTTCAGCCTGATCAATCACAATCAGACGTTTTCCCTCTGCCTCTTCGGATTCCTCCTTGACCAGCAGTTCCTCCATCAGTGACCTAACAGACTCTGCAGTACAGGTTTTCGCAGGCGTATCGATCCACTTCACAGGCCACTGTGGATGATGACGAAGCAGTTGCCGGATGAGATGGGTTTTTCCTGCACCGTGCTCACCATGCAACAGGAGTATGGAGTCCTGCTTCTGCCCCTCGAACCATCGGTTCAAAGGTTCCGTGATCAATGTGAGGGTCTGCTCCAGCGTGATCAGAGGCTGTTCCTGCTCCTCTCGTTCCAATAGCCAATAACGGTAGGACTTGGCAAGATAGGGATTCAGTTCAGAGTCCTTTTCCTCCTCTTCATTTGCAATACTTGTTTCCAAGCGCAAACGTAATAATTTCAGGGAAAAGGAGTGATAGCTCTCGAACTGGGATAACCGGGTATGGAGACTGAATATCAGATCCCTACACTGGGCCAGGACAAACAGGGCAGGCCAAAAAGGCAACCACCACAGCTTTCGCAGGGCAGTCTCCGCATTGGTGACTTTACCGGGTAGCAGTTGAAAGGCTATAAATTTTTCTGTGACCGGCGAATACTGTCGCAAGGTCACGATCACCAAGCTCCACATCAGTAAACTCAACACCACTTGCAACAGACCATGCAGGATCCCTCCACCGGCGGTCCCGGTCAATTGCAGCAATGCCCATCCCACTACAGCCGCAACAGAAAATCGCCCGGCCCTGTCATGCATCCGGGAAGCACCGGATTGCGATACAAACTGATCAACTCTGGAGTGCATCCGGGCCAATAGCCACTCGCTGAGAACACGCACTGCACGAAACAACGCATACACACTTCCCAGAGGCGCCAAAAGTCGAAAAATATGCCACTGTGAAGGCGCCAAAGCACTGATATTGATCGCGAGTAACCAGATAACCAGCCAGGCAGCATTTGGTTTGATAACCCATACCAGCGAATTCAGTATTCGCATAACAGGCCCATGTCCCAACCGACTCAACATCATACGCTGCAAGTAAGAAACCGCTCTTGCGGACAGTGAGGCAAGCTTCAGCAACAATGCAATACACAACATCAGCAGTATGAACTGCACTGCCCATACTGAATACAGGCTGACCAGATGTTCCTGGTAAATGGCCGCCTTGTGCTCAAACTGCATATACTCGAAAAAACGCATGAACAGCACTGGCACAAGCCAGTTCAGCTCCCGGATAAGATTTTCAACAGCCTGCGAGGGATGTTCCAGCATCAACTCAAGACCATCATTGTGGACAGCCAGATTGTGATGGTAGGCTGCCACGGTCTTGAGGTCCCGGATGGCCACCGTCAATTCTGCAATGATTAAACGCAGCTCCGGATCCGTGCTATACGTCTGAACGCCTGACCCAACAGGCAAGTTGAGTATGTCATACCAAAGCGGGTCAGCACTGGAAGAAGTGACCGCTCCGTCACTAAGACGTTGGGCGAGACGTCCGCTGAGTCGCTGCCACTGGTCCAGAATCTGGCGAATAGCAACCCAATCTGCCGCCCCGGTATCAAGAGAGTGAAAGCGATCAACCCACTCTCTGGTATCAGCCCAGTGATGAAACAGGCTCTCAAGGGCGACCAATTGACCCGAAGGCAACTCCAGCCATGAGTATCTGACCTCAGCCAGGCTCTGACGTAGCTGTATGAGCTGCCTCTGTTTAGCGAACAACTCTTCTGCCAATGCTTCGCAATCAGGGCCTTGTATCACCTGATCAGAGAGATGCTGGCGCAGGGCAGCCATGTAAGCCTGCCGAGAGGCCGAATCATCAAGCGCAAAGGGAAATAGGTCATGGCGCTGCAAATCCTCCGGAATCACTCCCTGCCGGATAGTCTCAAAATGTTCCTGAGTGGTGGTCAGCCGCTTCAGCTCAGTG
Organism: Hahella ganghwensis DSM 17046; assembly: GCF_000376785.1. GTDB lineage: Bacteria > Pseudomonadota > Gammaproteobacteria > Pseudomonadales > Oleiphilaceae > Hahella > Hahella ganghwensis. The sequence continues at coordinate 22,058 of NZ_AQXX01000084.1, forward strand.
TTTAGCTGCTGAATACGGTTTTTTGCTTCTCTACAGTCAGCAAGCACCATTCCAGGAAGCTGCAGACAGAGTAAAACCACTATCACCTGAACCAGTAGGTTTCGATACCTATGGTGTCCGATAGTTTTCATAAAGAAATGCTTGATCAATCGCCAGTCCTCTTCCGGCACAATATGGCTTCAGCAACCTCTGCCTGCAGTCTCATCTATAGCGACAGGCCAACCTCTTCATTCTCGATGGTTTCCGCCTCTTCTTTGGACGCCTTCAACCACTCCTGCATGTATTTGTCTTCCATCTGCTGCTGGACATAACGATGAGATAACTCGGACAATTGAATATTATAGGAGTTGAACCGGAATACCACTGGCGCAAACATGGCGTCGGCAATACTCCATTCTCCGAACAGGCAGCCTGCCCCTGACTGTCGGCTGAGACATTCGCTCCATATTCTGTCAATCCGTGTGATTTCCCGAGCCAGTTCATTGCTCAAAGGTACATTCCTGCCTATTGCCCGGCAATTCATCGGCAAAATTTGACGGATGGTCGCAAACCCACTGTGCATCTCTGCACTCACTGCTCTGGCCAGAGCCCTGTCTGACGACTTCACCGGCCATAACCCCGGAACTCTTTCGGCCATATATTCTGCGATTGCCATAGAATCCCAGACTGTCAGGTCGCCATCAACTAACACCGGAACTTTCCCGGCATCAGAGAATGTCGCAATATTTTCCCTGAATTCCGATGTATCCAGCGCAAGGCGGACAGTTTCGAATTCCAACCCGCTATGCCTCAACACCAGCCATGCTCTCAACGACCAGGAAGAGTAGTTCCTGTTACCTATCACTAGGGTCATCATTGCCAATAATCCTAATTCAGCCATTCCAAAAAAACGTATACCGGGCAGATCGCTACGGCTTGAGATAAAACGCCGACTTGTAGTGCGTCAATCAGTGGAGCGCCACCCGGTGGAACGCCACCCGGTGGAACGCCACCCGGTGGAAGCCCGGCGTTTATCAACGTACCATTATTGCTACCGGCAACCTAAAATAACAATATTGGATAATGATGGCCTTTCAGGGACAGCCAGTCATCGCATGATGAGAAATTGTAGCTATTATTAGAAGATGCTTGCTTTACTCGAATAACATCAAGGGTACCGATGCCTAGAACTATCTACAGCCACATCTGGTTATTATTGCTGCTTTTGGTAACCAGTGTCCCCGTTATATCTGCGCCCCTGGACTCCCCGGCGGGCCGTGTCATATTGACCGTAAGCGGCAATATTACCAACACCAATAGTGGTGATGCAGCTGAACTGGACCTGACTATGCTGGATAGTCTTCCCCAATTCTCGGTAACCACGACCACACCCTGGTATGATGGTCAAAGAAAGTTCACCGGCCCATTGGCGAGAGACCTGATGACATTGCTCGGCGCCAGCGGCGAGCAGATGAAGGCCATGGCCCTGAACGATTACAGCATTACCATACCAGTGGAAGATTTTGAAAAGTTTAACGTGGTACTGGCAACCAGGATTGACGGCAAGACCATCAGTGTGCGAGAAAAGGGGCCAATTTTTGTGATTTATCCGTTTGACGACCATACTGAACTGGTTAGCGAAACTTATTATCAACGATGCATCTGGCAATTAGATCGTCTTGTATTTTAATAGATCAACGGAGTGCCAATTTTGTCCAGATTAAGGATATTCCTGGGTGCAGTATTTGTTCTGACGTTGATATCCCTTGGCTTGAGCGTCACCTTTACCATCATGGACCTGCGCGAGAGCACACTGGAAGTCAGAATTGCCAAAGATGATATTGCCTGGCCGGCTCACCAGATTGAAGTAGAAGCTTTCCAGACTCTCGCCACGGTACTTCGCATCCGGGAAAATCCGGCCATTTTACCCGATCTGGATTTGCGTTACGCGCTCCTACTTAGCCGAACCGATCTATTCAAACATGGCGAGTTTCTTGACGCCATGTACCAGTTGCCAAAATCCCACCAGTTGCTTCAGGGTATTATTCGCCAGGCAGAGGGACTGGAACCAGTGATCAAGAGTGCCCTTGAAGGCGATAGCGGAAGCTTGGACACACTTGAAGCCTCACTGGAAAGCTTGCTGGAAAACGCCCACCAACTGACACTGCAAATCAATAACGACAAGATTGAACAGATTGTCGTCAATCGAAAGCGTCTGTCGTCAGTCTTTCTGTCCACTGAAATTCTGTTGAGCGTTCTCGCTCTGTTATCGCTACTTGGATTCGTATTTCTCTATCTGATGATTGAACGCGCCGAAAAGAACCGGGCAGAAGCCGAATTCCACCGTCGCCGGGCAGAAGCGAACAGCGAAGCCAAAAGCCGTTTTCTCTCCAACATGAGCCACGAGCTGCGAACCCCATTGAACGCCATTATGGGATTTACCCAGTTAATTCGTATGGAGGGTGAAAACCTCAGTCGCGAACACCTGGACAATGTGGTGGAAATTTATAATGCCAGTGAACACCTCCTGTCATTGATCAACGATATTCTGGATCTGTCAAAAATTGAAAGCGGCCAGTTGGGTATCAGCATGGAACCCTGCTCTGTCATGACCGTTATTGATGAGTGCTTCAAACTGGTTAACCGCCTGGCCTATGAGAAAAATATCTCACTGCATGCCCCGGTCACTCGCTTCGACTACCTACTTGAAGCAGACCACACCAGGCTCAAGCAAGTACTGACCAACCTCCTGACCAATGCCATCAAGTACAACCGCAAAGACGGCTGGGTAAAAGTCGAGCTTCGGCGCAGAGAACGTGACAATCGCCTGCGCATCGAAATCATCGATAACGGTATTGGCATCAGAAAACATGATCAGAGCAAGGTCTTCCAGCCATTTGAAAGACTGGCAGACGATGTCACTATTGAGGGAACAGGTATTGGACTGGCCCTGTGTCAGCAATTGGTCATGTTGATGGGTGGGGAAATTGGATTCAAATCCACAGATGGCGAAGGCAGTCGTTTCTGGGTGGACTTCCAGGTCAGGGAGGTTCTGGCACCGGAAAATAATGACCGTAAAAATCTTGCAATAGAGCCGGCCCCTGATGCCAAAACGCTTCTCTATATCGACGATAACCAGACCAACCTGAAACTGCTGGAACAATACATGTCGTCGTTCCCCGGACTGCGGCTGATAACCGCTGCAGATGCTGACAAAGGCCTGGAGGTGGCAGCTCAGACCCTGCCGGACATTATTTTACTCGACCTCAACATGCCCAGAATCACCGGCTATGAGGTGTACCGCCGACTTAAATCCCAACCCTATCTGGCGGATACCCCCATTATCGTCGTCACTGCCAACATCAACGCCCAGATCGAGGCTGAGTCCCTGGGTATTCAGTTTGACCAGATACTGATGAAACCTCTGGATCTGAAGGAACTGGAGCATGTCCTGGAGTCCGCTCTGGGAGGGGTCACAGCCGGGCCTGCCTATCTCTAAGTCATTTCGGACATCGACTTGTTGCTACCCTTCAGGAGTGGCAAGATTCCGCGTTTTATATTTTGCGAGAGAATGCCATGAGCTCATCCCTGACAGTCATCGCCGGACGAAGAGCCTGCGCACTCCTGAAGGAAAACGGTTTCAGACAGGAGCTTTTCAACGGACTGGCCGCTGCCTCTGGAGGCCCCAAGTGGTTTATTCTATTTGGATTGGATCGTTATCTGTTCGGCGACTTTTTTCGTGACCGACTAACGCCACTGCATACTGTCGGATCCTCCGCCGGAGCCTGGCAAATGTCCTGTTTTGCGCAACAGGATCCTGTGGCCGCAATTACCCGACTGGCAGACTACTACTCTCACGAAACCTACTCAGATAAACCAACCACCCAGGAAATTACTGATCAGGCCCGCGTCATGGTACAACACATGCTGGGTAGCAAAGGTGCAGAGGAAATTGCCTCAAATTCACTCATCCAGACACATTTACTGGCCAATCGATGCCGTGGCCTGGTGGCTTCAGAAGCGCCCTGGCTGCAGACTCTTGGCCTTGGTCTGGCAGCTACGGCGAATGCGATATCCCGGAAATGGCTGGGTACCTTTTTCGAAAGAGCCATTTTCCATGCCGGTGCCCGTAGCCACTACCGATTCGATGACTTTAATACCCGCTATATCCGGCTAACCCCAGAGAATGTGGAAGATGCACTCATGGCCAGTGGATCGATTCCATTGGTTCTCCAGGGTGTCCAGAACATCAATGGAGCACCGACGGGAACCTACCGGGACGGCGGTATTATCGACTATCACTTTGACCTCCCCTTCAGGGATTACGACGGCTTGCTGCTTTATCCGCATTTCTCACAGGAAGTCACACCGGGATGGTTCGATAAGAAGCTAAGCTATCGGAGAGTGGCTCCAGAAAATTATGACAACGTTGTACTGTTGACACCTTCCACCGAGCTGATAGATCGTCTGCCATATCAAAAAATATCCGACCGTAACGATTTTAAAAACCTGGATACCACTACCCGACAAAAATACTGGCAGACCGTGCTCAATGAGAGTCAGCGAATGGCAGAAGACCTGGATGCCATGATCCACCACGGCAAGGGATTGGAAAATATCAGGCTGATAGCCGAGTAGGCCAGAGAATATTCCTGCCTGATGGATAGATCAATCTCAGGTGCCCGGCGCGAAAGCCGATTGTATGGGAATGGGCATTACATTACTCTGATTTCAAAGAGGAGCTGCATCATGAATATAATAAGAACCCCTGAAGAGCGCTTTGAAAACCTCCCCGACTACCCATTCAGTCCAAATTATCTGGATCTGGAAAACCTGCGTATGCACTATGTTGATGAGGGTCCGCGTGATTCCGAGTACACCGTTCTGATGCTGCATGGCGAACCTTCCTGGTCGTACTTATACCGTCACATGATTCCTGTCTGTACTGCCGCCGGGCATCGAGTTGTTGCACCGGATCTGATCGGTTTTGGAAAATCTGATAAACCCACCCGCTTGGAAGACTACAGCTATGCCGGTCATGTTGAGTGGCTAAGACAATTTGTCGACAGGCTGGATCTGCAGAGGATTTGTCTGGTTTGCCAGGACTGGGGATCTCTTCTAGGTCTACGGCTGGCTACCCTGATGCCGAACCGTTTTGATGCCATTGTCGTCGGCAACGGATTTCTGCCGACAGGAGAACAGAAAGTACCATTTGTGTTCAAGGCATGGCGGGCATTTGCGGTCTACAGCCCCTGGTTTCCAATCTCGAGAATTGTCAACGCAGGATGTTTTAAAAATCTCAGCGACGAGGAACGCCGGGCCTACGACGCGCCCTTTCCCGGCTCCAACTACAAAGCCGGCACAAGAGCATTCCCACGCTTAGTGCCGACAGAACCGGATGCACTGGGAGCAGAAGAAAATCGTCGTGCCTGGCGAATACTTCAACAGTGGAAAAAGCCTTTTCTAACCACTTTCAGTAACGGTGATCCGATCATGCGCGGTGGTGACCGATATTTCCAGGAACGGATTCCGGGGGCAAAGGGACAACCTCACGTCACCTTGAAGGGCGGGCATTTTCTTCAGGAAGATTCGGGGCCACAATTTGCCGCGGAAGTTAATCGTTTATTGGAGAGAATGGGTGAGAGTTCAGCCTGATATACACTAGCGGACCGTTCTATTCAAACTGGATCCAGCCTGAAAAGAACGGTCCGCTAGATATTCAATGGAACAAAGTCATGCAGCCTTGCGATCAGCCCCTGCTCCCTTTTTCTCTTCTGTTTTCGCAGCTTGTTTTACTTCAGAGTTGCTCTGCACATCCGTCTTGCTATGACGTTCGTGCAGGAAGCGAAGCACTTCCGCACGCAGATGGTTGTAATGGACATCATCAGCCAGTTCGAGTCGATATCGCGGGCGCGGTAAATCAACATCAAGCACTTCACCAATGGTGGCGGCAGGCCCATTCGTCATCATGACGATTCTATCTGACAGCAAGACCGCCTCATCCACATCATGGGTAATCATAATGACGGTGTTTTTCAGATCTCTCTGAATTTCCATCAGTGAGTCCTGCAGATGAGACCGGGTTAGCGCATCCAGGGCACCGAAGGGTTCGTCCATCAGCAGTACCGTCGGCTCCATTGCCAACGCACGGGCGATCCCCACCCTTTGCTTCATGCCCCCGGAGATTTCACTGGGCTTTTTATACATGGCATGCTCCATATGCACCAGACGCAGATTGTGCTCAATCCACTCCCGCATCTCTTTCCTGGATTTGCGCCCCTTGAATACCTGTTTGACAGCCAGCTCAACATTTTCATACGCCGTCAGCCAGGGTAAAAGTGAATGATTCTGAAACACCACGGCACGCTCAGGTCCCGGCTCATTCACCTCTTTCCCTTCCAGCACAACGCCGCCCTCTGTGGATTGAAGCAACCCTGCCACAATATTGAGCACAGTGGACTTTCCGCACCCGGAATGACCAATTAGAGACACAAACTCTCCCCTTCTGATCTTCAGGTTGACGTTATCCAAGGCTTTGAACTTACCTTTTGGGCTATCAAACTCAATGCTGATATGATCAATAATCAGATGTTCAGCGGACATCGACTGTCCTCCTTTCTTCAATTTGTTGAATTCGTGATTACCGGCAAAAACATCACTTCTGCCTGGACTTCGTTATGCTTAGATCTAGCAACGGTGCCCGTTAAAAGACAGCAACATTCCTGCCGGCATGACATCTGCCAGAGCCTTATCACGGATGCATTAACGAACAACAGATGATTTATCCCAGGACACGGCCTTTTGAACAGACAGCATGATTCGGTCCAGGATGAATCCGATAAACCCTATAGTCAGCACTGCCACCATAATACGGCCCAGAGAGTTTGAGCTGCCGTTCTGAAACTCATCCCAGACGAATTTCCCCAGCCCCGGATTCTGTGCAAGCATTTCTGCCGCAATCAAAACCATCCATCCCACTCCCAGAGACAACCTCATACCGGTAAATATCATCGGCACAGCAAAGGGCAGCACCACTTTTCTGACTTTGGTAAACCATGGAAGCCGCAAGACCTGACTGACATTGATCAGATCTTTGTCCAATCCGGATACCCCGACAATCGTATTGACCAGGGTCGGCCACATACAACAGAGGGTGACCGTGATGGCCGAGTTGACGAAAGACTTTTCAAACAAGGGGTCATCCGACACGTAAACCGCACTGACAACCATGGTCACAATCGGAAGCCAGGCCAAGGGAGACACAGGCTTGAATATCTGTATCAGTGGATTGATCGCGGTATACATGGTGGGGCTGAGTCCACACAGTATTCCGATAGGCACTGCGATCGCCACAGCCAGTACAAAGCCTGCAAATACCGTATAAAGGCTGGTAAATATCTGGTCGATATAAGTGGGTCGGCCATGGTAATCACGCCACTTGGTTTCTGCATCGGGATTCTTCGCCAGCTTTTTGGCATTACGCTCTTCCTGACGCAGATAAAATGCATCTGCCTTTTCTCTTTCCGCGACATGTTCATCCCAAAGCCCCTGCGCCTGATGCCATACCTGAGACGGGCCAGGAACTGTTCCCAATGAAGTTTCCACCCGGGAAGCCGATGCATCCCAGATCCAGAGAAACACAACAAACGCCAGAACGGGCACGCCGATGCCCCTGATGATTGCGTTTAACTGCTCTTTGGGATTTTCGCCTTTGAACAGACGCATCCATGGGGCAATCCATTCAATGTTTTTCAAACTCTGAGCGACACGTGCCATCATGTACTTGCCTCCTGAGTCTGCCCCGAATGCCGATGGATTCAGGGCAGAATCTAACGTCAATAGTTACTTCACAACCTCATCGCCCTTCAGACCGATACTGAACTGGCTGAGGTACTCATTAGGCTTGCGACCGTCGAAGGTGACACCATCAATAAATTCTGACTGCGGAGCCCGGAAACCGTCTTCTGACGCAAATTCAGGAAAGTCCTTTTTGCTCAGTTTGCCTTCGGCAATCAACTCTTCCGCTGCCTGACGGTAGATATCAGGGCGATAGACTTTCTTCGCGACATCCATGTACCAGGTGTCATCTTTGGGTTCGGCAATCTGGCCCCAACGACGCATCTGGGTCAGATACCAGACCGCATCAGAGTAAAAGGGATAAGTGGCGAAGTAGCGGAAGAAAACATTGAAGTCAGGTACTTCCCGCTTGTCACCCTTTTCATATTCGAAAGTGCCGGTCATGGAGTTGGCGATGACCTCATAGTCAGCCCCGACATAATTGGATTGTGACAGGATTTTGACCGCCTCAGGGCGGTTGGCATTGTTATCGGCATCCAGCCACTGAGCTGCCCGGATCATGGCTTTGACAACAGCGATGTGGGTCTGGGGATATTTGTCGGCCCATTCTTTTGAAACCCCAAATACTTTTTCCGGATTGTTTTTCCAGATTTCATAGTCTGTGATGACCGGGACACCGATGCCTTTGAAAACTGCCTGTTGGTTCCAGGGCTCCCCTACGCAATAACCATAAATCGTACCGGCCTCCAAAGTGGCGGGCATTTGTGGTGGTGGTGTGACTGACAGGAAAGCATCCGCATCGATCTGACCGGAAATATCTCCCTTGTGCGGAGCATAATAGCCTGGATGGATGCCTCCGGCGGCCAGCCAGTAACGTAGTTCGTAGTTGTGAGTAGAGACCGGAAACACCATCCCCATTTTGAAGGGCTTGCCTTCGGCTTTGTATTGTTCAACCACAGGCCTTAAATAATCGGCCTTGATAGGATGAACAGGTTTACCGTCCTGCATCGGAATATGTGCTTTCATTGCCTCCCAAACATCATTGGAGACAGTGATGCCATTCCCGTTAAGATCCATGCTGAAGGCTGTGATAATGTGTGCCTGTGTGCCAAAGCCTATCGTGGCCCCTAAAGGCTGCCCTGCCAGCATGTGAGCTCCATCCAACTCTCCCGTGATGACCCGGTCCAGCAATACCTTCCAGTTGGCCTGGGCTTCCAGCTGCACATAAAGCCCCTCATCTTCAAAAAACCCCTTCTCATAGGCAATCGCCAGCGGGGCCATATCCGTCAGTTTGATAAAGCCAAACTTCAGATCTTCCTTTTCCGGTTCAACAGCCTGAGTACTTCCAGCAACGCATAAGGACAGGGCAATTCCCTTCACCAGTTGCTTTAAAGAGGTGGTCAGTTTCATGGTCTACTCCGTCTTCTCGTTTTGACGGGTTAAAACCAAGTTCTGTGCCAGAGAATTTAAAAGATGATAATTTTCATCAGGTTAACCATCACATCCATATCGACATCACCATTATGGTGCGATGCATTTTTTCAAAAAGCACCGTAAAAAATCACATTTACGCACCACCAGATTTAGCCGCGCACTAATTTGGAATAGTTTGTCTGGAATTCTGCTGTCTTCTGAATCTGATGATTTCTCAAGCTGTCAGACTGACCTTTTTCTGCATAATCAGCGTAAAACATTTTTCTTGACCTATGTCTTACTCACAGGTTTTAAACTGCGGTTCAATAGAGTCATTAACGTCAGGACTAAACCATGCAACTTAAAGTCAGTGAACTAGCCAAACGCGCCGGTGTCAGTGCTGATACAGTGCGCTTTTATACCCGCCAGGGCCTTCTGTCTCCGCAAAGAGACGATCACAACGGTTACCAGCTATATAACCGGGAAGACCTGCAACGACTCCAGTTCGCCAAAAAAGCCCGGCAACTGGGATTCACCGTCAAGGAAATCACGAGCATTCTGGAACAATCCGAGCATCATCACTCTCCCTGCCCAATGGTTCGCGACCTGTTTGAGAGCAAACTTCAAGAAGTAGAGGAGCAAATAGCTGAGCTTCAAACACTCAGAATGCACATGAAAGAAGCTATGTCAGTCTGGAATACCATGCCGGACGGCACCCCTGATGGACATACCATTTGTCAGTTAATCGAACACTGGGAGGATGATCGCGATGTCCAATAATCTTGTAACAACTCAACTTAATATTACCGGCGCAAAGTGTGCCGGATGCGTCCGCAAAATAGAGCAGGCACTGGAAACAGTGAAAGGCGTGAATAAAGCTTCTGTGAACTTTGCCGACCGGACTGCTGAGGTAGAGGGAGATGCAGATTCGGATCAGCTCATCTGCGCCATTGAGGAAATTGGATATGGCGCCTCTGTTATTGAAGATGAAAACAAGGCGCAGGAAGAACGTGAAGCCGCCGAGCATGCGTATTACCTCAAACTGTTGAAAAACATGTGGCTTGCCCTCGGCCTTGGCATTCCAATCATGGCCTGGGGATTACTGGGCGGCGAAATGATGGTTAAGCCCGGTATAAGTCAGATTGCCTGGCTTGGTATCGGGGCAGTAACGCTACTGGTGATGATTCTGGCAGGTGGGCACTTTTTTACCGGTGCCTGGAAAGCCTTTAAAAATCATTCCGCCAATATGGACACCCTGATTGCTTCCGGCACCGGTGCAGCCTGGGTCTATTCTATTGCGGTTGCCGCCTTCCCATCTTTGATTCCGGAGTTGGCGCGGCATGTTTATTTCGAAGCCTCTGCCATGATCATCGGCTTGATCAACCTGGGCCTGGCCCTCGAAATCCGTGCCCGTGGAAAAACCTCACAAGCCATCAAACGCTTACTGGATCTGCAGGCCAAAACCGCGACTGTGTTGCGGGATGGTGAAGAAATTCAGCTACCTGTGGAAAAAGTGCTGCAAGATGACCTGCTGCGGGTTAAACCCGGGGAGAAAATTGCCGTTGACGGCGAGGTCACAGAAGGAAAAAGCCTTCTGGACGAATCCATGCTGACGGGGGAACCGATCCCTGTTGAGAAGAAATCAGGAGACCAGGTTTCAGCGGGAACCATCAATCAGACCGGTACCCTTATCTACAAAGCCACAAAAGTCGGTAAAGATACAGCCCTGGCCCAGATCATTGCCATGGTGAAAAAGGCACAGAATGCCAAGCCACCGATTGGTCGTCTGGCAGACAGTATCTCCGCAGTATTTGTGCCGGTCGTTCTTTGTATCGCCGTTATTGCCGCTCTGATCTGGTTTAATATCGGTCCAGAACCCAAAATTGCTCACATGCTGGTCGCGGCGACGACTGTTCTGATTATTGCCTGTCCCTGTGCGCTGGGGTTGGCAACCCCCATGTCGGTCATGGTAGGTGTTGGTAAAGCAGCTGAAGCCGGGGTGCTCATTCGTAATGGTCAGGCACTGCAGGTCTCCAGTGAGATCACCACTATGGTTCTGGACAAAACCGGAACCATCACCCAGGGACGCCCATCAGTGACCGACATCACTGCAACCTCCGACTTTGACCAGTCAAGGGTTCTGCAGCTGGCGGCAAGTCTGGAAAATGTTTCTGAGCACCCTCTGGCTATGGCCGTTGTGGAAGCTGCCAAGTCCCAACAACTGGACATCGTCAGCGTGGAGGACTTTGATACCGCCTCCGGTCTTGGCGTAAAAGGAAACGTGGAAGGGCACTCTCTCCTTCTTGGTAATTACCGCTGGATGCAACAGAATCAGATCGATGTCACCAGTGTCACTGATGCTGCCACTGCCTTGTCAGAAAAAGGTGAAACGCCTCTGTATCTGGCTGTAGATGGCAAAGCCGCCGGGGTTATCGGAGTTGCCGACCAGGTGAAAGAGGATTCCAAAGAAGCAATAGAGCGTCTCCATCAACGCGGTATCCGAGTCATTATGCTGACAGGAGATATCGAAAAAACCGCTCAAGCCATCGCAAGACAGGTTGGCGTCGATGAGGTTATCGCTGAAGTCATGCCGGAAGACAAAGCAAATGTGATTAAGGATCTGAAGGCGAGACCGGCGGATGGCACTAAGGCCAACGTTGTGGGAATGACGGGCGATGGTATCAATGATGCCCCTGCACTGGCCTCTGCCGATGTCGGCTTTGCTATTGGCACTGGAACAGATGTTGCCATTGAGTCTGCCGATATCACCCTGATGCGAGGTTCATTGCATGGACTGGCTGATGCCATAGAGGTTTCCCAGGCAACGGTAAGAAACATTAAGCAGAATCTGTTCGGAGCCTTTATATATAACACGCTGGGAATCCCCATCGCTGCAGGCCTTTTGTATCCGATATTCGGCGTGTTGATGAGTCCGGTCCTGGCTGGTGCAGCCATGTCCCTGTCGTCCGTCACAGTCGTCAGCAATGCTAACCGCCTTCGCTTGTTTAAAACCAGCAATCAGAAACCTGAAACAGGAGGGTCACATTCATGAATATCCTCGTTAATCTGGCCGGACTGGCGCTTCTGGCATTCGTGATCTATTGGTTCTGGCTGGCCAAGCCAAGTCATGGGACCAAAACAGAATCAGGCAAGATTACCATCAAGGTGGCGAATGGTGTGTATTCTCCGGCCGTCATCGAGGCACCTGCCGGAAAGCCCCTGCAACTCCGCTTTTTGAGAGAGGATCCAAACCCCTGCGCCCAGAAAGTCGTCTTCGCAGACCTGGATATCAGTGAAGACCTTCCTGTCGGGAAAACCAAAACCATAGAACTCCCCGGGCAGCCCGCGGGTGAGTACCGGTTTACCTGCCAGATGCAGATGTATCAGGGCACTCTGAAATTTATTTAATCAACAATGACACCCAGGGTCTGCTAAGTTTTACGATAGGTTAACGTTTCCTATAACGCACAGGCCGAACCTGAATACAGGTCAATTACGGCGCGAGAAGTGAAATTTGGTTGTTGGCGTCAAAACTTAGACACCAACAGACCCTTGGCAAAGGAGAATTCAATGAAAAGCTCACTCTTTCCCAAACTGATGTTTCCGATAGTGTTCGGAGCTTCCACGCTGCTGACTGCCGGATACTCCTCAGCAGAAACCATGACGGTGTATAAATCTCCAAGCTGCGGATGCTGCGCTGGATGGGTTAAACATATGGAGGAAGCCGGGTTCGACGTTGAGGTACATAATGTCGATAACGTCAATCCGATCAAGGAGCAGGCAGGCCTACACCCTGAACTCGCGTCCTGCCATACGGCAATGGTTGAGAATTACGTCTTTGAAGGCCATGTCCCTGCGGCAGATATCCGTCAATTCCTGAAACAGAAACCAGATGCCAAAGGTCTGGCGGTTCCAGGCATGCCAGCGGGAGAGAATGTTCCCGGAATGGAGGTTCCCGGCAGAAGGGCCAGTTACGCAAGCTATTTGATTCCCAACTCTGAAGAACTCGGACAGCCGGCAGTCTTTGCTGTTCATGAGTAGAGTTTGCTATTCACGAACAGCATTCGCCGTTTACAACGAACGTTATACAAACTGTTGCAATAAATGAGCCCCTGTAGCATTGGCTCCAGGTGGTTCTTATGCAACAATAATTCCGCTTCCCGTTAAGCTATGCGGATTTTGTATGGGTGGAATATTCTGTTGCTACAACAGGTGCCCAATAGTCATTAACTCTGAGATTAGGTCCTGATCATGTTGAAGAACCTTAAAAACCTGATAGATCAACTGACATCTCAGGATCAGATGCCATTATCGCAACCCGCCCTGGAACAGGTGACAGCGGCTCTCCTGATTCAGCTGGCCAGGGTCGATCAATCCATCGACGATAATGAATTGAGTGTTGTTGAAGACTATATTACTTCCACCTTCCATCTGACTAAGGAGCAGGTATCAGAGGTGGTAGAGGCGGCAAGCCGGACGGCAGAACGTGCCACATCGCTCTACGAATTCACTTCTCAAATCCATGAAAGCTGCACCCCTTCCCAGAAATACCAGATTATCGTCAACCTCTGGCGAGTCGCATACGCAGACGGAGAACTGGACAAATATGAGGAGCACTTCATACGCAAGGCATCTGAACTGCTTTATGTGCCCCACCCCGAGTTTATCCGGGCCAAGCTGGAAGTGACCGGTGGCTGACCATACGGTAGCCTTTTTACGACAAAATGCCGGCTTCAGCATTCCTCATATGATCAATTGGAACCGTTGAACTCACTGGAAACTGACAATGGCTAAAACGGTAGTGCTAACCGGCGCAAGCTCTGGTATCGGCAAAACCCTCGCTGTCGAATTTGCCAATCGCGGCTATCATCTGGGTCTGACCGCCAGACGCCTGGAAGCGCTGGAGTCTCTGGCAGCACAGATTCAGGCTGACCATCCGGGTATTCAAGTGGAGTGCCGCTCCCTGAATGTCAACGAGGTTGCGCAGGTGAAGACTGTACTTCAGGATATACACAAAGCCCTGGGCAAGTTTGATATTGTCATCGCCAATGCAGGTATCGGTGGCAACGGAAGTATTGGCAGTGGGAAGCTACAGCAGGATATCGGCATTATTCAGACTAACCTGATCGGAGCCATGGCGACCATCGATGCGGCGGTAGAAATTTTCAAACAGCAGCACAGCGGCCATGTCGTCGGAATATCTTCTGTCGCGGGATTTAGGGGAGTGCCTGGAGCAGCAGCTTATTCGGCATCAAAAGCAGCTCTGGCTACTTATCTGGATGCCCTAACCACCGAGCTCTACCATACCCCGATTAAAGTAACGACACTCTACCCAGGTTACATTGATACGCCGTTGAACAACAAACTGAAAAAGCGCCCTTTTCTAATCGATGTGAAAACAGGTGCCAGAATCATGGCCAACATGATCGAAAAGGAAGTCACTGAATCCACTGTTCCGGTCTATCCCTGGAGTCTGATTGGCAGGCTGCTGAAAAACCTGCCAAGGTCTATGCTGGCCAGAAAAAGCAACCATTGAGACAAAATGCCGCCGGTGTTTTACGACCGGCAGCTAAGCGTTCAATGTTAAATCCGGAGAGGCCGCATTGAATCAGACAAATCAGAAGCCCATGGCAGAAGAAGTGCTCCGCCGTGGATCAGCCCCACCGTAAAACGTGCCGTCTTCTCCAATCATGATGCTCTGAATAGCCCCCATGGCTGATTTGCGGGAGACTGTGTGGCCAAATCCTTCCAGCAGATCGATGGTGTCCGGGCTGATCCCTTCTTCAATACGGATTTCATCCGGCAGCCATTGATGATGGATACGAGGAGCATTGACTGCAGCCTGCACATTCAGGCTGTGGTCAATCACATTCATGATGACCTGAAGTGTCGTCGTGATAATACGTGATCCCCCGGGGCTACCGGTCACCAGAAAGTTCTTGCCGTCCTTTTTCACGATAGTGGGTGACATTGAACTCAGCATCCGCTTGCCCGGCTCAATCTTGTTAGCTTCTCCACCCAGCAGACCATAAGCATTGGGCACACCGGGTTTGGCACTGAAATCATCCATTTCGTTGTTGAGCAGGAACCCGGCACCATCCACGACAATATGGCTCCCGTAACTGAAGTTGATCGTGTAGGTGTTGGATACCGCATTCCCAAACTTATCCACAACAGAGAAGTGTGTGGTCTCGTTGCTCTCATAAGGAACCGGATTACCGGGTTTTATCGTACTGCTGGGAGTCATATGATCAACTTTGATCTGCTTCCGTAACTCCTCTGCATAGGATTTGGAGGTCAGTCCATCCAGAGGCACGTCTACAAAGTCTGTATCACCCAGGTACTTCGAGCGGTCCGCATAAGCTCTCTTCATGGCTTCAGCCATCAAGTGAATGGTTTTGGCAGAGTTATGTCCATATTCGCCGATAGGATATCCTTCCAGGATATTCAGAATCTGAACAATATGCGCGCCACCGGAGCTGGGCGGGCTCATTGAATAGATGTCGTAACCGCGATAGTTGCCATGAATGGGCTTTCTGATAACAGGTTCATATTGCTTCAGATCCTCCAAAGTAATAAGACCGCCCCCTCGCTGCATTTCAGCGACGAGAAGCTCAGCGGTTTTACCTTCATAGAATCCTTTGACTCCATCTTTGGCGATGCGAGTCAGGGTCGCAGCCAGATCTTTCTGGACAAAGGTGTCACCTGGCTCATAAAAGGAGCCATCCTCTTTGAAAAAGATTTTTCGGGTCGAATCAAACTTTCTCAGGCGCTCCTCTCGATCTTTGATCCCTTTGCTGAATCGGGGGGTGACAATAAACCCGTCAGAAGCCAGACGAATAGCTGGCGCCAGAGCCTCAGAGAGGGAAATGGAACCGTATTTCTCCAGCGCCAGAGCCAATCCAGCTACCGTCCCGGGAACACCCGCGGACAGATGGGAGAACCTGCTCAGTTCAGGATCAGCCTCGCCTTCGGCATTCAGGTACATATCCCGTGTCGCCGCTGCCGGTGCCTTTTCACGGTAATCAATCGCGATGGTTTCATTTTTCTTTTCTGACGACACCAGCATGAATCCGCCACCGCCAATATTCCCCGAGCGCGGCTGGGTAACAGCCAGGGCAAAAGCTGCCGTGACTGCTGCATCAACAGCATTACCGCCGTTCTTCAGGACCTCCAATGCTTCCTCAGTGGCCAGGAAATGACTGGTTACGACCATCCCCTGTCTGGCCTCAAGAGGCACACTGCGATCGCCTTCAAGGATAGCGGCGCTTTCGACTGTGGTTGACACAACAGCTGTTGAGACAGAGAGTGCGAGGGCCAATGACAGCCATTTCGGCTTGCTACCGGTTGGGTTTCGTTTGGGTCTGCTTGTTATTAGTTCCATAAGATTACCTCCTGTATTTAGCCACAATGGCCAGATTAACTGGCGAAGAGATGACTGTGTCCACCCTCCGCATCATCACTATACTAACCTGAGAGTTGAGCGGCATGTCCGCAGTTTCCGAAGCCAACCCAGGAGAAACCCGAAACTTCTGTGGAAACCGGCACCATCTATCCTGCCAGACAGAGAATGTCATTCAGGTTTCTTCGAAGTATTGGTCAATGATTCCCGGTACTGACTTGGGGTCTGGCCGATCCAGCCGACAAAAGCCCGACGGAAGTTCGAGGCATCGCTGAATCCGAGAACATGGGCAATTTCATCTATCGTCAGCTCACCTGCTTCCAAATGCTGAATCGCCAATTCCTGCTTCACCTCAGCAACCAACTCCTTGTAGCGACAGCCACTCTCCGACAGTTTTCGATGCAGCGTACTGGCACTGACGTGAAGCCGGTCAGACAATTCCGGTAGTGTCGGAACATCCGGGCAACTCATATAGAGAATCTGTTTGATCTTTTGTGGCAGATTGTCATTTACCAACATCTGCTGCATGCTTTCACAACGCTTGGCAAAAAGCTGAGCCGCTGCGGGGTCTGCCGAAGGCAGCGGATATCTGGCCACTGCCGAGGAAATGATCAGGCCGGAAAACTCCTGTTCAAAATGAACCGGTACACGAAATATCTCAGCATACTGTAAGGAATGGGGAGGCGGGGCATACTTGAACCAGACTTCGAGTCCGGTCAGATGGCCACTCAGAAGAAACTCCGTGGAACAATAGATACTGGTGACCAGAAACTCGGTTGTCAGCCACGGCTGTGCTTCAATGCTATAACTGGGATCAATCCTGACTTCTACCCCTCCGGCGCGCTCTCTGATGTCAAACCTTACCCGGGGCGCCTGGACTTTATAGTACTTGAACAGCAGCGCCAACGCATCGGCATATGTCGCACTCGCCATGGCAGCATAGCCCAGCGGGCCATGGGTATTAATATTCAGTCGTCTGCCAACGTCCAGTCCCAAGGTATGGTTCGGACAACGCTCAACCGCCGTCTGGGTAATGACCTTGATTTTGGCCAGACTCAACAGGGTATCGCTGGTCAATTCGGATTCATCGAGTTCGCACTGGCGGAGAAAATCCTGACGATTAACACCAAGCTCTTCGAGCACGTCAATGAGCGCATTTATGTAGTGTCCACGCATCCCGTCAACCGCTATTATCTATTTACTGGTTATTGTTTTTAGGGAAACTCTGAAAGCACTGTCACACAGTCAATGGCCTCACCAGACAAAAACGACTGGTCGTTACGTTACACCAGAGCTATGTTTAAAGGTATCCAGAACATGTGAGCCATGTCAGGTTGCCGCACTGATAAACATGACAAACAATGACCTGCTGATTAATAATCTGCAACCTGTTGTTCACCCCTGGATCATACTACATTGGGTAAAGTGAACTATGTCAACTTTACCGGTTACGGAAGAAGGATGTCCACGCTTATGTCAGCCCAGCCAGATAAGATACACGACCGCAATATATCGCAGATAAAGGGTGCTTCGGCAAACAAGACCCCTGACTCTATCTCGATAAAACCCCGCCATGTTCATTTCGATGTCAGAGATGAGCTGGCGACCCTATGGCATGGTGGAGACGTTTTCAAAACCGCATTCTTCAACGCACTCTCCCTTCAGTTCCCACGCGGGGAAAGACAGTTTATTGACTCTGTCCGACAATACCGGGATAGAGTGACAGACCCGAAGCTACAGGAAAATATCCGTGGATTTATCGGCCAGGAGGGACTCCACAGCAAGGAGCACCAGTCCTATAACGACGCCCTTTCCCAACGAGGCTATGATATCGAAGGCATGGATAAACGCTTCAGTGCTCACATGGATTATGTTTACAGTAAACGCAAGCACCTCAGACTGGCAGGCACCTGTGCGGCAGAGCATTACACTGCCGTTCTGGCACACGGACTGTTAAACAACCCAGACTGGCTCGAAGGGGCCAGTCCCAGAATGCAGGCTCTATGGCGCTGGCATGCCATTGAGGAAATTGAGCACAAATCAGTGGCGTTTGATGTCTACGAAAGCGAAATCGGGATTTATAAACTACGTCTGATCGTGTTCTTCGTCGTCACATATAATTTCTTCAAATTCACCTTCCTCAATACCTGCAGTATGTTGAAAACAGAGGGTAAACTCTGGAGCCCGGGCACTTGGCTGAAGGGGCTCAATTACTTATGGGGAAAACCTGGCGTAATTCGCAAATGTCTCCCTCAGCTACTGACTTATTTCCGCAGAGACTTTCATCCCTGGCAGCTTGATGAACGCCAGACATTGCAAAGGTGGAGTCAGCAGCTGGAAAACTCCGGTTACGGCAACTGAACCGGATTCTGACTCCCATACTAAACGTCCGCCATTTTCAGGGCGGACAGCTTTCTATATTGGCACCACCGCACCTGTCTCATTTGGCACATGACATGTCGATATAGCCAATTCAAATTTATCCTTCCCCCTGTCACCATCCTGCTAGCCTGCTTACAACCTTCTTTTCGCCTAAAACAACTTTTAACTATAACAACGACAGGACACTTTCATCATGAGCAAACGGACCACTCACCAGTTCCGGCTGGCGCAATCCGCTGAAAAACCTTTCAGCAACAAAGTTCCGAGAATGGAGAAAACCGTACAGGGAGTGAAGAAATAAGATGACCTATTCACTTCAGAACAAAGTCATTCTGATTACCGGGGCTGGCTCCGGTATCGGCAGGGAAACCGCTCTGTTAATGGGGCAGCATGGTGCAGAACTGGTTTTATCAGACATTAACGTCAGTGCCGGAGAGGAGGTCGCCGCACTGATCCTGGAACAAGGGGGACGGGCATACTTTAAAGCGGCAGATGTCGCCAACGCCAGCCAGGTAGAGGCCTTACATCAATACATAGTGGATACATGCAGCGGATTGGATTGTGCCATCAACAGTGCCGGTATCGAGCACGATAATCTGCGGCTGACAGATTGTGACGAGGAGCTGTTTGACCACGTCATCGATATCAATCTGAAAGGCATATTTCTATGCATGCGGGAACAACTCAAAATCATGCAGGCAAAAGGCCACGGACACATTATTAATCTCGCTTCCGTGGCAGGAATCAAGGGGGCTCCGACTCTGGCACCCTATGCTGCCAGCAAGTTCGGCGTCATTGGTCTAACCCGCACGGCAGCCCTGGAATATGCACGTCGGGGAATACGGGTGAATGCCGTTTGCCCCAGCTTTATCAATACACCGATGGTCCAGCGCTCTCTTAAAATGATGGATGAAAAGACCGCTGACAGCATTCGCCATGCCAGCCCGATGAAAAGATTGGGTGAACCTCTGGAAGTTGCCCGGACTCTGGCCTGGTTGGCATCTGACGAGTCGAGCTTCATGAATGGGCACTCGGTGGTACTCGATGGTGGTTTGACTGTCTAGTCAATCCATATGATGGTATTTCTGTCACCGATCAGAACGGCCCTCACCCTTTTTGAAAGCCAGCCTGCTTTACCGGCAGGCTGTTTTAGCCCACTGGGAAAAATAACGGTCCATTAACTCTTTATGACGACCACTACGCTTTACTTCCTGTAACGATTCCCTTAACTGGTGAACAACCTCTGGTGCCGTTGCCCTGCTGGCAATCAGCCATAATTCACTGGATAGCTCTGGTACACTCACTACTTTCTCCAACTTATCCGGGTCAAGCCCCTGATTACACGCCCGATGCTTCAGTGAGTAGTCGGAAAACATAATCAGGTCCACAAAGCCCCGATACAGCCGAGCGATATTACGTTGATTCTCCGTTATTCCGTCGATCAATGAAGAGTCGCCGTTTTCTCCAAACCCTTGATTCACCAGATATTCTTCAAGACTGCTGCCGATCTGGCTGCCAATACGATGTCCCTGACCTTTCAGGTCTTCCGGAGATTCCGCTTTAATGTCATCCCGTGCTGAGAGTTTATAAAAAGACAAGCTATAGGGGGCAACGGTTCCGATCCAGTAATACTTGTCTTCTCTTTCCGGCGTGCGGGAAAGGGAAAATACCAATACATTGGGCTCAAGTTCTGCCAGCATCAGAGCACGTTTCCATGGCAGTATATCCAGCCGGGATATAGTAACCGGCATTCTTTCCTTCATATCACGAACGGCTTCGCGAACCGTCTCAACGACGAAACCTGTTACTTCGCCCTTTTCCGAACGGTACTGCAATGGCGGAAATTCCTGGGTATAAAGCTTCAGTTCCAGCGTATCCCCCACTGCCGCCAGGGAAAGAGAAGGGACAGATGAACCCCACGAAATCAGTATTATTGTTATTGTCCATCTAAGAAGATTGCTGATAGTGGTTTGCTCCCCTGCACCAAAACAAATTCAATATGTGGCAATTAAGCGTCTGCGGATGAAAGTTCCAATATTCAAGCAATATGGAATGATAGAACATTGTCATAAACAACTTATTAGCAGTGACATCAATCGATATTTCAGTGCATCGTATCTAAAGCCCGACTGTTAGGGAGGCTCTGAATAACTCCCCAAATCAGTCATAATACGGCCAACTTCACTCATCAGGAATACTATCCATGGATCAGATGACTTTCTCCGAAGCTGAATACCAGAATAAGAAGCGTAAG
>NZ_AQXX01000085.1 GCF_000376785.1 Hahella ganghwensis DSM 17046
GGGCTAAAGTGGAACACCCGTTCAGATACATCAAGCAGGTGTTTGGTTACGACAAAGTCCGCTATCGAGGCTTGGCCAAGAACAAGAGCCGGCTCTATCTGTTGGCGGCCTTCAGCAATCTGCTGATGGCAAGGAAAGAGCTGCAGGTATAGGGGCAGTGAGCCCAGATGACGCCCCACAGGGGGGGAAGATCCAAAATGGCCGGAAAAACACTCTGAATATTCGGCCATATATCGTCGAGAGTTTGAATTACCTCAGAACCTTGGGGTTATTCAGACTCTCCTTAGATCACTATGTCTTGCAATAAAGAAAAGCAACGCAGAAGAAATCTAGAAAAAGAAACACACTTTCACAAAAGCACACTGCTTAATAGATGCATAGTTTTTAAAAATGCTTATACTTGCCTATTAAAGCTTTTTGCAAAAAGTCGGATCTAACCATCCATGTTTCAAAGAAAATTGCTACTCAAAATGCCAAAAACTCATTTCCTGGCGGCGACTGCTGCCGGTGTTATGATTTGCAGTGCGCTTATATTCAGTCCCAGCGAGCAGGCAGAAGCCAATCGGATCAGCAAGACAATTCCCCTAACCGGAACACAAAATGCTGAACAAGCCACCCTCGCCATGATAACTCCTTCTGAGCAGAGCACAGCGCCTTCGGTAACCCTCGATGCAGACACTCTCTCTGCCGACGATCTTTCCCAACTGGAATCCGCTGACAAAGCAAACGTCCTGAAATCCTCCTTATCCTGGCACGCCTACCAAGTGCAGAGTGGAGATAGTTTTTCGACACTGTTCAAACGCGCAGGAGTCTCCCCCAAGGTTCTGGCTAAAATGGTTCAAGAGCTTCCCGGGAAAGAATGGACTCAACTTTATCCAGGAGAAGAGATCGAGTTCGGCTTTAACGATGAAACCTTCCATACCATGCGAATCCATCGAAACCGTCTGGAAAACTGGCTGATCAGTGAAAGCGACGAAGGAAAGTTCGAGCTGGATAAAGTCCTGGCTGAACCAGAAATTCAAACTTCCTATGCAGAAGGGACAATCAACACAGCCCTGTTTATCGACGCAAAGAAAGCCGGCCTGTCAGATCAGCTCATTATGGAGTTCGCCAACATCTTTGGCTGGGACATTGACTTCATATTAGACATCCGCGCGGGAGATTCTTTCAAGCTGGTTTACGAAGACCTTTATTTTGAAGGCGAAAAAATCGGCATAGGCAACATCCTGGCCGCCGAATTTACCAACCAGGGCAAAACTTTCACTGCTGTGCGCTACGAAGACAAAGAAGGGAAAGTCAGTTATTACACTCCCGAAGGGGAAAGCATGAAGAAAACCTTTCTTCGCTCTCCTATCGACTTTGCCCGCGTGTCCTCTCACTTCAACCTGAAGAGAAAGCACCCTGTCCTGCACACTATACGGGCGCACCGGGGCACAGACTATGCAGCAGGCAGAGGAACTCCGATCAAGTCTACCGGAGATGGCAAGGTTATCTTTGCCGGACGGAAAGGCGGCTACGGTAACGTTGTTATCGTCCAGCACGGCCAATCCATTACCACCTTGTATGCTCATATGAAAGGCTTTGCTCGCGGGATCAGATCCGGAAAACGCGTATCCCAGGGCCAAACCATTGGCTACGTAGGCAGCTCTGGCTTGGCAACAGGTCCTCACCTTCACTTTGAGTTCCGCCTTAATGGCGTGCATAAAAACCCGGTGACGGTAAAACTGCCAAAAGCCCAGCCTGTGGCGAAATCCGAACTAAAAGCATTCAAGGAACATGCTGAGGTAGCGGTCGCACAGTTAAAGTCCTATGCAAATGGCTACCAGTTTGCATCATCCAAAAGCCCCCCCAAGCTTGAGCAGGACTTATGAGTGAAGCCTCTACGAACCCGCCGGAGTATTACATCGGTATCATGTCAGGCACCAGCCTGGATGGTGTCGACCTGGCGATCGTAGAGTGCGATCAAAACCAGCTCTCGACTCACTTCACTCAATTCAGTCTGTTTCCTGAGCAGCTACAAAAAGATCTTGCCGAGCTCACTTTGGCAGAACAATGGCATCCTGATCACTATTTCAAGATTGAAACCGAGTTGACCCAAGTCTATGCCAATGCTGTGGAAGCTGCCCTGGTATCTGCCCGTGTTGAACCCGGCAATATCACGGCTATTGGCTGCCATGGACAAACAGTCAGACATCGCGCCTTTACCAAGCCCGCATATACTGTTCAGATGATTAACGGCTCACTACTGGCCGAACTGACCAACTGTACGGTTGTCACCGACTTTCGACGCCGGGATATGGCGGCAGGAGGCCAGGGTGCCCCTCTAGCACCAGCGTTCCACTATGCCGCATTATCCGCGCAACATCCTAATGCCGCAGTATTGAATCTGGGAGGGATCGCGAACCTGACCATCTGGGATCAGGAACGACTGATCGGCTTTGATAGCGGACCGGCAAATGGATTAACAGACGCCTGGATGCAGACACGGTTCAACAAACCACGGGATGAAGGGGGCGAACAGGCAAGGCAGGGCAACATCAACCAGGGACTACTTGAGCAGTTGCTAAAACATCCCTATTTACAGCTCCCTGCTCCCAAAAGTACCGGACGCGAAGAGTTTAATCTGCCATGGCTGGAGTCTCAACTAGCTTCCTACAATGACGTTTCTGATCAGGATGTATTGACAACCCTGGCCGAATTCACAGCCGTATCAATTGCCGAGTCACTGAAAAACAGCAAGCCTACACATATGTATGTATGCGGCGGCGGCGTCAACAATCTCTATATTCTCGAGAGACTACAGAGACTGATTCCGCAAACTGTCATTGCACCGTCTTCTGAAGTGGGAGTTGATCCGGATTTCATGGAAGCCATAGCTTTCGCCTGGATAGCCAGACAAACCATTCACTTACAGCCCGGCAACCAACCCTCCGTCACGGGTGCGCACGGCCCTCGGATTCTTGGCGCAATTTACCCCCGATAATTGCACCCAACATAACAGCATTTAGAAGTCGACATATCCGCTTGAACGTAAGCGACGCTCTTCTGCGGGTCCATAAGGTACAATTTCAATAAATGGGGGAAGAGATTCCGGCGAAATGTTGTGAAGCTTCATATAAGTCGAACAGACTCGAACATCAATCACCCTAAAAGCATCCAGTTGAGCCGCCTTGTCAACAATGCCTTTGAATTCACGGTAATTATCTTTTGAGAAATACTTCACTTCCGGGCCATGTAGGACAAAAGCTATTGGCTCTCCAAAAGCAAAACTGCTTTCCTCATCAAGCAACTGGGAAGCTCGCTCAAAAAGGTCGGCAATTTCACCCTCTGTATGGAGCTCAATTTTGGCAAGGTAGCGGGTTTGATCTTCCGCTATGGCAGGAGTGGTTGTGGGTGTTTCGGCAGCAGTCGTCAAGGTCAAGAACAACCCCGTCAGGCAAGCCAGACTGAGCAGGAACTTAGATCTTGACATAACCACCTCCACCTTCTCTATATGGAGAATGAACTTCCGCACCCACAGGTGGTTGTCGCATTAGGATTATTGATAACAAACTGCGCCCCTTCAAGACCTTCCTTATAGTCAACCTCTGATCCGACCAAATACTGATAACTCAATGAATCCACCAATAATTTAACACCATCTTTTTCAACGATCGTGTCATCCTCATTAATAGTCTCATCAAAGGAAAATCCGTATTGAAACCCGGAACAACCACCACCGGTGACGAATACCCGCAATGCGAGCTCATCATTCCCTTCTTCCTCGATCAGCGTTTTTACCTTAGCAGCTGCGCTGTCACTCAGATAGAAGGGCTTCGGTTCAAAGGTTTCTGCGACACTCATTCAATAATCCTACTCTGATAAAGCATTTACTTGACCGATAACGTCAACAGACGCCACAGCCTGAAATGAAATTATCCAATTAACCAAGCAGGCAGGTCAACTATTCATCCCCTGAGCCAGCTCTTTCCCCTTATCTTTGGCAGAATCTTCCGTTACCGGTTCCACCTTTTCAACCTTGGCCGGCTTGCTCTTTGATGTGATAGGTTCCACCTTCTCTTTATCAGCATCCTTTTGATGAACAAGGTTTCCGTTCACTTCAGCCCCCATTGCCATCTCAATCAGGTTGTAATATACATTTCCTGTAATGGAGGCTTTAGGCGCTAATTCAATATGCTCCGAGGAATATACATCACCATGTACCGTGCCATTGATGATGACGTGGGGAGCCATTACATTTCCATGAACTTCTCCAGCCTCGCTTATCCGCACAATCGCGCCATTATTATCGGGCGCCGAATAGATCTGACCTTCGATTCGTCCATCAATATGCAGCCCACCGCTAAAGGAGATATCCCCCTTAAGCTCAGTTCCCTTGGCAATCAGGGTATCGTAACGCCCACCTGAAGATGGCTTGCTCTTTTTACTTCCAAACATAGGATTACTCCTCCACCTTCCAATCGAAGGTTCGCTCAATCTTTGTCGCTTTCTTACCGGAAGCCTGAGCTACCACCTGAATCTGCTCTGGAGCAAATCCTTCAGGCAACTCCAGCTCTCCAGCAATATCCTGGAAATAACGGAAACGAAATTTGACCCCAAGGTCTTCCGCACCCGCCACGTCTCGCAAGGGAAGAATCTCTTTTTTATTCTTTAGGCTTCCGATCAGGTTTACAGCCACCAACCCCTGGATATAGGAGTTGTTATCTGCCACCTGAGTAAGCACCAACTTATATTGAAAGCGCCGTTCTCCGCGGGCTTTATGCAGTTCCATTTTCTGAATCTGCAATCCTTTATCAGCTCCGGAAGGGGCCATGATATTCTTGTAAAAAGCAATATCCTCCTCTAATTGCAGGATCTTGCTTTCCAAACTCTGAACAGTGGACTGCACATCACGATTTGCCACTTGATCGATGACTCGACCGCGTTCCAGGTTTGCCACCTTTTGGGCAAGCTCAGTGGCTTTGTCCTCTGCCGATTCCAGCATCTGCTTCAGTTCCCGGTTCTGTTCAGCATAGTTAGCACTGCGGCTGTTAGCGGTGTACCAACCCATGGTAATACCGCCAAATATGCTCAATACCACTGCCGCCCAAGCAAGCAAATGTCGCTTTGCCTTTTCAGCAGGCCGATAAGGAACAACAATTAATTTCTCTTCTGCGCTTTTCATTTTTCTACAATCTAATGACAACTGACAGCAGCCCGGTCATAGCGAAAAACGATACCCTTCGATCCCTCACCGAATATCATTAACTATTTAATCAGGGTAGCAAGGCCATCTGTTTCAATCCGGCCGTTTCTTCCAAACCTAGCATAAGGTTCATATTTTGCACGGCCTGGCCTGCGGCCCCCTTCACCAGATTATCAATAACTGACAACACGATGACGGTATTGCTGTCAGGTTGCTGATGCAGTGCTATCCGGCAAAGGTTGGTGCCACGCACAGTCCTGGTTTCCGGATGCTCCCTTAGAGGCATAACATCAACAAACGGCTCACTACGGTAGTGTTCCTCAAAAATATTCTGCAGCTCGGCAAAGTCACCTTTGAGCTCTGCATATAAGGTCGCTTCAATACCGCGAATCATAGGAAGCAGATGAGGAACAAATGTCAGCCCTACCTCATTGCCTGCAACCAGGCCCAACCCTTGCTTAATTTCAGGCAAGTGACGATGACCAGAAGCACCATACGCCTTAAAACTTTCCGAAACCTCACAACTCAGCGTACCGACCTTGGCTTGGCGGCCGGCGCCACTCACTCCTGACTTCGCATCAGCGATGAGTCGACTGGTGTCAACCAAATCGTTTTTCAGCAGCGGAATAAAGCCGAGTTGAACAGCCGTAGGGTAACACCCGGGATTGGCGACTAATCTTGCAGAACGAATCTTGTCTCGGTTGATTTCCGGTAAGCCATATACTGCTTCCGCCAGGATTTCCGGACAAGCATGCTCCTGTCCGTACCAGTGCTGCCAGACTGCTGCGTCGGACAAACGAAAGTCCGCTGCCAGGTCCACCACTTTGGTTCCTCTGGACAATAACTCCGGAACCACTTTCATAGCCACGCCATTGGGAGTGGCAAAGAATACCAGATCACACTCTGCCAGCACGTCGGTATCGGGTTCCGTAAATGCGAGATCCAAGTGTCCTCGCAGATTCGGGAACATATCGGCAACCTTCGTGCCGGCCTCTCCCCGTGAAGTGATGACACTGATTTCCACCTGCGGGTGGGCTATCAGCAAACGAATCAGCTCTACGCCGGTATAACCGGTGCCACCTACTATGCCAACCTTAACCATATGCGAACCTTAAACACGATGCATCACGCTATTGCGCAATGGATATACGACTGAATTTTTTTCAAGTACTATTTTTTCAAGTACTAAGCGAATGATTTTGCAATAACTCACATTCGTCTGATGGATTGCGTATACTATCAGTTTTCACCAGTCCTGGCAGAGTTGTTTACATAAATAAACGGCTCCCCAAGAGGGCACGCATTCATATTTAAAGATCAATCTCTCGGTCTGAACAAACTTGTCACTCAAGTCAAACATAGTGAGTTCCAACCAGCCTGATTAAGGAGATGTAGTGCAGAAGAAGGAGAAGTCTAAACTCCGGCTAGAACTTCCTCCTGCGCTTGCGCAGCGCTGGGACCTTGCATTTCAGTCTTTCCGACGACGGGTTGCCAGCTATGATGCACTTCCTCAACTGGCTTTCTTAGGCATTTTATCCGGCTTGCTGACCGGCGCAGTGATTCTGTTATTCCGTTTGGCTATCGAATGGCCTTTATCCTACCTGCTTCCTGATGGGAATCCCGAAGCCTTTGAAGGTTTAAGCGCTTTACTAAGAGTCACTCTTCCCTTGTGTGGCGCCCTGACTCTGGCGTTAGTCCTGTTACGACTGGGAGTGCAGAATCGAAAGGTCGGGGTTGCCCATGTCATGGAACGTTTGGGATATCACCAGGGGTACATCTCGCTCAAGAGTGGCCTGCTGCAGTTTTTTTGCGGCATTATGACGATTGTCAGCGGTCAGAGCGCAGGTCGTGAAGGGCCGGCCGTTCATTTGGGAGCTACAGCCTCGAGCCTTCTCGGCCAAAGGATGCGGCTGCCCAACAACAGTATCAGAATGCTTGTGGGATGCGGCACTGCCGCGGCCGTCTCCGCCTCATTCAATACCCCCATTGCCGGGGTTATTTTTGCCATGGAAGTGGTCATGCTGGACTACACCATCAACGGTTTTACGCCGATAATCCTTGCTGCAGTCACAGCTGCGGTTGTCTCGCAAAGTGTATATGGGGATGACCCGGCATTTATTGTTCCCGGTTTTAGTCTGGAATCACTGTTTGAACTGCCCTACATTGTCGCGGCAGCCATTTTGATCAGCCTGTTTTCTGTGCTTTTCGTGAAAGTCATGACGCAAACGATGACTCGTGTCAAAGCCGGTATTGTCTGGAAGCTTTTGCTGGCAGGGTTGATTACCGGTACCACCGCCCTGGCCTTTCCTGAAGTCATGGGGATCGGATATGACACGGTAAACCAGTCCATTGCTGGCACGCTGCCGTTCCTGTTTTTGATTACTATCGCCCTGATGAAACTACTGGTCACCGCCACGACGATTGGCCTGGGCATGCCGAGTGGTATTATTGGTCCTACCTTATTCATCGGCGCTACTCTGGGCGGCGCGTTGGGGGTGCTGGCCCAAAACCTGATGCCTACTCTCGCATCTGAGCCCGGTTTCTATGCAGTACTAGGCATGGGAGCCATGATGGGGTCTGTGCTTCAGGCTCCATTGGCCGCGATCATGGCGGTGATTGAGCTCACCAGGAATCCTAATGTGATCTTACCCACCATGCTGATCATTATTCTTTCGAGCTTGATCGCATCCCACTATTTCAAACAAAGATCGGTATTTCTGGCGATTCTGCAACTGCAGGGACTGGACTACAAAGCGGAACCGTTGACGATGGCCCTGAGACGGATCTCGGTCGGCGCGATCATGGAGCGCAGCATTAAGCGCGCCAAACAACAAGTCAGTTGGGCAGAGTGTCAGCTCATACTGAAAGAGCAACCAAAGTGGATTGTGATTGAAGGGGAGGATAAACCCCGTGCCGTACTTCCCGCTGCCGACCTCGCCCGATATCTCGACGAAAACAAACCGGAAGAAGATTTCGACCCTGACGCCATGACGCTGGATCTTCTTAGCATTCCAGCCCAGCGCCGGGATGCGGCGTCATTGCATATACAGGCAACACTGGAGGAAGCCTTGCAACGCTTTAACGACAAAGGAGTGGAAGCATTGTACGTGGAACGTACCTCTGCCCCATTGATAAAACCCATCATTGGCGTGATTACCAGGGCAGAGATTGATAGTTTCTACCGCTACAAGGCAAAGTAAGTCTTCTCTGCGCTAAAGGGCCAAACTGTGTCGATCACCGATTAAACTATGGAAAACATGCTGAGGAACAAATGCTCTGGGTAAAAGCCTTTCATATCATCGCCGTCGTATGTTGGTTCGCGGCGATATTCTACCTGCCAAGGTTGTTTGTCTATCACGCCATGTCAGAAGACAGCACCAGCATAGAAAGATTCAAGATCATGGAGCGTAAACTCTATCGGGGGATTGGCACTCCCTCAATGATTGCGACAGTTGCACTCGGACTATGGTTATTGTCCTACAACCCTCAGGGGTATATGACCCAGGGCTGGATACATGCCAAGCTGACACTGGTCACTATTTTGATTGGCTATCATTTCTACTGCGGCCATCTGATCAAGGTATTCCGCGAGGATCGTAACCAACGTTCTCACGTATTTTATCGCTGGCTAAACGAAGCACCGGTGTTAATCCTGATTGCCGTCGTTATTCTCGCCGTCGTCAAACCCTTCTAAACAGCCTATTGACGAAAGGCTCACTGATTAATCGATTTTGTGACCATTTAATGCCAACACCACAAAAAACCGACAAAACCCCGCCGGTCATCCTGACCATTGGAGGTTTAGATCCCAGCGGCGGAGCCGGAATACATGCGGATGTGAAAACCATCAATCACCTGGGTGGCCATGGGGCAAGTATTGTCACCACTCTGACGGTTCAAGACAGTCTTCAGGTTTATGGGCAGCACCCGGTATCCCCGGATATTCTTCAGTCACAACTGAGTACGCTGTTGAGAGACTGCCAACCCCAAGCCGTTAAATGTGGCGCGCTGGGCAATTCTGAAATCACTGATTGGCTGGGCAATGTATTCAGAGGTTTGCCCAAAGAAGTATTCAAGGTCGTCGATCCGGTCCTCAGTGCAGGAGGCGGAGGCTCTTTGTCCGAAAATTCTCAGATCAAGACACTAAAGCAAAAGGTGTTACCATTAACCGATCTCCTTATGCCGAATACCCAGGAGTTGGCTCTGCTGACAGGCGCCGATGATGAAGAAGAAGCCATTCGCCAATTACTCGATATCGGCGTAAATCATGTGCTGGTCACCGGCGGACATGAGTCTGGCACAGACATACGCAACAGGCTTTACTCCTCTCAAGCTGACACAAGCGATTCCTCTCAACCCGAGATAAGTTCCTCTAACAAGGAGCCGCTCGATTGTCACGAATGGCATCTACCAAGGATCGGCGGCGAATATCATGGCACCGGGTGCACCCTGGCAAGTGCTGTCGCCACCTTGATAGCCAGAGGATACACACTGCAGCAGTCTATAGAAGACTCACAAGCCTGGATTACAAACCGAATTCGCAGCGCTTATCAAATAGGCCGTGGGCAAACTTACTTAAACTTTCTGGAATCCTGAAAACGCCATGACACCAACCTCCTCAGCACAGGTATTACCATCCCATGGGCTGTACGTTATCACCGACACACACCTGCTTCCCGGAGAAAAACTGTTCAACGGTGTGGAGAAAGCACTCTTGGGTGGGGCAGCAGTAGTTCAGTACCGCAATAAGGATGCCTCTCACGCCCAAAGATTGGCCGAAGCGACAAAGCTACAGACAATATGCCACCAATACGACAGACCACTTATCATTAATGATGACATCCAACTGGCGGCAGCTTCCGGAGCTTCCGGCGTACACCTGGGGCAATCTGATGGCTCCCTCCGTCAGGCAAGAGAGCAGCTTGGGAACCATGCCATCATAGGGGTGACCTGCCATGGCAGACTGGAGCTGGCACTAAAAGCGGCTCAAGAGGGCGCCAGCTACCTGGCTTTCGGTCGATTCTTTACCTCCAAAACAAAACCAAATGCCCTTCCGGCCAACCTGGAGGTCATCACCAATGCCAAACAGGCAACCGGACTTCCGACCGTTGCAATTGGCGGCATCAATTTGGACAATGCGCCTCAGGTGATCGAAGCCGGAGCAGATTTTCTGGCGGTCATTCATGGTGTATTTGGACAGGAGAATATTCAGGAGCAAAGCTACCGGTTTACCGCCCTGTATTCCTGAGTTTGCAGCTTACCCAGCCGAGCAGAAACCGGCATTTATCGTTTTCGACCAGCTTTAAGGATTTAATATGTCCCAGTCAGAATCACTTTTTACCCGTGCCCAGCAATATATCCCCGGGGGGGTTAACTCTCCTGTCAGAGCATTCAAAGGTGTCGGCGGTACCCCCATATTCTTCACCCGAGCGGAAGGTCCTTATATGTTTGACGAGGACGGTCAGCGCTATATCGACTATATCGGCTCCTGGGGTCCTATGATCCTGGGTCATGACCACCCGAAGGTCCGGGAAGCACTGGAGGCTCAATTGAAAAACGGCGTTGGCTTCGGGGCACCGACACGCATCGAAGTCGATATGGCCGAGAAGGTCTGCAGCCTGATGCCGTCTATTGAAATGGTCAGGATGGTAAATTCCGGCACCGAAGCCACCATGAGTGCTATCCGACTGGCCCGCGGATATACCGGCCGGGATAAAATCATCAAATTTGAAGGCTGTTATCACGGCCACTCTGACTCTCTCCTGGTCAAAGCCGGCTCTGGTGCCCTGACCTTGGGTGTTCCCAACTCACCGGGGGTACCTGCCAGTATTGCAGAGCACACGATTACTTTGACCTACAACGACATTGATCAGGTAAAACGCTGCTTCGAAGAGATCGGTCAGGACATTGCCGCGGTTATCGTAGAACCCATTGCCGGAAACATGAACTGTATACCGCCTGTTCATGGATTTCTTGAAGCTCTGAGATCCTGCTGTGACGATGCCGGCGCGGTGCTGATCTTTGACGAAGTCATGACCGGTTTCCGTGTTTCTCTGGGAGGGGCGCAGGAAATCTATTCGGTCCAACCGGATCTCACGACACTGGGCAAAGTCATTGGTGCTGGTCTGCCCGTGGGGGCCTTTGGAGGCCGGCGCGAGATCATGTCCCACATTGCACCACTTGGACCGGTATACCAAGCAGGCACTTTGTCTGGCAATCCGTTGGCCATGGCCAGCGGGCTGGCAATGCTCAATGAGATCAGCCAGCCAGGATTTCATGACGAGCTGGGCGCCAAGGCCAAACGCCTGATCGAAGGATTTAAGCAGGCTGCTGCTGATGCCAGCATCCCAATGACCACGCATCAAATCGGCGGTATGTTCGGTTTCTTCTTCTCCGAAGAAGACACTATCACCCGTTTCGATCAGGTTATGAAATGTGATACGGAGCGGTTCAAAGCCTTCTATCACGGCATGCTTCAGAAAGGTATCTACCTGGCTCCATCCGCCTTTGAAGCAGGCTTCATCTCTTCTGCCCACTCAGACCAGGATATCTCTGCCACCATTGATGCGGCAGCAGAGGTTCTCAAATCTCTTTAAGGGAAAATCCTGTTACAGTGATGCGGCCTGCTTGCGGGCTGCATCAGCTCCCGCCGAGTCTCCTTTGGCGTCTCTGACAATCGCCAGTGTCTGCAGAGACTGCTTTTTGAAGCGGGGATCTTTACCGCTCAATGCAATTGCCTTGAGACAAAGCTGTTCTGCCCTATTGTACGACCCCTGATCATACTGAACTCTCGCCATTTGCAAATACACTTCACCTGCCTGGGGCGAAATTCTTTGCGCCCTGTCCAGCAATAGCAGAGCCTGATCGTAATTTCCGCTGCGGGCCGTTGCTTCAGCTTGAGCTAACACCTGAAGTGCCGCTGCAGAGGGGCGCTCTCTGTCGATCTCCACCGGCTTAGTGACCGGCTGCCCGATACGTTGGGTTGGTGTTTTTGTATCAGGTTGTTCAACAGGCTGTTCTTTTGGATAAGCATCCGAAGGATCAGTCACTCTAGGATCCGGCTTACGGGCAGGTTCCTGAATCGGGGAATAAGTACACCCGTGTATCAGCAACAGGACCGCAAGCGCCAGGCAATTCCGGGATACCAGCGGATTAGGTACTAACTTCATGTTTTTTGTAATCACAAGCCTCTGCTCTTTCTCGATTTTTAACTATTCCACCATTTGCGTAACCATCGCTCAAGTATATTCCCCCGATCGACACAACCGGCCCTCTCTTCGGGAACCGTATCGAGTAAAAATGGCAACGCTACCGCCCCCTCACAATGCTCAGCAGACAGCAGACCATTCTTCTGATCCACCCAGGCCCATTCCACAGACTCTGGCGCTGAGGGCAAAAACGATACCTGTGGCAATTGGCGATAGAGCTTCAACCAAGCGGCCAGCGCGCCAGAGGAGCCCGTCAGGCTGGTGGAAGTATTATCATCTTTCCCCAACCAGACAGTGGTCAGATACTGACCATTAAAGCCGACAAACCAGCTATCCCGGTAATCATCTGTGGTACCGGTCTTGCCACCGACATAATAGTCCTCTGGCAACGTACGATATACACTGCGGCCGGTTCCGTTGCGCATCACTTCGAACAGCC
The DNA here is from genome assembly GCF_000376785.1 of Hahella ganghwensis DSM 17046. GTDB lineage: Bacteria > Pseudomonadota > Gammaproteobacteria > Pseudomonadales > Oleiphilaceae > Hahella > Hahella ganghwensis. Next base: position 12,833 of record NZ_AQXX01000085.1, read on the forward strand.
CATATTGGCCGATATAAGCAATGCCGGAGTCAATCACCTGCTCAGTGTCGAATGAATAACGGGATAGAAGCTCTCCATTTGACGTGGTAACAGCCCGAATTGCCCGCAGTGGCGTGCGGAATCCCGTCGATATCAGGTTTTGATACAGCTCCGTCACTTCCATGGGAGACAGGTTCAAGGCCCCCAGCAAAACAGCCGGGTAAGGCCTCACATCTACATCGGCCCCCAGCTCACGAATAGTCTCAAGCACTTCTGGCACACCGACCTCCAACCCCAACCGGGCAGTTGCCAGGTTGAGAGACCTGGCCAGCGCTTCCTGCATAATCACAGGACCATGGCTTTCACCATCATAGTTCTTGGGCATCCACTCATCCCCGTTTTCAAATTTGAGCATAAAAGGCTCATCATCCAACGGAGAAGCCAGAGTGTATTTTTGGGAGTGCTTTAAAGCCGTCAGCATCACAAACGGTTTAATTAATGAGCCGATCTGTCTCTTAGCCAGCAAAGCACGATTAAAGCCACTGAAATTAGCCTGGCGGTCTCCCACCACGGCCAATATCTCGCCGCTGCTAACCGCCGTGGTGATCATTGCCCCCTGAAGCCCCTGATTAATTGCCGTCTGCTCTTTTTGTCGAATCGTGTCACTCAGAGACTTTTCCGCTTTGGCCTGTAACAGAGGATCCAGCGTCGTGAAGACCCTCAATCCTTCAGACTGAAGGTCCTCCTCGCGATAGTCCCTGGTGAGCTGCTGCTTCACCACGTCCATAAACGCCGGATAGGCGCTGGAGGAATATCGGGGTTTCGGTATCACATTCAATCTTCTTGCCTTATCAGCATTGGCCTGACTATCGGAAATCACATTGGCTTCTGCCATCTGGTCCAAAACCAGATTACGGCGCTCCTTTGCACGCTCTGGATGGCGTCGGGGATCGTAATAGGACGCACCTTTCACTATGGCCACCAGTAGCGCGATCTGATCAGAGGTAAGGTCTGACACTGACTTGCCGAAATAAAAGTGGCTGGCCATTCCAAACCCATGAATCCCTCGAGCCCCGGCCTGGCCCAGGTATATTTCGTTGGCATAGGCTTCCAGAATTTCATCTTTGTCGTAATGAAACTCCAGTATCAGAGCCATCAAGGCTTCATTAGCCTTACGCCAGAGGCTTTGCTCATTGGTCAGATAAAAGTTTTTTACCAACTGCTGGGTCAGGGTGCTTCCGCCCTGTACAACCCTGCCTGCACGAATGTTTGCCCAGGTAGCCCGGGCAATTGCCTGAGGCGATACACCAAAGTGGCTGTAAAAGTGACGGTCCTCAACCTGTATCAGTGCTTTTTCGAGCATATCAGGCAACTGATCCAGGTTGACCAGAATCCGATCTTCCTGCTGCGCAGGATAAATACCACCAATCTTGACCGGCTCCAGGCGCGCCCATGTTAGAGCTCTTCCACCTGAATCGAGCAATTGGCTAACCTTATCTCCCGAAAACTCGACGCGAATCCTGCGCGGTTTTTCCGCTCCGTCGGCATACTGAAATCCCCGACTATAGATTTCAACCGCGTAACTACCCGCGGCAAAGGTACCGGGCCTGTCCGCCCTGGTCCGGCGTTCATACCCCAACTCAGCAAGCTCGGCCTGAAGGTCAGCCTTCACCAACGCCAACCCCGGATAAATTTCCAGAGGTCGGGCAAACACCTGAGCAGGCAATTGCCAACGCTTGCCATCAAACTTATCCCGGACAGTGGCGTCCAGATAGACACACCAGCCGAGAAATATCGTCAGGCAGACCAGCAGGACTTTCCAAATCGCCGACTTCCAACGGGAATGGCGTCTGGAAGCTTTTTGGGAGGTTGATTTCCGTGATCGAGTACTGTTTTTTCTGGTTTTGGGCATGTAGGCTGCATTTCGTCAGTTTAAATTGGTGCAGATAGCCTAAGCTAATGATTGAAGCATGGCTGTGAGTTATCATAACCAATTTGCATGCCACGATGGCATGAAAACCTCGCAATAATCTGTGCGCTGCGGCAAGACAACTTACATAAAGGAGCTACGCGTGAGCGAAAGCTTGGTTCAAGCACTCAAAAATCCGGACACTTATCCCCATCCTGTGTCCGATATTCAACTGATCGAAACCCACATTTCCTGGGTATTTCTGACCGGCACCTATGCTTACAAGGTCAAGAAGCCCATGGATTATGGTTTTCTGGACTTTACCGCACTGGAAAAACGGAAGTTCTATTGCGAGGAGGAGCTTCGCTTGAATCGCCGCCTTGTACCGGACGTTTACCTTGAGGTCATTCCTATCAGCGGGACACCTGAGGCACCACAGCTGGGCGGAGACGGAGATCCGTTCGAATACGCGATAAAAATGCGTCAGTTTAACCCCCAGACCCTGGACAAGATGTCCCATGATGCGCCTGAATTGGGGGGCCACCTGGAACAGCTGGCACTGAAAGTGGCGGACTTCCACCTTAATCAGTCCGCCAGAACTGATGAAAATATGACCTACGGACATCCGGACGTTGTGTTCGAGCCAGTACAACAAAACTTTGACCAGATCCGTCCACTGCTTTCAGACCCACAGGAGCTGAAACAACTGGAATACCTGGAAGGATGGGCACAAAGCACCTTCGAACGCCTGCGTCCTCTGATGGAAAAGCGGGATAAAGACGGATTTGTCCGCGAGTGTCACGGCGATATGCATCTGGCCAACGTCACTACGGAAGATGGCAACGTCATGCTGTTCGACTGCATCGAGTTTAACGATTATTTCCGCTGGCTGGATGTATATAACGATATCGGCTTTCTGTTAATGGACCTGGAAGACCGAGGACTGAAAGGCTTCGGCTACCGGGTACTCAATACCTATCTGGAACAGACTGGAGATTACCAAGGCCTGATTCTGCTTCCTTTCTATAAAGCCTACCGCGCCATGGTACGCTGCAAGATTGCCCTTTTCACTATGGGAGCTCCCGGTATCAGTGAAGAAATGCGGCAGGAAGAGGAAAAGAAATACAAGCGCTACATGGATCTGGCTGAATCCTACATGTCAGTGCCAGCACGCTTTTTGATTATCACTCACGGCGTGTCCGGCAGCGGAAAAACGACCATCAGCTCACACCTCTTGGAACGTCTGGGCATTATCCGCCTTCGCTCCGATATCGAGCGCAAGCGACTGTTTGGCCTGAAATCAGGCGAGAAGAGTCACTCGGACCTGGACGGTGGAATTTATTCCCCCGAGGCCAACCTCAAAACCTACCAGTATTTGGCAGAAGAGGCGGAAATGCTCCTGCAAGCTGGGCAGGCCGTCATAATAGATGCGACTTTTCTACATCAGGATCAGCGCAATATTATGGATGAGGTTGCAGCGGAGAACGGCGTACCTTTTGCTATTGTCGACTGCCGTGCACCTCAAGCCAAAATTGAAGAGTGGTTGGAAAAACGCTCAGCCGAGAGTCAGGATGCAGCAGAGGCGGATGTCAGCGTCATGCGTCATCAACTAACTCACGCAGAGCCTTTCACCGATGACGAAATGACCCATGTGGTCGAACTGGCCAGTGATAATCTCGAAGAAATTGACGCCCTCGCTGACAGACTAGCCAGCAAACTGGGACGAAATTAATCCCCAGCTCTTTACGACGGCACTTGATCACCGAGTGCCGTCCTCTTCCAGCACGCACCTGTCCCAGCCCCTTTGCAGTCTCAAATGGCACAGCATCCCAGTCTGACTATACTGAAATAAAAATCATGCCTGTCGCTCAACATAAACTGAGCGTACGCCTGCCAGAATCAAACGGGAGATCGGGAATGGAAAAGGTAAAAATTATTGACCATCCCATGTACCAGCTACTACGGGATGAAAAAATTGAGGAGTTCAACACCCGGAAAGGTCAAGGAGAGGCCGCACCCAGTTTTGAGCTTTGCGACTTTCGAGGACTCGATCTAAGAGGACTGGATGCGCATGGGCTTGACTTAAGGGGCGCGTATTTCCGCGGGGCAGACCTGCGGGGAATTAACTTCGAGGATACGCTCATGGAGGGCGCCAGCATTGCAGCAACAAAAATTTCAGGCTGCCTGTTTCCCAAAGCACTCCCGGCTGACGAAATCATCATGTCCCTCACACATGGTACCCGCATGCGCTATTTCCCCTGAGACTTTTCAGAGCCACCCGGAGACTGGCACTGGGTACATTGATCTCCAGCAACGAACAAAAAGGCTCTAAAATGCGGACATCAATACAATGACCGGGGATATTAATGCCGTCGCAATTACTGGGAAGCTGCTCCAGGCAGCTAATTGAAAAACTGAACGAAGGGGAAAGTAAAGGTATCCATCTGGCGCAACATAGTCTTTTTATTATTCGTCATCAGGGCAGAGTTTATGCCTACCTGAATCAATGCCCTCATCTTGGGATTGAATTGGAATGGATGCCGGATCAGTTCCTCGACCATGCCCGACAATTTATCCACTGCAGCACCCATGGGGCATTGTTTCTGATCCGGACAGGCGAATGTATTGCGGGTCCATGCCAGGGACAGTTTCTTCGTCCTCTTACTATGCAGGAAAACGGTGATGACGTGGACTTTCTACTTTCATCCTGACAGTAACGCTAAATAATAACCGGCACTTGATGATCAAGCACCAGTTCATCAGGGGAAATCAGACTTTTATAGGCAATCACCTCCACGCCATTTTCGCTGGCCTTTTTCAAACCCTGTGCGTATGCCGGATCAATGTGCTTTGCCGCCTGCACACTGTTAATTCCAGAATGATTCACCACATAACAAAGTACAGCGCGCATTCCAGCCTGCACCATTTCTATCAGCTCTTCCAGATGCTTGGATGCCCGGGTGCTCACAGCATCCGGAAAATAGCCCAGCCCATCCTCTAGCAGCGTCACGTTTTTTACTTCCACATAGCAGTCTGGTAATTCCGCGTGACCAGACAAAAACCAGTCAGCACGACTTCCCTGGCTACCATACCTCACCTCTGGCTTTCGGTTTGTGTAACCTGACAATTCGGTAATGACACCTGAAGCTGCACCCTCGCCGACCAGTTCATTTGGCCTGGCTGTATTAACACAAATCCAATGACCGGCCGGTGTTTCACTGAGTTCCCAGGTATACGGATATTTCCTTTTGGGGTTGGCAGCCCGGCTAAAATAGACTTTTGATCCCGGCTCAGCGCAGCCTTTCATAGAACCTGTGTTAGGACAGTGGATAGTGATCACTTCGCCGTTGTCCAACTCAATATCCGCCAGGAATCGTTTATAACGCTTTATCAGCCGTCCGTACCCTGGTTCCAGCTCCAGTTTCAATCTCCATCTCCCAATTTTTTTCAATCGAATGACAACATAATTTCCAGGTATTCTGCCCCAATTAGCGCTTTAACAGATCAAGCCCTGCCACACATTCAGTATCAGATGCAGCTTTTAAAACAAGTTGTAACTACTTATGCTACAAACTGTTTTTGCTCAGGACAGCGGCTTCAACAGGTTATTCCCAAAATAAAATTTATAGGCTACCTTGAAAAGAGTTGGCGCCGTGATCTCAGATCTGCTATTTTTCGCACGCTTAGCGGCGGTTAATCGCCAATCATAACCAGACAAAATGGTTCCCGGATACCAGTCCCGGTCTTTCACAGACCCAGACGTGCCGTACGCCGGGCAGTTTAAACATGGGGCAGAACATATGCCAAACACAGAAGCGAAAAGCGCTGAAAAGTTTACTAACTTCACACCTTACGAACCTGCGAAGGGCGAAGAATACATGAGTGCAGGCCAGCTTGAGCATTTCAAGCAGATTCTGCTCAACTGGAAACAGGAACTCATGGAAGAAGTCGATCGCACCATGCATCACATGCAGGAAGATGCGGCAAACTACGCCGACCCAAGCGATCGTGCCACACAGGAAGAAGAGTTCAGCCTGGAGTTACGCACTCGTGATCGTGAGCGTAAGTTGATCAAAAAAATCGATCAGACCATTGAGCTGATTGACCGCGAAGATTATGGCTACTGTGATTCCTGCGGTGTGGAAATTGGTATCCGCCGCCTGGAAGCCCGTCCGACCGCCACGCTATGCATTGACTGCAAGACACTGGCGGAAATCAAGGAGAAGCAAACCGGCATCTAACCAGCTTTTCCCGGTTTATGCCTGCTTCCAAGCCTGTTTATCGGGGGCGATTTGCCCCCTCGCCTACCGGCCCTCTTCACTTCGGCTCTCTGGTCGGAGCACTGGCCAGCTTTCTTGATGCCAGATCCCACCATGGCCAATGGTTAGTCCGAATTGAAGATATTGATCCTCTACGGGAAAAGCCCGGTGCGGCTGACGCCATCTTGAAAGCTCTTGAGGCACATCACCTGCAATGGGATGAAACCGTTACCTTCCAATCTCAACACAGCCACAGATACGAAGAGCGTCTTCTTCAACTACAAAATCACAACCTAATCTATCCCTGCCCATGCAGCCGTAAACAACTCCAGGCCCAGCATGGTGCTCACCTGTCCCTCTGCCGAAACCGTGAAATTTCCTTTGAGCCCGATGTCGCCATTCGATTCAATGTGACGACTGAATGCAGGGAGTTTTATGATCTGATACAGGGTACCTGCAACTACCAACTACAGCATGAAATGGATGACTTTGTTCTTAAGCGCAAGGAAGGCTTTTATGCCTATCAGTTGGCGGTCGTCTGTGATGATATAAAAGAGCGCATAACCCACGTTATCAGGGGCATTGATCTGATCGACTCTACGCCCCTGCAATTGCAGCTCTACGAAGGCCTTGGCGAAAAAGCGCCGGCTTTCGGTCATTTCCCGGTTGTGGTGACAGCAAACGGTCAAAAGCTCAGCAAACAGAGATTGTCCCCGGCACTGGATACCGGCACAGTGCATAACAATCTTGTACTGGCCGGGCAGGCGCTTCGTCTGATTGATTCTGACGATATACTTCCCGATAAACCGGAGCTACTGCTGCAATGGATGATCAGCCGATGGTCAAGATCGCCGCTAATGGGGCTCAAACAGGTGCCATCTCCGGTACCTTACTCAACACCATCCGACTAACTCCATGCCTGCAAAGGAGTTTTGCATGAAAACTCCCGGTTAAGTAACATGGACAGGTTGTTATCGAGGCTGCGACTCACATGTATATTTACCGATTGGTATTTTTGCTGATACTGGGAGTTTACATATTTTCCCCGGTGATCATGGATTGGTGGATCGCGCCAGGCAGTGCCTGGTACCGCCCCTACATCATGTGGTTTCTGATCATCATTCTTGCCTATTGGCTGGAACGTAAGCGAGGTCCGAATGAATTTTAGTGCCTGGCAACTGCTGGGTCTCGGCGGCCTCTACCTGTCCACTCTGTTCACACTCGCATACCTCAGCGAGCGCGGCCTGATACCTCTGCGTTGGGTGAGACATCCTGCCGTTTATATTCTTTCTCTCGGTGTCTATGCCAGCGCCTGGGCCTTCTACGGTTCTGTCGGGCTGGCGTATGAATACGGTTTTGGCTTTCTTGCTTTCTATCTCGGTATCTGTGGAGCTTTCCTGCTGGCCCCAGTACTGCTAATGCCTATCCTGCGAGTAGCCAAATCCTATCAACTCAGTTCCATCGCCGACCTGTTTACTTTCCGTTATCGCAGCCAATGGGCGGGAACGCTCAGCACATTGTTCATGATCATCAGCTCCCTTTGCCTGATGGCCCTTCAGTTTCAAGCAGTCATGATGTCGATGAATGTGCTGACCGGAACAGATCACCACTTCTGGGTTGGCTCGGTGTTTTGCGCAATGGTGATTCTGTTTACGATCTTTTTTGGAGCTCGGGGACAGTCAAGAGTGGAACGCCATCCAAGCCTGATGGTGGGGATAGCACTGGAAGGTCTGTTAAAAATTATCATCATCCTGGTTCTGGGAACTATCGTTGCGTACAAGGTATTCGGCGGCTTCGGTGAACTGAATCAATGGCTCGCGGATAATGCCCAGCGTGTCAGCTCCCTGGACAGACACCTGGAAGATGGCCCCTGGCGGGCGCTATTGCTGATATTTTTTGCCTCCGCCCTGGTCATGCCACACATGTTCCATATGATATTCACTGAGAACCTCAACTCCCAGGCACTCTTCAAAGCCAGTTGGGGGCTCCCGCTATATCTGTTACTGATCAGCATACCGGTTCCGCTTTTCATGTGGGCTGGCATCAAGATGTCAGTGCCGACAGAGCCAGACTACTTTATTCTCGGGTTGGGCGACCGGTTCGAAATGCCCTGGTTCAATGCTGTCGCATTTCTCGGGGGTCTCACAGCCGCCAGTGGTTTACTGATTGTGAGTTGTCTGGCCTTGGCCTCTATGGCACTGAACCACATTATCCTGCCCGTTTACCAGCCTCTGGCCAGACGCGATATCTACCGCTGGCTGACCCTGGTCAGACGCCTGCTAATCACGGTCATTCTGGGTAGCGGTTATCTGTTTGCCGTTTGGCTGGACGGGAAGTTATCCCTGTCTATCCTAGGGGTTCTCGCTTTTTCTGCCGGCTTGCAACTCCTACCCGGCGTTCTATGTGTCATTTACTGGCCTTTGGGCAATCGCATCGGCTTCATCTGGGGACTCGTCACAGGGTTCACCTTATGGCTGGTGACACTTGCCCTTCCACTAATACTGGAAATTGATATTCTGGCCTGGGGAATCTGGCCTACGGACTACCGGCTGAACAATAATGACTGGCATTACTATGTCATGATTTCTCTGACCGCCAACATTTGCGTCTTTGTCGGTCTATCACTTTTCTTCAAGCTGACCACAGAAGAAGAACGCGCCGCGCAGGCCTGTTCCGTGGATACGTTAATGCGTCCCTCAAGACGCGAACTGATTGCCACAAGCTCAGAAGAGTTCAAAGACTTTCTATCGGTACCACTGGGACAAACCGCCGCAGACAGGGAGGTTAACCACGCCATTGCTCAGCTCCAGCTGCACGAGGTCGAGTTCCGGCCCTATGCACTCAGGCGTTTACGAGATCAGATTGAGGCCAACCTGTCAGGCTTACTCGGGCCAGCCATTGCCCAGGACATTGTCCAGCAATATCTGCAATTCAAACCGGCCAGCAGTGTCACTCCCGCCCAGGACATCTACTTTGTTGAAACCAAGCTTGAAGATTACCACCATCGCCTTAGCGGTCTGGCAGGCGAACTGGACACCCTCAGGCGCTATCACCGGCAGACGCTTCAGAACCTTCCTATTGCCTCCTGCTCACTGGGCGTTGACCTGGAAGTTTTAATGTGGAATCAGGCCATGGAGCAAATAACCGGCATTTCAGCCCCCCAGGTCATCGGCTCTCACATCAGCTCAATCGATGCTCCCTGGGCGGAACTGCTATTCAGTTTTGCCAACGGTGAAGAACGCCACGTTTCCAAAAAGCGTATTGACCTTGAAGGCCGGCCACACTGGTTTAATCTGCACAAAGCCACCATAGACAGCGATGCTGCCGGCCAGGTGTTGATGATCGAAGATTACACTGAAACCCAGTTGTTGGAAGAAGAACTGGTTCACAGTGAACGCCTGGCCTCTGTCGGGCGACTTGCTGCCGGAGTTGCCCACGAAATCGGAAACCCTGTGACCGGTATTGCCTGCCTGGCCCAGAACCTCAGGCTGATGACCAAGAATGAGGAAGTGCTGCTTACAGCAGATCAGATACTCGACCAGACACAACGAGTCTCGAAAATACTACAGACCCTGATGCGGTTCAGCCGGTCAGGGAATTACAGCCAGCCATTGCAGCATACACCAACACAACTCAAACGTTGCGTTGATGAAGCAATCCACTTACTCTCTCTGTCTGCGGCAGATCCCCAGGTGAGCTTTATAAATAACGTCAACTCTGAGATACAGGTCATGGGGGACGGACAAAGATTGGTGCAGGTGTTCGTCAACTTGCTGAGCAATGCCAGAGATGCCTCTCCTGCGGAAGGGGCTCATGTCTGGATCAAGGCAAGCATTGAAGACTATACGACGCGAATCGAAGTGATCGATGAAGGCTCAGGCATTCCCGGAGATCAGCTCGATCATTTATTTGAACCGTTTTTCACCACCAAAGATCCTGATAAGGGGACAGGCCTGGGCCTGGCTTTGGTGTACAGTATTATAGAAGAGCACTATGGACACATTCGTGTTGAAAGCCCAGCTGACCCGGACACCGGGCGCGGAACTCGGGTTATTATGCAAGTACCGGGTGCCGCCATTGATAAATCGCCGCAGACTCAAGAACAGACGGAATCCTGATTTATGGCTTTAATCTTAGTAGTTGAAGACGAAAGCATTATCCGCTCGGCGTTAAAACGCCTGTTGGAACACAATGGTCATCAGGTCCTGGAGGCAGAGTCCGTTGATGTTGCCATGGCCACGATAGCCGAAACAAAACCAGACATCATCGTGTCCGATTTAAGACTACCTGGAAAACCGGGCACCGAATTAATTACATTAACCGACGTACCTGTTCTGATCATGACCAGTTACGCCAGTCTCCGGTCAGCTGTGGATTCAATGAAACTCGGCGCGGTTGATTACATTGCCAAACCTTTCGACCATGAAGAAATGCTCTCATCCATCCAGACGATTCTGGACCGCACAACGGATGAGCCGGCAGTAGAAGCGCCCCCTACATCAGCAGGCTCTTCCCGGGAAGAACCTAAAAAAGTTGACCTCAGCCAGTTAATGTACGGCGAATGCTATGAGATGCAGAAACTTTTTGATCTCATCCGAAAAGTTGCCCCGACAGATACCACCGTCTTAATACAGGGCGAGTCAGGCACAGGTAAAGAGCTGGCCGCACGGGCACTTCACACCCTGAGCCCAAGGCACTCTGCTCAACTGATCTGCGTCAACTGCGCAGCGATACCGGAAACGTTAATCGAATCAGAGCTGTTCGGCCATGAGAAAGGTGCTTTTACCGGAGCCGTCGGCGCCCGCAGTGGACTGATCGAAGCCGCGGATAGTGGAACCCTGTTTCTCGATGAAATCGGCGAACTACCTCTGGAAGCCCAGGCCCGGTTACTGCGTGTACTTCAGGAAGGTGAAATACGTCGGGTAGGCTCAACCCAGTCCAAGCAGGTCGATATCCGGCTGGTGGCCGCCACTCACCGAAACCTGAAGGCCATGACGAAAACAGGTCAGTTTCGAGAAGACCTTTATTACCGCCTCAATGTGATGCAACTTAAAATACCGCCTCTACGGGCGCGAGAAGAAGATGTTGTCGGCCTGGCGAAGATGCTGCTGAAAAAAATCGGTGATCGCATGGGCAAGGTCAGCCTTAAATTTGAGAAAGAAGCACTTTCCGCCATCAGACACTACGAATGGCCCGGAAATGTCCGGGAAATGGAAAATGCTGTGGAACGGGCCGTTATCCTCGCAGACAGCGATATCATTTCATCCGATCTTCTCGATATTGAAACAGAAGGAGACTTCGATATGCCGGAAGGCATGATGGGAGTGGAAAAAGGAGGTGATAAAGCCGCTGATCTGTCTCTGGAAGATTACTTCCAGCACTTTGTGCTCGAGAACCAGGACACCATGAGCGAAACCGAGCTAGCCAAGAAACTTGGTATCAGCCGTAAAAGCCTGTGGGAAAGACGTCAGCGCCTCGGTATACCCCGAACCAAGAAGAGCTCTAAATAACCCCTTCCACTCTGCCGGATGAACTCTGCGTCTTTCGTCCGGCCCTCTATACTCCAACTTTTTGAACTTTATAGCCTCCCTCTCGATATTTCTTCGAAGCTTACCTCTATTTTCAGGTAACAGTTCGGTAACACTTTCAAGTCATTTCTCCAACAAGATGACTCCCAGCCAGAAATCCTCCCCATACCCAAGAATGCACCAAATTGGTTATTTCCCTACATCAATACCCATTTAGCTATTAGAAATAACAAAGGGATTAATAATTCCAATCAAATATCCATATTTTTTTCTTGCAGTACGTCAAACCTGTGCAATATTTAAACAAAACAAAAAGTAATTGAGCTGAAACATTCCAACTTACCTGCTCACTTGTTACCAGTTGTTACCCGTGGGAACAACTTCGCGCGACAAAGTGGGGCACGGTAACACTTTCGTACGCAAAACTACTTATCACCCTTTATTAAAAACACTTAACTATTTGTTTATAAAAGCCTTTTAATAAAGCTGGCACAGCCGATGCTATTTACCAATCACAAAATAAAAATAAGAGCCCCTTAAACTGCACAAATAAAAATAAAAAAGCAGAGCAAACAACAAAAACAACCCAGAACAAAAACAAGAATACGGGTGGCGAACTGATTGTTTTGGATGCCAGGCTTTTTAGCGGTATCAAAGGTATGGGTAGCGGTCTAGAAGAACAACAAACGCGAATGCGAGAAACGCTAGACATTCAACTCTTCCCTCACACCTATTACTGCTCGACGTATTCAAAGCGTTCCGTTTGCATACAGAATTCGAAGGCTCTAATTGTGGAGCGAAATTTATGGGACTGGGACGAAACAAAAACAAAAAATCGTCTGACCTTCTTCTCAGTGGGGATGGATATCCATCCCCATAGTTCTCTTCTCCTCTGACTCACCATTTACACCTTCCTGAACTGTTATTGCCTCAACATAACTTAACTAACTGTTCCCTATCGAAGAATATCTATTGCAAGCTGGTCGCAAATTGGGCCACAACAGGGTAAACTCCCCGCCTTCTATAAGCAGGTGTCAAGATACCCTTTTGCAATGTTAAAAAAGTTTATTGGCATGATTAGGCCGGGGACAAAATCCTCCAAGCGCTTTTCTCTGAGCATTATCCCCAGAGAACAACACAGCGTTTCGCGCAAACAAATCAGCCCAAATGCATTAAAAGTGCTCTACCGTCTCAACAGTGCAGGATACGAAGCTTTTCTGGTAGGCGGCGGTGTCCGTGATCTGTTACTGGGGGAACATCCCAAAGATTTTGACATTGCCACCAATGCCACACCGGAACAGGTACGCGCCCAATTCAACAACTGTCGCCTGATAGGCAAGCGGTTTCGCCTTGCCCATGTCAGATTTGGCCGGGAAATCATTGAAGTAGCCACCTTTCGGGCCAGTCATCAAAAAGCTGAAGACGATACTCATCGGGCTGCAACCAGCGATTCCGGGCAGATCCTCAGGGATAATGTGTACGGCAATCAGGAAGAAGATGCCCTACGCCGCGATTTTACAGTCAACGCGCTTTACTATGGCGTCAAAGACTTTGGTATCTACGATTACGCCAATGGAATGGAAGACCTGCGCAACCGTTTACTGCGCCTGATAGGCGATCCAGCCACCCGATATCGTGAAGACCCGGTAAGAATGCTGCGAGCCGCCAGATTTGCGGCTAAGCTGGACTTTACAATCGAGGAAAAAACAGCTGCGCCAATTTCCGAGCTTGGCCCACTCCTGCTGAACATTCCGTCAGCCCGTCTATTTGAAGAAGTATTAAAACTATTTCTCTCTGGAAAGGCAGAGGCGACCTTTAACATTCTGAGAGAACTGAATCTGTTCAAGTTTCTGTTCCCTTCCACCGATCAACTAATCAATGATGGCCATCCGCACGCACAAAAGCTGGTCGAGCAGGCTCTTATTAACACCGACAAGCGGGTTAATGCCGATAAGCCAGTAACGCCTGCATTTCTCTATGCAGCCTTGTTATGGCCTGCAACTCAGCTGGAATTTCAGCGTTGTCTGGATGACGGCATTCCACCGATACCTGCCATGCACAAAGCCAGTCAAAAGGTCATTGATGCGCAGGTTAAACATACGGCATTACCCAAGCGTTTCAGCCAGCCCATGAAAGAAATCTGGGAATTACAGCTGAGACTGCCGCGCCGCAGAGGTAAAAGCGCCCAAGCGATAGTGGAGCATCCACGATTCCGCGCATCCTATGACTTCGTCCTTCTGCGGGAAGCCAGCGGCGAAGATCTGCAAGGCTTGGGCAAATGGTGGACCGATTTCCAGGAAGGCGATGCAAACACTCGCCAGAAACTACAACAGGGGCAGGGACAAGGTGAAGGCAAGCGTCGCCCAAGACGCCGTCGTCGCCACCATAACAAACCCAGCTGACCGCCCCTTATAATAACTATTTTGGAATGTGCATGAGCGTTAATGTTCCCCATCAGTCTGGGCCCGTGGTCGATTGCTATATAGGCATGGGCAGCAACCAGAACCAACCGGAACTGCAGTTAAATCAGGCAATTGAGGCAATCAGGCAACACCCCGCCATGGCCCTGCAGGCCGTTTCCCGTCTATACAGTACCGTCCCTTTGGGCGGCTTGGACCAACCTCAGTATGTTAACGGGGTCGCCCACATCAGGACGCAACTGAAGGCCGAATCACTCCTTGATGAGCTGCAAACTATCGAAACCCAGCAGGGAAGAGAACGAAACGGCCAACGCTGGAGCTCCCGAACTCTGGACCTGGATTTGCTGCTCTACGGTACGGAAGTCATTCGCAGCCAAAGGCTAGTCGTCCCCCATTACGCCCTGCATGAACGTAACTTTGTGGTGTTTCCGTTACTCGAACTCTGCCCGGACTGTCACATCCCGGGCCTTGGTTCCCTGGCGGAAATAAGCGATACGCTGACCCAGGAAGGTATGACACCACTGTAATACGACGGAGACCTGAAGCCTCCCGCAGAAGTCCGATAATCAAATACGGATTCGCACTATCAAAAGCGGGACTTTATTGTCCAATCGATTACATTTAGTCTATGGCCCACAACAAAGGTGGATAGAGTGTATGGCCGTTACCCTAAGCACGTTACAAAAGCTCAAACACGCATCAGAGAAATTTGCGGTTCTGACCGCTTATGATGCCACCTTCGCAAACGCTGTCAGCGGTGCTGGTGTTGAAGCAATTCTGGTAGGAGATTCTCTGGGCATGGTCCTGCAGGGACATGACAGCACCCTCCCAGTCAGTATTACCGATATGGCTTACCACACGACCGCTGTAAAACGTGGTAATCAAGGCTCATTGATTATTGCCGATATGCCGTTCATGTCTTACGGAACTCCGGAACAAACCATGGAAAATGCCAAAGTGCTGATGCAGGCAGGCGCTCACATGGTCAAAATGGAGGGCGGCGCCTGGCTATGTGATGCTACCACCGCACTTTCCCGGCAAGGTATCCCCGTCTGCGTACACATGGGTCTGACCCCTCAGGCGGTAAACAAGTTCGGCGGCTTTAAGGTACAGGGTAAAGATGAGTCAGCCCAGCAACAGATCATCGAAGACGCTCAGGCCCTGGTTCATGCCGGAGCCGATATTCTGCTGCTGGAATGCGTTCCCTCCCGTCTTGCAACTGAACTGACCAAGGCTGTCCCCGTCCCCGTTATCGGGATCGGGGCTGGACCAGATACCGACGGACAGGTATTGGTTCTTCATGATATGTTGGGTTTGGGCTTACATCGCCGTCCACGCTTTGTCAGAAACTTTATGGAAGAAGCCGGCTCCATTCAGGAAGCTCTGGAGAATTACGTGAAAGCCGTCAAGAATGGTAGCTTTCCTGCTGAGGAGAATTGCTTCAACCTATGATTACCATACAACGCGAGAAAGAGCTTCGGGCAACCATCCGACAGCAAAAATCACAGGGCAAGCGCATCGGCTTCGTTCCCACCATGGGCAATCTGCATGACGGCCATATTGCGCTGGTCAACAGGGCACTGCATTTGTGCGATTACGTAGTGACGTCAGTCTACGTTAATCCCCTCCAGTTTGGCGCCAATGAAGACCTGGAGAAGTATCCGCGCACACTGGTGGCAGACAAGGAAAAGCTGGTCCAGGCAGGCAACCACGCTCTGTTTCTGCCACAAACCAGTCAAATCTATACAGGCGGACTGGAGGAACACACCAAAGTCGTTGTTCCCAACCTGACCGAAGATCATTGCGGTGCCAGCCGCCCTGGCCATTTTGACGGCGTGACCACGGTGGTCTCCATACTCTTCAATATGGTTCAGCCTGATGTTGCCGTATTCGGCCAGAAAGACTTCCAGCAACTGGCTGTTATACGCAAAATGGTCCAAGACCTGCACATGCCGGTTACTGTTGAAGGACACCCCACCATACGCGAAGATGATGGTCTGGCCATGAGTTCAAGAAACGGATATCTCGATGCGAACCAGCGCAAGACTGCGACTATCCTCTACCAGACTTTGCAGCAGACTACTGATAAGCTGAAAAACTCTTTCTCAAGCAAGCCGGTGAATGATGACTTTGCCCTCCTGGAAACTGAAGCCAGGGCAAAGCTGACTGAGGCAGGCTTCCGTCCGGATTACTACAACATCGTTGCCAGTGACACATTGCGCCCGGCCACTGCCGACGATAAAGAAATCACTGTATTGGCGGCGGCCTATCTCGGCAACACCCGGCTCATTGATAACATCAGTATTACGTTGTAATTTCAACTATTTATCGAACGAGCGGGAACAGCTTTATGGATTCTGCACCACAAACAACCAACCCCGGTGTTACGGCGGCCTGGCAGGCACTGATCGACCATCGGAAGGATATAGAAAGCACCACTATTGTCGATCTGTTCAGCAATGACCCGAACAGAGTTAGCCATCTATCCATGGAAGCGGCAGGCCTTTACCTGGATTACTCAAAGAACCGGGTCAATACAGAAACCCTGGTAAGGCTTAAGGCTCTGGCGGAAGCCTCCGGCCTGAAGCAAGCCATTCAGGACATGTTCTCCGGCGCTGCCATTAACCATACAGAAGGCCGGCAGGTCCTGCACACCGCCCTGCGCAGCACAGACACCGCTCCCCTGATCGTTGACGGCAAAAATATCAGGGAAGACATCAGCGCAGCGCTTACCAAAATGGAAGGGTTTGTTAACCAAGTGCAATCAGGCCAGTGGCTGGGCTACTCTGGAAAACCTATCACTGACGTCGTCAGCGTGGGTATCGGCGGCTCCTATCTTGGCCCCAGGGTCGCAATAGAAGCCTTGCGTCCTTTCTGGGTGGACAACATACGAAGCCACTTTGTCTCCAATGTGGATGGTGCTGATCTTGCCTATTGTGTGGAATCACTAAATCCTGAAACCACCCTGTTTATCGTCCAGTCCAAATCATTTAAAACTCAGGAAACCCTGGCTAACGCGCTTTCCGCCAAAGAGTGGTACCTCTCCACAGGTGGTGACGCGGACAATATAGCGCGCCATTTTGTTGCCGTATCCAGCAACATCAATCTGGCTACCGAATTTGGAATCGACGCAGACAATATCTTCCCCATGTGGGACTGGGTTGGCGGACGCTATTCTCTATGGTCAGCCATTGGCCTGCCTATCGCACTTCAGGTAGGAATGGCCAACTTCCGTGAGCTACTGGCTGGCGCAGAGGACTTGGATAATCACTTCAGGACAGCCCCTCTGGAAGCCAATATGCCGGTTATTCTGGGGCTACTTGGCGTGTGGTACCACAATTTTCTGGGCGCACACAGCCACGTTATCCTGCCGTATGACCAGAGCCTGGAAAATCTTCCGGCCCACCTGCAACAGGTCGACATGGAAAGTAACGGTAAAAGCATTAACCGGGGTGGGCATCAGGTCGATTACGGCACCGGCCCAATAATCTGGGGTGGTGCAGGAACCAATGGCCAGCATGCCTACCATCAATTGCTTCATCAGGGCACAAGATGGACTCCGGCAGACTTCATTTTGCCTCTGAAAACCCATCACGCCATTGGTGAACACCATGCCATGCTGACGTCGAATTGCTTCGCCCAAAGCCAGGCACTCATGTGCGGTAAATCTTTCGAACAGGCCAAAGCCGAACTAATGGCTTCCGGCATGTCAGAGGAAAAAGCTGAGGAACTCGCTCCACACAAAGTCATCCCTGGCAATCGTCCCAGCAACACGATCCTGATGGATCAGGTGAATGCCAGAACTGTTGGCGCCCTGATTGCTCTCTACGAGCAAAAAGTGTTTGTCCAAGGCGTCATTTGGGACCTGAACTCTTTCGATCAGTGGGGTGTAGAACTCGGAAAACAGTTGAGCGACAGTATTTTGCCTTTGCTAAAAGGTGAAGAGTCAGACAGCGCTCAGGTTGACGCATCAACCGCTGACTTGGTCAACCGCTTTAAACAAGCCAACCAGTAGTCAGACATAAAAAAGGGTCGATAAATATCGACCCTTTTTTCTTTCCATTTTCAAGGCAGCAATCTCTACCAGCATTGTCCTCTCCATTGAAAGGTAACGGGCTCTAAAAACTTGTCACCGCTAAATTCATCCCACAATACCTGATAGCTCACCTTCAACTCCGGATGAACCCCTTCTGGCGACAAATCTGCCAATGGCTTTAACACATATGCATGCTTGACGATCTCATCCCTGGGCAACTCAACACCATCGATAATTCCCACTTTATCGTCGTAGGTCAGAATATCGATATCGAGTGTACGGCCTGACCATTTACTTTCCTTTCCTGTTCTTCCTGTACTGGCTTCAATCCCCTTGAGAGCCTGCTGCAACTGCCCCACATCCAATTGGGTTTCAAAGGAGGCCACAAGATTATAGAAATCGTCACCATCAAAACCTACTGCCCGGCATCGATAGACCGGTGATAACCGCAGCCCATCAAACTCAGAACTCAAAGACTCAAATGCCGCTAACAAGTTCTTTTGCGGGTCAATATTACTTCCGATGCCGACCAACACCTTGCTCACGTCTCAATAACTCCTCTCGATTTTAACTCCCACCGATGCAGCCTCCGCCACAGCACTGGGTTTTCGGATATGTAGACGCATCCAGGCGATACCAAATTCCTGATGTAATAACTCTGCCATCTTTTCGAGCAATACTTCCAGCAGCTGGTACTGAGTTTCTGCCGCAAAGTCGCGCAATCTCTGACAGACTGCAGCATAATTAAGCGTATCGGCTAAATCATCGGATTGGGCCGCCGCTTTGATATCCCACTCAAGTTCCAGATCAAGAAATAGCCTCTGGGGATAGGTTTTCTCAAAATGATACACCCCAATCACGGTATCTATCTGGAGGGATTCGATAGTAATTTTATCCGGGGCAAGCCCATTGTCAGGCATCTGATTCGACTTGTTCACAACCTTCTTCACCTTTATCTCTCCCCTGGCCTTCCAGACAGCTAGAGAACTGATTGAGTCCGGCAAGACACCAGGGAGTTATCAGGGTCTCCTTATAGGAGGACGGCACCCGACTGTCAAACCTTTTGTCGGTAATGGCCAATAATCCAACCATCTCTCAGCTTTCCAGGCAAGGTTAAAGCGTCTGCCATTTTCCTTACACTGAACAGGTCTCAGCTTTCATCGCTGGCATTCCTTTTCGCATAAAGGCAGACTTAGACATATTTCAACCAGTTACCGACTTTTCACCAGACTCACAACTCATGCCGGATCAACCTTTAGAACTGATTATCTGCACAACTGCAGGCTACCTTCTGGGATCTGTCATGGGAGCATTCTGGGTTTGCCGCATCTTCCGCCTCCCGGATCCGACCAATTCCGGCTCGGGTAACCCTGGGGCCACCAATATATACAGACTTGGAGGCTGGCTTCCCGCTGCACTCACCCTGCTCTGGGACGCCGCCAAAGGTGCGATCGCAATCTTCATTACCATTTGGCTGTCATTATCTCCCTACGAACAAGGGGTCGTCGCTGTCGCGGCGATCATGGGGCACATGCTGCCGGTATTTCACCATTTCAAAGGCGGCAAGGGGGTTGCAACTGTCCTGGGCTGTGGCTTGGTACTCGCCTGGCAAACAACGGTGATATTGGCTCTGGTGTGGGGGGCGATTATTTATTGGAAACGGGTGTCATCGATAGCCTCGCTGACATCCGCGCTGCTGGCTCCCTGGATTGCCTGGGCATTCAACCCTGAATATTCCGCGTTGTTCATGTCGTTAGCACTCTTCATACTGATCCGACACCGGGAGAACATTATTAATCTCGCCAAGGGAAATGAGCGCTCGCTATAAAGCCCTTAGCGATCATTTCCCAAAAAACACGCAGAAACTAAACTGCTGCTAACTCAGTGAGTGGCCAGCGTGGACGGGCAACAACAGAAAGCTCGGCCTGCTGCCCTGCAACCAAACGACAATGTCCTGCATAGGCAATCATTGCACCGTTATCAGTACAGAATTCTGGCCTCGCATAAAAAACCTGCGCCTTTTCCCTGATTGCCATATCAGCAAGTTTTTCCCGCAAAGAGCGATTGGCACTGACACCACCGGCCATAATAAGGCGTTTCAGCCCAGTCTCTTTTAAGGCCCGACGGCACTTAATCGCCATGGTATCGACCACCGCCTCCTGGAAACAGGCAGCAATATCCGCCCGACACTGTTCATCCAGTTCACCTTTCGAGTCAGCATCCTGCAACGTATTCAATGTAAAAGTTTTTAAACCACTAAAGCTGAAATCGAGACCGGGGCGATCAGTCATTGGACGCGGGAATGTAAAACGGTTCGTACTTCCTTTTTCAGCAAGCTTAGCCACCTGGGGCCCACCGGGATAATCGAGGCCCAGCATCTTAGCCACCTTATCAAAGGCTTCTCCTGCCGCGTCATCGACGGACTCTCCCAAAAGCGCATACTGACCTATGCCGTCCACCCGAACTAGCTGGGTATGGCCACCTGAAACCAGAAGGGCGACAAAAGGAAACTCAGGAGGATTATCTTCTAACATAGGTGCCAGCAGGTGGCCTTCCATATGGTGCACACCAATTGCAGGAACACCTAATCCGTAGGCCAGAGAGCTGGCAATCGCACCGCCAACCATTAAAGCACCGACTAAACCAGGCCCCGCGGTATAAGCAATAGCATCCAGATCATATAAGCCTCGCTGACAGCGATGCAGCAGAGACTCGATGAGAGGTATCACTTTACGGACATGATCCCGGGACGCCAGCTCAGGCACGACACCGCCATAATCCGCGTGTAACTTGATCTGGCTATATAATTCATGCCCCAACAGGCCCTCATCACTCTCATAGAGCGCTATTCCTGTCTCATCACATGAGGTTTCAATACCCAATACCAGCATCAGTTCCTTCCCCAGCCTCTTTAATCTGAAAACCCAATTGTTTGAAGTGAAAAATAAAGCCCCGCAGTTTAAGGCCGACACCTCCTCTTGCCAAGGTTGCATACGGTTATTAAGGGAATAAAAGATCAAATTACGACCGATTATGTGGTAATCTACCTTTACAAGTGCCTTGTAAAGGGATTACAATGCGCGCCCTTGTTTGTATTGATACAAATTAACCAATTTTATTTTTGACCAAAGACTAGAATTTGGTCTGTTTGGTTAAGAACATTCATTTAGATTCAGGCCACAAGCTTCAACGCAGCGGGGCTTTAACCAGAGTAACCAAGAGAGAGCAGATTAGATGCCTTCGGTAAAAATTAAAGAGAACGAGCCATTTGACGTTGCATTGCGCCGCTTCAAGCGCTCATGCGAAAAAGCCGGTATTCTGTCAGAAGTACGTCGTCGCGAGTTCTACGAAAAACCGACTGCAGAGCGTAAGCGCAAGCTGGCTGCAGCTGTTAAGCGCCACGCCAAGAAAGTTCAGCGTGAACAGCGTCGCTTTGAGCGCCTGTACTAAGCGCTAATTCTTTTTTTAAAAAAAGACTTCAATAGCCCGAAAGGGTCAGCACATTTTGTGGTGACCGACTTTGGGCTATTGCTGTTTCTGGAATTCCAGCGGCAACTGCCCTCTCCTTCCGGCATATGCCTACCAGAAACACTATTCCTACCACCATGATGATTGACGGGTAACGCCATGTCTCTGAAAGACCAGATCACAGAGTCTATGAAGTCCGCCATGCGGAACAAAGAAAAGGAACGTCTTAGCGCCATTCGCCTAATCCTGGCGGAAGTCAAGCGCGTGGAAGTAGATGAGCGAATCGAAGTCGATGATGCGCGCATCCTGGCGATTCTCGATAAGATGAGCAAACAGCGCAAGGATTCGATCACGCAATTCAAAGATGCTGGCCGTGATGACTTGGTCGCTGTAGAACAGAACGAACTGGACGTTATTGCCGAATTCCTTCCTGAAGCCCTATCTGAAGACGAGCTCAAAGCGATTATTGAAAAAGCAATCGCAGATTCAGGCGCAGGTAGCATGCAGGATATGGGGAAAGTCATGGGCCTGGTAAAACCTCAGGTACAGGGCCGCGCCGACATGGGCGCTATCAGCCAAATGGTCAAAGCCGCATTGGCTGGTTAATACCGCATTTCGATATTCGCGCCAGTGGACATCAATCCGCCGGCGCGCTTTCCACCAAGACTCGCTTTCACGAAAAAATAGTAACTCCTGCAACCTGTGCTAATCTTGGCGGGAACTTCCGAGATTTCAGCAGATTTAATCCACCACATGCTGTGAAGGTAACCATTCCCAGATGTCATCCGGCCTCATTCCTCAAAACTTTGTTGAAGATCTGGTTTCACGGATTGACCTTGCCACACTGGTTGGCGAGAGGGTTCAGCTAAAGAAAAGTGGTGCCACTTATCAAGGTTGCTGCCCGTTTCACGATGAGAAGACCCCCTCTTTCCACGTATACAACGAAGCCTCCCCCGCACATTACCACTGCTATGGCTGTGGCGCCCATGGCGATGCCATAGACTTTCTCAAAAACCAGGACCATATGAGCTTCAATGAAGCCGTTGAATCACTTGCCAGACGGTACGGACTCGAAATTCCAAGAGACCCCATTGCCCAGCAGGCGGTTAGCCGTTTCAAGCCTTTATACGACGCGTCACACTTTGCCTCCGAAGCTTTTCAGGATGCTCTGCGAAAACACCCCCAAAGGGACGTCGCCATCAACTACCTGAAAAATCGTGGTCTTTCCAGAGAAATGATAGAGCTTTACGGGATCGGATTCGCTCCACCGGAAAGAACCTTCCTGCAGGATAACTCCTCTCCTGGACAACAAAAATCCTTACAGGAAGTTCGCCTGATTGGCGAAAAGGATGGCCGACGCTACGAACTTTTCCAAAACCGCCTGATGTTCCCCATCCGGGACACCAGAGGCCGGGTTGTCGCTTTTGGCGGACGCACCCTGGGACAGGATCGCAGCAAGTATATCAACAGTCCTGAAAACCCAATTTTCCATAAGAGCAAACAGTTATATGGTCTGTGGGAAGCGCGCAAACAAGCCAGACAACTGGACCAACTCATTGTTGTAGAGGGCTATCTGGACGTCATTTCACTGGCGCAATTCGGAATTTCCAACGCCGTGGCGGCCATGGGTACCGCCACCAATGAAGAAAACCTCAGTCATTTACTCTCTACTTGCCCGGATATCGTGTTCTGCTTTGATGGGGATAAAGCTGGACTGAATGCAGCGGATAAAGCCCTTCGCAATCTCCTGCCACTGTTTCGCGACGGCCACAAAGTGTCTTTCTTGATCCTGCCCGAGGGCGAAGATCCAGACACTCTTATCCGGAAGGAAGGCGGCGAAACTTTTCGCGACAGAATCAATAACGCCTCGCCGCTCTCCGAGTACTTTTTTACTGCTTTAAGTCGTGGACTTAATCTACAGGTTGCCGAAGATAAAGGCGTTTTGAACCAGTCGGCCCGAGATGCCTTTCAGAATATCCAGGCCCCAATACTCAAGGATGCTCTTTTTTCCCGGCTGCGTGAACTTACCCGCTCCCCCCGCTGGCAGGACCGCAAGGACTGGAAAGGCCGTAAAAACGGAAAACGACGGGACTTTGAACGACAGCCAATTATTGTGGAGGAACCGCTCCCGGTTCCCAATCGTACAGCCGCCCGTATTTGCCTGGGCTTGTACTCGGCACCGGCCTGGGCCGAAGAGGTAGCGGAAACAATCGACCTTGAACTGCTCGAAAATGACATGGCACCGCTCCGACTTTTCCTGCAGTGGATATTGGACAACAAAATTCGTACGCAACAGGATCTTTTATACCAGTTAGCGACTGATCCCCGCCAAAGACAGCGTTTTAAGAACCTTTTCGGTGCAATTGAGCACATATTTGAAGTTGAAAAACTTCAGGCAGAGGCCCGGGACTCTCTTCGTATGCTAAAACGGAAGCACTTCGAAATCACTTTCGAGAGACTGCATCAGGCATTGCGAGAAAACCCGACAGACAAAGCGTTACTGACGCAACTTCAAACACTTACAAAGGAGAAACAGACCATGACCGCACGAAAGAAAAAATAATGCGTGAGACCTTGAAAATTTTTTAATCAACTCCACATTGGATTTCTAGCGCAAAATTAGCTTACAAGCTATAATGGCTGTTTGATTTTTCCCCATTAAGCCACCGAATTTATAGGGTGACTATGTCAGGCAATTCCCGAAAATCCCGTTTGAAAGAGCTTATCGCCCGAGGCAAGGAACAAGGTTACCTTACATACGCAGAAGTAAACGACCATCTCCCAGAAGATATTGCCGATCCTGACCAGGTTGAAGACATTATCCGCATGATCAATGACATGGGGATTCTGGTCTCGGAAGAAGCTCCTGATGCGGATACCCTGCTGATCACCGATGGCGATTCAGCAACTGATGAGACTGCCGCTGCCGAAGCAGCTGCAGCGCTTGCATCTGTCGAAAATGATGTAGGCCGCACCACTGACCCGGTTCGCATGTACATGCGCGAAATGGGGACTGTAGAGCTGCTGACCCGTGAAGGTGAGATCCAGATTGCCAAACGTATCGAAGAAGGTCTTCGCGACGTCATGGCGGCAATGGTTTACTTTCCAGGTACCATTCCTAACGTTTTGACTGCCTACGACGCCACACAAGGCGAAGATGGCGGGCGTTTAAGCGACATTATTACCGGCTTCCTCGATCCAGTTGACGATGCCAGCATCCCTCAGGCTGCCACTGCTGCAGTGGCCGACGATGAAGAGGATGAAGAAGAGGAAGCAGTGGTCGCCCCCAAGGCGAAAGAAGACAAAGACGCGAAAGACAAGCCCAAAGGCGAAAAAGATTCGGATGATGAAGACGAGGACGAAGAAAGTGACTCGGATGATTCTGATGACGAAACTGAAAGCGGCCCGGATCCCGAGCTCGCCCGAGAGCGTTTTAATGCGTTAGCCCAAGCTTACTTCTCGGTAGAAGACTGCATTGCCAAATACGGCAGAGACAGCAGCGTTACCCAGACAGCGTTTGAGCTTCTCAGCGAAGTCTTTGCACCATTCAAACTGGCTCAAAAGCAGTTTGATGAAATGGTTAATACAATCCGCAACACCAATGACATCATTCGTGCTTACGAAAGACAAATCATGCGGATCTGTACCCGTGAGTGCCAAATGCCCCGGAAGAATTTCATCAAGACCTTCCCCGGCAACGAAACCAACCCGGATTGGGTGAAGTCGCAGGCAAAAGGCGGGGACGGCTGGGCACAAATGCTGACGGCCCGTGAAGACGAGATTACCCGTCTGCAGCGTCGAGTTCTGGCGATAGAAAATGAAGTGGGCCTGCCCGTTTCAGACATCAAGGAAATTCACCGTCGTATTTCTATTGGCGAAGCAAAAGCTCGTCGCGCCAAGAAAGAAATGGTGGAAGCAAACCTGCGTCTGGTTATCTCCATTGCGAAGAAGTATACCAACCGCGGTTTGCAGTTCCTGGATCTGATTCAGGAAGGTAACATTGGTCTGATGAAAGCCGTCGACAAGTTCGAATATCGTCGTGGTTATAAATTCTCGACCTATGCAACCTGGTGGATACGTCAGGCCATCACCCGATCAATTGCAGACCAGGCCAGAACGATTCGTATTCCGGTCCATATGATTGAGACCATCAACAAGCTCAATCGTATTTCTCGCCAAATGCTTCAGGAAATGGGCCGCGAGGCCACACCAGAAGAACTGGCGAAGAAAATGGACATGCCGGAAGACAAGGTTCGCAAAGTCCTGAAAATTGCAAAAGAGCCGATCTCCATGGAAACCCCGATCGGGGACGATGAAGATTCGCATCTGGGTGATTTCATCGAAGATTCTCATGCAGAGTCTCCGATCGACACAGCCACTTCCGAAGGCCTGAGAGAAGCGACCCGTCGCGTCCTTGCCGGCCTGACAGCAAGAGAAGCGAAAGTACTGCGCATGCGTTTCGGTATCGAAATGAACACGGACCACACTCTGGAAGAAGTCGGCAAGCAGTTCGACGTCACCCGGGAGCGTATCCGTCAGATCGAAGCCAAAGCACTGCGGAAACTTCGTCACCCAAGCCGCTCAGATCACCTGCGCAGCTTTATCGACGAACAGTAATAAGCACTGGCGCCAAGCGTACTCTCTGAGTATAATTGGCGCCCTCTTTAAAGACCTAACCAGATATCACCCTGATTTCCGGCTAGGTTAAAGTGAAATTGGGCCCTTAGCTCAGTTGGTTAGAGCACCCGACTCATAATCAATAGGCCAGGGTCAAAAAAGTGAAAATGGGCCTTTAGCTCAGTTGGTTAGAGCACCCGACTCATAATCGGCAGGTCCCCAGTTCAAGTCTGGGAAGGCCCACCATTTTCACCTTTAAAATCAGTATGTTAGGCGTTTCCCGCAGTTTCTGACGCCTCCCGCTGGGGTTCAAAAAGACGTAACCCCAACCAATCCCCGCCGCACTTCTCCCACCTAAGCGCGAAACGCTAATTTTTCCGGGGTTACACTGGGGTTACATCATCTACATACCCCTTACATAACGATAGCCTTTACAGCCTCTAACCACCCGATTAGCTTTACTGGCTAGGCGTGTCAAACTCTCTCCCATCCAGCCAAATAATACGCTTGACGATATATAAGCTGTAGAGTATATTTTGAAGAAAGCAGGGACAATACATGACGTGGGAAATATTAGTCACAGATGAATATGAGGGCTGGTTTCTAGATCTAACTGATGCGGAACAAATTGACGTTCAAGCAATGGTTGATGTTCTGGAGATCAAAGGCCCTAACCTTGGCCGCCCTCAGGCAGATACGATAAAAGGCACAAAGAAGGTTAAAAACCTTAAGGAGCTGGTCATTCAGCACGCAGGAAAACCATATAGAGTTTTCTATGCCTTTGACCCCAAACGACGCGCTGTTCTTCTATGCGGTGGTCGAAAAGATGGATCGAAAGATAAACAGTTTTACAAACAGATGGTTCCGCTAGCTGAAGCAGAGTTTGCGGATCACTTAAAAAGCGAAGGCCTCAAGTAGGTCTAGGAGAAATGAAATGGCAAAGCCTTTAAGCGAACTGCGCAAGAAAATGAATCCTGAGGTACAGGCTGCCGCACGAGCAAAGGCCGTCGGCATAGTCGCAGAAATGTCACTGGCAGAAACTCGCAAGCTACGTGGCCGCAGCCAAGCACTTGTAGCGCGAGTACTTGGAATTGCTCAGCCCAATGTTTCTCAAATCGAAAAGCGCCCAGATACAATGGTCAGCACGTTGGCTTCCTACGTGGAAGCGTTGGGAGGAAAACTCGAAATCCACGCTAAATTTCCCGATGGCCAGGACGTAGAAATTACTCAATTTAAGCAGGCTCAATAGGAAGCAGGGGGTTAGCCTGCTTCCCAAAATACAGATGGCCAACACAGTGATAGCAATGAGGTAAGACCATCTCGCACTTCAAAATCAGATAATTAGGGCATACAGGCAGTGGTTGATTTCAACAAGCTGAGAACACAGAAGAAGAAAACGAAGGCGATAGAGCCGTTAGAGATATTCCGCCGCCTCCCTAAACCGCCAGGCATTAATGACCTCTACACTAGCCAGGCAGAAGTATTAAATTCTTGGTTTGATCGCCGTACTGAACGAGACGTCGTTATTAAGCTGCACACAGGAGGCGGAAAAACCTTAGTTGGCCTGTTAATGGCGCAATCGACCCTAAACGAAACATCAGAGCCTGTCCTCTATTTAGCTCCAACTGTGCAGCTTGTAAATCAAACCCTGGAGAAAGCCAGAGCGCTAGGTATTCACGCAGTGCCTTATGAACGGGGACAACCATTGAATGATGATTTTGTAAACTCCAGTGCAATTATGGTTGGAACTTATAAAGCACTATTCAATGGAAGGAGCAAATTCGGATTACGTGGAGATCCTAACCCACAAAGAGTCGGAGCCGTCATTCTTGACGATGCTCATGCAGCATTTTCGGTAGTCCGAGAGTCATTTACGCTTGAAGTAAATGCGAGTGAAAGCCGAGAGACATACCAAAACCTAGCTGACTTATTCCGAAAAGCATTTAAGGATACCGATAGATTAGGCACCTTTGATGATGTAGTTTCAGGCCTCGAATATTCAGTATTGGAGGTTCCTTATTGGGCTTGGCACGAAAAGCTGGATTCAGTCAGGGAGCTACTTAGAGCAAATGCAGAAGCATATGGTCTAGTCTGGCCACTACTGAGGGATAACTTACACCTCTGCCACGCACTCATCAGCAGAAAATCATTCACAATCACGCCGATACTCCCTCTAGTAAGTTTATTCCCAACTTTTTCAGAAGCTCCTAGACGAATATATATGTCCGCAACTATTGCCGACGATAGCGATATTATCCGAATGTTTGATGCTGACGCTAATATGGTGGCAAAACCGCTAACCTCTCGTTCACTTGCAGGTATTAGTGAAAGAATGGTTTTGATACCTGATCTCATGCCTTTTGAGTTTAGTACCCAAAATGTGTTCCAGCTTTTACAGTGGACATCCTCAAACCAACGAGGCTCCGTAGTGCTCGTATCTTCAGATCACTCTGCATCCCAATGGAGTCAAGTAGGCCAAGTAGCAAAAGGTTCACAAAACGTTGAGTCACTGGTCGCAGCCTTACAAAATGGAACCTCGTATGGCCCTGTAATATTTGCAAATGGATATGATGGAATTGACCTACCAGGTAATTCTTGCCGTCTTCTTGTTATGAGTGGATTGCCATCTGGAACATCGAATTATGAGCTATTCAGAGCGAGCTCTTTATACGGTGGCGTTACTATAACCAGAATGCTTGCTCAAAGAATTGAACAAGGAATTGGAAGAGGCGCCAGAGGTGCTGGCGATCACTGTGTAGTTTTGCTCGCCGGATCGGATTTAGCAGGTTGGATAGCCAAAAATGCTAATTTTAAATTCCTCACTAATGCAACACGTGCTCAGCTAGAAATGGGAGCAGAAATTAGTAAAGAGGTCACTGATTTAAATGATCTAGCTCAGACAATGCTTAGAAGCTACAACCGGGATCAAGGGTGGATTGAATACCACGCAGAGACACTGGCCGAATTAGTTGATGAAACCTCTCAAGATAAAAGTGGATTTATGCAAGCCGCTGGAGAAAGGAAAGCTTTCAACTTGTGGTCAGACGGCTATCACGAGCAAGCTATTGCAAAAATAGAAAAAACCATAGCAGCAGAAAATATTGATCCGCAGACCTGTGGCTGGTTAGAGCAATTAGCAGCAAGAGTAGCAGACAAATGGGGCCACCCTGAAAGAGCTGAAGACCTTCAACGTCAAGCTTATGCTCATAACCGAAACCTTGTTCGGCCTAAAGTTTTACCTCCATATCGACCACTGCCAATCCCCAATGGCCAGGCTGGAGCTATTGTTGAAATGCTAGGTAGCTATAGATTACGAAGAGGGGTATTACAATCATTCGAAAACACGGTAACTAGCCTCAATGAAAACGCCACAGCGAACCAATTTGAACAGGCGTTGGCAGACTTGGCATCCATGATAGGCCTATCCTCTGAAAGGCACGATAGTAACGGTGAAGGCCCAGATATACTGTGGCTCTTACCTGGAAATGTTGGACTTGTAATAGAGGCCAAAAGTAGGAAGAAAGCTAAAAATGCTTTAACGAAAGAAGAGCACGGACAACTGTTGGTTGCAGCGGAATGGTTTTCAAATCACTACCCAAGTTATCAATGTATTCGAGTTAGTGTACATCCGGAAAATATTGCAACCAGAGCCGCAGTAGCAGGAGCATCTCACGCCCTGACCTATGCTAAGTTAGCGATCCTGATCGATGATGCTAGGGCGTTATTGTCCAAGCTTTCCGAATCACAACTGTCAGGACACAATCTCATCGCCGAATGTGAGCGACTCCTTTCAAACTCGTCGTTACATGCCAATAATTTTGTACAGGGGTATCTGTTACCCTTTATCAACACACCGGATTAAGTCCCGCATGGCCGAAAGATATTTTTCCAGATTTCTGGTTACCAAGGCTGAATATGATGCAGCCTCCCCTGAAGAGCGGAGCCGCTATAACTATGTCGTGGTGCCAGATGAACCAATCTCATTGCCTAACATCTGCTGCGCCATGAAAACTGAGCGGGAAAGTGCCGAAAACCGCACGAAACCCCGCCCACTCAATGAAAGGGAATGACGAAAACCGCATGAGTGCGGTTTCAGTCTTCAAAAATACGGGACAAATCCTCCAATTCATCTATTTTCGAGCTGAAAAGCGCTTTACTGCGGTTTTCGGCAATTTCTACCTGCCTCCTCTCTTGGTTCCGTTCTTCCGCCTGGCGCATTACCTGCCTCAGTTTGAAACGATCCAAACCATTGGCTAGGCATTCATTTTGAATTGTCTGAGGGCTGCGCAATGCAGACCTCAACGTGTCCAGGATCGTTCTATCTTGGTTAGACGCCATCCGCCACCTCCTCACCCAGGTATTCTTGCTTAATACGCGCCAATTGCTGGTCATTAAGCTTTCCAGCCTCACAGGCGTAAGCGTCCGGCTATCACAGGTTGACCGGACCGCTCCAGTTGTGAGGCAGTAATTCAGCAATGGCACTGTTCTTCTGCGTCGGCAGACGCGCCAGTACATCTTTCAGATAAGCATAGGGATCATGTCCGTTCAGTTTGGCCGATTGGATCAGACTCATTACTGCCGCTGCCCGCTGACCACTGCGCAGCGATCCGGCAAACAACCAGTTGGAACGACCCAGCGCCCAAGGCCGGATCTGGTTT